>JAUXNG010000035.1 GCA_030682835.1 Hydrogenophaga sp. | reverse complement strand
GTGTTCACCGTGGAGCTGGACAAGGCGCTGTCGGGGGATGTGATCAATGCCCTGCGCACGATCGACCTGCTGCTGGAGAACGTGACGACGGAGGTGGGCGACTTCAGCACGACGTACACGGCGTACTACTACACCAACGATGTGGCCCGCACGGGCAAGACGGCGCTGACGGTCACGGGCAACCAGGTGGTGCTGCCGGGCGGCATCACGAAGTTCTACGTGGTGGTATCGACCACGGCCGATGCGGTGTACGAAGGCGCGGAAGACCTCAGGCTCACGGCGACGTTCAACGACGCGGCGCTGAAGTTTGCCAACCGCAGCAGTGGTGCGGTGCGCACCGGTGCCACGGCGAACGACACCGCCACCATCGTTGACGATGGCAGCGGCAAGGTCTACGACAACGAAGGTGCAGACACGCTAGGCACGACCGATGACGACCTGCCCACGGTCTCGATCGGGGTGAACCCGGCGGGCATCAGCGAGGGTGACGCCAGCGAAACCGATGCGATGACCTACACGGTCACGCTGAGCAACGCCTCGGCGCAGGACACGGTGGTGACGATCACGCTCACCGGCAGCGCCACGCTCACCACGGACTACGCGATCAGTGGGCTGACGGCCACCGGCACGGCCGGGGTGTACACGCTCACGATCGCCGCGGGCAGCCTGACGGGCACGTTCACGGTCGACCCGGTGGGTGACGGGGTGTTCGAGGGTGCGGAGACGGTGATCGCCACGATCACGGGTGCCAGCACCACCAACACGGCCGGTGGCACGGTGAACCTGAGCGCCACGACGGCGGCGGCCACGGGCACGATCTTTGATGACGGCTCTCTGTCCGGCGGCGATGACGACCGCCCGGTGCTGACGGTGAGCGGTGTCCCCGATGTGTCGGAAGGCAGTTTCGCTGTCTTCACCGTGCAACTGGGCCGGGGGATGGCGACTAGCCTGTCAGATGCCACCCGCACGATCAACCTGACGCTCGGCAACGTGACGACCCAGGCAAACGATTACCTGGGCAGCTACCAGTGGTCGACCGATGGCAACAGCTGGACAACCGTTGCCGGCAACCAGATCGTGTTGCCGGCCAACGTGTCGACTTTCTATGTGCAGGTGAGCACCGTCAATGATGGCGTGTTCGAGGGCGCCGAGACGCTGAGCCTGACCGCGAGCTTCGACGCGCCGGCCTTGCGTTTTGTCAATGGACTTTCGGGTGCGGTGCGCAACGGTGCCACCGGAACCGGCACGGCCACGTTGCTCGACGATGGCACGGGCCGGGTCTACGATGCCAACGGCGTGGCCGCGGGCGGACTGTCGGACGACGACCGCCCAATCTCCATCGACTCCTTCAGCGTCAACGAAGGCTCGACTCACGCGGTGTTCCGCGTGGTGGCGGCGCCGGGTTCCACGATCCGCCTGGCACTGAGCGACGGGTTGGTCAACCTGGGTCCGAATGGTGATGGCGCCAGAGGTAACGGCGTCGATTACGGTAATGCCACCGGCCCCGACCTGGAGGTGTGGAACGGATCGGCATGGGTGCCCTACAACGGTGGCGATCTGACTGTCCCGGCGGGTACCAGCGACCAGCAGCCACTGCTTGTGCGCACGGCCATTGTCAACGACGCCTTCTTCGAGCGTTCGGAGGACTTCCGGCTCACCGCTACCTACCACGTGGCCGGTCTGCCCACCACCGGTGCCTTCACGGGCACGGCCACCATCCGGGATGACGGGCAGGGTGTGATCTTCTTGTTCAACGGGCCCAACGGCGCTTTCTCGGGCACCACAGACCGCAACCTCGACGACGACCTGCGCCTGAATGTGAGCAGTTTCTCGGTCAACGAGGGTTCCAGCCATGCGGTGTTCACCTTGCAAGTGGTGGGGGGGCAGTTCCTGGAACTGGGCCTGGTCACCGGCTCGGCTTTGAGCGGTGCCGATTTCAGTCCTGCGCTCGAGTACTGGAACGGGGCCAGCTGGGTGACCTACACCGGTCGTTTTGCCGTGCAGGACAGTGGGTCGTCCACTTTGCTGGTGCGAACGGCGCTGGTCAATGACACGGTGTTCGAGGGCCCCGAAACTTTCCTGCTGAACGCTACCTACTTCACGGCGCTGACGGGTGGCACCCAGCTGCGCACGGCGTCGGGGCAGGCCACCATTCGCGATGATGGTTCCGGGGTGCGCTTCGAGTTCAACGGACCCAACGGCGCCTTCTCGGGTACCGCGTCGAGCAACCTCGACGACGACCGCGCGCTCTTCGTGAGCAGCCCGGTGGTGAACGAGGCGTCGTCCTGGGTGGTGTACCGCGTCACAGGGGAGGCTGGCAGCACGCTGGACCTGAGCCTGGGCGGGAACGGCAGTACCGCCACGGTTGGCATCGACACGCGCGGCCCCCTGGAAATCTATGACGGCAGCCGCTGGGTGGTTTACGACAGCACGTCGGGTGCGCGTTTCCCGGCCGGTTCGTCGCTCATGCTTGTGCGCGTGGCCGTGGTCAATGACGAGATCTTCGAAGGGGCGGAATCCCTGGTGCTGGAGGCCACCGTCCGCGGTGGTAGCGGCCTGACCACGACGGGAACGGCGCGCATCCTCGACGACGGCACCGGCACGATCTTCCGCGAGAACGGGTCGGAAGATTTGAACGCCGTGCGCGACGATGACCGGCCGCTCAAGGTCAACAGTGTGCTGGTGAACGAAGGCTCCACCTATGCCGTGTTCACGCTGCGCGCCAGCGCGGGAGATTCCTTGACGGTGTCGCTGCTGGACCGCAACACAGACCCGGCAAACGCTACGGCCGATCTGGGTGCAAGGCCATCGCTGCAGTTCTGGAATGTGCAGGCCAACGCCTGGACCGAGGTGACGGGCCCGGTGAGCGTCCCGGCTGACGGAACCCTGTACGTGCGGGTCAACATCACGGCCGAGCAGGAACGGGAATACGAGGGCAGTGAAACGTTCCGTCTGGCTGTGGGCAGCGCCTTGCTGGCGCGGACCGAGTTCGGTACCGCCACGATCAAGGACGATGGCACCGGTGTGCGCTTCACAGGCGAGTTGCGCCCCGAGGGCCCGGTCACCAGTGTCCTCGATCTGGACGACGACCTCGATCGCGACGGCATCTCACCCACGACTGAAGATCAGTTGTCTTCGCTCGTGGCTTCGCAAGGCATCGGCAACGCGCTGCCTGGGGACCTCAACGGCGATGGCATTCCCGACGCCGAGCAGAATGCCCTGGCCACGCTCGCCTGGCGCGATGTCGCCAGCTTCACCGCCGGCAATGAAGGAGCGCTGACCGACGTCAGGCCCATCATTTCGCTGATGGCGCTCGAGGGAACTTCCGACAACACGGTCTCCACCAGCCTGCAGTTGGAAAATATCCGGGTGGTGGCATTTGCTGACGCCCAGTTCGGCTCGGCGGCCGATGACGTGAGCATTGACGGCGGGGGCATCCGCACGGTGACGCTGGCCGACGGCAGCACCGTCGAAACCCCTTGGGACCCTATCCGGTTTGAACTCGGACCTCAGGCGGAGGGCGGTGCCTTCTCCGACCTTTTTCCTGATGTTGATTTCCCTGATCGACCGGGCGTGCAGGTGCGCCTGTACATCGATCTGCGGGCTGCTGGACTCAACGAGGGGGAGTTCAACAGCTACATCAAGTTTGTCTCTGCCGCAGCGGTGGCGGGCGGCAATCTGGTCGATCTTGATGGCAAACGCATCACCGCTGAGGGTTGGTACGACTTCACGCAGCGCACCCCAGGCGGCGATGGCGCCCGGTTCGTGGTCGAGGCCGGCAAGATCGTGGGCATCGAACTGATCCTGACCGACAACGCCTTTGGCGATAACGACATGCGGGCCAACCGAATTCTGGATCCAGGCGTCCTGGCGTTCGCCAAGCTTGCAGAGGTCACGCCCGAACCGGACCTGGTGCCGCCAGCGCTTCCGGAAGTGGCTCGGCTGCCGGTGGCGGAACCGCAGTTCGTCCCTCTGGACCAGGGCGAAGGCCCGCGTTTCACCTACCTGCCCTTCGATTCGACCCTGTATGCGCTGGCCGCCCAGGCACAGCCGTGGGCACTCTCGTACCTGGAGCGGACGCGAGGCGAAGCCGAGCTCACCAGCCGCTTCTCCGGGGATCTCTTCACCCGCCAGAGCGACTGGCGTGCCGCGGTGGTCGACAGTGAAGAGATCAGCCTTAGCGTGCTGCGCGGCATGCCCGACCAGTTTGCCGAGGCCGATGCGGCGGGCAGTTTCGTGGTGCCGTTTGACGCCTTCGTGCACAGCCGTGTGGACGCCTGGGTGGGCTTGTCGGCCGAACTGGACGACGGTCAGCCGCTGCCTGGCTGGATCGTGCTCGATCTCAAGACCGGGGTGTTCCGCTTCGAGCCGCCCAAGGGCTGGAAGGGTGAACTCAAGATCAAGCTGACCGCGCGGGATACCGACGGTCGTACGGCTGTGACCGTGTTCCGCTTCCAGGTGGGGGAGCGGGCACAGGCCCGCGCAGGCCTGAGCGAGCAGCTGCGCGAGGTGTCGCAGCGCTTCAGCCAGCGCGCTGCGGAGCGGCCGGTGAGCGTGGCACGCCCGGCGAAGGTGCCGGCATGACCGGTTTCGCGGCATGAGCGCCCGACCCATGATCGAGCCCGCAGGCCCGGTCGCAGCTGCTCCCCTGCCGGCCAACCCGCTGATCGTCCTGCTCGACCTGGCACGCCGGGCGCGGCGTGCCGCGTCCGTGCCCGAGCTGCGCTTCATGGCGGTGAACGACAGCCATGCGCTGGCGCCTTACCGCCAGGCTGCGCTCTGGTTTTCGGGGATGGGGGTGCAGGCGCTGTCGGGCATTGTGCAGATCGAAGCCAACGCGCCCTACACGCTCTGGCTCGGCAAGCTGTGTGCACACCTGAGCGGGCGGGGCGACCAGCCCCTGCGGCTGACGGCGGGTGACGTGCCGGATGAGCTGGCACAGGCGTGGGCCGAATGGCTGCCTCAGCACCTGCTGTGGGTGCCGTTGCCCGGGGGCGAGCTGCCGCAGGCACCTGCCGGCGGCCTGCTGCTGGCGCGCGACCAGCCCTGGGCCGACGAGGAACTGGCCTTGCTGGGCGAGTGGATGGATGGCTGGCACCTGGCCTGGCGTGCCCAGTTCAGGCCGCCGGCCTATTCGGTTCGCACATGGCCAGCCCGTGCTGTTCGTTACTTCCGTCCGGCGCCGGATGCTCGCTGGTGGCGCCACAAGCCCGCGCTGTTGCTCGCGGCCAGTGTGCTGCTGGTGTTCCTTCCGGTGCGCCTGACCGTGCTGGCCCCCGGCGAGCTGGTGCCGGCCCGGCCCGCGGTGATCCGTGCCCCGCTGGACGGCGTGGTGGAGGTGTTTCACGTGCAGCCCAACCAGGCCGTGCGCCAGGGCGATCCGCTGTTCGGCTTCGACGAAGGTCTGATCCTGAGCAAGCTGGAGGTGGCCAGGCAATCACTGGCCACGGCGCAGGCCGAGTACCAGCAGATGGCACAGCTGGCACTGTCTGACAGCAAGGCGCGTGGCCAGCTCGCGGTACTGACCGGCAAGATCGAAGAGCGCCGGGCCGAGGCGCTGTACATCGAGGACCAGCTCAACCGCGCGCGCGTGCTGGCGCCGCAGGACGGCATCGCGATCTTCGACGACCCTTCCGAGTGGCTCGGCAAGCCCGTTGCCGTGGGTGAACGCATCCTGCGCATTGCCTCACCCAACGATGTGGAGGTGGAGGCCTGGGTGTCCGTGGCCGACGCCATTCCGGTCGATCCGGCGGCGGGGATCCGGCTGTACCTGAGCGCCAGTCCGATGGACCCGGTGGAGGCCACCGTGCGCTACTTCTCGCACGACGCGATCCTGCGGCCCGACGGCAGCTATGCGTACCGCCTGCGCGCCACGCTCGATGAGCCGACCCTCCACCGGGTGGGCCTCAAGGGCACGGCCAAGGTCCGCGGTGAATGGGTGCCGATGGCCTACTGGGCGCTGCGTCGCCCCTGGGCCAGCGTCCGCAGCACGCTGGGGTGGTGACGATGGCTCTGCCGCGGCTGCGAGAAGAGCTGGATCTGCTGCCCGGGCCCACGCTGCCCGACGGGCAACCCAGCTGGACCCTGCACGACCCGGTGCGCAACCTGTTCTTCCGCATCGACTGGCCCACCTTCGAGGTGCTGAGCCGCTGGTCGCTCGGCGACTTTGGTGCCATCGCCCGGGCGATTGAATCGGCCACGCCCTTGCACCTCGGCGCAGCCGACGTGGAGAACGTCGCCCAGTTCCTGGTCGAGAACCAGCTGGTTCAGCCCGCGGCGGCGCAGGGCGCACGCGGTCTGGCCGAACGGCTGGCCAAGATCGAAGGCACGCCGCTGAAGTGGCTGCTGCACCACTACCTGTTTTTCCGGGTGCCGCTCTGGCGGCCCGACACCTGGCTCGACCGCTGGCAGCCGGTGGCTGCCTTTTTTTTCACGCGGCGCTTTGTCTGGCTCAGCGTGGCGGCGCTGTCGATCGGCCTGCTGGGGGTGGTGCGCCAGTGGGACACCTTTCTGGCTTCGCTGGTGGACACCTTCAACTGGGAAGGCCTGCTCGCCTACGGCGTCGCACTGTTCAGCGTGAAGCTGCTGCACGAACTGGGGCACGCCTTCACCGCCAAGCGCTTCGGCTGCCGCATTCCCACGATGGGGGTCGCGTTTCTCGTGCTGTGGCCGATGGCGTACACCGACACCAACGAAAGCTGGCGGCTGACCAACAACCGCCAGCGTCTGGCCGTCTCCAGCGCCGGCATCGCCACCGAGCTGTTCATTGCGGTGTGGGCCACGCTGGCCTGGACACTGCTGCCCGACGGGGCAGGGCGCTCGGCCATGTTTTTCCTGGCCACCACCAGCTGGGTCGCCACCCTCGCCATCAACGCCAGCCCGTTCATGCGCTTCGACGGCTACTTCATCCTGTCGGACGCGCTGGACATGCCCAACATGCATTCGCGCAGCTTCGCGCTGGCGCGCTGGAAACTGCGCGAAGGCCTGTTCCGCCTGGGCGACCCGAAGCCCGAGCATTTCGGGCCCGGCAAGGAGCGCGCGCTCATCGTGTTCGCCTGGCTGACCTGGCTGTACCGGCTGGTGCTCTTCCTGGGCATTGCGGTGCTGGTCTACAGCTTCTTCATCAAGCTGCTGGGTATTTTTCTGTTTGTGGTGGAAATCATCTGGTTCATTGCCATGCCCATTTATCAGGAACTCAAGGTCTGGCACACGCTGTGGCCCCGCATCCGGCAACGGGGCCGCTGGTGGCGCTCGGCCAGCGTGGTCACGCTGCTGCTGGGCGTGTTTTTTCTGCCCTGGCCCGGCGGGGTCTCGGCCAGCGGCATTCTGCGGCCGGTTGACGTCTGGCCGGTGTTTGCCCCGGCTGGCGCTGTGATCGAGCGTCTGCCGGTGGCCGAGTCGGCCTCGGTGGAGGCGGGGCGTGTCTTGCTGACGCTGGGCGCCCCCGATGTGGCGGTGCGCCGCGAAACCGCTGGCGTGAATTTGGAGCGTCTGCGCCTGCAGGCCGACGTGGCCGGGTTTGACGCCGAAGCCCGCAACCGGCTGCAGAGCAGCTTTGTCGAGGTGACCACGGCGCAGGCCCAGGTGGACGGCCTGCGTGACGAGCTGCTGCGTTACCAGCCGAGTGCCCCGTTTGCCGGACGGCTGCGCGATCTGGATCCCGACCTGCACCCGGGCCAGTGGCTCGGGCGCAAGGAAAAATTGGGTGTGCTGGTGGCCGATGGCAGTTTTCTGGTGGAGACCTATCTGGACGAAGAAGCGGTCACGCGCATCAAGCCCGGCGACCAGGGCATCTTCATGCTCGATTCGGCCGTGGGCCCGGTGTTGAAGCTCAGGGTGCTCAGCGTGGAAGCCGACGCCACCCGGGTGCTGCCCAGCGGCATGCTCGCCACGCAGAGCGGGGGGCATGTGCTGAGCCGTGAGAAGGGCGGCCAGTTCTTTCCCGAGCGCAGCGTCTACCGCGTGGCCCTGGCCGTGGAGTCCCCGCTGGACGAGCTGGCCGACCGCAGCTGGCGGGGCACCGTCTCCATCCGCGGCAGCTGGGAAGTGCCGGCCTGGCGCTACCTGCGAAACGGCGCGGCCGTGCTGCTGCGCGAAGCGAGTTTCTGACGAGCCGGCTTCAGACCGTGAAGCGGCACGGCCGCTCACGTGCCAAGGGCTGCGTCAGTACAGCCGCACGGTCACGTCAAAGTGCCAGCTGCGGCGGATCTCGACCACGTCCACATCGCGCGCCAGTTCCGGCTGGAAGGCCTGGTAGGGCGCCTGGCTTCGCACGATGCTGACGATGGCTTCGTCAATCACCGGTACGCCACTGGAGAGCACGAACTTCACCGACTCGACCGTTCCGTCGCTGCGTATGGCGACCGTCACCACGGGCGTGGTGTGCGCGTGGCGGGCCAGGTCGCGCACCTGCTCGACGGCCATGTTCATCTGGATCTTGCGGGCCCAGGCTTCGGCGTAGAGCACGAGTTCGGTGTTGGGGTCGGTGCGCCCGAACAGCCGGGCGCGGCGCAGGCCACTCACAGTGGGGGGCAGGCGAGCCGCTGCGGCGGCATTTGCGTCGCGGCGGTCGGCCTCGTCGTCCAGCTGCTGCCCGATCTCCCGCAGCCGGGCCTCGCGGCGCGCCTCAGCGGCTGCGAGCCGCGCCGCTTCCGCCCGCTCGGCGTCCAGGCGCGCGCCATCTGCCTGGGCCGCTGCCTGGCGTGCAGCTGCTGCCTGTGCAGCGGCCTGCCGGTCGGCTTCCTGCTGCGCCGCCAGCTGGCGCGCGGCTTCGGCGCGCCGGGCTTCCTGGCGTGCGGCCTCCGCCTGTGCAGCGGCCTGCCGGTCGGCTTCCTGCTGGGCCGCCAGCTGGCGCGCGGCTTCGGCGCGCTGGGCTTCCTGGCGTGCGGCTTCCGCCTGTGCAGCGGCCTGTCGGTCGGATTCCTGCTGGGCCGCCAGCTGGCGCGCGGCTTCGGCGCGCTGGGCTTCCTGTCGTGCGGCTTCGGCCAGGGCAGCGGCCTCCCGGTTGGCCTCCTGCTGGGCCGCCAACTGGCGCACGGCATCGGCGCGCTGGGCCTCCTGTCGTGCCGCTTCCGCGTGGGCGGTGGCTTGCCGGTCGGCCTCTTGCTGGGCGGCCCGTTGGCGCGCCGCTTCCGCCTGTGCAGCAACCTGCCGGTTGGCCTCCTGCTCGGCCGCCATCTGGCGCGCGGCTTCTGCGCGCTGGGCTTGCTGTCGTGCTGCTTCGGCCTGTGCAGCGGCCCGTCGGTCGGCTTCCTGCTGGGCAGCCAGCTGGCGCGCGGCCTCGGCACGCTCGGCGTCCAGACGTGCCGCCTCCGCCTGTGCGGCCACCTGGCGGTCGGCCTCTTGCTGGATCGCCAGCTGGCGGATCGTTTCCAGGCGTTCCGTTTCGATGCGCGCGGCATCTGCACTTGTTTCAGTCGACCGCTCGGTGTCGTCTGGCGGCCCTTGCGGGGTCGACTGCATAGCGGCCAGTGGGGGCGTGCTGCTGATGGGCTCCGGTGCCTGCGTCGCGGCCACTGGCGCGGGCTCGACCCGAGCGGGCGCCTGCGCTATCGGTTCGCTGCTTTGCTGCAACGGGGGCAAAACCAGGGGCACTGCATCTGGCGCGGGCGGGGTTGTTGCCGGAACAGGTCGCGGCGCTGGTGCCGATGCAGGTGCAGGCGCGGGTTCAGCCTGACGTGGCAAGCCGCCTGGCCCCGTCTCTGCGGGCTTTTCGGCCTGTGCCGCTACCCGGGGTGCAGAAGCGGCGGGGGTTGCCTGCGCGGCCTGAGGCACCGAGGTCGGGGGTGCGCCGGGTGTGGCCACGGCACGGGGTGCAGGCACCAGAAAGATCTGTATGTCGGGTGCGCTGGCTCGGCGTTCCTGCCACGGCAGGCGAAAGCCCGGCAGGCCGTGTGTTTGCCCCCCGAAGCTCAGGCTCAGCAGCAGGGCGTGGAGCGCCACCGAGGCGGCGACGGCCACCTGCAGGCGCTGGCGCTCGGGAGCTACTTGCAGCCACCGCCACCGAGAACGGCCCGGCCCACCCGGTGTGTGGGGCATGCTCTGCACCGGCCCGGGCGCAGTCGATGGGGGTGCCGAGCGCCCGTCAGCGGTCATGCGAAGGCCAGGGCGTTGACGCCGGCTGACCGCCACGCAGCCAGCGAGGCGTCTGGAAGGCGCGTGTCTGGCTCGGTCCTGCGAAGGGCGGTGGCGGAAGGCATGTGGCCCATTGTGCTATCGATGCCCCAAGTTTTTGTAACCGAATCTGATGATCCCGCCAGCAAAAAGGCCCCGGCGCTTGTCGCGTCGGGGCCCTTGCGGTTCAAGCCGGCCCGTGGGCCGGTGGGTTCAGGTTCAGACCACCTGCTGGATGCCGGCGAGTACCCAGCCACCCGAACCTTGGCGGGCCTTGGTGAGATGCCAGATTTCGTTGATGTCGTCCGGATCGCCGCCGTCTTCCTGCACGCGACCGTTGAAGTGCACGCTCACCACGTAGCGGTTGCCGTCTTCGGCCACTTCCAGCACATCGGCGTTCAGCTCCAGCACGCGGGTTTCCTGCGTGGCACCGTTGCGCTCCTGAATGTCCATCTGGAGTTCCGCAAACATCTCGGGTGAGGTGAACGCACGCAGGTCGTCCAGGTTGCCCGCGTCGTTGGCGGCCTGCAGACGCATGTAGTTCACCTTGGCGTTGCGCACGAAGGCGGCCACGTCGAAGTCAGCCGGGATGGGGCGGGTTTCCGACACGTTGCCACCAATGGCCGAGCCGATCATCGAGCCACCCGCAGCAGCGCCTGCGCCGGCAGGACGGGCCGAATCAAAGCCGGGGGAACGCTGTCCGCCCGCATCGTTGCCGGCATAGGCCATGCGCTGACCACCACCGCTCTGTGCAGCGGCACGCTTGCGCATGATGAAGCCGACCACCGCCAGCACGGCCATGATCAGCAAGCCAATCATCAGCATGTTGGCCAGGCCTTCGCCAAAGCCCAGGTGCGAGGCCAGCGCGGCGAGGCCGAGACCGGCGGCCAGACCCGCGATGGGGCCCATCCACTTGCTGCGCGTGGACGCGGCGGCTGCGGCGGGTGCAGCAGCTGCTGCGCCAGGCGTTGCCGCGGGCGTCTGTGCCGGTGCTGCGTTGGGTGCCTTGGGGGGTGGTGTGGCCTGGCGCTGCATGCCGAGCGACTTGCCGCCACCCATGCGGCGCGCTTCCGCATCCAGGGTCACGGTGGACAGGCCGAGTGCGAACACCACGGCCAGAAGGGAAAGGGCTTTCTTCATCAGATGTCTCCTGCAAAGGGATTGAGAACCCGCCAAGGGTATAGAAGTTCAAACTTCAGAAAAAGCAGATGCGTCAAGATGATTTGTCAGCTTTTAACGAAGCAAAAGAGCCGTCGGCGCAAACCGGCTGGTGTAGGCCTGCCGTCATCGCGACAGCAGGGCCTCCCAGCCGCGTCGGGTGGTGGGTGACACGGCCGCCATCACCTGTTCGTAGCGTGTGCGGTGGCGCACCGCCAGGCGGGCCGACGCCGTCGAGCGGGAGCGGCAGTACCAGTGGCAGGTGTGCTGGAACAGAAAGAGCTCGGCCGACAGCATGAAGGCCTTGTCGCGCCGGTCCAGGCCGCGCGTGTTCTGCACCACGCTGGCCACGCCGCGCGCGTGCACCGCCAGCGCTTCGCGCAGGTCAAAAGTGGTGGCGGGCAGCAGGCGGCTGACCAGCGGCAGGGCCAGCGGAAGGCGGCTCACCCGCGTGGCCTTTTCGTCCAGCCGTGCCACGTCCAGGGCCAGCTGTTCCAGCTGGGTGGCCACCGTCTTTTCGGTGCTTTCCATCAGCTGCCACACCTGGTCGCGGCGCTCGGCGTCGTTTTCTCCCAGCGCGCGCAGGTAGCCCTCGGTAAGGTATTCCATGTGCTTTTCCAGCTGGTATTTTTGCAGCTGGCTGCCCAGCAGGGCAATGCGCAGGCGCTGCTCTGCGTTCTTGACGGCGAAGCCGCCGATGCCGATCAACAGCATGCCGATGAGGATGTCCATGCGGCTATTGTCAGGGCCTTTGCGACGCGCCCAGGCCGGCATTCGTTCGCGTTTTCTCAAACGTCGCGCGGGGCCTCACCGCAGGGCAGGCTGAAGCAGAAGGTGGCGCCCTGGCCGGGCTGTGCCTCGGCCACGATCTGGCCGCCGTGGCGCTGCACGATGCGGTGCACCGTGGCCAGGCCCACGCCGGTGCCATCGAACTCGTCCATGCGGTGCAGGCGGCGGAAGGGCTCGAACAGGGTCTCGGCCTGGCGCATGTCGAAGCCCGCCCCGTTGTCGCTCACGCACACACCGCTCACCCCGCGCAGCGTGCCGGCGTACACCCGTATGGCCGGCTGTGCGGCCTTGCCGGTGTACTTCCACGCGTTCTCGATCAGGTTGGTCAGCAGCACGTCGAGCATGCGCGCATCGCCTTGCACGCTGAGCCCGGGCTGCACGTCAACCGCCACGCGCCGCGCGGGCTCGCTCTGCGCCAGCTCGGCCAGCCGCCGGGTGGCCAGTTCCGTCAGGTCCACCGAGTCGTGGCGCAGTTCGCCGCGTGACACCCCCGAGAGGGTGAGGATGCCGTCGATGAGCTCACCCATGCGCCGGCTGCCCTGCTGGATGTGCTCCACGCAGCTGCGCATGTCGTCGTTGAGATGTGGGCCGTATTCCTGCGCCAGGATCTCGGCAAAGCCCCGCATGGTGCGCAGCGGCGCGCGCAGGTCGTGCGTCACCGTGTAGGCAAAGCTGTCGAGTTCGCGGTTGGCGGCGGTGAGCTCGGCGGTGCGTTCGGCCACGCGCTGCTCCAGCACCGCGTTGAGGTGCCGCACTTCCTGCTCAGCGGCCTCGGCGGCGTCGCGGGCGCGCTGAGTGGCCTCCATCTGGCGCAGCGCATCCAGCCGTGCCTGCTGTTGCTGCTCCAGCGCGGCGGCCTGCGCGGCAGCCAGGGCCTGTTCGGCGCGCTTGCGTTCGGTGAGGTCGAGCGAATAGGTGACGCGGCGTGAGGGCTGGCCCTTGTGGTCGCGCAGCACCGTCATGTCCAGCAGCACCGGAAAGCGCCGCCCGTCCCGCGCGACGTGTTCGGTTTCAAACAGCCCGTGGCTGCTCTCATCGAGTTCGGTGTTGATGCGCCGGACCTCGTCCTGCCGGTCGGGGGGGTACAGCACGTCGACTGGCTGACCCACCAGCTCGGCCACTTCATAACCGCGTTCTCGGGCGTAGGCCGGGTTGACTGCCAGCAGGCGGTTGGTGCGGGCATCGGAAATCGTCAGGCCCAGCTCGGCCTGCTCGAAAGACGCGGCCCACAGGCGCAGTTCGGCTTCGGCTTCGCGCTGTTGCGTCACGTCGTGGAAGGCGGTGAGCACGCCGTCTTCGATCACCATTGCCGAGAGCCTCACCGTGCGCTGGCTGCCGTCCTTGCAGAACACCTGGAACTCGCTGGTTTCGATCTGCGCACCGGTGGCTGCGGCCCGGTTCACCGCCAGCTGCCAGGCGTGCTGTGCGCGTTCACGCGCCTGGGGTTCGTGAAAGGCCTGCCGCCACCAGTCGTCCAGGGTCCGCATGTCCTCGCGTGCGTAGCCGAACACTTCCCGGAAGCGGAAGTTCTGCGCCAGGATGCGGCCGTCGCTGCCGATGTGGCCCATGGGCACCGGGGCATGCTTGAAGAGGCGGCGAAAACGCTCCTGGCTGTCGCGCAGCGCGTTCACCAGCGCCGCGAGCGAGCGCGAGAAGTGGGCCACTTCGCTGTCGCCCACCGGCTCGGGCAAGGGTGAGGCAGTCGCCAGATCCTGGTGCCGCATCTCCTGTGCCGCCGCGCTCAGGCGTTCCAGGGGCCTCAGTTGCCGCCCGACGATCCACCACAGCAGCAGGCCGAACAGCGCCGCGCTGATCAGACCACCCCAGGCCAGCAGCTGCTGCAGACGCATCGCCGAGGCGAAGGCCACGTCCTCAGGGGTCCGCACCACCACCGTCCACCCCAGGCCGGGGTAGAGGCTGAACCCCGAACTGGACACGGCTGATGTCAGGTAGCGCTGGCCATCGGGCCAGGCCTCCACCAGGCCAGCGCCGGGTGATGAGGTGCCTGTCCGCTTCATCACGCGCAGGCCGCTCAGGTCGGTGTGTTCGGCGGGCAGCCGGTCGGAGCCCAGCAGCACCTGGCCCTGGGCATTGACCACGATCACGTCCACGTCGGGCCGGTTCAGCTGATCCATCACGCTCTGGCGGGTCTCCAATGCCCAGTCCAGATTCATATGAGCCGCCAGCACGCCGAGCAAGGTGCCGCGTTCGTCGTGCACCGGGGTCGACACGTCGACCAGGCGCAGAAGCGCATCGTTCTCCCCGTTTTTGGGCAGGAGCTTGCTCAGCAGCAGGGCGTCGTGCACATCGCCGAAGTGAAGGCCCTGCAGACCCGAGCGGAACCAGTCGCGCTCCGCCACGCTCGCGCCCAGAATGCCAGACACCGTGCTGGAAATGATGGTGCCCTGCGCGTCGGTCATCCCCAGCCAGGCGTAAAACGGGTACGACTCCTGCATCCGCCGCAAGAGCGCGAGGCGTGTGGCGTCGTCCGGCCCGCCATCGCGGACCTGGTCGAGCCGGCTGAGGAACAGCATTTCTTTGGCCCGCGCGTTCATGTCCTGCGCCAGCCGGGCCGACAGCCGGGCCGCTACGTGCGTGAGCAGGGCGCTCTGGTCTTGCTGGATCTGCTGGCGCGCGAGGTGGCTCGCCGCGGCACTGAACAGCATGCCGCTCAGCACGGCCAGCGACCCGATGGTGACGACCAGCTGGAACTTGAGACTGCTGCGGTTGAGCCAGCTCAGCATGGGTGCGTTTCCGAGGCCTGCGCACAGGCGTATGAAAAGCCCGGGCTCATGGGCATGGGCTTTCAGGGGTCAGGCGGGTCGGTGCTGACAAAAGACGGCGGGGCAAAGTGAGCAAAGAGGTGATGCAGATCACGCCGGAAGGCGGATTCTGTCGCCCTTCGCCGGTACCGACAATGCCAATAGACACTCTTTTTGATCAGCCTTTTGCAAGCGGGAACTATTGATTTACAAGTCGTCGCCCGTGGGCAACAGAGAGGGCTCAAGCACCGGATGTCGTCTGCCCGGCCTTCGCCACCAGCGTGGGGCTTATTTATGCAGAGCATCTGCTTGCTGAAAATGGTCGCCGCTGATATGGTTCGGTGCCATGAGTCTCCCCAGCACCCCAGCCGCCACCGACCCTGCGCCGAGGCGCGCACGCGGCCGGCCCCGCAAGACCGCCGACGAGCGCGACGACGGCAACCGCCGTCAGGCACTGTTGCGCGAAGCCGCACGCCTGTTTCGCCAGCACGGCTTTGCGGCCACCAGCACACGCGACATCGCCACGGCCGCCGGCATGCAGTCGGGCTCGCCTTTTTATCATTTTGATAGCAAGGAGGCCCTGTTAGCCGCCGTGATGCAGGAGGGCATGGAGCGTGCCCTGCAGCGTCAGCAGGCCGCCATCGCCGCCTCGGTGGAAGAGCGCGCACCCGAGCCAAGCGACTGCCTGCGCGTGCTGGTGCGCAGCCACCTGGATGTGATTCTCGGGCCCGACAGCGACTTCATTCCCGTGATGCTCTACGAGTGGCGCTCGCTGGCAGAAGCCCAGCGCAGCGAGGTCAACCGGTTGAAGGACGCTTACGAAGGCACATGGGTGCCGGTGCTGCGCGCCTTGCACGACAGTGGTGAACTGCGCGGCGACCCCAGCCTGGCGCGTTTGATGCTCTTCGGGGCACTCAACTGGTCGGTGCAGTGGTTCGACCCCGCGCGCCGCGCCAGCCTGGACGACCTGGCTGACACGGCTTTGCAACTCTTCCTGAAAGACCCCGCATGACCATGCCTTCCTCTGCGCGAGCGGCCTACCGCTCGGTGTTTGCGCCAAGCCTGATGAGCGGGCGCGTGATCGTGGTCACCGGGGGCGGCTCGGGCATCGGCCGCTGCACCGCGCACGAACTGGCCAGCCTGGGCGCGCACGTGGTGCTGATCGGGCGCAGCCTGGCCAAGCTGCAGGACACCGCCGGCGAAATCGTGGCCGATGGCGGGCGCGCCAGCTTTCATGCCTGCGACATCCGCCAGGAAGAGGCGGTGCGCACCGTGATTGCGGCCACCGTGGCCGCGCACGGCCGCATCGACGGCCTGGTGAACAACGCCGGCGGGCAGTACATCTCGCCGCTGGAAGACATCAGCGCCAAGGGCTGGCAGGCCGTGATCGACACCAACCTCACAGGCGGCTTTCTGGTGGCGCGCGAGTGCTACCGCCAGGCCATGCAGGCGCACGGCGGCGCCATTGTCAACATCGTGGCCGACATCTGGGGTTCCATGCCCGGCATGGGGCACAGCGGCGCGGCGCGCGCCGGCATGGTGAGCTTCACCGAGACCGCCGCCGTGGAGTGGGCGCGCAGCGGCGTGCGCGTGAACGCCGTGGCGCCGGGCTACATCGCTTCCAGCGGCATGGACCATTACCCGCCCGAGGCCGGCGCCATGCTGCGCGAGATGCGCAACACTGTGCCCGCCGGGCGCTTCGGCAACGAGGCCGAAACGTCAGCCGCCATCGTGTTCCTGTTGTCACCCGCCGCCAGCTTCATCAGCGGCACCGTGCTGCGCGTGGACGGCGCACGCCCGCAGGTGCGCATGGGCTGGGGCCAGGTGGCCGCGCCCGAGGAGGTGCAGCAGCGCGACGCCGTGAAGCCATTTGGCGGCTTTCACCGGTACGTGACGCCGAAGGTGTTTCAGGCATGAAGAACCACCCGTTCGCCTTCGGTCCCATCCCGACTGCGCTCGGCCCCAGTCCGCACGCCCGCCCCGGCCCGCTCGCACTGAGTCTCTTCCCGTTCGCCCTGAGCCTGTCGAAGGGCTCGCTCACACCTGGGCCAGGGCTTCGACAGGCTCAGCCCGAACGGAAATTCTTCCGTACGAGCGTAGAAGCGTGAGTGCATATGTTTGAGTCTTCATTTAATCCCCACTCCGCGCAGGCGGGGCAACGCCGAGAGGCCCTGCTGGCCCGCATCGCCGAGCTGCGCGCCCTGGAAGACCGGGCGGCCCAGGCGTCGGCGAAATCGAAGCCGGTGTTCGACAAGCGCGGCCAGCTGTTGCCGCGCGAGCGCATCGCCCTGCTGCTCGACGCGGGCGCGCCATTCCTACCCCTTTGCTCGCTGGCGGGTTACCTGCACGATGTGCCCGACCCCGAGCAGTCGGTACCCGGCGGCGGCATGCTGGCCGGCATTGGCTTCATCAGCGGCGTGCGCTGCATGGTGGTGGCCAGCGACTCGGGCATCGAAGCCGGCGCCATCCAGGCGCGTGGGCTGGAGAAGATCCTGCGGGTGCAGGACATCGCGCTGGAGAACCGCCTGCCTTTCGTGCACCTGGTGGAAAGCGCCGGGGCCAACCTCACCAAATACAAGGTGGAAGGCTTCGTGCTCGGCGGCGCGCTGTTCCGCAACCTGGCGCGTCACTCGGCTGCCGGCCTGCCGGTGATCACCGTGCAGCACGGCTCAGGCACAGCGGGTGGTGCCTACATGCCGGGCCTGAGCGACGTGGTGATCATGGTGCGCGGGCGCTCGCGGGCCTTCCTCGCCGGTCCGCCGCTGCTGATGGCCGCCACCGGCGAGGTGGCTTCCGAGGAAGAACTGGGCGGCGCCGAGATGCACACCAGTGTGTCGGGCCTGGGCGAGTACCTGGCGGAGGATGATCGCGAGGCGCTGGGGATTGCGCGGCGGGTGGTGGGGCAGTTGAACCCTAGCGCGCGGGCCCCCACCCCAGCCCTCCCCCAGGGGTGGAGGGGGCAAGACGAGCCGTTCGCGCACCCCTCTTCTTCTTCACTCCCTCCCCCCCTGGGGGAGGGCTGGGGTGGGGGCCACGAGCGCCAACCCCTCTACGCCAGTGAAGAACTGCTGGCCCTCATGCCATCCCACCACCGCGAGCCCGTGGCCATGCGCGAGGTAATGGCCCGCATCGTCGACGGCTCCGATCTGCTCGAATTCAAGCCGCTCTATGGCGCCGCCACGCTCTGCGTGCAGGCGCGCATCGAAGGCCATGCGGTGGGCATCATCAGCAACAACGGCCCGATCGATGTGGCGGGCGCCAACAAGGCCACGCACTTCATCCAGTGGATGTGCCAGCTCGGCCATCCCATCGTCTACCTGCAGAACACCACCGGCTACATGGTGGGCAAGGAGAGCGAGCAGGGCGGCATGATCAAGCACGGCAGCAAGATGATCCAGGCCGTGACGGGCGCCACCGTGCCGCAGATCACCATCCAGTGCGGCGCCTCGTTCGGCGCCGGCAATTACGGCATGTGCGGCCGGGGGTTTTCACCGCGGTTCCTGTTCAGCTGGCCGAATGCGCGCACGGCCGTGATGGGCGGTGAGCAGGCCGCCCGCACCATGCAGATCGTGGCCGAGGCCGGCATGGCGCGCAAAGGCATCACGCCCGACCCGGCGCGGATGCAGGCGCAGTTCGACCAGATCGTGAATGTGTTCGAAAGCCAGGCCGATGCCTTCACCACCAGCGGCCTGGTGCTGGACGACGGCGTGATCGACCCGCGCGACACCCGCGCGGTGCTGGCCTTCTGCCTGGCCACCTGCGCCGAGGCGGCCACCCGCCAGACACGGCCTACGCCGTTTGGCGTGGCGCGCATGTAGACATTTCCCCAGAACAGGAGACACCGCCATGCAGTTCACCCACGAACACCGCGAAATCCAGAACACCCTGAAGCGCTTCATCGAGGACGAGATCAACCCGCATGTGGACGAATGGGAAGCGGCCGAGATGTTTCCCGCGCACGAGGTGTTCAAGCGGCTGGGCCAGCTGGGCCTGCTCGGCCTGACCAAGCCCGAGGCCTACGGCGGTGCCGGGCTCGACTATTCCTACAGCCTGGCCATGGCCGAGGCGCTGGGCCACATCGAATGCGGCGGCGTGCCCATGGCCATTGGCGTGCAGACCGACATGGCCACGCCCGCGCTGGCCCGCTTTGGCAGCGACGAACTGCGTGCCCAGTTTCTCGCGCCTGCCATCGCCGGAGACATGGTGGGCTGCATTGGCGTGAGCGAGCCGGCGGCCGGCAGCGACGTGGCCGGCATCAAGACCTTCGCCCGGAAAGACGGCGACGACTACGTCATCAGTGGCCAGAAGATGTGGATCACCAACAGCCTGCAGGCCGACTGGATGTGCATGCTGGTCAACACCAGCGAAGGCCCCGCGCACAAGAACAAGAGCCTGGTGATGGTGCCCATGCGCGAGAACGGCCAGCTGCTGCCCGGCATCGAAGTGGGCAAGAAGATCCGCAAGATCGGCATGAACAGCAGCGACACGGGCCTGATCTACTTCGACGAGGTGCGCGTGCCGCAGCGCTACCGCATCGGCGCCGAGGGCGCGGGCTTCATCTACCAGATGCAGCAGTTCCAGGAAGAGCGCCTGTGGTGCGCCGCCAGCTGCCTGCAGAGCCTCACCAACTGCATCCAGTGGACGGTGGACTGGGCGCACGAACGTAAGCTGTTTGGCGCCACGCTGGCCGACCAGCAGTGGGTGCAGTTCAAGCTGGCCGAACTGAAAGCCGACGTGGAAAGCCTGCGCGCGCTCACCTACATGGCCTGTGAACACTACGTGGCAGGTGAAGACGTGACCGAATGGGCCACCATGGCCAAGCTCAAGGCCGGGCGGCTCAACCGCACCGTGCCCGACACCTGCCTGCAGTTCTGGGGCGGCATGGGCTTCACCTGGGAGAACAAGGTTTCGCGCATGTTCCGCGATGGCCGGCTGGCCAGCATCGGTGGCGGCGCCGACGAGGTGATGCTGGGCATCCTGGCCAAGATGATGGGCTTGCAGAAGACCCCCCTGCGCCGCTGACGCGACTTCCCCCCGGAGAAGACACTTCACTCAATTAGTTGATCAACATGAGCAATTTTCTGGTGGTGCGGCATGGCGATGTGGAGCGCTGGACGCTCAACGACCCGGCCTCGCGCAACGCCTTGTCTGACGGCATGGTGCTGGGCCTGTACGAGGCCTGCCTGCGCGCGCAGCAAGACGACACGCTGCGCGGCATCGTGCTCACGGGCGCGGCGGGCGCCTTTTGCGCCGGCGGCAGCCTCGCCAGTTTTGCCAGTGCCGTCGGCCAGCCGCTGGCACCCGGGCAGGACGATCCGCTGATCGACCTGAACCGCGGCTTTGGCGACGTGCTGCACGCCCTGTGCGAGTTGCCGCAGTGGCTGGTGTGCGCGGTGGACGGCCCGGCCATGGGCGGCGGCTTCGGCCTCGTGTGCTGCGCCGACCACGTGATCGCCACGCGGCGTTCGGTGTTCGGCACGCCCGAGGTCACGCTGGGTTTGCCGCCGGCGCAGATCGCGCCCTTCGTGTGGCAGCGGCTGGGCGACGCCCTGGCTCGCCAGTGCCTGCTGCAGGGCCGCCGTTTCGCTGCCGCCGAGGCGCAGACGATCGGACTGGTGAACGACCTGACTTCCGACGACGCGCTTGAAGAAGCCCTGGCTGACACCTTGCACCAGCTACGCCAGGCCGCCCCCGGCGCCGTGGCCAGCACCAAACGCCTGTTGCAGCGCCTGCGCGGCCGTGCGCCCGACCTGCGCGGCGAAGCCGCGGTGGCCTTTGCCGCCGCCCTGCGCGGGCCTGAAGCCGCCGCAGGCCTGCTCGCCTTTGCGCGCAAGCAGCCAGCGCCCTGGGCCCAGGACACGGACGGCGCGGCATGAAGCGCCTGCTCATCGCCAACCGCGGCGAGATCGCCCGCCGCGTCATCCGCACCGCCCATGCCATGGGCATCGACACCGTGGCCGTGTACTCCGACGCCGACCGCGACGCGCTGCATGTGCGCGAGGCCACCACCGCTTTTGCGCTGGGCGGCCTCAGCTCGGCCGACTCCTACCTGCGTGTGGACCGGTTGCTGCTCGCAGCGCAGGCCACGGGCGCCGACGCGGTGCACCCGGGCTACGGATTCCTGAGCGAAAACGCCGACTTCGCCCAGGCCGTGGCAGACGCCGGGCTGGTCTGGGTCGGGCCACCGGCTGCCGCCATCCGCGCGCTCGGCAGCAAGTCCGCCGCCAAGGCGCTGGCCCATGCGCAAGGTGTGCCCTGCCTGCCCGGCTACAGCGGTGCAGAACAGGACGACGCGGTGTTCGTGGCCGAGGCCGAGCGGATCGGATTCCCGCTCATGGTGAAAGCCGTGGCCGGTGGTGGCGGGCGCGGCATGCGCCTGGTGCAAAGCGTCGAGCAGCTGCTGCCCGCCCTGCACAGCGCCCGCTCCGAAGCCCTGGCCAGCTTTGGCAATGGCGACCTGCTGATCGAACGCGCCCTGCTGCGCCCGCGCCATGTGGAGGTGCAAATCTTTGCTGACGCGCACGGCCATTGCATCCACCTGGGCGAGCGCGACTGCTCGGTGCAGCGCCGCCACCAGAAAATCATCGAAGAAGCGCCCAGCCCGGCCGTGTCCCCGGTACTGCGCGCCGAGCTGGGCCGTTGTGCTGTGGCTCTTGCGCAGGCGGCGGGCTATGTGGGGGCCGGCACGGTGGAGTTCTTGCTGGACGATCCGCGGGCCGAGCCAATCCCCGTTCGGGCTGAGCTTGTCGAAGCCCTCGGACAATCGCGGGATGAGCGATCGAACCTGCCTTCAAGTGCTGGGCTTCGACAGGCTCAGCCCGAACGGATGGGCGTAGACAGGGGGAGCGTGGGGGCTTCCGAGCGCAGCGCCGGGCCGCCCCAAGCAAGCTCAGCCCCCGTGGGGGGCAGCGAACCACACGCAGTGGGGAGCGTGGGGGCTTCCGAGCGCAGCGCCGGGCCGCCCCAAGCAAGCTCAGCCCCCGTGGGGGGCAGCGAACCACACGCAGTGGAGAGCGTGGGGGCTTCCTTCTTCCTGATGGAGATGAACACCCGCCTGCAGGTGGAGCACCCCGTCACCGAGATGCTCACCGGGCTCGATCTGGTCGAGTGGCAGATCCGCATCGCCCGGGGCGAGGCGCTGCCGCTCACGCAAGACCAGGTGCAGCTGAACGGCCACGCCATCGAGGTGCGCTTGTGTGCCGAAGACGTGAACCACACGCCCCACACGGGTCGTGTGCTGCACTTTCAGCCGCCCGACCATCAGGCACCAGGGCTTCGTTTCGACCATGCGCTGGAAACCGGCACCACCGTCACGCCGCATTACGACGCCATGCTGGGCAAGCTCATCGCGCACGCGCCCAGCCGCGAACAGGCCGTCGACCGCCTGGCGCACGCGCTGGACGCGACGCAGGTGCTCGGCCTGCCCACCAACCGCGCCTTTCTCGCCGCCTGCCTGCGCCACCCGGTGTTTCGCGCCGGTGAGGCGCGCATTTTCTTCCTGGCTGAGCAGGGGGATGCGCTGCGAGCCGGGCTGGCGAACGCGGCGGCGCCGTCACAGCCCGCCGCGCTGCTTGCTTTGCTGGCTGTTCAGCACGCTCAGGCCCCCGCCGCCGCCACGCTTGCGCTGCCCTTCGCGCGCCCGCTGCGCATGGCGCTGGACGGGCAGGTGCTGGACGCCTTGGTGCAGGAACTCGGTGGCGGCCAGCTGCGCGTGCTGCGCGGCGACAGCCCGCACGCCGCCACGGTGCAGCGCGACGCATCGGGTGAAATGGCCGTCACTCTGGACGGCGTGCGCTGGTCCGCCCGGGCCGTGCAGGTGGGCGCGCAGCGCTGGCATGTGCAGCTGCAGGGCGGTGACGCTAACGGGGCGACCGATCTGTGGGTGGACGACCTCAGCCACCAGCCGGCCCGCCGCGCCGGTGCCGGGCAGGCCGCCGCCGGGTTGCGTGCGCCCTTCAACGGCAAACTGGTGGCGGTGCACGCCCGCGAAGGCGACGCCGTGCAACGCGGTGCGCCGCTGCTGGTCATTGAGTCCATGAAGCTGGAACACACCTTGAGCGCCCCGCGCGACGCCACGGTGGCCTCAATCGACGTTGCGGTGGGCCAGCAGGTGGCGCCGGGGCAGCTGCTGCTCAGCTTCGCGCCCTGAACGGCTCGCAGCACACCGTTTGCCGAACCCATTCCCCGACGGAGCCACGAAGATGCAACCCGACGCCCAGGCCCTCACCGCTGCCGACCGTCGCGCCCTGCTCGACACCGTGCAGCGCTTCGTCACACACGTGGTTGCACCGCAGGTGAGCGCGTGGGACGAGGCCGGCGAAATCCCGCGCAGCCTCTACCGCGAAGCTGCCGATCTCGGGCTGCTCGGCCTGGGCTACCCCGAGGCGCTGGGCGGCACGCCCGCGCCCTGGTCGCTGCGCAACGCCATGTCGCAGGCGCTGGCGCGCTGGGGTGGCAGCGGCGGCGTGATGGCGAGCCTGTTCTCGCACAACATCGGCCTGCCGCCGGTGCTGGCCCACGGCAGTGCCGAGCTGCAGGCGAAGGTGATTCCACCCGTGCTGCGCGGCGAAGCCATTGCCGCGCTGGGCATCACCGAGCCCGGCGGCGGCTCCGACGTGGCGGCGTTGCGCACCACCGCCCGCCGCGAGGGCGAGCACTACGTGATCGACGGCGAAAAGGTCTTCATCACCTCGGGCATGCGCGCCGACTGGATTACCCTGGCCGTGCGCACCGGGCCGTCGCAAGGCGCCAGCGGCATCTCCATGCTGGTGGTGCCGGGCCATGCGCCGGGCCTGTCGCGCACGCCGCTGCAAAAGATGGGCTGGCACTGCTCCGACACCGCGCATCTGCGCTTTGACGGTGTGCGCGTGCCCGTGGCCAACCGCCTGGGCGAGGAGGGCGGCGGCTTTCGCATCATCATGGGCAACTTCAACGGTGAGCGCCTCGCTTTGTCGGCCATGGCGCTCGGCTTTGCCGAAGCCTGCTATGACGAAGCCCTGGCCTGGGCGCAGCAGCGCCGCACCTTCGGCGCCGCGCTCATCGAACACCAGGTGATCCGCCACAAGCTCATGGACATGCGCATGCGCATCGACTCCACCCAGGCCTGGGTGGACGCGTTGGGCGCGCGGGCGGATGCCGGCGACGAGGGGCCGGAATGGGTGGCGCAGGTCTGCCTGCTGAAGAACCACGCCACGCAGGCCATGCAGTTCTGCGCCGACGCCGCCGTGCAGATACTCGGCGGCATGGGCTACATGCGCGGAACCGTGAGCGAGCGCGTGTACCGCGAAGTCAAGGTCATGATGATCGGCGGCGGCGCCGAAGAAATCATGAAAGAACTCGCCGCCCGCCAGCTCGCCATCGGCTGAGCCGCCCGCGACCCGTGCTCGCCCGCCAGCGCCGGCCCATCCCACACAATGCAGCCATGATCAAAGCCACCACCCTGCCCCCCGAATTCGAACCCGCGTTCGTCAACGGCCTGAAAGCCATCTTCGAAGAAAAAATCGTCTTCAACCAGGTGCTCGGTCTGAAGATCACCAGCCTGCTCCCCGAGCGCGTCACCGCCCGCATCGACATGAAACCCGAACTGGTGGGCCACTTCAGCTACAACCGCATCCACGGCGGCGTCATCAGCGCCGGGCTCGACGCCATGGGCGGTCTGGCGTGCATGGCCGCCATCGGCGCGCGCCACATGGACGAGCTGCCCGAGCAGCGCCTGCACCGCTTCGCCAAGCTCGGCACCATCGACCTGCGCATCGACTACCTGCGCCCCGGCATCGGCGCCCACTTCGAACTGCGCGCCGAAGTCATGCGCCTGGGCTCACGCGTGGCGTCCACCCGCATGGAATTCTTCGGCCCAGACGGCAAGCTGCTCTCCACGGGGTCGGGCGCCTACATCGTTTCTTGAGACGCCCGCCCACCACCACGTTCGGGCTGAGCCTGGCGAAGCCCCCGCGACGCATTTCCTGGGCGCGTTGGGCCCGCGTGCTCTGGGCCTCACCCAACTCTTTGGTTGGCCTGTTTCTGGCCCTGGGCTTCATGCTGGCCGGTGCACGACTGCGCCGCGTGGACGGTGTGCTCGAGGTGGCTCTCAATCAGCATCCGCCCGCTGGGGGCAAGACCCGGCCAGCCAGCCGCTGGCGCCTGCCCTTCACAGCCATCACCTTCGGCCACGTGGTACTGGGCGTGAGCCCGCAAGACCTGGAGCGTCTGCGCGCCCACGAACACACCCATGTGCGTCAGTGCGAACGCTGGGGACCGCTGTTCCTGCCCGCCTACCTGCTGGCGGGTGCCTGGCAATGGGCGCGTGGGCGGCACGCCTATCGGGACAACCCGTTCGAGGTCGAAGCGCGGCGGATCGGCGGCGGCTGACGTTCCGCCGAGGCGTGGCCCGGCACCCAGAATGACAGCGTCGCGGTGAAGGGGCCGCGCAGGCGGAACCGGCCTTCGGGACTGTCGAGCCGCCAGTCGTGCGGCACCACCACGGCGCGCAGGCCGCCGCTCTCGTGCGTTACCAGCAGGTCCACGCGGCCCGAGAGCTCAATCCCGGCTCCCAGGGGCTGGCACCGGCCCATGTCCCAGCGGACCGTGAACGGAGCGGCGGGCACCCGGCTGCCCACCACCAGTGGCTGGCCATCGACCAGCACCCGGGTGCCGGGGTCGCAGAAATAGTCCAACCCCACGTCGGTCCAGCGACCCGGAACGGACTCGTCGATGAGCGGGGCCAGCAGGGCATTCAGGGCGAACTCACGCATGTCCAGCACCGCCGGCGCGTCGAAGGCCGGCCGGGTCGGGTACGAAAGGGCACGGGCTGCGATGGTCACGCCGGCAGTGGCTGGTGTGGGCGGGCCGCCCGCGGGCAAGGAGCCGGCCACCGCCGCCAGGGCCGCAGAGCCCAGCCAGCGCGCGCCCGCGCGCCGCCGGTGGCGGGCGCCCTCAGGCATGTTTATCGGGCTTGCCGACGAGCTGTGCCGGGCTGAACCCCGGCATCCGCACCGGACCCGGCGCGCGGGAGCGCCGGGTCTGCAGCAGGCGCCACAGGTTGATGGGCACCAGCACCGAATGCAGCACCAGCACAGGCCACAGTTCGGCGGTCAGCCCGTAGGTGATGAAGGCGGCATTCGCCGCGAGAGCCACGTAGCGCAGCCGGATGATGTTGGTGCAGGAGAACGCCAGCAAAGTGAGCACCGCGGCGCTCCATCCGAACAGTTCCTGCAGGGGGAGGATGTGGCTCACCGTCGCGCTCCCGCTGATTGCTTGCTCCACACCCCTGCTGCGCGCGTCCCCCGGGGGGCTGGCCAGCGCAACCGCAGGGCTCCCTTGGCTCATGGCCGCCGCCTCCGCTTCACATGGGCCGTCACGCGGGGTGGGCGGTCGGCATGTGCAGCCGGGAACGGCGGAAAGAGCGTGTTTTGTGTGGACAAGTGTGCCGTTTCGCACGTTTGGGCGGGTCAGGCGGCTTCCGGTTTACGCCTCAGCCAGAACCCCAAATTCGTCTAGTGCATTCCATTAGCCCTTGCGGGGATCACAGCCGCCCCCCTCAGCCGGTGGGGCCGCGGCTCGTGGAAGGCCGCTCTGCGCGGTCATCTGAACGGCGAAATGGACCAGTTCATTGCCGTTGCCCAGTTGCAGTTTTTCCTTCAGGCTGGCGCGATGGGTTTCGATGGTCTTGATGCTGCGGTTGAGCTTCAGGGCGATCTGCCGGGTTCCGAAGCCCAGCCCGAGCAGGTGCAGGATTTCAAACTCGCGCTCGCTGAGACCCGCAATGGGGCCGCCGGGCACACCGCGGTTCCCGAGCACGCGCCGCGACAACTGGCGGTGCATCGCGTCGCTCAGATACACGTCACCCGCCAGAATGCGCCGGATGGCCAGCAGGATGCAGCTGGTGGCCTCCTGTTTCATCAGGTATCCGTCCGCCCCGGCGCGCAGGGCGTGCTCGGCGAAGATGCTTTCGTCGTGCTGGCTCATCGCCAGCAGCTTGACGGCAGGCTCGGCGCGCCGGAGGGTCCTGATCAGGTCCAGTCCGGACTCTTGCTTCAGCGCAATGTCGACGATCACGAGCACGGGCCTGCAGGTGGGCAGCAGCGCCAGTGCCTGGGCACTGTCACCGGCGGCGCCGCACAGGTCGAGGTCGGGCTGGGCCGCCAGGAACTGCTGCAGGCCTTCGCGGACGATGGGGTGGTCGTCGACCACCATGATCCGGGCCCTGGCTTCCCCGGTCCGGACCGCCAGGCTGGCGGCAGGTGCGTCGGGCGCAAGCGTGTGCAAAGGGCTGTTCATGTGCTGCTCCCGAGGTCAGGGGTGGTGACGACGACGCGGGTGCCGCCCGAAGGCGGTGCCTCGATGCTGAGTCTGCACCCCAGCAGCCGCGCGCGGTAGCGCATGCTGTGCAGGCCCAGGCCCTCCTGGTGCGCCCCGGGGTCCGGGCGGTAGCCGACGCCGTCATCGCTGATGCACAGCCGGTGCTGCGTGCCCGACCACCCGAGTTCGATCAGCACGCGCTGCGCCCGGCTGTATTTCACCGCGTTGTGCACCGCTTCCTGCGCAATGCGGTACAGGTTCAGCGCCACCGCGCTGTCGTGCACCTGCGCCCCCGGGTCGCCGTGGAAGTGGCAACGCATGCCATCGGGCACCTGGGTGTGCTCGGCGAGCCGCTCCAGGGCCGCCAGAAGGCCGCCGAATTCGAACGCAACCGGATACAGGCCGTGCGAGAGGGAGCGGGTCAGCGCGCCGGCTTCGTTCGCCAGTTCGACGAGGCGAGCGGCGGCCGCGGCCTCGGGCGAGGCGCTGGACGACAGCCGCTGCTGCAAGGAAGCGGCCAGCAGCGCCGCGCTCGTGAGGTGCTGGCCCAGCCCGTCGTGCAGCTCGCGCCCGATGGCCTGCTGCTGCGCCTCGCCGAGCCGGACGATTTCGCTCTCCAGTTTCCGTCTCTCGGCCATCTCGTGGCGCAGCTCGGCATTGGCGTCCAGCAGGGCGCGGGTGCGCGCCTGCACCTGCTGTTCCAGCTCGGCGTGCGATGTCATCAGCTCGCACTGGGCGCGCCGCTGCTCCATGACCGACGCGGCCAGCAGCAGGCCCGTGACGGACACGACGATGGAGAAGACGCACCACCTCGCGAGCGCGTCGACGGCGTGGTCAGCCACGAAAGGGCCGGTGCCCAGGATCGTGCCCCACACCGCCCCCACGGCGACCACCACCGACAGCAGCGAGGCACCCAGCTGGCCGAAGGACAGCGCCGCCCAGATCACGAAGGGGAAGATGGCCAGGGCAGCCGGGTAATAGCCCCGGCCCGCCACCTCGGGCGCACCGAAGACCATGTAGCTCACGAGAATCAGGGCACTGGCGAGCACGGCGGCTTCCGCAGCCCGGGGAGCAGGCAGGGACGGTTTCGGCTGGCGCGTCCACACCAGCAACGCCGGTGCCACCACCAGCACGCCCATCATGTCGCCCAGCCACCATGTCACCCACGCTTGCGGCGCCACGCCGGCCGGCAGCAGATGGCCCAGCGACAGCGACAACACCCCGACCGATGCACTCAGCGTGGTGCTGCCCAGGGCGGCCACCGCCACCAGGGCCATCACGTCGCGGCGGCGGTCAAGGGCGGCCCGAAAGTCGCCCACGTGGGTCAGCAGCCATGCGGCCGCGAGTGCTTCAAGGGTGTTCCCCGCCGCGATACCCGCGGCCACCGCCAGCGGCACCCCGGTCCAGGCGTTGGCGGCCAGCGCGCCCAGCGCCACAGCGGGTGCCATGCGAAGTCCCAGCAACAGGAGCGCTGCCAGCGCAATGCCGCTGGGCGCCCAGATCAGGGTCACCGTGCTGCCAACAGCGGCGTAGGTGAGTCCGGCCATGGCGGTGGCGCCGTAAGCCATGGCCACGGACAGGAGGCGCAGCAGGTCGGCCCGCGACAACGTGTGCCCGCGGCCCCACGCCTGCGGGGTCACCCGCATACCTGTGACAACGCTTCTCCCTGTCGGCTGCATGCGCTCCCCTTGGAAACGCCCGGAGGTCGGGTTTGCTGAGTGTAGGCATGTCCGCCGCCGCGCGCCATGTGCCGTTGGCGGGTTGTGACGCCGATCCGGCCCCGGCGGCCGCAGATGCCGCACGAGTAGAGGTCGAGACGCTCACCGGAGTGGTCCTGCTCACCGGCAGACCGATGCGTTCGACCACGCGGCGGATCGCCTCGGGCGTCGGGGCGCTGCCCCTGGGGTTCGATGGGCGGATTCGAGTCGGGGGCTGTTTTCTACCGGGGCAGAAATCGGCTCAGGAAGGCCGGCGCGGTCGGCCATCGCGCCAAGGTGGCTGGCGGCAGGTCGCGGTTGGGTGCACGGCGAACAACTCAGGCGCACGCCCGTGGCCGCGGTCTGACCCACCACCAGCCCACGGCCACCAGCAACGAAAACCCTGTGTAGGCCGCCACGAACACCCACCACGGCGCGTCCCAGTACAGCAGCCGCGACAGCCAGTGCTCGATGAAGCTGCTCTCATAGGCCGCCTGCCCGGCGAGGCGGCGCAGGTCCTGTTCCCACACAGTGAGTGGGCACAGGCGGCCCAGCCAGGCCTGGGCGGCAATGAAGAGCATGAGGCCCAGGTGCCACAGGCGCAGGCTGCGGTGGCGCACCCACTGCCAGCCGCGCACACCGCCGATGAGTACCAGGGGTAGCAGGCCCACGACGAACAGCACCACGCCCATGTGAAGGGCCAGCAAGGCGTCGGCCAGCAGGGCAGCGGTGGCGGGGCTGGTGTTCATGAGGTCATGCTACGCGCGCTGTCTCTCAGGCGAAAAAAAACCGCCAGCCCAGAATGGGTGGCGGTTCTCGCACATGGCCGGCGCAAGCCGGCAGTGCGTGAGCGGTTCAGTGCTTTGAAATCAGTTCAGTTTCATGTAGTCAGACACCACTTTCCAGCGGTTGTCCTGCAGCTGCGACAGGCGGGTGGCGTTGCTGCCCAGGCGCTTCTGGGGGCCGAAGGTCTGCTCCGCGCCGCCGAAGATGTCTGGTGGCACGGTCATGGTGTCCATGGCCTTGATGAAGCTGTCGGTGCTGAGGTTCGGACCGGCCTTGCTCGCGGCCTTCAGGAAGGTGTCGAGCGCGTTGTAACCGTAGATCGAGAAGACGGTGGGGTCTTCGTTGAACTTGGTCTTGTACTTGTTGGCCCAGAAGCGGATGGGTTGCGATGCCTCGTCGGTGTAGGGATTCTGCACCGTCATGGTGGCGTAGAGGCCGTTCATGGCCGGGCCGCCGAGCTGGTGGATCAGGTCGGTGTAAGCCGCGCTGGAGCCGACGAAGGTGGGGTTGAAGCCCAGGCGGCGTGCGGTGGCAATGCCGCCGATGGTCTCGCGGATGATGGTGCCCATCACCACCATGTCGCACTGTGCTGCGGCCAGCTTCTGCATCTGCGAGGCGAAGTCGGTGGCGCCGCGCTTGTAGGTGGTGACTTCGGCGAACTGCATGCCGATGCCCTTGAGGCCTTCTTCAGCCCCGCGGAACACTTCCAGGCCGAACTCGTCGTCCTGGTACATGGTGCAGACCTTCTTGGCGTCCTTCTCCTTGACCAGCTTGGGCACCGCGATCTTCATCTGGTCGAAGTAGGTCGCGGCGAACGAGTACTTCAGGCGGTGGAAGGGCTCGTACATCTCGCGGGCGGCCGTCACCGGGAAGAAGTTGATCACGTTCTTCTGGAACTGCACCGGCATGGCGGCCATGTTCTGCGCCGTGCCGATGTGGCCGATCATGGCGAAGATCTTGTCCTGGTTCACCAGCTTCTGCGCGGCGAGCACGGCCTTGCGCGGGTCGTAACCGGAGTCTTCGACGACCAGGCGGATCTTGCGGCCGTTGATGCCGCCCTGCTCGTTGATCTCGTCGGCGCGCAGCATCATGCCCAGGCGCACCTGCTTGCCGAAGCCCGCCAGCGGGCCTGACAGGTCCTGGATCGAGCCGAGCACGATCTCGTTCTTGGTCACGCCCTGCGATTGGGCGAGGGCGGCGCCGGCACTCAGTGCGAGAGCGGCGGCCATCAGGGTGAGTCTGGTTTTCATCGTCTGTGTCTCCTGGGTTGAGGCGGTTGGCTTCTTGTGAACGGGATAACGGGTTAATGGGTCAGCTGTACATGGCGTCGATCTGGGCAGCGTATTTCTGCTGCACCAGCTTGCGCTTGAGCTTCATGGTGGGGGTGAGTTCTTCGTCTTCTGCCGAGAGCTGCGTTTCCAGCAGCCAGAACTTCTTGATCTGCTCGACGCGGGCAAACTTCTTGTTCACCCGGTCGATCTCGGTCTGGATCAGGGCCTGCACCTCGGGCGAGCGGGTGAGGCTGGCGTAGTTGGAGAAAGGCACGTCGTTGTCCTGCGCATATTTCTCCACGTTCTCCTGGTCGATCATGATGATCACGGTGAGGTAAGGGCGGGCATCGCCGATCACCACCGCGTCTGTCACATAGGGGGAAAACTTCAGTTCGTTCTCCAGTTCGCTGGGGGTGATGTTCTTTCCGCCTGCGGTGATGATGATGTCTTTCATGCGGTCGGTGATGCGGAAAAACCCTTCCTCATCGACCACGCCCACATCGCCCGTGTGCAGCCAGCCATCGGGGTCGATGGTCTCGGCCGTTTTCTCGGGCAGGTTCAGGTAGCCCATGAACACGTTGGGGCCGCGCACCAGGATCTCGCTGGTCTGCGGGTCCAGGCGCACCTCGTTGTATTGCGCGGCCGGGCCGATGCTGCCGGGCTTCATGCGTTCGGCCGGAATGCCGGTGGATGCGCCGCAGGTTTCGGTCATGCCCCACACCTCCAGCATGGGCAGGCCCAGCGCCAGGTACCAGCGCACCAGGTCGGGCGAGATGGGCGCCGCACCCGTCACAAGGAAGCGTGCCTTGTGGATACCGATGAGCTTGCGCACGTTGTTGAGCACCAGCAGACGCGCCACATGGAACTGCAGGCGCAGGCTGCCCGGCACTTCCTTGCCGGCCATCACCAGGTCGGCCACGCGCTCCCCCACGCCAATGGCCCAGCCGTAGGCCAGCTGCTGGAGCTTGCCGGCTTCCTTGAGCGTGATCATCACGCCCGAGTAAAACTTTTCCCACACCCGCGGCACGGCGGTGAACACCGTGGGCGCGATTTCGCGCACGTTCTCGGGCACGGTCTCGGGGTTTTCGACGAAGTTGAGCTTGGCCCCGGTGTAGAGCGAAAAGTACTCGCCGCCCATGCGCTCGGCGATGTGGCACAGCGGCAGGAAGCACATGCACTCGTCGTTCTCGTCGCGGGCGATCAGCGTGTTGTAGCCGCGCACGGTGTAGACCAGCCCTTTGTGGCTGTGCATGGCACCCTTGGGCCGGCCCGTGGTGCCCGAGGTGTAGACCAGGATGGCCAGGTCGTCGGGCTGGCAGCCGGCCACGCGCGCGTTCAGCGCGTCGGGGTGCTGCTGCGCGTACTGGCGGCCGAGCTCGCGCAGGGCGTCCAGGCTCATCACCTGCGGGTCGTCCAGCGTGCGAAGGCCGTCCATGTCGGTCACGATGATCTTCTTCAGCAGGGGCAGCTGCGCGCGCACTTCCAGCGCCTTGTCGAGCTGCTCGTCGTCTTCCACGAACAGCACAGTGGTGCCCGAGTCGGCGCACAGATACTGCACCTGCTCCGGAGCGTCGGTCGGGTAGATGCCGTTGGCCACGCCGCCGGCGCTGAGCACGGCCAGGTCGCACAGCACCCATTCCACCGTGGTGTTCGACAGGATGGACGCGGTTTCACGCGCCTCAAAGCCCAGCGCCAGCAGGCCGTTGCCGATCTCGCGCACGGCCTCGCCGGTGCGGTTCCAGGTCCAGCTGCGCCAGATGCCGAAATCTTTCTGGCGCATCCAGATGTTGGGGCCACGCGCCTTCACCGCGTTCCAGAACATGGCTGGAATCGTGTCGCCCTGCATCACCACTTCGTGTTGCGGCTGGATACGGGAAAGGTCCCAAAGGTTGCTCATGCTAGATATTCCAGGTCAAAACCACATTCGGGTCACGAGGCGCCGCCACCCAGGGCACCGCGGAACCGGCTTTGCCGGGCCGCCAGTGCCGCCCCCTGGGGGGGTAGCGCGAAGCGCTGCGGGGGGTGCCATCTCTATCGCCAGTTTTTCTTCTTCTTCCAGCGCCGGTCGGCCCGCACGCCTTCTTCCTTCATGCCGAGGTAGAACTCCTTGATGTCGTCCTTCTCGCGCAGGTGGGCGCAGGTGTCTTCCATGACGATGCGGCCGTTCTCCAGCACGTAGCCGTAGTCCGAGGCGTTCAGGGCCATGTTGGCGTTCTGCTCGACCAGCAGGATGGTGGTGCCGCGCTCTCGGTTGATGCGCACTACGATCTCGAAGATCTCCTTGGTCAACTTCGGCGAGAGTCCCAGGCTGGGTTCGTCGAGCAGGATCAGGTCGGGGTTGGCCATGAGCGCGCGGCTGATGGCCAGCATCTGCTGCTGGCCGCCGGAGAGCAGGCCGGCGTCCTGTGTGGCGCGCTCGCGCAGGATGGGGAAGTAGGTGAACACCAGTTCCATGTCGCGCGCAACGCCGTCGCGGTCTTTGCGGGTGTAGGCGCCCATGAGCAGGTTGTCGCGCACCGAGAGCAGCGGGAACACCTCGCGCCCCTCGGGCACGTGGCTCAGGCCCTGCTGCACGATGAAGGCCGGGTCCTGCGCGGTGATGTTCTCGCCCTTGAACTCGATGCTGCCCTTGCGCGGGTCGATGATGCCGCTGATGGTCTTGAGAATCGTCGTCTTGCCCGCCCCGTTGGAGCCCAGCACGGTGGCGATCTCGCCGCGGCGCACCTGCAGGCTCACGCCCCGGATGGCTTTGATGGGGCCGTAGGCGCTCTCGACGTTGAGCAGCTTCAGCACGGCGTTGTCGGTTACCGGAGCGGTCATGCCACCACCTTCGCGTTGTCCCGGCGCAGGCTGGACACGTCGTCCACCGAGCCCAGGTAGGCCTCGATCACGCCGGGGTCGCGCTGCACCTCGGCCGGCGTGCCGGTGGCCAGTTCGGCGCCCATGCTCATGGCGAGCACCCGGTCGGACACTTTGGAGACGAGTGACATGTCGTGCTCCACCATCAGCACGGTGATGCCGAGCACATCCTTGATGTCGGTGATCCAGAACGCCATGTCTTCGGTCTCTTCCACGTTCAGGCCGGAAGAGGGCTCGTCGAGCAGCAAGAGCTTGGGCTCGGTGCACAGGGCCCGCGCCAGTTCCACCACCTTGCGCACGCCATAAGGCAGGCCGGCCACCATCGATTCGCGGTGGTGCTGCAGGTCGAGGAAGTCGATCACCTGCTCCACCTTTTCGCGGGCCTCGATCTCGGCGGCGCGCGTTTTGCCGCTGAAGAAGATCTCGCTCCACAGGCCGGTGCGCCGGTGCGTGTGGCGCCCGATCAGCAGGTTCTGCAGCACGGTGGCGTGCTCGAACAGCTCGATGTTCTGGAACGTGCGCGCAATGCCCAGGCTGGCGATCTTGTGGGGCTGCTGTTCCGTCAGGCGCAGCATGCCGTTCGGCCCGGCGTAGTCGATGGTGCCGGTGGTGGGCGTGTAGATGCGGCTGATCAGGTTGAACACGGTCGTCTTGCCCGCACCGTTCGGCCCGATCAGCGTGAACACCTCGCCACGCTTCACGTCGAAGCTCACCTTGTTGACCGCCAGCACGCCGCCGAAGCGCACGCTGAGGTCCTTCGCAGACAGCAGGATTTCACTCATGGGCAACCCATAGAAGAACAATGGCAAGCAGCGCAGCCGGAGACAATTCCCCACCCAGAACACCGCGCAACCGGCTTTGCCGGGGCGCAGGTGTTGCCCCCGGACGGGGGGATGCGGCTACACGCAGTGAGCAAGTGACGGGGGCGAGTCATTTGAGGCGATCGGATTTTTGAAAGGTTTTCTGCCGCTTGAACATGCCCTTGCGGTAGAACGGGAACAACTGGAAGTAAGCCCGCACCTTGAGCCAGCGGCCGTACAGGCCCATGGGTTCAAACAGCACAAAGGCGATCAGCACCAGGCCATACACGGTGCCCTGCAGACCGGCAGACTGGCCAATGGCGGCGGGCAGGAAGTCTTTGCCCAGTGCGATCAGCTGGGGCATGACGATGAGGAAAATCGCCCCCAGGAAGGCGCCGTGGATCGAGCCCAGGCCGCCGATCACCACCAGCAGCAGCAGGTCGATCGACTGGATGATGCTGAACTGCTCGGGCGACAGGAACTGGATCTTGTGCGCGTACAGCGCGCCGCCCACGCCCGCCAGCGCGGCCGAAAGCGCGAAGCTCATGGTCTTGTAGCGCGCCAGGTGGATGCCCATGCTCTGCGCCGAGATCTCCGAATCGCGGATGGCCACGAACGCGCGCCCGGTGCTGGACCGCATGAGGTTGACGATGGCCAGCGTGGCCGCCACGGTGACCACGAGGCACAGAAAGTAGAACTCGTTGGTGCTGTCGAGCTCCCAGCCGAACATCGAGGGGTAGCTCACCATCAGGCCGGCGTTGCCACCGGTCATGCTCTCCCAGCGCGCCATGGCTTCTTCGACGATGAAGCCAAAAGCCAGTGTGGCCATGCCCAGGTAGATGCCCTTCACCCGCAGCGCCGGCAGGCCCACCACCATGCCCACGGCGGCCGCCAGCAGGCCGGCACATGCCAGCGCAATCGGGAAGGGCACACCGGCGTTGACCATGATGGCCTGCGTGTACGCGCCCACCCCCAGAAAAGCCGCGTGCCCGAGCGAGAACAGCCCGGTGAAACCCGCCAGTAGCATGAGGCCCAGGCCGACGATGGAATAGATCAGCACAAAGGTGAGCTGGGCGAGCCAGTACTCCTCGATCACCCAGGGCGCGGTCAGCAGGAACAGGCACAGCAGCCCGTACCAGAACACATGCCCGCCGTGCTTGGCCAGGCGAATGTCCTGGTCGTAATCGGTTTTAAAGATAAATCTCATGGGCTTTCAACCAGCGATGCCTGAGGCGGAAGGGGAGCAGACGGGGAACGCCGTGGAACCGGCTTTGCCGGGCCACAGGCGTTGCCCCTTGAGGGGCTGAGCGGCTACGCGCAGCGAGCAAGCGATGGGGGTGTTCATACTTTCTTGCGGAGTTTTTCGCCGAACAAGCCGTTGGGCTTGAGCACCAGCATCAGCAGCACCACGATGTAGGGCGCCACGTCTTTCACGCCTTCGGGCAGGTAGAAGCCCGACAGCGCCTCCACGATGCCAATGATCAGGCCGCCCACGATGGCGCCGGGCAGGCTGCCGAAGCCGCCCACCACCGCGGCCGGGAAGGCCTTCAGGCCAATGAAGCCCATGTTGGCGTGCACGAAGGTGATGGGTGCCAGCAGCAGGCCCGCAATGGCCGCGACCGCAGCGGCCAGGCCCCACACCAGGCCGTTGAGCCGCTTGACCGGAATGCCCATGTAATAAGCCGCCAGCTGGTTCTGCGAAGAGGCCTGCATGGCCAGGCCGAGCTTGGAGTAGCGGAACATGGCGAACAGCGCCACGCACAGCACGGCGGTCACGGCGATCACCACGATCTGCTCGGCCGACACCACCAGTCCGCCCAGGCGCAGCACCTCGCCGGCGTAGGGCACGGGCAGGGTGTGGGTGTCGGTGCCGATGTCCGGGATCATGGTGATCAGGCCGCGCAGCACATAGCCCACCCCGATGGTCAGCATGACGATGGAGAACGCCGGCTGGCCCAGGATCGGGCGGATCACCATGCGTTCCAGCGCCACACCAAACAGGCCCATGGCCACGATGGCAGCCGGCACCGACAGCCAGAATGGAAAACCCAGCATGGTCATGGTGGCCAGACCGCCAAAAGCGCCCACCATCATCAGGTCGCCCTGGGCGAAACTGACGGTTTCGGTGGCCTTGTAGATCAGCACGAAACCCAGGGCGATGAGTCCGTAGATACAGCCCTGGGCGACACCGCTGATCAGCAGTTGCAGCAATTGCACGCTTGTCTCCTAAATTTTCTCTTGGGCACCAGCGGGTAGATACCTGCGTTGGCAGGGTGACATTTTTTCGAACGCCCGTGCTTTTAACTAGCTTAGTCGGGGACCCAAATCCTGCCCTTGGGGGTTTCCCGCAGAAGAGTGCCGCAGGCGACACAAGAGGCATTTTTGCCAAGCGTTCGCTTGGTGAAACGGGGTCCGAGCGCTATGCTGAAAACTTCACTGTCCTGCGCATGCCATGAAGTCCATACGAATCGGTGCCGGTCTCGGCTTTTACGGCGACAACTGGGAGCCGGTGGTGGCGAGCATTGAGCGCGGCGGTGTGCAGTTCATCGCCAGCGACCATCTGGCCGAACTCACCTTGGCCATCCTGCAGAAAGACCGCCAGCGCGACCCGGCGCTGGGCTACGCGCGTGACGTGTTGCCCATGCTGCTGCGGCTGTGGCCGTTGATGCGCGAGCGCGGGGTGCGCTTCGTGTGCAACGCCGGCGGGCTCAATCCGCAGGGCGCGGCCCACGCGGTGCGCGCCGCGTTCGCGGCCAAGGGCTGGGCCGCACGCATCGCCGTGGTCAGCGGCGACGACGTGCTGCCCCGTTTGCTCGACCCCGCCACACCGGCCGGTGCGCTGGCCCACCTGTTCACCGGCGAGCCGGTGGCCGGCGTGCGCGAGCGCCTGGTGTTCGGCAACGCCTACCTGGGCGCGCAGCCCATCGTGCAGGCGCTGGACGCCGGGGCCGACATCGTCATCACCGGCCGCGTGGCCGACGCCGCGCTGTTCCTCGGTCCCCTTGCACACAGCCTGGGCTGGGACCTGAAACCGACCGATGCTGCGGGGCTGAACCGGCTGGCGCAGGGACTCACCGTGGGCCACCTGCTGGAATGCTCGGGGCAGGGAAGCGGCGGCAACTTCGGCAGCCAGGGCGCCTGGCAGGCCATTCCCGACCTGGCCCACATCGGCTACCCCATTGCCGAGGTGTGGGACGACGGCACCGCCCTCATCACCAAGGCACCGGGCACCGGCGGACGAGTCAACTTCGACACCGTGCGCCAGCAGCTGCTTTACGAGGTGCACAACCCGCACGCTTACCACTCGCCCGACGTGGTGCTGGACATGGGCGGCATCACCCTGCACGACGAAGGGCACGACCGCGTGCGCCTTAGCGGCGCGCGCGGCCAGCCGCCCGGTGACCAGCTTAAGGTGGTGGCCGGCTACCGCGACGGCTTCAAGGCCGAGGTGACCTGGGGCTTCTCATGGCCCGACGCCTGGGACAAGGCACAGGCCGCGCAGGCCACCGTGCGCACGCTGCTGGCCGACAGGCGCATCCCGCACGAGGAGCTGTACGTGGAATACCCGGGCCTCAACTCGGCACATGGCCCGCTGGCGCCGCTGCCCGATGCGGCCACCCTCAACGAAATGAACGAAATCTGGACACGCATGGTGCTGCGCACCCAGCACAAGGCCGCTGCCGACGGCTTCGGCCGTCTGTTTCCCTGGCTGGCCCTGAGTGGCCCGGCCTACACCTGCGGCTTCAATGGCCTGCACAACACCAGCGAACTGCTGGGCATCTGGCCCACGCTGATCCCGCGGGCCGATGTGGAAGCCGGCGTGCGCGTGCAACTGCTGGAGGAGGACGCATGAACACCGAGACCTCGCAACGCGTGCGGGTGCCGCTGGCCCGCATCGCCCACGCCCGCAGCGGCGACAAGGCCGACTGGGTCGACTTCGGCCTGTTCGCGTGGAATGCTGCCGGCTACCAGGCGATCGAGCGCGAGGTGAGCGCCGCGCGCGTGCAGGCCCACTTCACACCCTGGCTGCCCGGCGAGGTGGATGCCTGGCCCCTGCCGAACCTGCTCGCACTCAAGTTCGTGCTGCGCGGTGCCCTGCAGGGCGGCGGCGCCCGCAACCTGCGCCTGGACAACCTGGGCAAGGCGATGGCCGGTGCGCTCTTGCGGCTCGAGATCGAGCTGGGTACCGACGAACTGGCCAGGATCGAATCGGAGCCGCGGGTCGGCTGGTGGCCCGCATGAGTGCGCAACGGAGGAGGTTTCCATGAGCAGCGTCACCACCGAGCAGCTGGGCGAGGTGTGGGTGATCACCCTCGACCGGCCCGACGTGCGCAACGCCGTGGACAGCCCCACCGCCCAGGCGCTGCACACCGCCTTTCTGGCGTTTGAAGACGACCCGCTGGCCCGGGTGGCGGTGTTCCACGGCGCACACGGCCATTTCTGTGCCGGCTGGGACCTGCAGTACGGCGCCCGCCTCGCCGCCAGCGGCGAATCGGGCGGGCTGGACGCGCTCGACTTTGCGTCTGACGATGCGCGGGTCATCGGCCCCATGGGGCCCTCCCGTCTGCAGCTGTCCAAGCCGGTCATCGGGGCCGTCAGTGGCGCGGCCGTGGCCGGTGGCATGGAGCTGGCGCTGTGGTGCGACCTGCGGGTGATGGAAGCCGACGCCTATTTCGGCGTCTACTGCCGCCGCTTCGGCGTGCCGCTGATCGACGGCGGCACGGTGCGCCTGCCGCGCCTGATCGGCATGGGCCACGCCATGGACCTGATCCTCACCGGGCGCAAGGTCGAGGCGGCCGAGGCATTGCAGATGGGGCTGGCCAACCGTGTCGTGCCCAACGGCCAAGCGCGCAATGCGGCCATTGCGCTGGCGCAGCAGCTGGCCGGTTTCCCGCAGGCCACGATGCGCGCCGACCGCGAGAGCGCGTTCCAACAGTGGAACCTGCCGCTGGGCGAGGCGCTGCAGCAGGAATGGCAGCGAGGCAAGGCGCGCATTCCCGACGCGCTGGAAGGCGCCACCCGCTTTGCGCAGGGCGAAGGCCGGCACGGCCGGTTCTGAAGCGGCGCACATCGATCGGCCCCGCTCGCGATGTCCCGAATGGAACCGCTGCACCGGTGCTCGCGGCCCATCATCCACCCATGACGACCGACAACACCCTGGACCCCGAGGTGCTGGTGCTGCAGCACCTGCTGGAAGACGGCCCGGGTTACCTGGGTCAGTGGCTGGACGGCGAGGGCCTTCGCTGGCGCGTGCTGTGCACCGAGGCGGGCGATGCCTTCCCGGCCGCGCTGGGTGGCATCCGCGGGCTGGCCGTGCTGGGGGGTGCCTGGAGCGCCAACGATCCGCGGCCCTCGCTGCGCCAGGCGGAAGCATTGATCCGCGAGGCCGACGCGCGCGGCATCCCGGTGCTGGGCCATTGCCTGGGTGGACAGCTCATCGCCCGGGCGCTGGGCGGCCGGGTGGCCCGGCTGCCCCAACCCGAGATCGGCTGGCTGCCCATCCAGCGGGCCGACAGCGCGCTGGCCCGCGAATGGCTGGGCGACGACCCCCGGCCGGTGGTCTACCAGTGGCACCAGGACAGTTTTGTGCAGCTGCCCGCCGGCGCCCAGGTGCTGGCCTCGTCGCCGGCCTGCGCGCACCAGGCCTTTGCGCTGCGCCAGCACCTGGCGATGCAGTTCCACATCGAGATCACGCCCGACAAGATCAGCGACTGGCTGGAGCAGCCGGACGATGCCTATGCAGTGCAGGTGCTGCTGCACCGCAACAGCGTGCAGGACCCGGCCACCCAGCGGGCCGGCACCGCGCGCCACCTGGGCGCCAGCCAGGTGCTGGCCGCTCATATTTACAGCCGCTGGCGCGAGCGCTGGGCGGTGTGAACGCGGTGTGAGCGTTCAGCTGCCCGTACCGGGCAGGCTGAGCCCCTCGCGCGGGATCGGCCGGGGCTTGCCCTGCGCGTCGATGGCCACGTAGGTCAGGCTGGCCTCGGTCACCTTCACGTACTGCCCCTGGGCCGAGAAACGCTCGGCGTACACCTCGACCTGCACGGTGATGGAGGTGTTGCCCACACGCGAGATGTGGGCAAAGAAGCTCAGGATGTCGCCCACCTTGACGGGTTGCTTGAAGATGAACTGGTTCACCGCCACCGTGGCCATGCGCCCGCGCACGTAGCGGGCCGGCAGCACGGCCCCGGCCAGGTCGACCTGGGCCATGACCCAGCCACCAAAGATGTCACCGTTGGCGTTCACGTCGGCGGGCATGGGAATGACCTTGAGCACCAGTTCGCGGTCTTTGGGCAGGCTGGTCTGGGGGGATGGGCTTGATTCGTGGGACATGGGCACAATCTGAAGTCAACTGCAGCCATTGTCTTTCATGCGCCCCTCCCAGGTTTCCCTTCCCTTGCCCGCCCACCCCTCAGAGCCCGGTGCGGCCGCCGCGCGCCGCTCCGACTGGGCCACGCTCAGCCGCCTCTTTCCCTATCTCTGGCAGTACAAGTGGCGCGTGCTGATCGCGCTGGGCTTCATGGTGATGGCCAAGGTGGCCAACGTGAGCGTGCCGCTGCTGCTGAAGGAGCTGGTCGACGCCATGACCATTTCCCCGGGCAGCCCGCAGGCCCTGTTGGTGGTGCCGCTGGGCCTGCTGCTGGCCTATGGCGGCCTGCGCCTGTCCACCACGCTGTTCACCGAACTGCGTGAACTCGTCTTTGCCAAGGCCACCGAAGGTGCCACGCGCAGCATCGCGCTGCAGGTGTTCGGCCACCTGCATGCCCTGAGCCTGCGCTTTCACCTGGAGCGCCAGACCGGCGGCATGACGCGTGACATCGAGCGGGGCACCCGCGGCGTGCAGTCGCTCATCTCGTATTCGCTCTACAGCATCGTGCCCACGCTGATCGAGGTGACGATGGTGCTGGCGCTGCTGGGCACCAAGTTCGACATGGGCTATGTGTGGATCACGCTGGTGGCCCTGGTGCTCTACATCAGCTTCACCGTGGTGGTGACCGAGTGGCGCACCAAGTTCCGTCGCGAGATGAACGAACTGGAATCGACCAGCCAGTCGCGTGCGGTGGATTCGCTGCTGAACTACGAGACCGTCAAGTATTTCAACAACGAGGCCTTTGAGGCCCGCCGCTACGACGAGGCACTCGAAAAACTGCGCCGCGCCCGCATCAAGAGCCAGACCACGCTGTCCATGCTCAACGCGGGGCAGCAGCTCGTCATTGCCATTGCGCTGGTGCTCATGCTCTACCGCGCCACGCAGGGCGTGGCCAACGGCGAGATGACACTCGGCGACCTGGTGATGGTCAACGCCTTCATGATCCAGCTCTACATACCGCTGGGTTTCCTGGGTGTGCTGTACCGCGAGATCAAGCAGAGCCTGACCGATCTGGACAAGATGTTTGTGCTGCTGGAAAAAGAACGCGAGATTGCCGATGCCCCGCAGGCCCGTGCGCTGGCCCTCAGCGGTCCGCCCGCGGTGCGATTCGATAACGTGCGCTTCTCCTACGAGCCGGCGCGTGAGATCCTGCACGGCATCAGCTTCGAGATTCCGCCCGGCAAGACGGTGGCGGTGGTGGGCCCCTCGGGCTCGGGCAAGTCGACGCTCGCGCGCCTGCTCTACCGCTTCTACGACGTGACGAATCACGACGAGGGTGGCCGCATCCTGCTCGACGGGCAGGACATCCGCTCGGTCACGCAGTCCAGCGTGCGCCAGTCCATTGGCATCGTGCCGCAGGACACGGTGCTGTTCAACGACACGATCGAATACAACATCCTCTACGGCCGGCCCGACGCCGGGCACGAGGCGGCGGTGCAGGCCGCTCAGGCGGCGCACATCCACAGCTTCATTGAGCGGCTGCCGCTGGGCTACCGCACCATGGTGGGCGAGCGCGGCCTGAAACTCTCGGGCGGCGAAAAGCAGCGGGTGGCGATTGCCCGCACCCTGCTGAAGAACCCGCCCATCGTGATCTTCGACGAGGCCACCTCGGCGCTGGATTCGGCCAATGAGCGCGCCATCCAGACCGAGTTGAAATCCGCCGCCCGCGACAAGACCACGCTGGTGATTGCGCACCGCCTGTCCACGGTGGTGGACGCACACGAGATCCTGGTGCTGGTCAATGGCGAGATCGTGGAGCGCGGCACGCACGCGGCGCTGGTGGCGCGCGGTGGCGTGTACGCCGGCATGTGGGCGCTGCAGCAGAGCGGCGCCGACTGACGACCGGGTTCAGTCCAGCACCCAGCGCAGCAGCAGCGCCACCAGTCCGAGACTGAGCACGCTGGCCAGCCAGATGCCCAGCATCCACAGCAGGCGCACGGGCAGCGGCGGGGGTTCTCCGTCCTGCACGGTGAGCCAGGCGGTCCAGTTGCCGGGTTTCATGCGTGGTACCCCTCATCGTTGACCTTGCCGCGGAACACCCAGTACGACCAGGCCGTGTAGCCCAGGATCATGGGCATCACCAGCGCGGTGCCCACCAGCATGAAGACCTGGCTGCTGCGGTCGGTGGCGGCCTCCCAGATCGTCACGGCGCCCGGAATCACGTCCGGGTACACGCTCACGCCCAGGCCCACGAAACACAGCAGGAAGATGAGCAGCGTCAGCAGGAAGGGCGCCAGCTCGCGGCCCTTCTGAAGGGCACGCAGAAAGCCCAGGCTGGCCAGGGCCACCAGCACCGGAACCGGCGCCACCCACAGGATGTTCGGCCACCCCAGCCAGCGATCGAAGTATTCGCCGGTGAGAAAGGGCGTGGCAAGACTCACCGCCACTATCGCCACCAGCGTGCCCGCGCCCAGCCAGCGCGCCTGCCGCCGGGCCTGCTGCTGCAGCGGCCCTTCGGCTTTCAGGATCAGCCAGGTCGCGCCCAGCAGGGCATAGGCCACTGCCACGCTCACGCCGGTCATGAGGGTGAAGGGCGTTAGCCAGTCCCACCAGCCACCGGCGTAGGCCCGGTTCTCCACCGCAATGCCCTGCAGCAGCGCCCCCAGCACGATGCCTTGCGACAACGCCGCCACGAAGGAGCCGCCGGTGAAAGCGATGTCCCAGATGCGGCGGTGCCCCGGGTCGCGCCAGCGGAATTCAAAGGCCACGCCCCGGAACACCAGCGCCAGCAGCATGGCGATGATGGGCGCGTAGAGCGCCGAGAGGATCACGCCGTAGGCCAGCGGAAAGGCCGCGAGCAGCCCGCCGCCGCCGAGCACCAGCCAGGTTTCATTGCCGTCCCACACCGGGGCAATGGAGTTCATGGCGGTGTCGCGCTCGTGGCCGACCGGGAACAGCGGAAACAGGATGCCGATGCCCAGGTCGAAGCCGTCCATCACCACGTAGACGAACAGGGCGAACACGATGATGAGCGCCCACACCAGCGTCAGGTCGATGTTCATGGACGGCCTCCGTCGGTCTGGGGGGCGATGGCTTCAGGCTTGACCGCGGCAGCGGGCGTGGTGCCGGCGGTGCGAACCGGTATGTGCGCGGGTGGCGGCTCGTGGGGCCCGGGCGGCTTGCCCATCAGCTTGAGGATGTAGACCACGCCGGCGCCGAACACCGCGAAGTAGATGACGATGAAGGCCAGCAGCGAGGTCGCCACGGCCGGCGCGGCCAGCGGCGACACCGCGTCGGCCGTGCGCATCAGACCGTGGATCACCCAGGGCTGGCGTCCCACCTCGGTCGTCACCCAGCCGGCCAGGACCGCCACCAGGCCCGACGGGCCCATGGCGATCGCGAAGCGGTGCAGCGGCTGCGAGGTGTAGAGGCGCCCGCGAACACGGGCCACCACGCTGAACAGGCCCAGGGCCGCCATCAGGAAACCCAGCCCGACCATGATGCGAAACGACCAGAACACGATGCCCACCGGCGGGTGGTCTTCGGGCGGCACGGTGTCGAGCCCGTCCAGCGGGGCGTTGCGGTCGTGCTTGAGGATCAGCGACGAGGCCTTGGGAATCTGCACCGCGTAATCCACCCGCTGCTGCGCGCTGTTGGGAATGCCGAACAGGATCAGCGGCGCGCCGTCGGGGTAGCTCTGGTAGTGGCCTTCCATCGCCATCACCTTCACCGGCTGGTGCTCCAGCGTTTTCAGGCCGTGCAGGTCACCCAGCAGGATCTGTATCGGGGACACGATGGCCGCCATCCACATCGCCATCGAGAACATGATGCGAACCCGCTGGTTCTCGCGGTCGCGCAGCAGGTGCCAGGCCGCCACGCCACCGATGACGAATGCCGTGGTGAGGTAGGCGGCCGACATGGTGTGCGCCAGGCGGTAGGGAAAACTGGGGTTGAAGATGATGTCGAGCCAGCTGCCGGCCGCGATGAACTGCCCGTGCTCGTTCAGGGCGTAACCGGTCGGCGTGTGCATCCAGCTGTTGACCGACAGGATCCAGAACGCCGAAATGAAGGTGCCCACCGCCACCATAAGCGTGGCGGTGAAGTGCAGGCCCTTGCCCACGCGGTTCATGCCGAACAGCATCACCCCCAGGAAGCCGGCTTCCAGGAAGAAGGCGGTGAGCACCTCGTAGGCCATGAGCGGGCCGATCACCGGGCCGGCCCGGTCGGAAAACACCGACCAGTTGGTGCCGAACTGGTACGACATGACGATGCCCGAGACCACGCCCATGGCAAACACCAGCGCAAAAATCTTCACCCAGTAGCGGAACAGGTCCATGTACTCGGCGCGGCCGGTCTTGAGCCACAGGCCTTCGAGCACGGCCAGGTAGCTGGCCAGGCCGATGGTGATGGCCGGGAACAGGAAGTGAAAGCTGACCGTGAACGCAAACTGGATGCGTGCCAGCAGCAGGGCGTCGGGCAGTTCCAAGGCAGTCCTTTAACGGCGATGCGCCGGGCGAAGGGGCGATTGAAATGGGTTGGGACGGGTGCTGCGCGCATGTTGGTGCAGGCGCGGCGCCTGCGCGGTGCGCCAGCGCACACAGCCCTCAGCAGCGCCGCCCGGCGAGGGGCTGCTGCCTGCGCCGGGCCGCATGCTCAGGAGGCCCTTGGTATGCAACCCCCGCCCCTGGGCGCGCATAATTCCGGCGCATGGAAACCAAATGGCTGGAAGATTTCGTGAGCCTGGCAGAGACCCGCAGCTTCAGCCGTTCGGCCCAGCTGCGCCACGTCACCCAGCCGGCGTTTTCCCGGCGCATCCAGTCGCTGGAGGCCTGGGCCGGCACCGACCTGGTGGACCGCTCGTCCTACCCCACGCGTCTCACGCCCGCGGGCCAGACGCTCTACGAGCAGTCGCTGGACATGCTGCAGGCCCTGCAGAGCACGCGCGCCATGATGCGCGCCCACACGGCCGCTGCGCAGGACGTGATCGAGTTCGCCGTGCCGCACACGCTGGCCTTCACCTTTTTCCCGTCGTGGCTGAGCGGGCTTCGCGAAAGCTGCGGCCCCATCAAGAGCCGGCTCATCGCGCTCAACGTGCACGACGCCGTGATGCGTCTGGCCGAAGGCAGCTGTGACCTGCTCATCTCGTACCACCACGCCGCCCAGCCGATCCAGCTCGACGCCGAGCGCTACGAAATGCTGCCCCTGGGGGCCGAGGTGCTGTCGCCCTACACCCGTCCCGACGCCCTGGGTACGCCCATGTTCGCCCTGCCGGGCAGCGCGACGCAGCCGCAGCCCTACCTGGCCTATGCGCCTGGCGCCTACCTGGGCCGGGCGGTGGACCAGATGCTCAAGCAGAGCCGCACCCCGGTGCACCTGGACCGCATTTACGAGACCGACATGGCCGAGGGCCTGAAGGCCATGGCGCTGGAAGGCCATGGCATCGCCTTTCTGCCCGCCAGCGCGGTGCGCAAGGAGGTGCGTGCCAAGAAGCTGGTGCCGGCCGGCGGCGAGCTGGAGACCGCGCTGGACATCCGCATCTACCGCGAGCGGCCCACCGCCCGCAAGGCCAAAGGGCCGGTGGAAAAATTCTGGGCTGATCTGCAGAGCCACCTGGAACGCTCGCCGGTGCGCTGACCCGTCAGCCGCAGACCGCTGGCGGACTATGATGCCGGCATGTCCACGCCCCTGCCGCCCACGCTGCGCCCACCGGTGACCCCGGCGGGCGGCCCGCGCGTGCGGGCCGCTGCGGCGACGGGTCTGACGGGCCGCCGCCCAGGACATGACCCGGCCCGGCGATCACCCATCCTCCTTCACTGAGCGCATCCACGATCGCCGGGCCCCTGAACAGAGGGATTCGTGTCCTGCACGCCCCCTCTGGCGCTGCCGCCCGGGGCCCTTCCGGGTATCAACGGTTTCAGGAGTGTGCACATGCCATTCGTTTTGTCTTCTGCGGGCGTGGCCCCGCCATCCGCCCCTTTGCGCGTCGTCACCGAGCTCGATCGCGTCCGCATCCACCGCTGGCTGCGCGCCCAGCCGCAGGCGGGGCGCACCCAGGCGCTGGCCGATCTGGTGGACAACGCCGACGAGGTGAGCCCCCGCCAGGTGCCCGCCGACGTGGTCACCATGTATTCGCAGGTCTTGCTGTCGGACCCCGAGGGCCAGCCGGCGCGGCGCATCACGCTGTGTTATCCGCCCGATGCCGAGCCGATGGCCGGTTTTGTGTCGGTGCTCTCGCCCGTGGGTGCCGCCTTGCTCGGCTTGCGCGTGGGAGACGCGGCCACCTGGTCGGGGCCGGACGGGCGGTGTGAAACGGGGCAGGTGGCCGCCCTGCTGTTCCAGCCCGAGGCCAGCGGCGACTACACGCTCTGAGCGGGGGCTGCGGCCGGGGGCGGCGGGGCGCGGGGTGCGAAAATAGAAGGCATGAGCACCACAGCCCCCGACACCCTCACCATCACCCGCCCGGACGACTGGCACCTGCACGTGCGCGACGGCGAGGCCCTGCACACCGTCGTGCCGCACACGGCCGCGCAGTTTGGCCGCGCGATCATCATGCCCAACCTGCGCCCGCCGGTCACCACCGCGGCGCAGGCCGTGGCCTACCGCGAGCGCATCCTGGCGGCCGTGCCCGCCGGGGTGTCCTTCGAGCCGCTGATGACGCTCTACCTTACCGACAACCTGCCGCCCGACGAAATTGCCCGGTCGCGCGGGGCCGGAGTGGTGGCCGCCAAGCTCTACCCGGCCGGCGCAACCACCAACAGCGACGCCGGCGTGACCGACATCCGCAAGACTTATAAGACGCTGGAAGCGATGCAGAAGGCCGGCATGCTGCTGCTGGTGCACGGCGAAGTCACTTCGTCCGACATCGACCTGTTCGACCGCGAGGCGGTGTTCATCGACCAGCAGCTGATCCCGCTGCGCCGCGATTTCCCCGAGCTGAAGATCGTGATGGAGCACATCACCACCAAAGAGGCGACGGATTACGTGGCCGAGGCCGGCCCGTTCACGGCCGCCACGCTCACCGTGCACCACCTGCTCTACAACCGCAACGCCATCTTCACCGGCGGCATCCGACCGCATTACTACTGCCTGCCCGTGCTCAAGCGCGAAACCCACCGCCAGGCCCTGCTGGCCGCAGCGGCCAGCGGCAGCGACCGCTTTTTCCTGGGCACCGACAGCGCGCCCCATCCGGCGCACCTCAAGGAGCACGCCACCGGCTGCGCCGGCTGCTACACCGCACACGCCGCACTGGAGATGTACGCCGAGGCCTTCGACTCCGTGGGCGCGCTGGACAGGCTCGAAGCCTTTGCCAGCTTCCACGGCCCGGCCTTCTACGGCCTTCCGCGCAACACCGGCACCGTCACGCTCAAACGCGAAAGCTGGACCACGCCCGAGAGCTTCCGCTTCGGCGAAGCCGAACTCAAGCCCCTGCGCGGTGGTGAGGCGCTGCCTTGGCGCCTGGTGGCCTGAGCGCCTGCCCGACCGTGTGCACGCCCTGCGCCGCCGCAGTGGCCTGGCCGGCCCCCGACTGGCCGGCGCCCTGGTTCGCGCCCTTTGCTGCCGACGGGCAGGCGGTGCGCCAGGCCTGCGAAGCGGGGGCCGGACTGCCAGAGGCGCTCAACGACCGGCTGGCAGGTGAGGGGGGCGGCGTGCCCATGCCCCGGTTCGTGCCCCAGTCCGACCTGCCCCCGGGAGCCGCGTACGAAAGCCACATCTTCGACACCGGCTGCGTACCCACCCGCGAAGGCCTGCACGACTTCTTCAACGGCCTGTGCTGGATGCGTTTCCCGTTGTCCAAGCGCCGCCTCAACCAGCTGCAGGCCAGCGCCATTGCCACCGCCGGGGTGGGGCAGGTGCGAGGCCCCTTGCGCGACGCGCTGACCCTGTTCGACGAAAACGCCGCCCTGCTGCAGGCCCCGCCCGAGCTGTGGGACGCGCTGGTGGCCCGCGACTGGACGCAGCTGTTCGTGACGCTGCGCCCGCTTTGGGCGCAGGCCCGTCTGGTGCTGCCCGGGCATGCCTTGCTGGAAAAACTGGTGGCGCCCTACAAATCGATCACCGCCCATGTGCTGTGCCGGCCGGTGCCGCTGGCGCTGGGCGATGACCTCGCCGCCTGGGACGCCTGGCTGGTCGAGCAGCTGCAAGCCGACGCGTTGGCGCGCAAGCCCTTCACGCCGCTGCCGGTGCTGGGCGTGCCCGGCTGGTGGCCGGCCAACGAAGACCCGGCCTTCTACCGCGATGCGGCCGTGTTCCGGGCTCCCCGCCCCGCGCCAAGCCCTTGAAATTCAAGGCATTTTTCTTGAATTCCGGGGCGCAGCCCCCATACTGTTTTCTCGGTATCATGCGCCGTCCCGCTGGCGGTGCAGCGGGCTTCGCGCCGTGGCATGCCAAGGGAACCTGGCCGCCACGGTCGAGGTCCGATGTGCAAGCCCGGCGCCCGCCCTGTCGTGTCTTCACCGCCGTGTATTCACTGGAGAAAAAATGAAACGCATCGTCCTGTTTGTCCTGACCAACTTCGCCGTGATGGCGGTGTTGCTCATCACCACCCGCCTGCTGGGTGTGGACCGCTTCCTCACGGCCAACGGGCTGGACATGACGGCGCTCGCCGGCTTCTCGCTCGTCATCGGTTTTGGCGGCGCCATCATCTCGCTGCTGATCAGCAAGCCCATGGCCAAGTTCAGCACCAAGGCGCGCGTGATCAACCAGCCGCAGACCGCGGACGAAGCCTGGATCGTTCAGACGGTGCAGAAGTTTGCCCAGACGGCTGGCATTGGCATGCCCGAGGTGGCCATCTTCGAAGGTGCGCCCAACGCGTTTGCCACGGGCGCCTTCAAGAACTCGGCGCTGGTCGCCGTGTCCACCGGCCTGCTGCAGAACATGACCAAGGAAGAGGTCGAGGCGGTGATCGGCCATGAAGTGGCCCACATCGCCAACGGCGACATGGTCACCATGACGCTGATCCAGGGTGTGATGAACACCTTTGTGGTGTTCCTCAGCCGGGTGATCGGCTACGCGGTGGACAGCTTCCTGCGCCGCGGCAGCGACAGCAATTCCGGCCCCGGCATCGGCTACATGGTCACCACTATCGTGATGGACATCGTGCTCGGCTTCGTGGCCGCCATCATCGTGGCCTGGTTCAGCCGCCAGCGCGAATTCCGCGCCGACGCCGGTGCCGCGCAGCTCATGGGCCGCAAGCAGCCCATGATCAACGCGCTGGCCCGTCTGGGTGGCCTGACCCCCGCCGAACTGCCCAAGACCATGCAGGCGCTGGGTATTTCCAGCGGCGTGGGCAAGCTGTTCAGCACGCACCCACCGATTGAAGAGCGCATCGCCGCCCTGCAGCAGCGCTGACGCTCGGCGCCCGGGCATGCGGCCCGAGCGAGACCATGAAAAAAGCGACCCGAGGGTCGCTTTTTTCATGGGGAGGTCCCGAGCGGGGACCTCCGGGTCAGCGCCACTGGCGGTCCCAGTGATCGCCGTGCGGGTGACGTGGACGCTGGTCATCGCGGTACGCGCGGCCGTTCTTCCAGTGGCCGGGCGGGCGGTGACCGTCCACATAGACCACCTGCGGCCCCACCGGGTGGGTGGAGTAGTACGTGGTGCCCACCACCACACGGGTGACAGGAGCCGCGGGCAGGTACTGCACCTGGGGCTGCGCCGGGTAGATGTTCTGCGCGGGGGGCGGAGGCGGCAGCGAACCGACCGGCGTCACGCTCAGGCGCACATAACGGCCGGGGTCGTTCGGCATCTGGGTGGTGTACTGCCGGCCGGCGTATTCGTAGACCACGTTGTAGGCCACGGTGCGGTTTTCGTAGACGTTCTGTGTGCTGCAGTGGCGTTCGACCCGGGTGGTGGGCGCGCTGCTGCCTTCGATGCGGTCGCCCACCATGGCGCCGCCCACCACACCGATCACGGTGGCCAGGGCGCGACCGCCGCCGTTGCCGATGGCATTGCCCATGGCACCGCCGGCGATGCCGCCGATGACGGCGCCCGCGCCGGATTTCTGGCCGGGCACGGTGACGGCCTGGTCCTGGCAGACCTGGCGCGGGACCACCACCTGCTGCACCACCGGGGTGGTGCTGAGCACGCGGCCCTGTTCTTCTTGTGCCTGCGCCAGCCCGGCGGTGCCCAGGGCGAGGACGCCCGTGAGGAGGGGGAGTAGAACGGGTTTTGACTGACGGATCATGGAGGTGGCTCCTGAGGGTGAGGAGCCTGCATCTTGCGCACCGTCTGTCAAGACATGATGCGTCAGATGTAAAGCTTCGTTAACCGGCGACTGACGCGGGCACGCCCGCCCCCAGGATGCCGCGGGCAATCGCCTCGGCCACCTTCAACCCATCCACCCCGGCCGACAGGATGCCGCCGGCGTAGCCCGCGCCTTCGCCCGCCGGGTACAGGCCGATGGTGTTCAGGCTCTGGTAGTCGTCGCCCCGCGTGATGCGCAGCGGTGAGCTGGTGCGGGTTTCCACGCCCGTGAGCACCGCGTCGGCCATGTCGTAACCCTTGATCTTGCGGCCAAAGACCGGAATCGCCTCGCGCATGGCCTCGATGGCGTAGGCGGGCAGGGCGGGGCTCAGGTCGCCCAGCTTCACGCCCGGCTGGTACGACGGTTCCACCGTGCCCAGCGTGGTCGAAGCCTTCTGCGCCACGAAATCGCCCACCAGCTGGCCGGGCGCCTCGTAGGTGCCGCCACCCAGCACGTAGGCGCGCGCTTCCAGTTCACGCTGCAGCACGATGCCCGCCAGCGGGTGCGTGCCACCCTGTGCCGCGAGCGCCTGGGCCTGCTGCGCGTAACGCGGGCCGACGGTCTCGCCGAAGGCAGCGGTCCACAGGGGCAGGTCCTGCGGGAAGGTCTGCGGAAAGTCGGCGGGCTCGATGCCCACCACCATGCCGGCGTTGGCATTGCGTTCGTTGCGCGAGTACTGGCTCATGCCGTTGGTGACCACACGCCCCGGTTCGGACGTGGCGGCCACCACCATGCCGCCCGGGCACATGCAGAAGCTGTAGACGGCGCGGCCGTTCCTGGCGTGGTGCACCAGCTTGTAGTCGGCTGCGCCCAGCAGCGGGTGCCCGGCGTGGCGGCCCCAGCGCGCACGGTCGATCACGCCCTGCGGGTGTTCGATGCGAAAACCGACCGAGAAAGGCTTGGCTTCCATGAACACGCCGGCGTCATGCAGCAACGCGAAGGTGTCACGCGAGCTGTGCCCCAGCGCCAGCACCACGTGCTGCACCGGCATGTCCACCGTCTCGCCCGTGGCCAGCTGGCGCACCTGCAGGCTGCTGATGCGCTGGCTGTCGCCGTCAGAGGTCAGCCGCAGGCCGCAGACCTGGTGCTGGAAGCGGATCTCGCCGCCCAGCGCGATGATCTTCTCGCGCATGGCCTCGACCACCTTCACCAACTTGAAGGTGCCAATGTGCGGATGCGCCATGTAGAGGATTTCGGGCGGCGCGCCCGCATCCACGAATTCCTGCATCACCTTGCGGCCCAGGAAGCGCGGGTCCTTGATCTGGCTGTAGAGCTTGCCGTCGGAAAACAGGCCGGCACCGCCCTCGCCGTACTGCACGTTGCTCTCGGGGTTGAGCACCTGCTTGCGCCACAGACCCCAGGTGTCTTTGGTGCGTTCGCGCACCGGCTTGCCACGCTCCAGCACGATGGGCTTCAGCCCCATCTGCGCCAGCGCCAGCGCGGTGAACAGGCCACAAGGCCCCAGGCCCACCACCACCGGGCGCTCGGCTTCAATGGCCGGAAACCCGGCCGGCGCGTGGCCGGGCGGGTGCCAGGCCATGTCGGGCGTGGGCTGGATGTGCGGGTGGCCGGCGTGCTGCGCCAGCAGTTCCGGTTCGAGCGAGGGGTCGGCCAGCGTCACATCGACGATGTAGACCGCCAGCAGATCGGCCTTGCGGGCGTCGAAACTGCGCTTGAAGACGTGCAGCGTGGCGATCTGCTCGGGTGACACGCCGAGCTGCGTGGCCGCCAGGCGGGTCAGCTTGTCGACGGGGTGGGGCGGCGGCGTGCGGTCCTCGTCGGTTTCAGACGGGGCGTCGGCTGCACGGCGGTGTTCGGCCGGCACCTCGGCCAGGAGGAGCTTGAGTTCGGAGAGGCGGATCATGGTCGGGACTGGGGCTTGTGGTTATCAAGCAGGCGGCCGGCAGGGCGGCGGTGAAGAGCACCGATAATACCGGCGTGAAGCGCGCCAGGCCGTCGCTGGCACAGCCCGCAAGGGAACCCGAAAGGGAGTGCTGGAGGAACGTCCGGACTGCACAGGACAGCGTAGGAGGTAACACCTCTCCACCGACCAGCCCGAGGAGCTTGCTCCAAGGGCCCTAAGGTGAGGATCAGAGCAACAGAGACGAGCCGCTTCAGTGCGGGTGAAACGGGCAATCTCTACGCGCAGCAATACCAAATAGGCCAGCGTTGACGTGGTTCCGCGGAGCTGGCGGGTAGGTAGCACCGAGCCGGGTGGGTGACCCCCGGCCCAGATGAATGACGGTCACACCCGGGGCTTTCGCAAGAAGGCCGCGGGTGCACAGAATCCGGCGTAACGGCGCGCTTCACACTTATTCAAATCAGCGCCATGGCGCTATCGGCTGACGTCGCGCTGGGTCTCAGCCGATGGCGGTGGCTGTGCCACGCAGCGCGTAACCGGTGGCCAGCGGCACGGCCCAGTCTTCGCGGCCGTTGCGGCGCGCCAGCGCCGCCATGGCGCCGTGGTCGTACGGCGCCGCATGCAATTCGGCTTTCCAGACACCGTCAGAACCTTGCTCGGCAATGGCGTAGCGTGCGTCGGGGCTGCCGTTGTCGACCCAGTGCGGGTGCGGGTGCTCGTCGTCGTAACCCGGCAGCCCGACGCTGCCCGGGTTGAGCAGCAGGCAGCCATCGGGTGAGCGCAGGGCACGCGGCACGTGGCTGTGGCCGCAGGCCAGAAGGCGGGCGGGGGTGTCGCCGCGACGCGCCTGGATTTCGTCGGCCGTGGCCAGGCGCAGGCCCTGCGGCGAGACCGTTTCCAGAAAGTACTCGAGATCGCTGCGCGGTGAACCGTGGCACAGGAACACGTCCTGGCTCAGCCGGTGCGTGGGCTGCTGAGAGGCCACCCACGCCAGCGATTGCGGGCTCAGCTGCGCATGGGCTTGCGCGTCCGACGCACCCATGCGGGCCACCGGGCGGTCCCGCAGCTGCCGCTCGTGGTTGCCCGCGAGGTGCAGCCAGCCCTGCGTCATCAGGTATTGCGCGGTCTGCTCGGCCAGCAGCGGACCGCTCACGCTGTCGCCGAGGTTGATGACCCGGTCGACCTGGCGCCGCGCGATGTCCGCCACCACCGCCTGCAGGGCAGGCAGGTTGCCGTGAATGTCGGACACAAAGGCGAGGCGCACGGGGCCGGTCTCAGCGCCCGCCATCCACGAGCCAGCGCACGAAGTGCTCGGCTTCTTCGCCGCTCAGGCGTTCATGCGCGGGCACGCCACCAAACAAATGGTGTTCGCGCAGATGCGCCGACAGGCGCGCGATCTCGGCTTCGTTGCCCTTCGCACTGGCATAGCGCGCGGCCAGGACGGCCATGGTCGGCGCCTTGCCGCGCGCGCCCGTGCCGTGGCAGCTGAGGCAGCCTTTGTCCAGCGCGAGATTCATGCTGGCAGCTGCGGGAAAAACCACGCAAGCCAGGGCCAGAGCCGTCCAGGTCTTCGCGGAGCCGAAGTGGCCTTTCATAAATTGAAGCCGCCCAGACTCTGGATGCGTTCCACATGCGCCAGCAGCGAGCGCCGGGCCACCGGCCACAGGCGCTCGGGCACGTCGTCGTAGGCCAGCTTCACCCAATCGTCGGCCGTGCCCTGGGGCAGGGCGGTCATGGCGCGGGCCACCTTGGCTTCGCGCGCCAGGCGGTGTGCCTTCAGGTGCGTGATGGCCGCCTTGGCGCCGCCCTCTGCTGGGGCAGACGGGTTGTCCGGGCTGCGGCGCAGGTCGCCCAGCACGTAGCCATGCGCGGGCAGGATGAAGTCGATGCGGTGGCGGTCGCACAGCGCGGCCAGGCGGTCCAGCGAGTCGAGGTAGGCGGCCATGTTGCCGTCGGGCGGGTCGATCACCGTGGTGCTGCCGTTGAGGATGTGGTCGCCGCTGAACAGCAGCCCGTCTTCCTCCAGCACCAGGCACAGGTGATTGGCCGCATGGCCGGGGGTGTGCACCACCAGCAGGGTGTGGCGGGTGCCATCGGTCGCCTGCAGTGTCAGGCGCTCACCATCGGCCAAGGTGCGTTCGGGGGCGAAGCGGCTGTGTTCGCGCGCCGAAGCTTCGCTGGGCAGCCCGAGGATGGCGGGTTTCTCGCGCCCGGCCGCGGTGCACAGCGCCTGCAGCCGCGGCGCGCCGGGTGAGTGGTCGGGGTGCGAGTGGGTGCAGACGATGGCGCGGATGTCGCCTCCGGCGGCGCGCCACAGGCGCTCGATGTGGGCCGGCTCGTCCGGTCCCGGGTCGATGACGATGTGGCCGGTGGCGGGGTCGCCCACCAGGTAGCTGTTTGTGCCGGGGCCGGTCATGAAGCCCGGGTTCGGTGCGGTCAGGCGCTGCACGTTTTTCAGCAGCGCCACCGCGTGGTCGTGCTGCCAGTCCAGGTGGTGCACGATCTGCCCGTCCGGGCTGGTCAACGCCAGCTCGCCAAACGGGGGCTCGTGCTCCATGTGGCGAGATTCCGCGCCCTGCAGCAGGCCGGCGCGTGGGCAGCTGGTGAACAGCGGCTCGTCGTTGACCGCGCAGGCGTCCAGCACCGCCTGTACCGAGGCGTACGCCTGCAGCCGTTCCAGCGTGCGGATGGTGGGGAAGATGATGAAGAAGTCGCCCGCGGCGTGGCGGGCCAGCGCGTCGGCCGGGCGTACCCAGACCGGCTCGAACTGCTCCGATTCGTCGGCCACGGGCTCCTGCCCTTCGGGCATGCGGGCCACGAGGAAAGGCACGTCGAAGCGGCGGGGCAGGTCGCGGTCGGTGATCCAGTGCGCCAGCACGAACACCTCGGCGCCGTCCAGCGTGAGGCCGTGGGCCGCGCACTGTGCGGCGAATGGCGCCTTGCGGTCGAGCGCGGCGATCTGCGCGGTGCCCAGGTGCGCGCCATCGGCGCGTCGCGCGAGCAGCACACCCAGCTCCTCGAAGCTCTCGCGGATGGCGGCGATGGCCTGCGTCAGGTGCAGGTCGCTCTGGGTCGCGCGGCGTGTGGACTGGCCACCCGCCTGCGCATCGGCGGCGTCGACGCCACCGCCCGGGAACACGTGGGCACCGGGGGCGAAGCTTGCCGTCATGGAGCGGCGCGTCATCAGCACCTCGACGCCCGGGCGGGCCGTGTCGGCGCTGTCGCGCAGAAGCAGCACGGTGGCGGCGGGCCGCAGCGCGGCGGGAGGGCGTTGGGGGTGCAGGAGTTGGGTGTGGCGGACCATGGACAACATTGTGCGGCAGCGGCTCCCCGGCTCCCTGTCCGCTGCGTGTCGGGCGTGCGAGTCGGTCGCCGGCTGGACGGATAATCCGCCCATGCACATCCGGTTCACCAAAATGCAGGGCGCGGGCAACGATTTCATCGTGCTCGACGAGACCCGCGGCCTGCTCGGTCTGAGCACGGCCCAGTACCGCTGGCTGGCCGACCGCCATTTCGGCATCGGCGCCGACCAGATCCTGAGCGTGCGCCCCGCGCCCGCACCGGGGCTGGACTTCGAATACGTGATCCACAACGCCGACGGCGGCGAGGTCGAGCACTGTGGCAACGGCGCGCGCTGCTTCGTTCGTTACGTGCACGACAAGGGCCTGACCACGCGCAACCCCGTGCGCGTGCAGGTGAAGAACGGCGAGATCGAGCTGAGCCTCAACCCCGATGGCCGCGTGACCGTCGACATGGGCGCCCCGGTGTTCGACCATGGCAGAGTGCCCTTCGACGCTGCCGGGCTGAAGGCCCGCCCCATGGGCAGCTTCGAGCGCTGGCCGCTGGCGCTGGGTGGCGCTGGCGAACACGAGGTGGCGGTGGTGTCCATGGGCAACCCGCACGCGGTGCTGCTGGTGGACGACGTGGACACCGCGCCGGTGTTGCACTGGGGCCCGCTGATCGAGCGCCACCCGCGCTTTTCGCGCCGCGTCAACGCCGGCTTTATGCAGGTGCTCAACCGCGGCGCGGTGCGCCTGCGCGTGTTCGAGCGGGGCTCCGGCGAAACGCTGGCCTGCGGTACCGGCGCCTGCGCGGCCGTGGTGGCCGGCATCCGCCTCGGCCTGCTGGACGCCCGCGTCGATGTGCACACCCGCGGTGGCGTGCTCACCATCGAATGGCGCGACAGCCCGGCGCACGACGGCCCGGTGCGCATGACCGGCCCGGCCACCAGCGTGTTTGAAGGCAGCGTCGACGTACCCGAGGCGGCGAGCCTCTCCCCTGTTTCTGAACCGGTCTGACGGCCACAACCCACCCCAAGACCATGAACCCGAACGAACCCCTCGCACCCATCACCGAAGACGACATCGCCGAGTACCTGTCGAATACACCGGACTTTTTTGCGCGCCACGCCAGCCTGCTGGCCGCCGTGCAGCTCACCAGCCCGCACGGTCACCGCGCCGTGAGCCTGCAGGAGCGACAGGCCGAGCTGCTGCGAGAAAAGATCAAGGGCCTGGAGCTGAAAGCGGCCGAGATGATCCGCCACGGTCACGAGAACACCGCCATTGCCGACAAGCTGCAGCGCTGGACACGCGAGCTGCTGCGCACGCGCGATGCGCGCGAACTGCCCGCGGTGGCAGCCGAACAGATCGCCGCCCAGTTTCTGGTGCCGCAGGTCGCCATCAAGGTGTGGGCGGTGTCGCCCGAGTACGCCCAGGAGCCCTTTGCACAGGGGGCGAGCGACGACGTGATGACCTTCGCCTCCTCGCTCACGCGGCCTTACTGCGGCACCAACCCCGGCTTGGAGGCCGCCCAGTGGCTCGACGACCCGGCTGCTGCGGCTTCGCTGGCCCTGATTCCGCTGCGCGCCGGCCTGGCGCCGCAGGCGTTCGGCCTGCTGGTGCTGGCCTCGTCCGATGCGCAGCGCTTCGGTGCCGACATGGGCACCGACTTCCTGGAACGCATCGGTGAGCTCACCAGTGCGGCGCTCACCCGCCTGCGCCCGGTCGTGCCGCCAGAACTGGTCTGACCTCCCCCATGCCCCAGGCGGACCCCGCCACGGACGACGACGCGCTGGTGCAAGCCTACCTGCAGCATGTGCGGGTGGAGAAACGCCTGGCCGAGCGCACGGTGGCGCTGTACACGCTCGACCTGGAGAAGCTCGTGCAGCAGGCGCAGACGGCGGGGCTTGCCCTGCGGGCCGTGCAGCAGCCGCACATCCGCCGCTGGGTGGCGCAGATGCACAGCGGCGGGCGCACTGCGCGGGGCATCGCTCTCATTCTTTCGGGCTGGCGTGGTTTCTATATCTGGCTGGGTCGCCAGGGATTGATGGATCACAACCCGGTGCAGGACGTGCGCGCGCCCAAGGCCGGCAAGCCCCTGCCCAAGGCGCTGGGCGTGGACGAATCGGTGCAGCTGGCCTCGTACGAGCACGAGGCCGATCACCCGGCGCTGGAGGCTCGCGACCGCTGCATCACCGAGCTGCTGTACGGCTGCGGCCTGCGCATTGGCGAGCTGGTGGGGCTGGATGTGCGGGCCAGCGCCGCCGCGCGCGGCTGGGTCGACGCCCCCGCGGGCGAGGCCCATGTGCTGGGCAAGGGCGCCAAGCGCCGTAGCGTGCCGGTGGGGGGCGCGGCGCTGGCTGCGCTGGCCGCCTGGCTGGCGCATCGCCCGGACTGGGCCGGCGACGAGCCCGCGCTGTTCATCGGTGCGCGCGGCCAGCGCCTCACGCCACAACACATCCGGGTGCGCCTGAAGCGGCGTTCGCTGCTGGCCGGGCTGGCCACCCCGGTGCACCCGCACATGTTGCGCCACTCGTTTGCCAGCCATGTGCTGCAGTCCAGCGGCGACCTGCGCGCGGTGCAGGAGCTGCTGGGCCATGCCAGCATCAGCACCACGCAGGTCTATACCCGGCTCGATTTCCAGCACCTGGCCCAGGTGTACGATGCGGCCCACCCGCGGGCCCAGGCCCGCACGGCTCCCGCAGCCGGGACGCCGCCGCCGGTCGACACGCCAGTCCGCAAACCAAGCACACCCGGGTAATCCCGGTGGTTCTGTGCGGTGCAGCGCGGACAATCCGTCCATAAGCAATCACTTCTGCAAACAACTGGAGCTTTTCATGTCCACTTCCATCGCTGCTCTGCGCGCCCTGCTGGTCTCCGCCGCACTCGTTCTTTCAATTCCAGTTCATGCTCAGCAGACAGCGGCTCCAGCAGCCACTACCGCGCCGGTGAAGGTGGTCTACCACATGAGCGAGGGCATTCCCCAGGCTTCGCGGGCCATGAACAACATCCGCAACCACCTGGATGCCGACCCGACGGCCAAGATCGTGGTGGTCACCCATGGGCTGGGCATCGACTTTCTGATCGAAGGTGCGACCAACCAGATGGAACAGTCCTTTGCCGGCAACATCGGCGCGTTGGCCGCTCGCGGGGTGGAATTCCGCGTCTGCAACAACACCCTGGTGTCGCGCAAGATTGACGCTTCCAAGCTGGCGATGGAAGCCAAGGTGGTGCCCTCTGGCGTGGCCGAGGTGGCCCGATTGCAGGCCAACGAAGGCTACGTCTACCTGCGCCCCTGAACTGACCACCCCTGCGCCGCGCCTCGCGGCGCGTCACCCCCTCGAGGGGCGATGCGAGCGGCCCGGTGCAGCCGGTGCCGCCGCATCCTTGGAAGGAGGCACGTTCGCCGGAGGAGCCGCTGTTCCAGGGCACCGTGGAACTGGCCAAGCCGCGAGCCCCTTCGGGGGTGACGCCGCAGGCGGCGCGGGGGGAGCGTCCTCTCTGCGGCGCAGGGGGGACAATACCCCCATGAAAACCATACGACTCAAACCGGGCAAAGAACGCTCGCTGCTGCGCCGCCACCCCTGGGTGTTCGACGGCGCCATTGCCCGAGGCGGCGCCGACGCCGGTGAAACCGTGCGCGTGGAAAGCCACGAGGGCGCATTTTTGGCCTGGGGCGCTTTCTCGCCCACCTCGCGCATCCGCGTGCGGGCCTGGAGCTTTGACGAATCGCAGCGCATCGACGCGGGTTTCCTGCGTGAGCGGCTGGCCTCCGCCATCGGCCTGCGCAGCCGCCTGGGCATCGACAGCAACGGCCTGCGCCTGGTGCACGGCGAGTCAGACGGCCTGCCGGGGCTGATCGTTGACCGCTACGGCGACACGCTGGTGGCGCAGTTCACCGCCTGCGGGGTGGAGCGCTGGAAAGACGCGATTGCCGACGCCTTGCTGACCATCACCGGCTGCGAACGCCTGTACGAGCGGTCCGACACCAGTTCGCGCAAGCTCGACGGCCTGCCTGAAGCCACGGGCTGGCTGCGCGGCAGCGGCCCGACGGCCTTTGAGCTGGTGGAGCACGGCTGGCGCCTCGGGCTCGACATCGCGCAAGGCCACAAGACCGGCTATTACCTGGACCAGCGCGACAGCCGTCAGGTGTGCTTCGATTACACGCGCCGGCTCGGCTTTGCGCAGGTGCTCAACTGCTTCAGCTACACCGGCGGGTTCACCGTGGCCGCCCTGGCCGGCGGGGCAGGGCACGTCACTTCGATTGACTCTTCGGCGCCAGCGCTGGAGCAGGCGGCGGCCAACGTGGCCCTCAACGGATTTGACGCCTCACGCACCACCTTCCTGGACGCGGACGTGAACGCTTCCCTGCGCCAGTTCATCGGCGAGGGCCGCCAGTTCGACGCCATCGTGCTCGACCCGCCCAAGCTCGCGCCCACGGCAGCGCACGCCGAACGTGCGGCGCGGGCCTACAAGGACCTCAACCGCCTCGCTTTCAAATTGTTGCAACCGGGCGGTGTGCTGTTCACCTTCTCGTGCTCGGGTGGCATCGGCGTGGAGCTCTTTCACAAGATCGTGGCCTCCGCGGGGCTCGATGCAGGCGTGGACGGCGCGATTCTGCAACGTCTGGGCGGCGCCAGCGACCACCCCATGACCCTGCAGTTTCCCGAGGGCGAGTACCTCAAGGGGCTGGTGGTGATGAAGTCGGGCGTCTGAGAGCGGGCGGTATTGACCTGACGCACACTTTCTGAAAAAGAGGTCGAATACACTCCCCGGCAAGAGCCTTTTCCCGCCTTGATGTCCGAGTCCTTTCCGCCATGTCACTGATCCCCGCCACCATCCTCACCGGCTTCCTCGGCTCTGGCAAGACCACCCTGCTCAAGCGCGTGCTGACCGAGGCACACGGCCAGAAGATCGCGGTGATCGAAAACGAGTTTGGCGAAGAGAACATCGACAACGAGATCCTGGTGGCCGACACCCAGGAAAACATCATCCAGATGAGCAACGGCTGCATCTGCTGCACCATCCGCGACGATCTGCGCGCCACGCTGCAGGATCTGGCCGAGAAGAAGCGCAAGGGTGAGCTGGTTTTTGACCGGGTGGTCATCGAAACCACCGGTCTGGCCGATCCCGGCCCGGTGGCGCAGACTTTCTTCATGGACGACGAGGTCGCCGAGCAGTACCTGCTCGATTCCATCCTGACCCTGGTGGATGCCAAGCACGCGGCCCAGCAGCTCAACGACCGCCAGGAAGCGCGCCGCCAGGTAGGCTTTGCCGACCAGATCTTCATCAGCAAGGCCGATCTGGTGAGCCCGGAAGAGCTGGACGCGCTGACGCACCGCCTCAAGCACATGAACCCGCGCGCACCCATGCGGCCGGTGCACTTCGGCGAGGTGGCGCTGAGCGAGGTGTTCGATCTGCGCGGCTTCAACCTGAACGCCAAGCTCGACATCGATCCCGACTTTCTTAAAGTGGACGACGGGCACGACCATGGGCATCACGACCATGGCCACGAGCACCACGACCACGCCCCCGGTGAGGCTTGCAACCACCCGTCGCATCAGCACGACCATGGCAGCCACGGCCATCACCACCATCACGACGACGATGTGAAGAGCTTCGTCTACCGGGCAACACGGCCCTTCAACCCAGCCAAGCTGGAAGACTTCCTGGGAGCGATCGTTCAGGTTTACGGCCCGCGCATGCTGCGCTACAAGGGCGTGCTGGACATGGAAGGCACCGACCGCAAGGTCATCTTCCAGGGCGTGCACCAGCTCATGGGCAGCGACCTGGGGCCGCAATGGGCCGAAGGTGAGCAGCGGGTGAGCAAGATGGTGTTCATCGGCCTCGATCTGCCGCGTGACATTCTGGTCCAGGGTCTGGACCAAGCGCTCGTCTGAACCAGGCGGACCGCGAGTGCATGACAGCCCCATGAACAGGATCTGACCATGCTCTTTGTCTCGCTTCTCCAACGCTTGGGCTTTCGATCGGAAGCGGCTGTGCCTGAGCGCAAGCCGACCTCGTTACAATCGCGCCCCAAGCCGGGCCCCCTGGCGGTGTCCAGCGTTCGCGCTGAACCCTCCAGCAGGACCGGTCGCCCTCGGGGTATCAGCGTCGAGCAGCCGGAACCACCGGCAAAGATCAGCGCGCAGCAGGAGCCAGCCCGCCGCAGCGTTCGACCCCCCGGACCCGCACCGTCAGGCATCAAGAGGAGACCCGTTGTGAAAGCCTCGGCTACCAGCACAGCGAAAGCAGGCAAACCGGCCGCGGCCGGAGCCCCGTCACGCGCGGCCACGGCCGGCAAGAAGGCAGCTGCTCAGCCGGCATCCTCCGTGGCAGCCAAGAAAGCACCGGCCTCCTCAGGTTCCTCGGCTTCCACCCCTCCCGCCTCTGGCCGAGCCGCTCCCGCAGCGGCCGCCGCGGCCCCAACTTCCAAAAAAACCGTGGTCAAACCCGCCGTCAAACCAGCGGCCAAGGCCGCGGTGAAAGTGGCGGCCACCCCGCCGTCCAAGCCCACTCCCGCGACTGCCGCCGCGAAAAAGCCCGCCACCGCTCCGAAAGCGGAAGCTCCTGCAGCCGCCAAGCCTGCCAAGGCTGCAGCGTCCCGCGCGGCACCGGTGGCGAGCGCCCCGGCGCCCGGCCCCGTCATCGTCGAACCGACCCCGCGCCCTCTGGGCAAGCGGGCCGCTAAGAAAGTCATGATGGAGCAGATGACGCAGGCCGCGGTGGTGCCCACTCACGCTCCCGACGCCGCCAAGGCTACTTTTTCCCATATGAACGAACGTGCTGTCATGACCCCTCCCGTGCCTTCCTCCGTCCAGAAAGATCCCAAGCGGGCCAACAACTGGAAAACCCTCTCGGTCGAGGAGCTGACCGACCAGGATGTGCACGCCATGCCCGACACCGAGTACATGAGCGACCTGCAGCTGGCATTCTTCCGGCGCAAGCTGTCGCAGCTGCGCGCCGACATGCTGGCCAACGCCGGCGAGACCACTGAGCACCTGCGGGAAGACACGGTGGTCGTGCCCGATCCGGCCGACCGCGCCACGATCGAAGAAGAGCACGCGCTGGAGCTGCGCACCCGCGACCGCGAGCGCAAACTGCTCAAGAAGATCGAGCAGGCCATCTCCCGCATCGATTCGGGCGACTATGGCTACTGCGAAGAAACCGGTGAACCCATTGGCGTGGGCCGCCTGATGGCGCGCCCGACCGCCAGCCTGTCGCTGGAAGCGCAGCAGCGCCGCGAGCTGAAGCAGAAGATGTTCGGGGACTGACCCCGGTCCATTCAGCTCTTCCACCGGCATCCCACTCCATGTCCAAGGACGACTCCAGCGGCGGCTTCCTCTCCAAAGTGGTGAAGTTCGTGCGCCATCCGACCACCAGCTGGTCGGACCTGGACACGCGCGCGGCCGACCGCGAAACCGAGTACAGCAAGGCTGCGCTCAAGGAGATGATCGAGCGCAAGCGGCGCAACGACTTCGTGCGCAAGCGCGAATTCGACCTGTTGCGCAAGATCCGCAGCCGCGAAGCCTCGGGCGAGGAGGAGGGGCAGGGCGTTCGGCCGTCGTTCTTCCAGAGCAGCCTGCCATCGAAGCCCGATGACCGGGCCATGACGCTGAAGAAGATCGACGAGATCGAGGCCCAGATGTCGATGCAGTGGTGGAAGACCAAGGGCCCCGACTCGCTGGTCACCGGCTCCAGTCTCAGCAGTGGTGCGCACAGCACCGGCGGCACGCCCCTGGCCCGCAAGGCCGAGGCCCTCGAGATCAAGCCCCTGCCCGACCCCCAGGAGCGCCGTCGCCAGCAGCAGTACAACGAAACCGAGGCGGCGGGCCTGCATCCCGACACCGAGCCACTCACGCCTCTGAACACCCTGCCTCCGGCCGCTGCACCGGCAGCGGTGCGGAAATCCTGGACCCCGCAGCGCGAGGTCACCCTGGGTGCACCAGCGCCGGTGCCCGCACTGGCGCCCGCAGCCAAGACCGGGCTCATGGCGCCCTCCGCCCAGGGCGATCTCAGCAGTTCCAGTTCGGTGTTTTCTGCGTCGCATTTTTTTGCGCTGGATGTTCAGGAAGTGGCACAGGACCCCGAGGTGGAAGAGGCGGCCATCCGCTTTGCCAACGGCGACGACGCCGGTGCCGAGCAGGGACTGCTCGACGCCGTGGGTGAAGACGGCAACCGCGTGGATGCGCAGGACGACTGGCTGGCCCTGTTTGACCTGTACCGGGCCACCGGGCAGCTGGCCGCCTTCGAGAGCCGGGCCGTGGATTTCGTCAACCGGTTCAACCGTTCGGCGCCCCAGTGGTACGACATGCCCGACACGGTTTCGCGGATGTCGGGCAAGACCTTCAAGCCTTCAGCGGGACCGCTGCGTGCCGTCTGGGCCTGTGAGCCGGACATCGACGCCCATGCGGTGGGCACGCTGCAGAATGTGTTGTTGCGTGCCAGCCAGCCATGGGTGCTCGACTGGTCGCCTGCCGAGACCATTGACGTCAAGGCGGCCCGTGCCTTGCTGGGTATCTTCACCCTGTGGGGTGATCAGGACGTCTCGCTTGCTTTCCTGGGTTCGAGTGAACTGCGCGACCGCCTGAAGGCCCTCACCCCGTCGGGACGGCGCGACGTCGAACAGCTCTGGTGGGAACTGCGCATGGCCGTGCTGCGGGTGATGAACCGGCCGGACGAGTTCGAACTCACCGCGCTGGACTTTTGCGTCACCTACGAGGTGTCACCGCCCGGCTGGGAAAAGCCACGCTGCCAGTTCCAGGCGCTGTCTTCCGAAGCCGGGCCGGAAACCGGCCAGTCTGTGCTGGGCGAGGTGGTGCTGGAACAGGTGCCCTCGGGCTACCCGGCCGACTCCGTGTCCGACGCTTCCTCGTCCGAATTCAACCAGCTGGGCCTGGTGGAGCTGTCGGGCGAGATCCGCGGCGACCCGCAGGACACGCTGAGCGCGCTGGAACAGCGCCTGATGGGCGCCGACGTGCTCATCATTTCCTGCCGCAACCTGATCCGCGTCGATTTTTCGGCCGCGGGTACCCTCTTGAACTGGGTGTCGGGGCACCACGCCGAGGGTCGCCTGGTGCAGTTCGTGGACACCCACCGCCTGGTGTCGGCCTTCTTCCACGTCATCGGCATCACCGAGTACGCCAAGGTGGTCTTGCGTAACGATTGATTGGATCACCCCCGCCGCGCTGTGCGCGACCCCCTTCAGGGGGCGGCACTGGCGGCCCGGCGGAGCCGGTTCCGCGGTGCCCTTGGACGGTCCCTCCCCGCTCAGACTTGAGCTCGGGCCGATCATCCCCACTTATTGCTGCTATGGAAACTTTTCACGGAACCACCATCGTCTGCGTCCGCAGACAGACCCCTGACGGGGTGCAGGTCGCCATTGGTGGCGACGGCCAGGTCACGCTCGGTCATGTCGTCGTCAAGGGGACGGCGCGCAAGGTGCGCAAGCTCCACCATGACCGTGTGCTGGCTGGCTTTGCAGGCGCCACGGCTGACGCCTTCACCCTGTTCGAGCGCTTTGAGGCCAAGCTGGAAAAGCACCAGGGCCATCTGGTGCGCGCCGCCATCGAACTCACCCGCGACTGGCGCACCGACCGCGTGTTGCGCCGGCTCGAGGCCATGCTGGCCGTGGCCGACCAGAGTGCCTCGCTCATCATCACCGGCAACGGCGATGTGCTGGAGCCCGAGCACGGCATTGTGGCCATCGGCTCCGGTGGTGCCTACGCCCAGTCGGCTGCGCGCGCCCTGCTGCAACACACGGAACTGAGTGCCGAAGAGGTGGTGCGCCAGTCGCTCACGATCGCGGGCGAGATCTGCATCTACACCAACATGAACCACACCGTCGAGGTGCTCTGAGCGCCTGCGGCCCTGTCGTCTCCGCCGGGCACGCTGGCGGGGGTACCCATCACCTGACCCGTCCGAGACCTCCTCATGTCTGCCATGACGCCCCAGGAAATCGTTTCCGAACTCGACCGCTTCATCATCGGCCAGCACGGCGCCAAGCGCGCGGTGGCCATTGCCCTGCGCAACCGCTGGCGCCGGCAGCAGGTGGACGAGAAACTGCGCCCCGAGATCACGCCCAAGAACATCCTGATGATCGGCCCCACCGGCGTGGGCAAGACCGAGATCGCGCGCCGGCTGGCCAGGCTGGCTGACGCGCCCTTCATCAAGGTCGAGGCCACCAAGTTCACCGAGGTGGGCTATGTTGGCAAGGATGTGGACTCCATCATCCGCGACCTGGCCCACATCGCGATCAAGCAGACGCGTGAAATCGAAATGCGCAAGCAGCGCGTCCGTGCCGAAGACGCCGCCGAGGAGCGCATCCTCGACGCGCTGATTCCCCCGCCGCGCAACGCCGAGCCAACCCATGCGCTGACCACGGCGGCTGCGCCCGAGAGCACCGCACGCCAGACCTTCCGCAAGAAGCTGCGCGAGGGGCAGCTGAATGACCGCGAGATCGAAATCGAGCTGGCCGAGCCGCGCCCGTCGATGGACATCGTGGGACCGGCCGGCATGGAAGACATGGCCGAGCAGCTGCGCGGCATGTTCAGCCACATGGGGCAAGAGCGGCGGCGCACGCGCAAGCTCAAGATCGGCGAAGCCTTCAAGCTGCTGATTGACGAGGAGGCGGGCAAGCTGGTCAACGAAGAAGAAATCAAGACCCGCGCCCTGCACAACGCCGAGCAGAACGGCATCGTCTTCATCGACGAAATCGACAAAGTCACCTCGCGCAGCGACTCCGGTAGTGCCGAGGTGTCGCGCCAGGGGGTGCAGCGCGACCTGCTGCCGCTGGTCGAAGGCACCACGGTGACGACCAAATACGGGATGTTGAAGACCGATCACATCCTGTTCATCGCCAGTGGCGCGTTTCACCTGGCCAAGCCGAGCGACCTCATTCCTGAGCTGCAGGGTCGTTTCCCGATCCGCGTGGAGCTGCAGTCGCTGGCGGTGGAAGATTTCGAGGCCATCCTGACGCAGACCCATGCCTCGCTGGTCCGCCAGTACCAGGCCCTGTTGGCCACCGAAGGTGTGACGCTGGAATTCACGCCCGAGGGCATCCGGCAACTGGCGCAGATCGCCTGCGATGTGAACGAGCGCACCGAAAACATCGGCGCACGGCGCCTGGCGACCGTGATGGAGCACCTGCTGGACGAGGTGAGTTTCGACGCCACGCGCCTGCAAGGGCAGACCGTGACCGTGGACGCTGACTATGTGAACGGCCGCCTGGCGGCGCTCAGCCGCAACGAGGATCTCTCGCGATACATCCTCTGAAGAGGCGCTCGGCGCGCCTTTTCATCCGTCCGTCTGCAAGCGGAGCGCAGACGGACCACCAGTACTTTCGGCCTATCGGGACCGGGGCCGCCGGCCACGTCTTCCCGCGGCCGCGCGGTTACCGCCGAGCGACTTATCGGCTGCGCGGGCGTTTTGATGCAACACATTCAGACCCGCTTGTAAGTACTTGCTTTTGCTGCATTTTTAAGGGCCAATTTGCTTCAAAATGTGTGCTAAGTGGTTGATTTCATTGAAAAAATATGTCGCCGCCGGGTTGCATGGCAGAGTTTTCCTGATAAAGTGGAAAAAAGTGCAATTAAGTGGTGAAAAGTGTTTTTGTAGGATCTGCCACGGTGTTCCAAGGTGCCTCGTCTCTCAGTCTCGATGCGAAGGGTCGGCTCTCTGTGCCGACCAGGCATCGTGACGTCCTGAGCGCGAGCGCCGGCAGCCAGCTCACGATCACCAAGCACCCGCACGGTTGCCTCATGGTCTTCCCGCGCAACGAGTGGGAGCGCTTTCGCGACCGCATCGCCGCCCTGCCGATGCAGGCGCAGTGGTGGAAGCGGATTTTTCTGGGCAACGCCATGGACGTGGAGATGGATGGTTCCGGCCGCGTGCTGGTGTCGCCCGAACTGCGCGCGGCCGCCGGCATCAGCAAGGAAGCGGTCCTGCTGGGCATGGGCGCCTATTTCGAGCTGTGGGACGCCCAGGTGTATGCCGCCCAGGAAGCCGAGGCCATGAAGGCCGAGATGCCCGATGTCTTCAAAGACTTCTCCTTCTGAAAGACTGCGGTGCAAGAGCCCTGGATCCACCACACCGTTCTGCTGAATGAGGCCGTGCAAGCGCTGGCCATTCAGCCGGACGGCCATTACGTTGACGCCACCTTCGGGCGGGGCGGGCACTCGCGGCTGGTGCTGCAGCAGCTCTCACCCCGGGGGCGGCTGACCGCATTCGACAAGGACCCGCAGGCCGTCGCGGCCGCAGAAGCTCTGGCGGCCAGTGATGGCCGCTTTGCCATTCGGCACGAGGGCTTCTGCCACCTGGAGGCCCTCGGCCCGGCCAGTGTCGACGGGGTCCTGATGGACCTCGGTGTCAGCTCCCCCCAGATTGACGACCCCGAACGGGGTTTTTCTTTTCGCCACGATGGTCCTCTGGACATGCGCATGGACACCACGCGCGGCCAGAGCGTGGCTCAGTGGCTGGAAACAGCCGATACCACCACCCTGTCGGAGGTCATCCGTGAATATGGCGAAGAACGGTTTGCTCAACAGATTGCAAAGGCGATTGATCGTCGCCGACAGGAACGGGGCCCTTTTCGAACCACCCGTGAGCTGGCCGAAGTCGTGGCTGGCGCGGTCAAAACCCGCGAGCCGGGCAAGGACCCTGCAACGCGCACATTTCAGGCTTTTCGGATTTTCATCAACGCCGAACTTGAAGAGCTGCAACAGGCGTTAGCCGCCAGCCTGCGGGTGCTGCGCCCGGGCGGGCAGCTGGTGGTGATCAGCTTCCATTCGCTGGAAGACCGCATCGTCAAGCAGTTCATGGCCGGCCACTCGCGCACGGTGGTGGACCGACGCGTGCCCTTCGCCGAGCCCGCTCCAATGGCCCTGCGCGGCGTGCACCGCATCAAGCCCACGGAAGCCGAGATCAAGGGCAATCCCCGCTCGCGCAGCGCCGTGATGCGCGTGGCCGAGCGCACCGAGGTGCCTGCATGAGCGTCGGACACGCAGTGCCAGGCGTGGGGGGCATCCCGAGCGCCGCGCCGGGCCGCCCCAAGCCAGCTCGCGCCCCCCTGGGGGGCAGCGCCGGACACGCAGTGCCAAGCGTGGGGGCCACCCCATGATCCGGCTGAACCTCGTGTTGCTGCTCGCAGTGCTGGCCAGTTCGTTTTACCTGGTGCACACCCAGTACGACTCCCGTCGGCTCTACACCGCGCTGGACCGTGCCCGCGCGCAGGGGCTGCGGCTGGAGGCCGAGCACGAGCAGTTGCAGGTGCAGAAGCGCGCCGAGGCCACGCCGGCCCGGGTGCAGCAGCTGGCCACCCGGCAGCTGCAGATGCGTCCGGTCACGCCGGGCATCACCCAGTACGTGACGGTCTACGAGACACCATCCAGCGGCGCTGTGGCCGCGGGGGGTGCGCAGTGAGCCGCAGCATCAACTACGGCGCCAGCCCGCTGCTGGCGAGCAAGACGCCGGTCTGGCGCAGCAAGTTCATCGTCGCCGCCCTGGCAGTGGCCTTCGCCGGCCTGGCGGGGCGCGCGGCCTATGTGCAGGTGTTCGGCAACGAGTTCTTCCAGCGCCAGGGCGAGGTGCGCTTCGCCCGGACGCTGGAGCTGCCGGCCAACCGCGGCCGCGTGCTCGACCGCAATGGCCTGATCCTGGCGTCCAGCGTGGTGGCCCAGAGCATCTGGGCCATTCCCGAGGACGTTGACCGCAACGATCCCAAGCTGCCCCAGCTGGCGAAGCTGCTGGGCATCTCGCTGCCCGAGCTGCGCAAGCGCCTGGGCCCGGAAGACAAGACCTTCGTGTGGGTGAAACGCCAGGTGGACGAGCCGGTGGCCAAGGAGATCGCCGCGCTGGGCATCAAGGGCGTGTACCAGCGCCGCGAGTACAAGCGCCAGTACCCCGAGGGCGAGGCCGCGGCCCATGTGGTGGGCTTCACCAATGTCGAAGACCGCGGGCAGGAAGGCGTCGAGCTGGCCTTCAACGAGCAGCTGTCGGGCCGCAGCGGCTCGCGCCGCGTCATCAAGGACCGCCTGGGCCGGGTGGTGGAAGACGTGCGCGACGTCGTACCGCCGGTGGACGGGCCCGACCTGCAGCTCTCGATCGACAGCAAGGTGCAGTACTTCGCCTACCAGAAGCTGCGCGACGCGGTGCACGAGCACAAGGCCCGGGCGGGCAGCGTGGTGGTGCTTGATACCCGCACGGGCGAGGTGCTGGCCCTTGCCAACTACCCGAGCTACAACCCCAACCGTCGCCAGAGCCTCACTGGCGAGCAGCTGCGCAACCGCGCGCTCACCGACAGTTTCGAGCCTGGCTCGACCATGAAGCCCTTCATCGCGGCCCTGGCGCTGGACAAGGGGCTGGTGAAGCCGACGACGCCGATCCAGACCGCCCCGGGCCGCATGACCATTGGCGGCTCGACCATCTCTGACACCAAGGCATACGGTGTGCTGACCGTCAACGAAGTGATCCAGAAGTCCAGCAACGTCGGCACCGTCAAGCTGGCGATGCAGATGTCGCCGCGCGAGATGTGGGAAAGCTATGCCCAGGCCGGCTTCGGGCAGAAGCCCCAGGTGCCGTTCCCGGGAGCGGTGAGCGGGCGCCTGCGGCCCTACAAGAGCTGGCGCCCCATCGAGCAGGCGACCATGAGCTACGGCTACGGTCTGTCGGCATCGCTGTTCCAGCTGGCCCAGGCCTACACCGTGTTCGCCCGCGACGGCGAGCTGATCCCGGTCAGCATGCTCAAGACCGACGCCACCGCCACCGGCGTGCACGTGTTCAACCCGGCCAATGCCGCGGCGGTTCGCAAGATGCTCGAGATGGCGGCCGGCCCGGGCGGCACCGCCGCCAAGGCCCAGACCATGGGCTACTCCGTGGGCGGCAAGACCGGCACCGCCCGCAAGCAGGAGGGCAAGGGCTACGCCGACAAGAAATACCGCAGCTTCTTCGTCGGCCTGGCGCCGATAGAGAACCCGCGCATTGTGGTGGCCGTGATGGTCGACGAACCCGGTGGCGGTCAGTACTACGGCGGCCTGGTGGCCGCGCCGGTCTTCAGCGAGACGGTGCAGCAGACGCTGCGCATCCTGGGTGTGCAGCCCGACATGAGCGTGAAACCGCAGATCGTCACCGAAGTCGTGGAGGAATCGTTCTGATGACCCTCGAGGTGATGCATCAACCCGCTGCCGTGGCCGACTGGCTGCGTGCGCGCGTTTCCGGCTCGCTGCAGTGCGACAGCCGGCAGCTGCAGCCGGGCGATGGGTTCGTCGCCTGGCCCGGCGCCGCCACCGACGGCCGGCGTTTTGTGGCGTCGGCCCTCGCTGCGGGCGCCAGCGCCGTGCTGGTCGAGCAGGCAGGGGTGGAAGCCTACGGTTTTGACGATGCGCGCGTGCTCGCCGTCCCCGGCCTGAAAGCGCTGGCCGGTCCGATCGCCAGCGCCTTTCATGGCCACCCCAGCGCCCAGCTGGCGCTGGTGGCGATCACCGGCACCAATGGCAAGACCTCCACCGCCTGGTGGGTGGCCCAGCTGCTGGCCTCGGGCGGCATGCCCTGTGGTGTGGTGGGCACGCTGGGCATCGGACGGCCGCCGCTGGCCGGGGACACCAGCCACGCTCTGGTGCCCACGGGCCTGACCACGCCCGACCCGGTGCTGCTGCAGGCGCGCCTGCGCGACATGGTTGACGGTGGCCTGCGCGCCTGCGCCATCGAAGCTTCGTCCATCGGTCTGGTGGAGGGTCGCCTGAACGCGGCACAGATCCGCGTCGCCGTGTTCACCAACTTCACGCAGGACCACCTGGACTTCCATGGCGACATGGACGCTTACTGGGCCGCCAAGGCCGCGCTGTTCGACTGGCCTGGCCTCGCCAGCGCCGTGGTGAATGTGGACGACCCCCGTGGCCCCGCACTGGCCGAGCGCCTTCAAGAGCGCGGGCTGGCGGTGTGGACGGTGGGCATCGCCGAAACCGGCCAGCCGTGCAGCGCCCGGCTGATGGCGACCGGTGTCGGCTTCACCGATCGCGGCATGTGCCTGACGCTGGTCGAGCGCGACGCAGCCGGCGTGCCGGGCGAGTCACTCGAACTATCGCTGCCGCTGGTGGGTCGCTACAACGTGTCGAACCTGCTGTGCGTGCTGGGCTCGGCGCGTGCGCTGGGCCTGCCGCTGGCGGCAGCGGTGAGCGCCTGCCAGGCCCTGAGCCCCGTGCCCGGGCGCATGGAACAGGTGCCGGCCGACGCCGGCCAGCCGCTGGTGCTGGTGGACTATGCCCACACGCCCGACGCGCTGGAAAAAGCCCTGCAAGCCCTGCAACCCCTGGCCCGGCAGCGCGGTGGCGCACTCTGGGTGGTGGTGGGCTGTGGCGGCGACCGGGACGCCAGCAAGCGCCCGATCATGGCCGCCGTGGCCGAGCGCGAAGCGCAGCACCCGGTGCTGACGAGCGACAACCCGCGCAGCGAAGACCCGCTGGCCATCCTGGCGCAGATGCGCGCCGGCCTGTCCAGTCCGACCGCTGCGCACATCGAAGCCGACCGTGCCGCCGCCATCGCCCTGGCCGTGCAGCGGGCGCACCCGCAGGACGTGGTGCTGATCGCCGGCAAGGGCCACGAGGATTACCAGGACGTGCAAGGCGTGAAGACCGTTTTTTCTGACCAGGCCCATGCACGGGCCGCGCTGCAGCGGCGTGCCGCCGGAACCGGGGTGCCGGCATGAAGGCGCTCGCGCATCTGCTGGGCCAGCTGGGTGGTGCCCGCATCACGGGCACGCTGCCTGCGACCATCACCCGGGTGCACACCGACACGCGCAGCCTGCAGGCTGGCGACCTGTTCGTGGCGCTCAAGGGCGAGCGGTTCGATGCGCACGACTTCCTGCCCCAGGCCCAGGCCCAGGGTGCGGTGGCGGCCATCGCCCATGCAGGTCTGGCCGCAGCAGCGCTGCCGGGCGTCGAAGTGCCCGACACCCGCCTGGCGCTGGGCGAGCTGGCCCGGCTCTGGCGCGAACAGTTCAGCCTGCCGCTGATCGCCGTGACCGGCAGCAACGGCAAGACCACCGTCACGCAAATGGTCGCGTCCATCTTGCGCGCCCAGGCGGGCGAGTGCGCGCTGGCCACCCAGGGCAACCTGAACAACGACATCGGCGTGCCGCTCACCTTGCTGCGCCTGCGCGAAAAGCACCGGCTGGCCGTGGTGGAGCTGGGCATGAACCACCCCGGCGAAATCGCGTACCTCGCTGCCCTCACGCAGCCCACCGTGGCGCTGGTGAACAACGCGCAGCGCGAGCACCAGGAATTCATGGCCACGGTGGAAGCCGTGGCGCGCGAAAACGGCGCCGTCATCGAATCCCTGGCGCCTGAAGGCGTGGCGGTGTTCCCGAGCGACGACACCTATACGCCGCTGTGGCTGGGCCTCTCGGCGGGTCGCCGCGTGGTGACTTTCAGCGATTCCGACGCAACGGCCGACGTGCGCGCGCTGCAGGCCGACTGGATCGACGGGGCCTGGACCCTGAGCGCCACCACGCCGGCCGGCGCGTTCAGCTGCCGCCTGCACATCGCCGGCCGGCACAACGTGCGCAACGCGCTGGCCGCCGCTGCCTGCGCGCTGGCTGCGGGCGTCTCGCTGGAGGCGATCGCGCGGGGGCTGGACGCCTTCGAGCCGGTGGGCGGGCGCTCGCGCGCCGGCGTGCTGACGCTGCCCGGTCGCCGCGTCACCCTGATCGACGACACCTACAACGCCAATCCCGACTCGGTCGTGGCCGCCATCGACGTGCTGGCCGAGCTGCCCGGCCCGCGCTTGCTGGTGCTGGGTGACATGGGCGAGGTGGGCGAGCAGGGGCTGGCCTTTCACCTGGAGGTGCTGCGCCACGCCCGGGCCAGCGGTATCGAGTCCGTGCACGTGGCGGGCGACTGGATGCGCCAGGCCACCGACGCGCTGCGGGCCGCCGGCGAGCCGGCGCCCGAGCACTGGGCCGAGGTGCCCGCCATGCTGGCCACGCTGGAACAGACAGTGGCCGCGCCAGGCGAGCAGGCGGTGCGCAGCGTGCTGGTCAAAGGCTCGCGTTTCATGAAGATGGAGCGCGTGGTGCAGACCCTGCAGGCGATGGCCACTCCCGCACAACAAGAACAAGAAAAGGACGCTTCCCATGCTGCTTAGCCTGGCCATGTGGCTGCAAACCCTCGGGCCGGAATTCGGCTTCCTGCGGGTGTTCCAGTACCTGACCTTCCGGGCCGTGATGGCCGCCATGACCGCGCTGATCCTCGGCCTGGTGGCCGGGCCCTTCTTCATCCGCCGCCTGGCCGCTCTCAAGATCGGCCAGCCGATCCGCGAATACGCGATGCAGACGCACCTGAGCAAGGGCGGCACCCCCACCATGGGCGGCGTGCTGATCCTGTTCGCCATTGCCCTGTCCACGCTGCTGTGGTTCGACCTGTCCAACCGCTTCGTCTGGATCGTGCTGCTGGTGACGCTGGGCTTCGGCGCCATCGGCTGGGTGGACGACTGGCGCAAGGTCGTGCACAAGGACCCCGAGGGCATGCGCTCGCGCGAGAAATATTTCTGGCAGTCACTGATCGGTCTGGTGGCCGCGTTCTACCTCGTGTTCAGCGTGTCCGAAACCAGCAACCTGCGGGTGCTGGAGCTGTTTGTCCAGTGGGTCGCCTCCGGCTTCACGGTGGACCTGCCGCCGCAGGCCGGCCTGATGGTGCCTTTCTTCAAGGAAATCAGCTACCCGCTGGGTGTGTTCTGCTTCGTGGTCATGACCTACCTGGTCATCGTGGGCTCGAGCAACGCGGTGAACCTCACCGACGGGCTGGACGGACTGGCCATCATGCCGGTGGTGATGGTCGGCTCGGCCCTTGGCGTGTTTGCATATGTCACCGGCAACGCCGTGTTCGCGCGCTACCTGCTGGTGCCGCACATCCCCGGCGCGGGCGAGCTGCTGATCTTCTGCGCCGCCATGGCCGGGGCCGGCCTGGCCTTCCTGTGGTTCAACGCGCACCCGGCGCAGGTGTTCATGGGCGACGTGGGCGCGCTGGCCCTGGGCGGCGCGCTGGGCACCATTGCCGTCATCGTGCGCCAGGAAATCGTGCTCGCCATCATGGGCGGCATCTTCGTGGTCGAGGCCCTGTCGGTGATGCTGCAGGTGGCCTACTTCAAGTACACCAAGCGCCGTTTCGGTACCGGCCGCCGCCTGTTCCAGATGGCGCCGCTGCACCACCATTTCGAGAAAAAAGGCTGGAAGGAAACGCAGGTCGTGGTGCGCTTCTGGATCATCACCATGCTGCTGTGCCTGATCGGCCTGTCCACCCTGAAGCTGCGTTGAACGGACCATGAACGAGCTGAAGAACCACACCGTCCTCATCCTCGGCCTGGGCACATCCGGGCTGGCGATGGCACGCTGGTGCACCCGCTGGGGCGCACGGGTGACGGTGGCCGACACCCGCAGCGCGCCGCCGCAGGCGGCCACGCTGGTGGCCGAGTGCCCGCAGGCGGAGTTCGTGTCGGGTGCCTTTGATGAGGCCCTGCTGCAGCGTGCCGACTGGACGCTGGTGGCCCGCAGCCCGGGCCTGGCCCCCGCCCAGCTGGCGACCGTGCAGGCCTGGACGCAGGCCCGTGGCGTACCGCTGGTGGGCGAACTCGACCTGTTTGCGCGAGCGCTGGGCGACTTGTCACAGCGCGAGCGCTGGCCCTACACGCCACAGGTGCTCGGCATCACCGGCACCAATGGAAAGACGACCGTCACCTCACTCACCGGCTTGCTGCTGGCGCGTGCTGGGGTTCAGGTGGTGGTCGCGGGCAACATCGGCCCCTCGCTGCTGGACATGCTGGGTCAGGCGCTGGACGCGGAAGCGGCTGCCGAGGCCGAGGAAGCCGACGCCACCGACACGCAGGAGTCCGCGCCGCCCGATCTTCCGGCTGAACCGCTGCCCGTGGCGGCGGTGTCAGCCACGGCCGACACGCTGCAAGAGCCAGACACGGCCGATGTGGCAGAGCCCGACGGAGGCGACGCCGCCTCGCACTCCGCCGACGAAGAACTTCCTGGCGAACCTCTGCTGGTCCCGCCCGCACCGGCTCCGGTCCCTCCGCCCCATTTGCCCGGCGCATGGGTGCTCGAACTCTCCAGCTTCCAGCTCGACGGCGTGGCCGGCGGTGCCTGGGAGCGGGTGCCCACCGCCGCCACGGTGCTGAACATCACCGAAGACCATCTGGACTGGCACGGTTCCTTCGAGGCCTATGCCCAGGCCAAGGCGGCCATTTTTGGTCAGCAGGCGCTCATGGTGCTGAACCGCGACGACCCGCGCGTCATGGCCATGCAGCCGGGGCAGGTGACGGTCAAGTTGGGCGGGCGCAACCGCCAGCAGCCGGCCCGCCCCTACGCCACCTTCGGGCTGGATGCACCGGTGCGACCGGGTGACTGGGGCATTGAGGCGGTCAACGGCATGCAGTGGCTGGTGCGCGCTCAGGCACTGGATGAAACCCGCCAGCGCGGCCGCAAGGCGCAGGAGATCGAAGAGATCTACTTCCAGCGCCTCATGCCGGTGGAAGCGCTGCGCATCCGCGGCCGGCACAACGCGGCCAATGCGCTGGCGGCGCTGGCCCTGGCCACGGCCACCGGGGCGGCGCTGGGCCCCATGCTGCACGGTCTGCGCGAGTACCGGGGTGAGCCACACCGCGTCGAGCCGGTGGCGATCATCAACGACATCGAGTACGTGGACGACAGCAAGGGCACCAACGTGGGTGCCACGCTGGCCGCGGTGAACGGCCTGGGTGCCGAGCGCCGGCTGGTCGTGATCCTGGGCGGCGACGGCAAGGGGCAGGACTTCCGCCCGCTGGCCGACGCGCTGGCGCGCCACGCGCGCGCGGCGGTGCTGATCGGGCGCGACGCCGCCCTGATCCGCCAGCAGGTGGGCGCCGCGCTGGAACAGGCCGGCACGCCGCTGCTTGACGCAGCCGATCTGCCCGCCGCCGTGGTGCTGGCCACCGAACTCGCGCAGCCGGGTGATGCTGTGCTGATGTCGCCCGCCTGCGCCAGCCTGGACATGTTCGACAACTACGTGCACCGCGCCCGCGTCTTCGTGGACGCGGTGGCCGCCATTGCCGCCGAGCACGGCATGGACCTGGAGGTGGGCGCGTGATGGCCACACTCCAGGCGCTCCTGGGCCGCTGGCGCAGCGGCCTCGCCGCGGCGCTGCCTCGGCTGATCGGGCGCGACCTGGCCGGCGCGCTGGCCGGTGGTTCCTCGCGCGACGGCCTGCCGGTGCGCCTGTCCAACCGCACCTACGCCGGCACCCGCAACGTGGCGGTGCGCGAACTCGGCTTCGACCAGCCGCTGCTGTGGGTCGCCGTGGCGCTGCTGGCCTGGGGCCTGGTCATGGTGTATTCCGCCTCCATCGCCCTGCCGGACAACCCGCGCTTCGGCAACTACGCCCACAGCCACTTCGTGGTGCGCCACGCGCTGTCGATGGCGATCGGCGTGGTGGCGGCCATGGTCGCCTTCCAGTTTCCGATGCGCACCTGGGAAAAGATGGCGCCCTGGCTGTTCACCCTGGCGCTGCTGCTGCTGGCGCTGGTGCTGCTGCCCTTCATCGGCAAAGGTGTGAACGGTGCCCGCCGCTGGATTTCGCTGGGCGTCATGAACTTCCAGCCCTCCGAACTCGCCAAGCTCGCGGTGCTGATCTACGCCGCCGACTACATGGTGCGCAAGATGGAGGTGAAAGAGCGCTTCTTCCGCGCCGTGGCCCCCATGGCGGTGGCCGTGGGCGTGGTGGGCATGCTCCTGCTCGCCGAGCCCGACATGGGGGCCTTCATGGTGATCGTGGTGATCGCCATGGGCATCCTGTTCCTGGGCGGCGTCAACGCGCGCATGTTCTTCCTGATGGGACTGGTGGTGGTGGGCGCTTTCACGCTCATGGTCATGACCAGCGAGTTCCGGCGCCAGCGCGTGTTCGCCTACCTCGACCCCTTCAGCGAAGAGCACGTGCTCGGCAAGGGTTACCAGCTCTCGCATTCGCTGATTGCCATCGGCCGTGGCGAGATTTTCGGCGTTGGCCTGGGCGGCAGCGTGGAAAAGCTGCACTGGCTGCCCGAAGCGCACACCGACTTTCTGCTGGCCGTGATCGGCGAAGAGTTTGGCCTGATCGGCGTGGTGGTGCTCATCGGCCTGTTCCTGTGGCTGACGCGCCGCATCATGCACATCGGCCGCCAGGCCATCGCGCTGGACCAGGTGTTCTCCGGTCTGGTGGCGCAGGGCGTGGGCCTGTGGATCGGCTTCCAGGCCTTCATCAACATCGGCGTGAACCTCGGCGCCCTGCCCACCAAGGGCCTGACGCTGCCATTCATGAGCTATGGGGGCTCCGCCATCCTGCTCAACCTGATCGCGATGGCGATCGTTCTGCGGGTTGATTATGAAAACCGCCAGCTGATGAAGGGAGGCCGCGCATGACGCAGCGGTTTCACCAAAACCGGCAGGCAGACGCGCAGCGGCTGCAGATGCGGAACGCATCGTTGATGAAGGGAGGCCGCGCATGACGAAGCGGTTTCACCAAAACCGCGAGGCAGGCGCGCAGCGGCTGCAGATGCGGCATGCATCGCTGATGAAGGGAGGCCGCGCATGACGTCGACCCCCCGCCAACCCTGTGCCCTGGTCATGGCTGGTGGCACCGGTGGTCACATCTTCCCGGGCCTGGCCGTGGCCGAGGCCCTGCGCGAACGTGGCTGGCGCGTGCACTGGCTGGGCGCGCCCGACAGCATGGAAAGCCGGCTGGTGCCACCGCGCGGGTTCCCGCTCGAACAGGTGGCGTTTGGCGGCGTGCGTGGCAAGGGTTTGAAGACCGTGGTCCTGCTGCCGCTTCGCTTGCAGCGTGCGTTCTGGCAAGCCCTGCAGGTGGTGCGCCGGGTGCAGCCCGACGTGGTGGTGGGCCTGGGCGGCTACATCACCTTCCCCGGCGCCATGATGGGCACGCTGCTGGGCAAGCCGCTGGTGCTGCACGAGCAGAATTCGGTGGCCGGCATGGCCAACAAGGTGCTCACGGGCATTGCCGACCGCGTGTTCACCGCGTTTCCGCACGTTTTCAAGAAAGCCGAGTGGGTGGGCAACCCCTTGCGCGCCGAGTTCCTGCGCCAGGGCTCCCCCGACGAGCGCTTCGCCGGCCGCAGTGGGCCGCTGCGCCTGCTGGTGGTGGGCGGCAGCCTGGGCGCTAAGGCCCTGAACGACACGGTGCCGCAGGCGCTGGCCCTGATCCCGGCCGAGCTGCGCCCGCAGGTCATCCACCAGAGCGGCGAAAAACAGATCGAAGCGCTGCGCGCCAATTACGCGCAAGCCGGTGTCGAGGCCACACTCACTCCCTTCATCGATGACACGGCGAAGGCTTTTGCCGAAGCCGATCTGATCATTGGCCGCGCCGGCGCGAGCACGGTGACCGAGATCGCCGCGGTGGGCGCCGCCGCACTGTTCGTGCCCTTTCCGCACGCCGTGGACGACCACCAGACCACCAACGCCCGCTTCTTGGTGGAAGCCGGCGCTGCCTGGCTGGTGCCCCAGACCGCATTCACGCCGGCCGCGCTGGCACAAAGGCTGCAGGGCTTGCAGCGCACACAACTCATGGAGATGGCTGGGAAAGCCAAGCAGATGGAAAAGACAGAAGCCGTGGCGGCGGTGGTGGCTGCCTGTGAGCAACTCGCGAAAGTGAAGCCGTCATGAAACACGCCATTCGCCACATCCATTTCGTGGGCATCGGGGGCTCCGGCATGAGCGGCATTGCCGAGGTGCTGCTCAATCTGGGCTACCGCATCTCTGGCAGCGACCTGGGCGAGAACGCGGCCACGAGGCGACTGGTCTCGCTCGGGGCCGAGGTGTTCGCGGGGCATGACGCGCAGTACATCGAAGGGGCTGACGCCATCGTCACGTCCACCGCGGTGAAGGAAGACAACCCCGAGGTGGTCGCCGCCCATGCGAAGCTGATCCCGGTGGTGCCCCGCGCGGTGATGCTGGCCGAGCTGATGCGCATGAAAAAGGGCATTGCCATCGCGGGCACGCACGGCAAGACCACCACCACCAGCCTGGTGGCTTGCGTGCTGGCCGCCGCCGAGCTGGACCCGACCTTCGTGATCGGTGGCCGGCTGAACAGCGCAGGCGCCAACGCGCAGCTGGGTTCGGGCGAATACATCGTGGTCGAGGCCGACGAGTCCGATGCTTCGTTCCTGAATCTGCTGCCCGTGCTGTCGGTCGTCACCAACATCGACGCCGACCACATGGACACCTATGGACACGACTTCGGCCGCCTCAAGGGCGCCTTCGTCGAGTTCCTGCACAAGATGCCGTTCTACGGGGCAGCCGTGGTCTGTGTGGACGACCCGGCCATCCGCGAGATCCTGCCCCAGATCGCCCGTCCGATCACCAGTTACGGCTTCTCTGAAGACGCGCAGGTGCGCGCCATCAACGTGCGGGCGGTGGGCGCCCAGATGCATTTCACCGTGCAGCGGCGCAACGGGGTGGAACTGCCCGATCTGGACGTGGTGCTCAACCTGCCAGGTCACCACAACGTGCTCAACGCCCTCGCCGCCATCGGCATCGCGGTCGAGATCGGGGTGGACGACGCCGCGGTGCTGAAAGCCCTGGCCGATTTCACCGGCGTGGGCCGCCGCTTCCAGCGCCACGGCGAAGCCGCGCTGCCCAGCGGTGGCCACGCCACCCTGGTGGACGACTACGGGCACCACCCGGTGGAAATGGCGGCCACGCTGTCGGCCGCGCGAGGCGCCTTCCCGGGGCGGCGGCTGGTGCTGGCCTTCCAGCCGCACCGCTACAGCCGCACGCGCGACTGTTTCGAAGACTTTGTGAAAGTGATCAACCAGGCCGACGCCGTGCTGCTGGCCGAGGTGTATGCCGCGGGTGAAGCGCCGATCGTCGCCGCCGACGGCCGCTCCCTGGCGCGGGCGCTGCGCGTGGCAGGCAAGCTGGAGCCGGTGTTCGTTGACGACGTGGCCGCCATGCCGCAGGCGATTCTGGACACCGCTCGCGATGGCGACGTGGTGCTCTGCATGGGCGCGGGCTCGATCGGAACGGTGGCCGCACGCGTGGCCGAGATGGCGCAGGAGGCCACGCAATGAAAGGACAGGTGAACATGGATGTGAAGGCACTGGGCAAGGTCGCCGTGCTGATGGGTGGGCGCTCGGCCGAGCGCGAGGTCTCGCTCATGTCGGGCACTGGTGTGCTCGCGGCTCTGCGCTCACGGGGCGTGGACGCACACGCTTTCGACCCGGCCGAGCGCGAGCTGGGTGAACTCAAGCACGAGGGTTTTCAGCGCTGTTTCATCGCACTGCACGGCCGCTTCGGCGAAGACGGCACGGTGCAGGGCGCCCTGGAGCTGCTCGGCATTCCCTACACCGGCCCGGGCGTGATGGCCTCCGCCGTGGCCATGGACAAGCTCATGACCAAGCGCATCTGGCTGGCCGAGGGCTTGGCCACGCCGGCCTGGCGCCAGGTGAACAGTGCCGAGGAAACGCAGGCGGCCTTTGCCGCGCTGGGTTCGCCCATGATCGTGAAGCCCGTGCGTGAAGGCTCGACCATCGGCCTGACCAAGGTCACCAGCCCGGACCAGTGCGACGCCGCCTACGCGCTGGCGGCCGCGCAGGACCCGCTGGTGATGTGCGAACAGTTCATCGCGGGCGACGAGGTCACCTGCCCGGTGCTGGGCACAGGCGCCGACGCGCGAGCCCTGCCGGTGATCCGCATCGTGGCCCCCGACGGCAACTACGACTACCAGAACAAGTACTTCACCGACGACACCCAGTACCTGGTGCCTTGCGGCCTGCCCGAGGGCGAGGAAGCCGCCATCCAGGCGCTGGTGCTCCAGGCCTTCATCACGCTGGGCTGCCGGGGCTGGGCTCGCGCCGACGTGATGATCGACGCCGCGACGCGTCGGCCGTACCTGCTGGAGATCAACACTTCGCCCGGCATGACCGGCCATTCGCTGGTGCCGATGTCGGCCCGCGCTGCCGGCCTGTCATACGAAGACCTGTGCCTGTCGCTGCTGGCCAGCGCGGCGCTGGACAACCCGGCCGCTTCGGCCCACGCCTGACACCACCATGTCGACCCCCGACCTGCCCCTCGACGTCCGGCTCATGGCCGCGATGACCCGCGCCCTGCTCGCGGTGCTCGTCGTGCTGGGCGTGGGCGCGCTGGGTACCTGGGCGGTGCGGCACCCGGTGTGGTCGGTGCAGGCCATCACCGTGCACGGAGACGTGGTGCACCAGAACGCGGTGACCTTCCGCGCGCACATGGCCACGCAGATGAAGCAAAGCCTCTCGGCCAGCTTCCTCACGGTCGATCTGCAGCAGGTCAAGCGCATGTTCGAGTCGGTGCCCTGGGTGCGACATGCCACGGTGCAGCGGGAATTTCCCAACCGCCTGCGCGTGACGCTGCAGGAACACGAGGCCGTGGCCTGGTGGGGCGAGTCGGGTTCCGGGCAGCTGGTCAACCGCGACGGCGAGGTGTTCGACGCCAGCCCCGACGACAGCGACAGCCTGCCCGAGCTGGCCGGCCCGGTGGCGCTGTCAGCCGAGGTCTGGCAGCTTTACCAGATGCTCTCCGCCGAGCTCGCGCGGCTGGAACTGGGGCTGGCCCGCCTGGAGCTGACCGAGCGCGGCAGCTGGCGTGCCGAACTCGACAGTGGCGCCCGTATCGAGCTGGGTCGTGGTGAGGCCGCGGAGCTTCTGGAGCGCACGCGCCGCTTCACCGGCACGCTGAGCCAGCTCACCGATCGCTACGCGGGTGCCGTGCAGTCGGTCGACCTGCGCTACCCCAACGGTTACGCCCTGCGCATGCGCGGCGTGACCACCGTCACCGACGACATCCCCGCCCCCAAAAAGACAACAAGGTAATCAAGAAGCAATCATGGCCAAGGAATACAAGGATTTGGTGGTCGGACTCGACATTGGCACCGCCAAGATCATGGTGGTGGTCGCCGAGGTGCAGGCCAACGGCCAGCTCAAGCTCGCCGGGCTTGGCGTGTCCGCCAGCCACGGCCTCAAGCGCGGCGTGGTGGTCAACATCGACGCCACCGTGCAGAGCATCCAGCAGGCCCTGAAAGAAGCGGAGCTGATGGCCGACTGCCGCATCGCGCGGGTCTACACCGGTATCACCGGCAGCCACATCCGCGGCATCAATTCCAGCGGCATGGTGGCCATCAAGGACCGCGAGGTCACAGCGGCCGACGTGGCCCGCGTGATCGAGACCGCCAAGGCCATCAACATCTCGACCGACCAGCGCCTGCTGCTGGTGGAGCCGCAGGAATTCGTGATCGACGGCCAGGAGGTGAAGGAGCCGATCGGCATGAGCGGCATCCGGCTGGAAGCCAAGGTGCACATCGTCACCGGGGCGCAGAGCGCGGCCGAGAACATCATCAAGTGCGTTCGCCGCTGCGGTCTGGAAGTGGACCAGCTCATGCTCAATCCGCTGGCCAGCAGCCAGGCGGTGCTGACCGACGACGAGAAAGAACTCGGCGTGGCGCTGGTCGACATCGGCGCCGGCACCACCGACGTGGCCATCTTCTCGGGTGGTGCGATCCGCCACACCGCCGTGATCCCGATCGCCGGCGACCTGATCACCAGCGACATCGCCATGGCGCTGCGCACCCCCACCAAGGACGCCGAAGACATCAAGGTCGAGTACGGCTGCGCCAAGCAGCTGCTGGCCGACCCCGACACGCAGGTCGAAGTGCCCGGCCTGGGCGACCGCGCGCCGCGCATGCTCAGCCGTCAGGCGCTGGCCGGCGTGATCGAACCCCGTGTAGAAGAAATCTTCTCGCTCGTGCAGCAGGTGGTGCGCGACTCGGGGCACGAGGAAATCCTGTCGTCCGGCATCGTCCTGACGGGCGGTAGCGCCGTCATGCCCGGCATGGTGGAACTCGGCGAAGACATCTTCCTCAAGCCGGTACGCCGCGGCGTTCCGCAGTACGCCAGCGCCCTGTCCGACATGGTGGCCCAGACCCGGGCCGCCACGGTCATGGGCCTGCTCGAGGAGGCACGGCTGGCGCGGGTGCGGGGCCACAAAGTGGCGCAAAAAGCGGGTTCCATGCAAGGCGCACTGGAACGCATGAAAAACTGGTTTGTGGGGACCTTCTGAACATGAACACCACCACCCTCGCAAACCCCTCGGGCCGCGTGTTGCCGCGCAAGGGTCGCCACCTGGCGCCCGGCCGGTCAGGCTTGCCGCTGTTGCTGGCCAGCCCGCGCTGCCGCCCCCGATCCCGGCGCCGGGCGTGTACCGGCCCACCCGGCTGATGGATGTCTCGGCCGACCGATTGAAGTCTCGAAATTTTTGAAATCACCGCCGCCCGAACCCCGGGTCACGGCACCAACAGGAGAGCACAACATGAGCATCGAAATGATTGAAGTCGAAGAATTCAACCAGGGCACCCAGATCAAGGTGATCGGCGTGGGCGGGGGTGGCGGCAACGCCATCGAGCACATGATCGCGCGCAGCGTGCAGGGCGTGGAATTCATCAGTGCCAACACCGATGCGCAGTCGCTGTCGCGCAGCAGCGCCCACAAGACCATCCAGCTCGGCACCAGCGGCCTGGGCGCTGGCAGCAAGCCCGACAAGGGTCGCGACGCCGCCGAGCAGGCGGTGGACGAGATCCGCAGCGCCATCGACGGCGCGCACATGCTCTTCATCACCGCCGGCATGGGCGGCGGCACTGGTACTGGCGCGGCACCCGTGATCGCCCGCGTGGCCAAGGAAATGGGCATCCTCACCGTGGGCGTGGTCACCAAACCCTTCGACTGGGAAGGCGGCCGCCGCATGACCAATGCCGACACCGGCCTGACCGAACTCGAAGCCAATGTGGACTCGCTGATCGTGGTGCTCAATGAAAAGCTGCTCGACGTGCTGGGCGACGACGTGACCCAGGACGAGGCTTTCGCCCATGCCAACGACGTGCTGAAGAACGCCGTCGGCGGCATCGCCGAAATCATCAACGAATACGGCAATGTGAACGTCGACTTTGAAGACGTGCGCACCGTGATGGGCGAGCCCGGCAAGGCCATGATGGGCACCGCCGCGGCCTCTGGCCCCGACCGCGCCCGCATTGCCGCCGAGCAGGCCGTGGCCTGCCCGCTGCTCGAAGGCATCGACCTCTCGGGCGCCAAGGGCGTGCTGGTGCTGGTCACCGCGGCCAAGGGTTCGCTGAAGCTGGCCGAGTCCCGCCTGGCCATGAACACGATCCGCGCCTATGCCTCGCCCGAAGCGCACGTGATCTACGGCGCCGCCTACGACGACAGCCTGGGTGACGACATGCGCGTGACCGTGGTCGCCACCGGTCTGAGCCGCCAGGGCGCCCGCCGCACCGCGCCGCCCCTGCAGGTGCTGCGCACCGGCACCGACAACGTGCCGTTCAACATCCCCACCGTGGGCTCCATCTCCGGTGGCGTGGCCTCTGGCGGTTCGGTCGCCCAGCCCGACTACAACTCCATGGCCGTGCCCAGCGTCTGGCGCACCAACCGCACCCAGGCAGCAGCCAAGGTGGACGCGCTGGCTTCGGGCGGCATGGACGATTTCGAGATTCCCGCATTCCTCCGCAAACAAGCCGATTGACGGGTGTAAAGCTACTGCGCACCCCGATCTGACGTTTGCAGTGCTCGCCGTACCCCAGTACGGCTGCGCGCTTCAACGCCACCTCGGGCTGCTCGCTACGCTTTCCATCCCGCCAATCGCCCTAGCTCAGGCAGTGCCTCAATCACAGGGATAGTTTTCCTGCCAAGCGCGAAGGCGCCTGCAAACCTAAAATCGCTGGATGCTTGCTCAACGTACCCTCAAATCCCTGACCAAGGCCGTGGGCGTGGGCCTGCACAGCGGTCAGCGGGTGGAGTTGACGCTGCGCCCGGCGCCGCCGGACACGGGCATTGTGTTCCGTCGTGTCGATCTCCCCGAGCCGGTGGAGATTCCCGTAAATGCCGAGTCGGTGACCGACACGCGGCTTGCGTCGACCATTTCCAACGGCGGCGCGAAGGTGCACACCATCGAGCACCTGATGAGCGCGGCCGCGGGGCTGGGGCTGGACAACCTGTATGTGGACATCACGGCCGAAGAGGTGCCCATCCTGGACGGGTCATCGGCTTCGTTCGTGTATTTGCTGCAGAGCGCAGGCATCGTGACTCAGAAGGCGCCCAAGCGCTTCATCCGCGTGATCAAGCCGGTGGAGGTGCGTGAAGGCGAGGGGGCCAGTCTGAAATGGGCGCGTCTGGAGCCGTACCACGGCTACAAGCTGAGCTTCGAGATCGAGTTCGATCACCCGGCGGTGAGCTCGACCGGGCAGCGTTTCGAATTTGACTTCGGCAGCGGCACCTACGCCCGCGAGATCGCCCGTGCGCGCACCTTCGGCTTCACGCGCGACGTGGAAATGATGCGCTCGCACGGCCTGGCCATGGGCGGCGGGCTGGACAACGCGATCGTCATGGATGACGTGAAGGTGCTCAACGCGGGCGGCCTGCGCTATCAGGACGAGTTCGTGAAACACAAGATCCTGGACGCCATCGGCGACCTCTATATCGTGGGCAAGCCACTGCTCGCCTCCTACAGCGCTTTCCGCAGCGGCCACGCCATGAACAACCAGCTGCTGCGCGCCTTGCTGGAGCGTCCCGATGCCTATGAGGTGATCAGCTTCGAGCAGGAACGGGACGCACCCAAAGGTTTCGCCCAGCTGGCCCCGGCCTGGTAGCCACAGCCATGATCCTCTTTCGTGTCACGGTCTTCCTGCTGCTGATCGCCGCTGGCGTGTGCTTCGCCTTCTACGTTGGAACCGGCGAACGCCGCTACCGCCAGTGGGGCCTGGTGATCCTGAAATGGACCGTCCTGGCGGCACTCGGCTTCTTCGGCGTGCTCATCCTGGAGCGACTGCTCTAGCGAGGCGACCTCTCGCCGGCCGAAACGGCTCCGGCGCGAAATGTCCCATGCCAGAACACGGCGGAACCGGCTCCGCCGGGCCGCACGTGTTGCCCCCCGGGGGGTGACGCGCCCATTGGGCGCGGCGCGGGGGGATCTAGTAATGCCTTCCTCCCTTGTAAGCCGCATGCGTGCGGGCCTGCAGCGGGCTCACCTTGTTGATCGCCGCCACCGAGCGCGCCACTTGGGCGTGGGTGATGCACAGGCCCAGGGCATCGGCGGCGTCCTTGCCGGGCAGGCCGGGCAGCTGCAGCAGGCGTTTCACCATGTCCTGCATCTGCTCCTTGTCGGCGCGTCCGTAGCCGACCACCGCTTTCTTCAGCTGCAGGGCGGTGTATTCGGCCACGCTCAGCCCGTTGGCCACCAGGGCGGTCAGGCAGGCGCCGCGCGCCTGACCCAGCAGCAGCGTCGCTTGGGGGTTCACGTTCACGAACACGATCTCGCAGGCCGACACCTCGGGCTGGTAGCGGGCCACGACTTCGCTGATGCCGTCGAACAGGATCTTCAACCGGGCGGGCAGCAGCGCACCGTCTTTCGGGCTGGTCTGGATCGTGCCGCTGGCCACGTAATGCAGGTCGGGGCCTTCGGTGTCGATGACGCCAAAACCGGTGCACTGCAGGCCGGGGTCGATGCCGAGGATGCGCATGGGTGTGGGGCTCCAGGTCTTTCAGAGGTCGAAGGTCCAGCGCACCGAGTGAAAGAACACGGGCGCTGCAAAGCAGAGCGCGTCCACCCGGTCGAGCAGGCCACTGGCACCGGTGACGGAGCGGCCCGCCGATCCCCAGTGTGTCACGCCACGGTCGCGTTTGATGGCCTTCATGACCAGGTGCCCGAGCGAGCCAGCAGCGCAGGCCACCAGCGCCATGGCCAGGGCGGGCAGGGGCGTGAACGGCGTGAAACCCGAGAGCAGGGCGCCGGCCACGCCGCCGGCCAGCAAGCCCCAGCCCCAGCTGCGCCAGTGAAAGCTCGCGCTGATGGCGGGGGCAGCAGGCCGGTGCAGGCTGCGGGAGGCAATGTATTGCACCAGCATGCACACCTGCACCACCACGACCAGAAAGAACACCAGGAAAGCCTCGCGCCCCGCGAAGCGCGGGAAATCGAGCAGCAGCAGGGCGGGCACATGGCTGATGCCATAGACGCAGACCATGATGCCCCACTGCAGCTTGGCGTTGCGCTCCAGAAAGCGCTGCGGATCGTTGCCCAGGGCGCTGACCACCGGAATCGCCAGGAAGACGTAGACCGGGATGAAGACGGTGAACAGGTTGAAGTGCTGCGTCCACACCAGGGTGTACTGCACCGGCAGCACCACGAAGAAGGCCAGCACCAGGCTGCGGTGATCGCCCCGCCGGGTGGGCGACAGGCTGATGAACTCGCGCAGGATGAAAAAGGACACCAGGCCGAACATGACGATGGCCACGCCCTTGCCGGCGGCCCAGCCGATCCAGAACACCACCGCCATCAGCCAGGCGTCACGCAGGGACAGGCGCAGCTCCCGCATGGGCAGGGGTTGCCCGGTGGCGGGCGACTCGGGCTGGCGCCGTTCGCGCAGCGACACCAGCACGCCCACCCCGGTGATCAGCAGCAACAGGCCGAAGAGCAACACGAACAGCAGGCTGACCTGCTGTTCCGGGCTGAGGCTGCGCAGGAAGCTGTCCATGTCAGACCTCGCGCAGGGCCATCACGGCCAGGCGTGCGCGCACCAGGAAGTCGCTGCGACTCTCGCCGGCCTCCAGGCGCAGCGGTTCGCCAAACGTGACCGAACACAGCACCGGCACCGGCACCACCTCGCCCTTGGGCATGACGCGCTGCACGTTGTGGATCCACGCCGGCACCAGCACCACGCCGGGGAAGCGCTGCGCCAGGTTGTACAGGCCCGACTTGAAGGGCTGCGGGTCTTCTTCATAGCCGCGCGTGCCCTCGGGAAACAGGATCAGCGAATCGCCACTGGACAAGGCGTCGATCAGGGGCTGCAGCGGGTCTTCCTCGCCCTTGCGCTCGCGCTCCACATACACGGCGTTGAACACCTCGGTGGTGATCCAGCGCTTGAAGTTCGAGGCCGTCCAGTAGTCGCGCGCCGCAATCGGGCGCGTGATGCTGCGCAGCTCCTCGGGCAGGGCCGCCCAGATCAGCACCAGATCGGCGTGGCTCTGGTGGTTCGCGAAATAGATGCGCTGCTCCGCCATGGGCGGGCAACCGTGCCAGCGCGCCTGGGCCCCGGTGAGCACCCGCACCAGCCCCAGCAGAAACAGGCTCATGGCCCGCGCACGCCAGTTCAAGACAGGCCCTCAGACAGGCCCGTGGCAGCCAGCGCAGGCGCCCCTTTCAGAGACAACGCGGAACGGGCTCCGCCCGGCCGCAGGTGTCGTCCCCCCAGGGGGGGAAGGCGCGAAGCGACGCAGGGGGGGCTCATGGGATTTTCACGGCGCCCATGCGCGCCACGATGGTCCCGGTGCGTTGCGCCAGATAGCCCGAACCCTGGCGGCTCTCGAAGAACTTGGGCGAGGGCAGCATCACCGCCAGCCGTGCCGCCTCGTGGGCGGTGAGGCGGGCCGCCGGCTTGCCGAAATAGCGCTGCGCAGCAGCCTCGGCACCGAAGATGCCTTCGCCCCACTCCACGCTGTTGAGGTAGATCTCCAGGATGCGCTCCTTGCTCAGCAGGGCTTCCAGCGTGAGGGTGAGCAGAAGTTCCTGGCCCTTGCGCATCAGGTTGCGCTCGCCGGAGAGCAGCAGGTTCTTGGCCAGCTGCTGGGTGATGGTGGAGCCGCCGATGATCTTGGGCGCCCGGGTTGCCTTGAGGGTGGCGCCCGCGGCCCCGGGTTTGGCGGCCTGGCGCCGGGCCAGTGCTTCGGCACGCTTCTCGGCCTGCTCCTGCCGCTTCAGGTTCCGGTCCCAGGCCGATTCGATGGCCTTCCAGTCCACGCCGCCGTGGCTGGTGAAGCTGGCATCTTCCGACGCGATCACCGCCCGCTTCAGTTGCGGGCTGATCTGGTCCGCGTCGACCCACTGGTGCGACCAGCGCCACGGTTTGTCCCCCTGCAGGCTCTGGCTGGCGACACGCCAGGCTTCGGAGCGCATGAACGCCGTGCTCTGCGGATTGACCACCACCATCAGCGCGATGCGCAACACAAAGAACAGCTGCAGGGCCAGCCCGGCCAGCAGCAGCCATAGCAGCCAGCGGCCGAAGGATCGCATCATGGCTGGAGGCGCCACCCGCCCAGTGGGGTGGCAAGGGTGGCGGCGCGGGGGCGGCTCATGTCACTGGCCCGAGAGCTGGGTCTGCAGGGTTTCGTCGCGCGTGAAGCGAAAGCGCGACACCACCACGATCTGGTCGGCGCGACGGCGCATGGCCTCATTGAAGCGACCGAAGTCGAGGCTGCGCACGATGGCCTGGGCGCGCCGGTCCAGCGTGCTGTTGCCCGATGGCTGCACCACCTCGGTGCTGAGCACCGCGCCGGTGTGGTTCACGGTGATGACCATGGTCAGCTCGCCGTAGAGTTTGCGTCCGGCGGCTTCGGGGAAGTTGGTGGTGCCGCGGTCTTCGATCTTGCGGCGCAGGTCGTCGTAATAGATCGCGTACACCTCCTCGCGCGTGGCCGGGCTGATGTAGCGCTTCTTCGGGCGTGCGTTCTCTTCGTTGATGCGCTTTTCGATCTCGGCGAGTATCTTCACCAGCGCCTTGCGCTTCTCTTCCTGCTCGACCGCGGCGGGACTCGGGTTGATGGCCTGCAGATCGGGCGGTGGCAGGTTGGCCAGCTGGCGCCGCACCTGGGCGAGGACCTGGTTCTGCTGCTCTTTCAAGGCCTCGATGCGCCGCTCGTCTTCGTCGGTGGTGTCGCCGATGCGGGCGGTGGTCGAGGGGGGCAGGGGCGAGGTGGCGCGCCCGCGCTCGGCATCGCCCCCGCCGGCCAGCGAAGCCTGCGCGATCGCCTGGGCCTTGACGGGTCGTTCGTCGCTCCGGGCGTTGACCAGGATCACCTCCAGCGGCGTGTCCTGGAACACCCGATTGAAGCCCTCCGGGTCGACGAAGCGCACCGTGAGCAGGGCCGCGTGCACGGCCACGGACACCGCCAGGGCCAGCTGCAGCGTGCTCAGGTTCTTCAGGAAAAGGAGGCCGTTTTTCACGCGCGGATTATCGGGGCAGGGCCGGGCGGCGGTTCAGCCGGCGGTCTCGGCGGTGGTGTCCGGGCGCTGCCCGGCCTCGGTGGCAGGGGCGTCGTCTTCATTGACGTCGATTGCCAGTGCCAGCGGCGCGGCCAGTGCGGCGTCGTCCTCGCCTTCTTCCTCACCGTCGGCCGGCAGTTCGTCCACTGGCTGGTCCAGGCGCTCGATCACGGTGCCGTGGATGTCCAGCGTGATGTCATCGATGGCGCCCAGGCGCACGCGCACGTGCGCGCCGCGCGGCAGGCCCTCGGCGCCCATCACCGGGAGCACCAGCGGCAGGGTATCGGCACGCACCAGGTTGTCCTTGAACAGCGTGGCGGTGAGTTCGGTGGTGCCGTTCTGGCGCAGGTGCTGCAACGTCCAGTAGCGTTCCATGCCGTTCTGGAAGCCGTTGTACGCGGTGTAAGCCGCGTCAAAAGCGCTGATGACCGAGAACAGGTTGGCGTCTTTCGGCTTGAACGGGGCTGCCAGCGCGGCGGTCTTGCCGTGGCGTGCACAGGCAATGATCTGCCACTGGTTGACCATGTCCACATACCGGCGCAGGGGCGAGGTGCTCCAGGCGTAGCTGGGCACCCCGAGGCCCGCGTGCGGCTGCGCCTTGGTGCCCATGCGCACCTTCACGCCCGGCAGCAGGCTGGCCTGGCTGCGGTAGATGCCGGGCACGCCGCACTCGGCGAGCCACTGGCCCCAGCTGCTGTTGGCCAGGATCATGGCCTCGGCCACCATCAGATCCAGCGGTGCGCCGCGCTGACGCGTGCCGATGACCACCGTTTCGGCGCCTTGCGGGCCGGCCTCGCCCACGCCTTCCAGCCGGAAGGTGTAGTCGGGCCGGCTGAAGTTTTCGGGCTTGCCGCGCACCACCTCGCGCTGTGCCTTGAGGTGCTTGGCCAGCCGGAAGATGAAGGCCAGCGTGGGTTGCAGTTCTTCGATGTGCGCTTCGGCCACGGCCGGGCTGGCGGGCTCTGCGCCGGTCAGCCAGGCCTCGGTGATCACGGTGTCGAGCTGGTCGTGGCGCAGGTTGTGCCGGATCGGCACCCGCTCCAGCGCGGTGCGGCTGTGCTGGATCTCCAGTGTGTCTTCTTTGAACTGCACGTAGAGCGAGACGGCCGGGCAGTCGCGCCCGGCCTCCAGCGTGTAGGCCTGCACCACGGCGTCCGGCAGCATGGTGATCTTGTGGCCCGGCATGTAGACCGTGGACAGACGGTGGCGTGCCACCTGGTCGATGGGGCTGTCGGGCTGGATCGCCAGGCCGGGTGCCGCGATGTGGATGCCCAGCGTGACCGTGCCGCTGCCCAGCCCCTGCAGCGAAAGCGCGTCGTCGATTTCGGTGGTGTGCGAGTCGTCGATGGAGAAGGCCTGCACAGCGGCCAGTGGCAGCTCGTCGGCAATGGCCGGCGCCTGCAGGGCCGGGAAGCCGGTGCCCTTGGGGAACTGGTCAAACAGGAAGCGCTGCCAGTGGAACTGGTAGGCGCTGGAAATGGCGCCGGCGTTCTGCAGCAGCGTCAGGGGCGCGGTGTGGCTGTTGCGCGCCGCTTCCACTACCGCTTTGTATTCGGGCGCGTTCTTGTCGGGCCGGAACAGGATCTTGTAGAGCTGCTGGCGCACCGGCTCGGGGCACACGCCCGCGGCCAGTTCGGCGGCCCAGCCCTCGATCTGGGCCTGTACCTGCTTCTTCTTCTCGATGGCGGCGAGCGCCTGGGCCAGGATCTCGGGCGGCGCCTTCCGGTAACGGCCCTTGCCGGCGCGGCGGAAGTAGTGCGGCGCACCTTGCAGGCAGAGCAGGGCGGCGACCTGTTCCTGGGTACCCGCGGTGGCGCTGAAATACTCGCGTGCCAGATCGGCAAAACCAAATTCGTCCTCGGGCGCGAATTCGTAAGCCAGCTCCAGCTCCATGCTCTCGGCCAGCGCCGTGGCGGCGGGCATCAGCTGGCCGGGGGCTGGTTTGTCAAAACGCAGCAGGGCATTGGCGGTTTTCACCTTCACGCGCTTGCCCGAGTCCAGCTCGACCTGGAGGGAACTTTCAGCCTCGGACATGAGGCGACCGGTCAGCAGCTTGCCGGCTTCGTCAAACAGAATGTGCATGGGCGGGATTGTCCCATGCGGGGGCTGTGGCCCTCGGCTTGGCCCTCAGTGCCGCAGGTCGAGAAAGTCGAAGACGGCGTCGATGTGGGCGTCGAAATCGCTGATGGCGTGGTCGCTGCCCGGCAGCAGGCGAATGGACCCGCCAGCGCTGAAAGCCTGCATTTCCTGCCAGTCCAGCAGTTCGTCGCCCTGGGCGATCACCGCCATCAGCCGTTCGGGCGTGGCGGGCTGCTGCGGCGCGAGCCCGGCGATGTCGGCTTCCAGGCGATGCAGCTCGTCCACGAACCCGGGCTGGAAGAAAAAGCGTTCCTGCGGATCGTGCCAGGCCGTCTGCTCCCCGATGTACTTCGCCAGGTCGCGCGACGGATGGGCCGCCGGGTTCAGCAGCACCGCCCGACAGCCGGTCTGCAGCGCCACCCAGCGGGCGTAGAACCCGCCCAGCGACGAGCCCACCACGGCCATGCTCTCGCGTGGCCAGCTGGCGATCCCCCGCAGCACCTCGTCCATGGCCTGGGCGGGCGAGGGCGGCAGCTGCGGGCACCACCAGGTCACCCCGGGGTGCCGGGCGCGCACGCGGGCCGCCACCTTTTGCGCTTTCATGGACTGGGGTGACGAACGGAAGCCGTGCAGGTAGAGCAGGTGGGTGGTCAACATGCCCCCATGCTAGCGGCCTCTGGCTGGCGCGGCGGGATAATGCCGGATGGCCGCCGTTTTTGACAAACCCACCCTGCTTCAGCGCATCGCCCCGGTCTTCCAGGGCTTCGACGGGCCGCTGGCCTTTGCCGTGCTGCTGCTGGCCGGTCTGGGCCTCATGACCATGTATTCCGTGGGCTTCGACCACGGCACCCGCTTCGCCAGCCACAGCCGCAACATGATGCTGGCCGTGGTGGTGATGTTCATCGTGGCGCAGATCCCGCCCCAGCGCCTGATGTCACTGGCGGTGCCGCTCTACGTGGTGGGCGTGGCGCTGCTGCTGGCCGTGTTCCTCTTCGGCATCGAGAAGAAGGGGTCGCAGCGCTGGATCAACCTGGGCATCGTGATCCAGCCCAGCGAACTCATGAAAATCGCCATGCCGCTCATGCTGGCCTGGTGGTTTCAGCGCCGCGAGGGACAGCTCAAGCCGCTGGACTTCGGTGTGGCCCTGCTGCTGCTGGCGGTGCCGGCGGCATTCATCCTGAAGCAGCCCGACCTGGGCACCACGCTGCTGGTGGTGGCCTCGGGCCTCTTTGTGATCTTTTTTGCCGGCCTGAGCTGGAAGCTGATCCTGCCACCGGTGCTGATCGCGGGGGTCGGCATCGTCACGCTGATCCTGATGGAGCCGCAGTGGTGCGCGCCCGATGTGGACTGGAAGGTGCTGCGGGAATACCAGCGCCAGCGCGTGTGCACCCTGCTCGACCCCTTCAAGGACCCGCTCGGCAAGGGTTTCCACATCATCCAGGGCATGATCGCCATCGGCTCGGGCGGCCTGTGGGGCAAGGGCTTCATGCAGGGCACGCAGACGCACCTGGAATTCATCCCCGAGCGCACCACCGACTTCATATACGCCGCCTTCTCCGAAGAATTCGGCCTCATGGGCACTCTGGGTCTGATGGTGGCCTTCATCTTTCTGGTGGTGCGCGGCCTCATGATCGCCCTGGAGGCGCCCACCTTTTTCTCGCGCCTGCTGGCCGGCGCGCTCACCCTTAATATCTTCGTCTACGCCTTCGTGAACATGGGCATGGTCAGCGGCATCCTGCCGGTGGTCGGCGTGCCCCTGCCGTTCCTGAGCTACGGCGGTACTGCCATGATCACCCTGGGCATCGGGCTGGGCATGCTGATGGCCATCGGCAAGTCCAAGCGGCTGATGCAGTCATGACGGCGGCGGCGCCGCGTTCGGGGCCGGTGGCCTTCGTAGGGGCGGGCAACATGGGCGGCGCCATGGCGGCGCGGCTGTGCGAGCTGGGCTGGCCTGTGGTGGTGTGCGACATCGACCCGGTGCGCCAGCAGGCGGCCGAGACGGCGGGTGCCCGGCTGGCCGACACACCGCTCGCTGCCGCCCGGGCCTTGCCCGACGCGGGGGTTCTGATCGTCTGTGTGGTCGACGCGGCTCAGTGCGGGGCGGTGCTGTTGGGCGAGGGTGGCGCCCCTGGCGCCCTGGACGCGATGCGCCCGGGCCAGACCGTCATGCTGTGCCCCACCATCGCGCCGGAAGACACCGAGTCGCTGGCCGCTGCGCTGCAGGCGCGGGGCATCGGCTGCATCGATGCCCCCATGTCGGGCGGGCCGCAGCGCGCCCGCAACGGCAGCATGAGCCTGATGGTGGCCGCTCCCGAGGCGGTGCTGGCACGCCACGCCGCCTTGCTGGAAGCGTTGTCGAGCCAGGTCTTTCGCATCAGCGAACGGGTGGGCGACGGCGCGCGCACCAAGCTGGTCAACAACCTGCTGGCCGGCATCAACCTGGTGGGCGCGGCCGAAGCGCTCGCCCTGGCGGGCCATCTGGGGCTGGATCTGCGCACCACGCTGGGCGTGATTGAGCATTCCAGCGGGCAGAGCTGGATCGGCTCCGACCGCATGCGCCGGTCGCTCGACGGCGATGTGGCGCCCCGCGCCCACATGACGCTGCTGGAGAAAGACACCCGACTGGCGGTGCAGGCCGCCACCGCTGCGGGGTTCGCCGGGCCGCTGGGCGCTGGCGCTGCCCGAGCCTTCGCCCAGGCGACCCAGGACGGTCTGGCCGACTGCGACGATGGAGCGCTGCTGGGGTGGTTGCAGGGCCAGCAGCGGCCGAAGCCCGACCGCTGACGCCTCCGCTGGCTGACCCCCAAGCCCATGCCGCCAGCGCGCGCATGGCGCCGTCCCTACAATGCACGGATGATTGCACGCGAACCCACCTTGGCCCGTCTGGCCAGCGCCCAAAGCCTCCTGCTCGACCCCTACAGCCTGAACCCCACGCACCTGCAGCGCGCGCTGGGCGAGATCATGTCGCACGGCGTGGACGATGCCGACCTGTATTTCCAGTACACCCGCAGCGAAGGCTGGAGCCTGGAAGAGGGCATCGTCAAGACCGGCAGCTTCAGCATCGACCAAGGCGTGGGCGTGCGCGCGGTGAGCGGCGAGAAAACAGCCTTCGCCTATTCGGACGACCTGTCCTGGGACTCGCTGATCGACGCGGCGCACACGGTGCGTTCCATCTCGGCGCAAGGCCAGGGCCGCAAAGTGCGCACCCCGTCCACCAAAGTGGCCAAGTCGCGCTCGCTCTATCCCGGGGTGGACCCCATCGGTACGCTGGACAGCACCGCCAAGGTCGCGCTGCTGGAGAAAGTGGAGCGCCTGGCCAAGGCCAAGGATCCGCGCGTGGTACAGGTCATGGCCGGGCTGGCCAGCGAATACGACGTGGTGCTGATCGCCCGCGCCGACGGCACCCTGGCCGCCGACGTGCGCCCGCTGATCCGCCTGTCGGTCACCGTGATTGCCGAGCAGAAGGGCCGCCGCGAGGTGGGCTCATCGGGCGGTGGTGGCCGCTACGGACTGGCGTATTTCGACGAGGCCATGGTGCAGTCCTATGTGGACGAGGCCGTGGCCAATGCCCTGACCAACCTCGACGCCCGCCCTGCCCCCGCCGGTGAAATGGTGGTGGTGCTGGGTTCGGGCTGGCCTGGCATCCTTCTGCACGAAGCCGTGGGCCACGGCCTGGAAGGCGACTTCAACCGCAAGGGGTCGAGTGCCTTCGCCGGCAAGATCGGCCAGCGAGTGGCGGCCAAGGGCGTCACCGTGCTCGACGACGGCACCATTGCTGACCGCCGCGGCTCGCTCAATGTGGACGACGAGGGCCACACCTCGCAGAAGAACGTGCTGATTGAAGACGGCATCCTGCGCGGCTACATCCAGGACTCGATGAACGCCCGCCTGATGGGCGTGAAGCCCACCGGCAACGGTCGCCGCGAAAGCTACGCCCACGTGCCCATGCCGCGCATGACCAACACCTACATGCTCGGCGGCGACAAGGCCCCCGAGGAAATCGTGGCCAGCATCAAGAAGGGCCTGTACGCCACCAACTTCGGCGGCGGCCAGGTCGACATCACCAGCGGCAAGTTCGTGTTTTCCGCCAGCCAGGCCTACTGGGTGGAAAACGGCCAGATCCAGTACCCGGTGAAAGGCGCCACGCTGGTGGGCAACGGCCCTGACGCGCTCACCCGCGTGAGCATGATCGGCAACGACATGCGCCTGGACAGCGGCGTGGGCACCTGCGGCAAGGAAGGTCAGAGCGTGCCCGTGGGCGTGGGCCAGCCGACGCTGCGCATCGAAGGTCTCACGGTGGGCGGCACGGCCTGACGTTTCTGGCGCCCGGACGCTGGCTGCCGGGCGGTAGGTGGTCGTGATCGTCTGATAGGATCTTCAGCCACGGGAACACAGCCTCCCGGCTTCCTTCGGGAACAGACGTCACGTCCAAGCGCTGGCCATCCCCTCTGGTGGAGAGCCATCCATGGAAACCGTGAACGTGAACCCTGCCCCGAGCCTTGCGCCTGCCCCCATCCGGCCTGCTGAACTGCAGGCCTTGCTGGGCCACCCCGACACCCCTCTCATCCTCGACGTGCGACGCCCAGAACCGCTGGCGGCCAGCCCCTGGCGCCTGCCGCTGGCGGTGGCCTGCGGCCCTGAACAGCTCGACACCCTACTGCACACCCTGCCGCCCCAGCCGGCGGTGGTGTACTGCGTTTACGGCCACGCCGTGAGCCAGCAGGCGGCCGCCACCTTGTGCGCCGCGGGATGGCCCGCCCGCTACCTGCTCGGCGGCATCGAAGGCGGTGAGCCGGGGGTGGATCCGCCCCCGTTGCTGGACCTGCTGAGCGCGTCACCCGTGCCCCGATTATTCCAGCGCCCTGGTATCGGCCGGATGTCGGGTCCGGGCTCATGCTGGGTCACCCGCGAGCGGCCCAAGATCGACCGGATCGCCTGCCCGTGGCTGGTGCGCCGTTTCATCGACCGCGATGCACGGTTCTTCTTTGTGCCCACTGCCGAGGTCTTCGACACGGCCGAGCGGCTCGGGGCGGTGGCCTTTGACCTGCCCGGCGCGCCGATCACCCACGCGGGTGATCGATGCAGCTTCGATGCGCTGCTCGACGCCTGCGGGCTGCAACTCCCGGCCCTTCAACGACTCGCCCGGATCGTGCGGGGGGCCGATACTGACAGCCTGTCGCTGGACCCGGTCGCCGCGGGCCTGCTGGCGGTCTCGCAAGGGGCCTCACGGCTGCACGCCACCGATGACCACGCCATGCTAGACGCCATGATGCCGGTCTACGACGCTTTGTACGCCTGGTGCTGCCAAGCGGTGGCCGGTGTGCGCGAATCCCATGCCTGGAGTTTTCAATGAGTCCAACTGCATCCGTGGGTTTTGTCCAGGCGCTGCGCTTCTGGTTCAAGCTGGGGTGGATCAGTTTTGGTGGACCTGCCGGGCAGATTGCCGTGATGCACCGCGAACTGGTGGAGCAGCGCCACTGGATCAGCGAACGGCGCTTTCTCCACGCGCTGAACTACTGCATGCTGCTGCCCGGGCCCGAGGCCCAGCAGCTGGCCACCTACATCGGCTGGCTGCTGCACCGGACCTGGGGCGGCGTGGCCGCCGGCGTGCTGTTTGTGCTGCCCTCGCTGCTGATCCTGATCGGCTTGAGCTGGGTCTATGTGGCCTACGGGCAGGTGGCCTGGGTGGCCGGGCTGCTGTACGGCATCAAACCCGCGGTGGCCGCGCTGGTGATCCACGCGGTGCACCGCATGGGCGGCAAGACCTTGCGGCATCCCGCCCAACGCCCCCTGCTGTGGGGCATTGCGCTGGCGAGTTTCGTGGCCATCTGGGCGTTCTCGGTGCCGTTTCCACTGATCGTGTCCGTGGCGCTGTTGCTGGGCTGGGCTGGCGGGCGCTGGTGGCCCGCGCAGATGGCGCCCGTAGCGCCGGCCCACGACGCCAGCGGCGCAGTCGCCCGGGCGCCAGCGGCCATTGACGACGACACACCCGTTCCACCGCACGCGCGCTTCAGCCGCGCACGCCTGTTGCGCGTGCTGGCGGTGGGTGCCGCGTTCTGGTGGCTGCCCATGGGCCTGCTGGTGGCCTGGCAGGGCTGGGACGGCACGCTCGCGGCCATGGGCTGGTTCTTCACCAAGGCGGCGCTGCTCACGTTTGGCGGTGCATATGCCGTGTTGCCCTACGTGTACCAGGGCGCGGTGGTGGAGCACGCGTGGCTGCTCGGGCCCCAGATGATCGATGGGCTGGCCCTGGGCGAAACCACGCCCGGACCGCTGATCATGGTGGTGGCGTTTGTGGGTTTCCTCGGGGGCTGGGGCCAGCAGGTGCTGGGGCCGGACGCGCTGTTTCTGGGCGCGGCGCTGGCGGCCACGGTGGTGACCTGGTTCACCTTCCTGCCTTCGTTCATCTTCATCCTGGCCGGCGGGCCACTGGTGGAAAGCACGCACGGCAAGCTGCACTTCACCGCGCCCCTGACCGCCATCACGGCCGCCGTGGTCGGGGTGATCGCTAGTCTGGCGCTGTTCTTCCTGTCGCATGTGCTCTGGCGCGACGGGACTGGCAGCTGGCTGGCCCGGTTCGACCCGGTGGCACTGGTGCTGGTGTTGATGGCCACGCTGGCGCTGGTGCGTTACCGGCAGGGCGTGGTGCGCGTGATCGTGTGCAGCGCTCTCGCGGGCTGGGCCTTGCAGACCGTGGCGCCCGGGCTCTCGCGGGCGCTGGGCTGAGGCTGTCAGGCACCCGTCAAGGGCGCTGTGCTACATTTGCATTCGATGACCTCGCGCCTTGCTTTTTTTGCTGTCTATTTTTGGTTCTCAGTCCCTGGCGGACGAGAGGCGAGGCTGTAAGCGCATCACCGAATCTCGATCAAACCGCCGGAGCCCCAAGCCCGGCGGTTTTTTTTGGCCTTTTTCATTCCCACCACGCCTTTTAGGAGCCTCGCGATGAATGCCCTGAACACCCCTGCCAGCGATGCCTGGCATTCGCGTCCAGTCGACAAAACCAGCCAGACCGACGACGAACGCATCAAGGACATCACCGTGTTGCCGCCCCCTGAACATTTGATCCGCTTCTTCCCCATCGGTGGCACGCCGGTGGAAACGCTCATCACCCAGACACGCCAGCGCATCCACAACATCCTGCACGGGCAGGACGATCGGCTGCTGGTGGTGATCGGCCCATGCTCCATCCACGACCCGGCTGCCGCGCTCGACTACGCGCGCCGCCTCAAGCCCCTGCGCGAAAAACACGCCGACACGCTGGAGATCGTGATGCGTGTGTACTTCGAAAAGCCGCGCACCACCGTTGGCTGGAAGGGGCTGATCAACGACCCTTACCTGGACGAGAGTTTCCGCATCGATGAAGGCCTGCGCATGGCGCGCCAGCTGCTGATCGAGATCAACCGCCTGGGTCTGCCCGCCGGCAGCGAGTTCCTGGACGTGATTTCGCCGCAGTACATCGGCGACCTGATCGCCTGGGGCGCCATCGGCGCGCGCACCACCGAGAGCCAGGTGCACCGCGAACTGGCCTCGGGCCTGTCGGCCCCCATCGGGTTCAAGAACGGCACCGACGGCAACATCAAGATCGCCACCGATGCGATCCAGGCCGCTGCGCGTGGTCACCACTTTCTCTCGGTGCACAAGAACGGCCAGGTGGCCATCGTGCAGACCAACGGCAACCCCGACTGCCACGTCATCCTGCGCGGCGGCAAAGCGCCCAACTACGACGCCGCCCATGTCAGCGCGGCCGTGAAAGACCTGGAAGCGGCCAAGCTGCCCGCGCGCCTGATGGTTGACTGCAGCCACGCCAACAGCAGCAAGCAGCATCAGAAGCAGCTCGACGTGGCGCGCGACATTGCCGGGCAGATCTCGGGCGGCTCGCGCAGCGTGTTCGGGGTGATGATCGAAAGCCACATCGAAGCCGGCGCGCAGAAGTTCACGCCCGGCAAAGACCGGGTAGATGCGCTGGCCTACGGCCAGAGCATCACCGACGCCTGCCTGGGCTGGGACGATTCGGTGCAGGCCCTGGAGGTGCTGTCGAACGCGGTGCTCTCGGCCCGTCAGGAAAAGGCTTGAAGCGCACAGAGTCGCGATCCTTGCAAGTGATTTGTTCGCTTGTATTGCGGTAGGCGTCACGCTCCACCCCTGTTTTTTCTGACGAGCGAGCGCCCGTGCGTCGGATAATCGCCCCTCACGCGCAGGCCAGTCCCGTGGGGTCTGGCGCAGTGGTGCACAACAGTTGGGAGCGTGTGTGGAGCAACCGGTATTGCGGCTCGGTCTGCTGGGGTTTTCAGCGTCCTTGTCCGAGCGGCTGATGGGCTGGGCCGCCGACGCGCAGCCGGGGTGGCCGCAGTGGCGCAGCGGTGATCCGCACGTGGCCGACGCCTGGATGATCCACGGCGGGTCGGTCGAGGTGCTGGGGCGAGATGCCCTGGTGATCCGCCACCCCGCCGGCACGGGAGAGCGGCTCACGCTCAACCGGGCCGAGGTCGACCGGCCGCTGGCTTTCGCCACGCCGTTGCCCGAGGGCTTTGCCTCGGCCGAGTTTTTCGATGCCGATGACGAGGCCAGCGTACGTCAGCGGCTGCAGCGCTTCGAGGCCTGGCTGCGCCCCCTGCGCACGCAGTTCGCGCTGGGTGCGCAACTGGTGGAGCGTGTTCCCGCGTACCGGGGCGGCGTGGTCCACCTGACCCACGACAACAAGCTGCTGGCGGTGATCGACATGGACCGCTGGCAGGTGGGTTTGCACATCCCGGCCCGTCCGGTGGACATCGAGATGGCCGAATGGGTGCGCCGCCCCTCTCTGGCGGCCGACATTCCCGCTTCGTTCGTGCGCCTGCCGCTGCACCGGGTGATGTGGACGTATGCCGTGCGCACCGTGCGCGACGTGCTGCCTGCCCGCTACCGCGAGCTCACCGTGTACCTGCGGCGCGTTCCTGCCATGCCGGCCCGCTGGTTTGACGATGTGCACCTGCTGATCATGAGGGAGCTGATGGTTTCGCCGGGCACGCTGGACGAACTGGTTCACCGCACCGGTCTGCCGCAGGATGAGGTGGCGCACCGCCTGGCGGCCCTGTATTTTGGTGGCGGCGTGACGACCGACCCCGACAGCGCGCGCCGGGCCGAGCCTCATGTGCGGCGCGCGATGGTGGCGCTGCAGTTTGACCAGGGCGAGACCGACACCGCCATGCTGCCCCGGGAAGGTGATACCGAGCAGGCGCCCTCGTCGAGCTTGCTGCGCGAGGCACCGCATTCACCGCTGCGCCCGGCAAGGGCCGACCCCGCGGCTCAGTTCACCGTGCCCATGCCTTTGCCAGACGGCCACTGAGCATTGGCCGCGGCCCCGCGGCGCGGGCACAATCGCAGATGAGCGCCTCGTGCGCCAACATTGAACCAAGGAGATCGAGCATGCGCAGCCAAGTGACCGTGACCTGGGGTGGAACAGGCGTTTACCACATCGACCTCGACGAGGTGCAGCCCATGCCGCACGATCTGGCGCGGAACTGGCTCGACGAGCAATTCACGTTCCTCGGGTGTGAGCCGATCCGTTCAACGGGCAAGGTGCTCACCGCCGACAAGATCCTGTGCGTGGCACAGGCCGCAGGCGAAGACCGATTCCGCGAAGACGCGCACCGCCCCTGGGCACAGGCCTTTGCAAAGGCCGCCAGCGCAGCACTGGCCAAGCCGGTGATCAGCGTGGACGTACCCGGTCACTCCATCTCTTACTGAGAACCGCCGGCGCAGCGCCGCGCCGGGGCTTCCAGCCCGTCGTGAGGGTCAGGCGAGCTGTGTTCCCAGCGCCGCCAGCAGGCGGGCGTGGATGCCACCGAAACCGCCGTTGCTCATGCACACGATGTGGTCGCCGCCTCGTGCCGCTGTGCTCACCTGCGCCACCAGTTCGTCAATGCTGCCCGCCACGGTGGCACGTCCGGCCATGGGCTGCAGCGCCTCGGCCGCGTCCCAGTCCAGTCCCCCCGTGTGGCAGAAGGCCAGATCGGCCGCTTCCAGGCTCCAGGGCAATTGCGACTTCATCGTGCCCAGCTTCATGGTGTTGCTGCGCGGCTCGAACACCGCCAGGATGCGACCGCCGGGGCCCGGTGCAGCCTGCAGCTGGCGCTGCAAACCGTCGAGCGTGGTGCGTATGGCGGTCGGGTGGTGGGCAAAGTCGTCGTAGACCGTGATGGGCTGTCCGTCGCGCAGCACGCTGCCACGCCGTTCCATGCGTCGGCGCACGTTCTGAAAGCTGGCCAGTGCACGCGCCGCGTCGGCCGGAGCCACGCCCACGTGTTCGGCCGCCGTGATGGCCGCCAGGGCGTTGAGCTGGTTGTGCACCCCCGACAGTGCCCATTCCACCCGGCCCACCGCCTGGCCGCGCTGCATCACGTCAAACGCGTCGGGTTCACCGTCGGCGGTGAAGTCGCTCACCGCCGCGCCAAAGCTGCGGACCTCGCTCCAGCAACCGGTGTGCAACACGCGGTCCAGGCTTTCTTCCAGTCCGTTGACCACCACTCGGCCGGTACCGGGCACGGTGCGCACCAGGTGGTGGAACTGCCGCTCGATGGCCCTCAGGTCGTCAAAGATGTCAGCGTGGTCGAACTCCAGGTTGTTCAGGATGGCGGTGCGCGGGCGGTAGTGCACGAACTTGCTTCGTTTGTCGAAGAAGGCGGTGTCGTATTCATCGGCCTCGATGACGAAGAGCGGCCTTTGCGATGGCTTCGCTGCCGGGCCGCCCCAAGGCGAAGCAGCCCCCTCGGGGGGCAGCGAACCACGCGTAGCGGGGAAAGTGGTGACGACAGGACCCAGTCGCGCGGAAACGCCGAAATTCAGGGGGACGCCACCGATCAGGAAGCCCGGATGGTGTCCGTTCGCTTCGAGGATCCAGGCCAGCATGGCCGTGGTGGTGGTTTTGCCGTGGGTGCCGGCCACCGCCAGCACATGGCGGCCCTGCAGCACGTGCTCAGCCAGCCACTGCGGCCCGCTGGTGTAAGGCACGCCGGCGTCCAGAATGGCTTCCATCAGAGGGAATTTCGGCGTGCCGTCTGGCAGGCGGGCGCGGCTCACCACATTGCCCACCACATACATGTCGGGCTTCAGCGCCATCTGCTCGGCGCCAAAGCCTTCCACCAGATCGATACCCAGTGAGCGCAGCTGGTCGCTCATGGGTGGGTAGACCCCCGCGTCGCAGCCCGTGACCCGATGGCCCGCCTCGCGGGCGAGCGCGGCCAGGCCGCCCATGAAGGTGCCGCAGATGCCCAGAATATGAATATGCATCTGGCGATTCTAGGCGGCTGAAATCCCCCGCCCGGGCGCTCTACGGGGCCTTGGTGCGTGGGCCCTGCCGGCGCCAGCGGCACCGGGCACAATGGCGAGATGGACGTTTACAAGGAAACCGGCCACGCCGAGCTGGCTTCGGTGGCGGCCCGGATGGTGGTCGAAGACGGGCTGGAATATGGCGCTGCGAAACGGCGTGCCGTGAAGCAGCTGGGCCTGAATGCCCGCTCGGCCCTGCCGGACAATGCGCTGCTGGAGGCGGCGGTGCGCGAGTACATCGCCGTGTTCTGCCCCGACAGCCAGGCAGAGGAACTTCTGGCCCTGCGTGAGCTGGCGCTGGTCTGGATGGACCGCCTGGCCGAGTTCCGGCCGCACCTGGGCGGTGCCGTCTGGCAGGGTACGGCCACGCGCCACAGTGATATCTATCTGCGTCTGTACTGCGACGACCCGAAGGCCGCCGAATTCGCCTTGCTGGACCATCGGGTGGAATACCACCCCGGCTCGGTCGACAGCGGACGCGGCGAGCCTGTCCCCGCACTCACCCTGAGGGTGCGTTGTCAGGCGCTCGGCCAGTGGGTGTTGATCCACCTCATGGTGCACGACCTGGACGACCTGCGTGGCGCCCTGAAACCCGACGCCCAGGGCCGCAAGCCCCGCGGCGACGCCGGGGCGCTGCGCGCGCTGCTGGCCGAAGCGGCGCCGATCAACCATGAGGACCTGCCATGAGCATCACCAGACGGCAGCTGGGGCTGGGTGCAGCGGCTGTTGCCGCCGGTGCCGCTGGTGTGGGCGTGGCCTGGCAGCGCTTGCGTCCGACCGACGTGACCACCGAAGCCGAGCGGGCGTTCTGGCTCAGCCGATTCGACGGACCCAACGGGGAATCGGTGGAGCTGGCGGCCTGGCGCGGACAGCCGGTACTGGTGAACTTCTGGGCCACGTGGTGCCCCCCGTGCGTGGAAGAGTTGCCCCTGCTGAATGCCTTTTACCGAGCCAACGCGCCGCAGGGTTGGCAGGTGCTGGGCCTGGCGGTCGACCAGCCCAGTGCCGTCCGGGGCTTCCTTCGCAAGCTTCCTCTGGATTTCCCGGTTGGCATGGCCGGGCTGGCCGGCACCGAACTCAGCCGAAGCTTGGGCAACCCCAGCGGGGGCTTGCCTTACACCATCGTGCTCGGGCGGGAAGGTACGGTGCTCCACCGCAAGATCGGCCAGGTCTCCGAGGCCGATCTGGCCTTGTGGGTTCAGCTTGGCTGACGGCATCCCCCCAGTTGCTTCACGCGCGGCCGTCCGGCTTTCCAGAAGGCGATATCCCGTAAAAAGCGGTTAAAGTCGCTGAACTCCGCGTTTGTATCGCTTCCTGTGCCCCGCAACGCGTGCCAGCGCACAGACGAAAAGCGAATGCCATGGCGGACGCGTTCGTGTACACTGCGCCACCCCCGGTTTGCTCTGCTTTGAGTTTTGACCGTAGATACGCACAGTTGGGTCAAATTGGCCGATTTTCGTTGGAGAAAACATGGATCTGAGAAAACTGAAGACGCTGATCGACCTGGTTTCAGAGTCGAATGTGTCCGAGCTGGAGATCACCGAGGCCGAAGGCAAGGTTCGCATCGTCAAGAGCGCGCCTGCCGGCTACGGCGCTCCTGTGGCTTACACCATGGCGCCCCCGGCGCCCGCGCCCACCGTTGCACCTGCCATTGAAGCCACCCCTGTGGTGGCGTCTGCACCTGCCGAGCCCACGGGCCACGTGGTGAAATCGCCCATGGTCGGTACCTTCTACCGTGCGGCCAGCCCAGGGGCAAAGCCCTTCGTGGAAATCGGCGACAGCATCAAGCAGGGCGAGACCATCTGCATCGTCGAGGCGATGAAGATCCTCAACGAAATCGAGGCCGACAAGTCGGGCACCGTGACCCAGATCCTGGTCGAAAACGGCCAGGCGGTGGAATACGGACAGCCCCTTTACGTCATCGAATAAGAGAGCCGGCAGCGCATGTTCAAGAAAATCCTGATCGCCAACCGCGGCGAGATCGCGTTGCGGGTGCAGCGTGCCTGCCGCGAGATGGGCATCAAGGCGGTGATGGTGTATTCCGAAGCCGACCGCGACGCCAAGTACATCCGCCTCGCCGACGAGGCGGTCTGCATCGGTCCGGCGCCGAGTTCGCACAGCTACCTCAGCATGCCCGCCATCATCTCGGCGGCCGAAGTGACCGATGCAGAGGCTATCCACCCCGGTTATGGCTTCCTGTCGGAAAACGCCGATTTTGCCGAGCGCGTGGAAAAGAGCGGTTTCACCTTCATCGGCCCCACGCCCGAATCGATCCGCCTGATGGGCGACAAGGTCTCGGCCAAGCAGGCCATGATCCGCGCCGGTGTGCCCTGCGTGCCCGGTTCGGAAGGGGCGCTGCCCGATGACCCCGCGGTGATCCGGCGCACCGCCAAGGCAATCGGCTACCCCGTCATCATCAAGGCCGCGGGCGGCGGCGGCGGGCGCGGCATGCGCGTGGTGCACACCGAAGCGGCCCTGCTTCACGCGGTGCAGACCACCAAGGCCGAAGCGGGCGCTGCGTTCAACAACCCCGAGGTGTACATGGAGAAGTTTCTCCAGAACCCGCGGCACATTGAGATTCAGATCCTGGCCGACCAGCACCGCAACGCGGTGTATCTGGGCGAGCGCGACTGCTCCATGCAGCGGCGCCACCAGAAGGTGATCGAAGAAGCTCCGGCGCCCGGCATTCCGCGCCGGCTGATCGAGAAGATCGGCGAGCGTTGCGCCACCGCCTGCAAGAAGATCGGCTACCGTGGCGCCGGCACGTTCGAGTTCCTGTTCGAGAACGGCGAGTTCTATTTCATCGAAATGAACACCCGCGTGCAGGTGGAGCACCCGGTGACCGAACTGATTTCGGGCATCGACATCGTGCGCACCCAGATCGCGGTGGCGGCAGGCGAAAAGCTGCCTTTCACGCAGCGCCAGATCCAGCTGCGCGGCCACGCCATCGAGTGCCGCATCAACGCCGAAGACGCCTACAAGTTCACGCCTTCGCCCGGGCGCATCACGACCTGGCACGCGCCGGGCGGGCCCGGTGTGCGCGTGGATTCGCACGCCTACACCAACTACTTCGTGCCGCCCAATTACGACTCGATGATCGGCAAGATCATCGTGCACGGCGACACGCGCGAGCAGGCCCTGGCCCGCATGCGCACGGCGCTGGCCGAGACGGTGATCGAAGGCATCAGCACCAACATCCCGCTGCACCGCGAGCTGATGGTGGACGCCAGCTTTGTTTCCGGCGGCACCAACATCCACTACCTGGAAGAGTGGCTGTCGCAGCGTGAACGCTAGGATCAAGGTTCCCCTTTGTCTGGCGGCTGTATCGCGCCTCGGTGACTGAAACAGACACATGACTGAAGTCAATTCCGCTTCCCTATTCGAACTGGTCCTGCTGGCCCCCGAGGCGGCCGTTGAGGCCGTTGGCGACGCGCTTGTGGCGCTCGACGCGCTGAGCGTCTCGGTCGAAGACGCCGATGCCATGACGCCGGCCGAGTCGGCGCTGTTTGGCGAACCGGGCATGCCGCCGCCTCGCGAAGGCTGGAACCGCTCGCGTGTGGTGGCCCTGTTTCCCGACGAGGCTGCAGCACGCGAGACCGCGGCCCTGCTGGCGCTGCAAGATTTCTTCGAAGGCTGCACCGTGCTGGGTGTGCAGGCGGTACCCGAACAGGACTGGGTTCGTCTCACGCAGTCCCAGTTCGACCCGGTAGAGATCACGCCCAGCTTCTGGATCGTGCCGACCTGGCACGAGCCGCCGGCCGCGGCTGAGCAGGTGATTCGTCTCGACCCGGGGCTGGCCTTCGGCACCGGTACCCACCCCACCACCCGCATGTGCCTGCGCTGGACTGCGCAGCATGCGCCCAGCGGCCAGCGGGTGCTCGACTATGGCTGCGGTTCCGGCATCCTGGCCATTGGCGCCGCCAAGTTCGGCGCCCGAGAAATCGTGGCGGTCGACATCGACCCGGCGGCGGTCGAGTCCACCCGGCTCAACGCGGCAGCCAACCATGTCAGCCTCACCGCCGGCCTGCCGGATCAGGCCAGTGGCAGCTTCGATCTGGTGCTGGCCAACATCCTGGCCACGCCGCTGAAGGTGCTGGCGCCGCTGCTCTGCTCCCATGTGCGCAGTGGCGGGCAGCTGGTGCTCGCGGGCATCCTGGCGCGCCAGGCCGATGAGCTGCGCGAAGCCTATGCGCCGTGGATCGCGCTGGACGTGAGCGACGAGGCCGAAGGCTGGATTCTCATGACGGCGACCAAGGCCTGATCGCCGTTCCCTGTTGGGACGCCGGGATGTCGTGTTTGACCCCCCTGCAATAATCCGGGCATGAGTTTCACCACACGCTGCCCTGCCTGCGGGACGATGTTCAGGGTCGTGTCCGACCAGCTGAAGATCTCCGATGGCTGGGTGCGATGTGGCCACTGCTCGGATGTGTTCGATGCCACCCTGTACCTGGACACCTGGGTGGCCCCGGATGCCGCCACCGCGGCGGCGCCCGGGCCGCAGCCCGACGCGAGCCCCGACGACGCGCGCGCCCCGATTCCTTCGACCTTGCTCGAAGACGCCTCTTCATCAGGGGAGGCGGCTGACGCTCCCCTGATGGCTATCGATCCTGCTCCGCCGGGCGCACCGGCATTGCCGGCCTTCGGTGGCGGAACTGACCAGGCCCTCGCCCAGGACGGCCAGGAGGATGACGACGGTACCTGGCTTTCGGCCCCCGTTCCGCTGGAGGACCCCGAGGGCGCGGGCACCGCTGCGGTCGAGACGCCGCGTGATGGCCTGGCAGAGACGCCCGCCCCCGAACCTGTCCACGCCGATGCGTTTGAAGAGGAGTTGCTACCACCGGCGCCCTCGCTGGCGGCAGCTGAGGTGCCCCCGGATAACCGGGAACCATCGCCGCAGGAAGAGGATGACTTCCATGCCGAGCTGGCCCGTTTCGCGGCCGCTCACGACGCCAGTGGTGTGACCGCACCCATGCCCCTGGTGGCCCCGGAAGCCGCAGAGCCTGCAGCTTCCGATGAGCCCGTGGCGGCACCCGAGCCGGTTCCTCTCGCTGCGACTGCGGATATGGATGCGTCCCCGGTGCCCGAGGCCCTGCCCGAACCCGGCTTTGTGCGCCAGGCGCGGCGGCGCGCCTTCTGGCGCACCCCGGCGGTGCGAGCGGGCCTGGCCTCGCTGGGCCTGCTGCTCGTGCTGCTGCTGGCGGGTCAATGGGCGCTGCACGAGCGGCATCAGCTCGCGGCCCGTCACCCCGAACTCCGGCCCTGGCTGGTCCAGCTGTGCGAGCCGCTGGGATGCCGCGTCGAGCCCGCGCGGCGCATCGACGCCATCGTGATCGACAGCACAGCGCTGGTCAGGCGGCTCGGAAACTTCTATTCCTTTGACCTGGTGCTGAAGAACACGGCGCCCATGGATCTGGCCATGCCAGCGCTGGAACTCAGCCTCACCGACACCCGCGATGCCGTTATCGCGCGGCGCGTGTTCCTGCCCGACGAGTTGCCGGGTGCACCGGCCTTGCTGCCGGCCCAGGACTCTGTTGCCATCAGCCTGCGCCTGTCACTGGCGGTCGGCGATGCCCTGCCCATGGCCGGTTATCGGGCCCTCGTTTTCTATCCCTGACCCTTATCTCCTAATTTCCATGTCCATTCTTGTTTGCGGTTCGCTGGCCTTCGACACCATCATGAGTTTTGAAGGCCGCTTCGCCGAGCAGATCCTGCCGAGCCAGCTGCACATCCTCAACGTCTCCTTCCTCGTGCCCGCACTGCGCCGCGAGTACGGTGGCTGTGCGGGCAACATCGCTTACGGACTGCGGCAGCTGGGTTCCGACGCAGTGCCACTGGCCACGCTGGGCAACGACGGACAGGAATACCTGGCCCGGCTGCAGGCGCTCGGCGTGGACACGCAGCATGTCTCCACCTCGGTCGACAGCTACACCGCGCAGGCCATGATCATGACCGACCGCGACAACAACCAGATCACCGCGTTCCACCCCGGCGCGATGTCGCAGGCGCACGAGAACCCGGTGCCCGCCCGCGCCGATCTGAAACTGGCCATCATCTCGCCTGACGGGCGCGACGCCATGCTCACCCATGCCCGCCAGCTGCACGCCGCCGGCGTGCCCTTCGTGTTCGACCCGGGCCAGGGACTGCCCATGTTCAACGGCGACGAGCTGCTGCAGTTCATCGAGCTGGCCACCTGGGTCACGGTTAACGACTATGAAGGCCAGATGCTGTGCGACCGCACGGGCCTCACGCTCGACAGCCTGGCCGCGCGCGTGCGGGGGCTGGTGGTGACGCTGGCCGATCAGGGTTGCGACGTGTGGGAAGAGGGCCAGAAAACCCGCGTGCCGGGCGTGGCGGCCAGCGAGGTGGTGGACCCGACCGGATGCGGCGATGCGTTTCGTGCCGCCTTGCTGCATGGCCTGGCGCAAGGCTGTTCGCTGCAGCGTTGTGCCGCACTGGGAAACCGCATGGGTGCGGCCAAGATCGCGAGCCGGGGCGGCCAGAACTACACGTTCGCTGCCTGAGCGAAGCCGCCGGCGCGGCGCCCAGACGTGAAAAAGCCCGGCGCTTTCACGCCGGGCTTTTTCACCGCCGGGGCGATGTCAGGGCTTGCTGGACGTGGGAAACGGCCAGGCAGCCTGAGGGTTCAGCTTCGTCTGAGCTGCAGGGGCCGCAGGCGCCGCCGGCTTCTTAGCCGGCGCGGCTTTTTTTGCGGGAGCAGCCTTCGCGGGCGCAGCGGCCTTCTTGGCCGGCGCAGCAGGAGCAGCGGCCTTCTTCGCAGGAGCAGCGGCCTTCTTCGCAGGAGCAGCAGCTTTCTTCGCAGGAGCGGCAGCCTTCTTCGCAGGTGCAGCAGCCTTCGCGGGTGCGGCGGCTTTCTTCGCGGGTGCAGCGGCTTTCACCGGTGCGGCGGCCTTTTTGGCCGGGGTGGCTTTCTTAGCCGGGGCTTTTTTCGCAGTTGCCATCGTGTTCTCCTTGATCAAGTTGCATAGAGCACTTCAGCCAGTCTTTTTGCCGGCGAAGTGATTCAGCACCTTGGGGCCAAGTGGATGCATCCACGGCTGACCCCACGGAGTTGAATCTTGTGACAAAACCCTGGCTCCGGCGCCTGGGCGCCGATGGCAGGGTTTTGGGGTGTCGAGAGACATGTGAGAGGTTGGACAACGCGGCCCCGGCTGGGACATCAGTCCCAGGACAGCGCGCCGCCGGTCTGGTACTCGATCACGCGGGTTTCAAAGAAATTGCGTTCCTTCTTGAGGTCGATCATTTCGCTCATCCAGGGGAAGGGGTTCTCCTCGTTCGGGAACAGCGGCTCCAGGCCGATCTGCGTGGCGCGGCGGTTGGCGATGTAGCGCAGATAGCCTTTGAACATCGATGCGTTCATGCCCAGCACGCCACGTGGCATGGTGTCTTCGGCGTAGCGGTACTCCAGCTCCACGGCCTGCTGGAACAGCTGCTTGATCTCGGCCTTGAATTCGGCGGTCCAGAGCAGCGGGTTCTCCAGCTTGATGGCGTTGATGAGGTCGATGCCGAAGTTGCAGTGCATCGACTCGTCGCGCAGGATGTACTGGTACTGCTCGGCGGCACCGGTCATCTTGTTCTGGCGACCCAGCGCCAGGATCTGCGTGAAGCCCACGTAGAAGAACAGGCCTTCCATGAGACAGGCGAACACGATCAGGCTCTTGAGCAGCTTCTGGTCGGCTTCGGGCGTACCGGTGTGGAAGTTGGGGTCCATGATCGCCTCGATGAAGGGGATCAGGAACTCGTCCTTGTCGCGGATCGACTGCACCTCGTTGTAGGCGTTGAAGATCTCGGACTCGTCCAGGCCCAGGCTCTCCACGATGTACTGGTAGGCATGCGTGTGGATCGCTTCTTCAAACGCTTGGCGCAGCAGGAACTGGCGGCACTCCGGCGCGGTGATGTGGCGGTAGGTGCCCAGCACGATGTTGTTCGCGGCCAGCGAGTCCGCGGTGACGAAGAAGCCGAGGTTGCGCTTGACGATGCGGCGCTCGTCTTCGGTCAGACCGTTGGGGTCTTTCCAGAGCGCGATGTCGCGGCTCATGTTCACTTCCTGCGGCATCCAGTGGTTGGCGCAGGTGGCGAGGTATTTTTCCCAGGCCCACTTGTATTTGAACGGCACCAG
>JAUXNG010000008.1 GCA_030682835.1 Hydrogenophaga sp. | reverse complement strand
TCCACGAACGCACCGTATTCGGTGATGTTCTTGACCACGCCGTGAACGATGGCGCCTTCTTTCAGCGTGTCCATCAGCTTGGCGCGCTCTTCGCCCATGGAGGCTTCCACCACGGCGCGGCGGCTCAGCACCACGTTGTTGCGCTTGCGGTCGAGCTTGATGACCTTGAATTCCAGGGTCTTGTTCTCGTAGGGGGTCAGGTCCTTGGTCGGACGGCTGTCCACCAGCGAACCGGGCAGGAACGCGCTGATGCCGTTGACCATGACCTTCAGGCCGCCCTTGACCTTGCTGGAGGTCGTGCCGGTGACGAATTCGCCCGACTCGAGTGCTTTTTCCAGCGACATCCACGATGCCAGGCGCTTGGCCTTGTCGCGCGACAGCAGTGTGTCACCGAAGCCGTTTTCCACGGAGTCGATGGCCACGGAGACGAAGTCACCGACCTGGACTTCGAGTTCACCCTGGTCGTTCTTGAATTCGGCGAGCGGCACGTAGGCTTCCGACTTCAGACCGGCGTTGACCACCACGTGGCTGTGTTCGATGCGAACAACTTCAGCGGTGATGACTTCGCCCGAGCGCATTTCGGCGCGTTTCAGGGATTCTTCGAACAGGGCGGCAAAAGATTCAGACATTGAATTTCCTAAAACCACTCAGCCCATCGGGGCGCGACAAGACACGCAGGCGCATGCGAAACGCACGGAAATCGACGGATGGGTGGTGTTGACATTGCGGTGCGAGACACCGCGGGGTTAAGTGAAAGAACCATCGGGCCTGCGGGCTGGGAACGCCCGGCGGTGCCGTCTGGGCCATCAGGACGGTGTTCTCAGCTCCCCGAGAACACCGTTGTGCCTTGCCACCAGTCCAGGACCTGCGCCACCGATTGCTCGACGTCCAGCAGGGAATTGTCCAGTTGTAAGGCATCTTCGGCCGGCTTGAGAGGCGCATGTGTGCGGGATGAGTCCCGCAGATCACGCATTTCCAAGTCGGCCAGAAGGTTATCGATGTTAGCAGCAATTCCCTTTGAAATCAATTGCTTATAGCGCCGTTCGGCGCGCTGGCGGGCGCTGGCGGTGAGGAACACCTTGAGCGGCGCGTCGGGGAAGATGACGGTGCCCATGTCTCGGCCATCAGCCACCAGCCCGGGCAGCTGCCGGAAACTGTGCTGCAGGCCCAGCAGGGCTTCGCGCACCTGGGGTACAGCCGACACACGGGATGCGGCCATGCCGGCGATCTCGCTGCGCAGGGCGTCGGTGACATCCACGCCTTCCAGCAGGATGTGCGAGCCGGTGAAGCGCACCTGCAGGTTGGCGGCCACTTCGCCCAGGCGCTGCGCCTGCACAGGGTCGCGCAGGTCTTCCACCGTGGTGGACAGGCCGGCTTTGCCCGCGGCCAGACCCACCAGGCGGTACAGCGCGCCGGAGTCGAGCAGGTGGTAGCCGAGGCGCTTCGCCACTTCAGCCGACAGCGTGCCTTTGCCGGAAGCGGTGGGGCCGTCGACACAGATCACCGGTATCTGCGACGCATCGGCCTGGCTGACGCTGAACAGCGCCTCGAAATAGTCGGGAAAGGTCTTGCCGACGCACTTGGGGTCTTCAATGCGCACCGGCAGGCCAGCGGGGTTGAAGGCGGCCAGCGAAAAGCACATCGCCACCCGGTGGTCGTCGTAGGTGTGGATGCTGCCGGTGGTCCAGGACAGTGGAGGGGTGATGCGGATGTAATCCGCGCCTTCTTCCACGGTGGCGCCGAACTTGCGGCACTCGATGGCCATGGCCGCGATGCGGTCGGTTTCCTTCACGCGCCAGCTGGCGATGTTGCGCAGCGTGGTGGTGCCGTCGGCATAGAGCGCCATCACCGCCAGCGTCATGGCTGCGTCGGGTATGTGGTTGCAGTCGAGGTCGATGGCTTTCAGGGGCCAGGCACCGCGGCGGATGTGCAGGCGGTTGGCCTCGCCGGTGATGTCGGCGCCCATGAGGCGTGCGGCCTCGACAAAGCGGATGTCGCCCTGGATGGACGCCAGGCCCACACCTTCGATGGTGATGCCCTCGAAGCCAGGGGAGGGCGGCGCGATGGCTCCCAGCGCGATGAAATAGCTGGCCGACGAGGCATCGCCTTCAACCGGGATGCGTCCCGGGGAGGTGTACCGGCTGCCAGCTGGAATGGTGAAGCGCTGCCAGCCTTCGCGTTGCACCCGCACGCCAAAGCGCTCCAGCAGGTTCAACGTGATTTCGATGTAGGGGCGAGAAATCAGTTCGCCCACCACGTCGATGCTGATTGCCTGGTGCTCAGACACCAGCGGCAAGGCCAGCAGCAGCGCCGTGAGGAATTGGCTCGACACGTCGCCGCGGACGCGGATCGGGGCATCCAGCGACAGCGGCGCAGGCTGACCGGTGCCCACGCGCAGCGGCGGGTAGCCTTCGTTGCCCAGGCATTGCACGGTGCAGCCCAGCTGGCGCAGGGCGTCCACCAGGTCACCAATCGGGCGTTCGTGCATGCGGGCAATGCCGCTCAGCTCGAAGCAACCGCCATCGCGGGTCGCCAGCAGCGCGAGCGCGGCCGTGAGCGGTCGCATGGCCGTCCCGGCGTTGCCCAGGAGCAGCTGTCCTTCACGCACGAGCAGCTTTCCGCCGAGCCCTTCCACGCGCAACACGCCGTCGGGCTGCCGGTCGATCTGGCACCCCAGCTGGGTCAGCGCCGCGAGCATCACCTGGGTGTCGTCCGAATCGAGCAGGTCGACGATGTCGGTATGCCCGACGCTGAGTGCGGCGAGCAGCAGCACCCGGTTGGAAATGCTTTTGGAACCGGGCAGCTGAACCGTGCCGCCCGCGCAGGCAAGTGGCGGGACGTCGAGGTGGTCGATGGAGAACATGCGGAAGAAAAGAGGTGCGGCTGCGCGGCGCGATCAGCTCTGCGGCTTGATGGCGGTCATGCGCCAGTTCGCGCGGGTGCTGCTGGCCTGGTCGATCAGGGCTTCCAGGGCGTCCGGGTCACCGGTCTGGATGGCAAGCTCGAAGGCGTGCATGGCGCGCTGGAAGTGGCGGGACTGGGCCAGCAGCTCTTCCTTGTTGGACACCAGGATGTCGCGCCAGACGCTCGGATCGCTGGCAGCGATGCGGGTGAAATCGCGGAAGCCCGGACCGGCGAGCGACAGAAACTCCTCGCCCTGCGGCTGGGACTGGATGGCGTTCATCAGTGCAAACGCGATCATGTGGGGCAGGTGGCTCACCGCTGCGTAAGCAGCATCGTGCGCCTCGGGCGACATCTGTTTCACATGGCAGCCCAGCGCGGTCCACACCGCCTGAGCCTTGTTGAGCTGCACGGTGAGCGTGCGCTCGATGGGTGTAAGGATGACCTGGCGACCGGCGTACAGGTCGGCATCGGCGTGCTCGACGCCGGCCAGCTCCTTGCCAGCAATCGGGTGGGCGGGCACGAACATGCCCACCTGGTCGCGCAGCACCCGTCGCGCGGCGTCGATCACCTCGCGCTTGGTCGAGCCCACGTCCATGATGAGCGTGTCGCCGCGCACCAGGTGGCGGATCGCCTTGAAGGTGGCTTCCGTGGCCGACACCGGCACGGCCAGCAGCACCAGGTCGGCGCCCGAGACCGCGAGCAGCGCCGACGGCGCCTCCACGTCGATCACACCCATCTGCCGGGCGCGCTCGGTGGTGGACGGCGACTTGCTGTAACCCACCACGCGCTTCACCAGCCCCGCCTTTTTCAGCGCGAGGGCGAAGGAGCCACCCATGAGGCCGCAGCCGATCAGCCCAAGTTGTTCAAACATAAAAACCCATCCAGAACGCCGCCGCGGCTGCGCAAGAGGCGGCCCGTTGGGGCTGCACGAAACATGTGTTGGACAGCGCCGGCTTCATTCGCTGACCGGGTAGGCACCCAGCACCTTGTAGAAGGCACACAGGCTCTTCAGTTCGTTGAGGGCCGCGGCCACGTGGGGCTGCGACGGGTGTCCCGCGATGTCAATGTAGAAGTAGTACTCCCACTGGCCCGATTTGGCCGGGCGAGACTCGAAGCGCGTCATCGACACGCCGTTGTTTTTCAGCGGCACCAGCAGGTCGTGCACGGCGCCGGGACGGTTGGGCACCGAGACCACGAGGCTGGTGCAGTCGCGGCTGGAGGCCGGTGGCATGGCCAGCGTCTGCGGCAGGCAGATCACGGCAAAGCGGGTGCGGTTGTAGGCCTCGTCCTGAATGGCGTGCGCCACGATGTGCAGCCCGAACTGGGCGGCAGCGCGTTCGCTGGCCAGCGCGGCCCAGGTGGGGTTCTCCGCTGCCAATCGCGCGCCTTCGGCGTTGCTGGACACGGCGCGCCGCTCCACGTGTGGCAGATGCTGGGTCAGCCAGTTCTGGCACTGGGCCAGGGCCTGCGGATGGGCCATCACGACCTCGATGCCGTCCAGGCTGTTCACCTGGCGCAGCAGGTTGTGGCGCACCAGCAGGCTGACCTCGCCGACCACATGCACCGGCGAGCGCAGGAAGAGGTCGAGCGAGCGCGCTACAACGCCTTCGGTGGAATTCTCCATACCGACCACGCCGTACTGGGCTGTGCCCGCGGCGGTGGCGTGGAACACCTCGTCGAAGTTGGCGCAATAGATCAGGTTGGCGGCGCTGCCGAAGAACTCGACCGCTGCCTGTTCACAGAAAGTGCCCTGCGGTCCCAGCACGGCCACGCGCTGGGGAGCTTCCAGTGCCAGGCAGGCCGACATGATTTCGCGCCAGATGGCGGCCACATGCTGGTTGAGCAGCGGGCCCTGGTTCGCGTTCTGGATCTTGTCGATGACCTGGGCCACGCGGTCGGGGCGGAAGAAGGGAGAACCTTCCTGGCGCTTGATCTCGCCCACCTGCTCGGCCACGCGGGCGCGCTGGTTCAGCACGGACAGCAGTTGCTGGTCGAGCGCGTCGATCTGCACGCGCAGGGCGCCCAGATCGGCGGACTGTTGAGGAGCATTCATGGGTCAGGCCTGTGTTTGTTCGAAGTCGCGCATGTAGTCCACCAGTGCCTGCACGCCCGCCAGCGGCAGCGCGTTGTAGAGGCTGGCACGCATGCCGCCCACCGACTTGTGGCCCTTGAGCTGCAGCAGCCCCCGTGTCTGCGCGCCGGCCAGGAAGGCGTCGTTGCGGCTCTCGTCGCGCAGGAAAAAGGGCACGTTCATGCGCGAGCGGCAGTTGTGCGCGACCTTGTTCAGGTACAGCTGCGACTGATCGATGAAGCCGTAGAGCAGCTCGGCCTTGGCGATGTTGCGCTGCTCCATCGCGGCCACGCCGCTGAGCGCACCTTCGTGCTGGCGTTTGAGCCACTGGAAGGTCAACCCGGCCATATAGATGGCGTAAGTGGGCGGCGTGTTGTACATCGACCCATTCGCGGCCACAGTCTTGTAGTCAAAGGCGCTGGGGCAGATGGCCAGGGCGTGGCCCAGCAGGTCCTCGCGCACCACCACCAGCGTGAGGCCCGCGGGCCCGAGGTTCTTCTGTGCGCCACCGAAGGCCAGGCCCACACGCGACCAGTCGACGCTGCGCGAGGCCACATGCGAGGAAAAGTCGATCACCAGCGGTGCGTCACTGCCGAGTGCGCGCAGATCCGGCAGTTCATGCACCTCGATGCCGTGGATGGTCTCGTTGCTGCATAGGTGCACGTACTGAGCGTTGTCGCGCAGCTGCCAGCCGGCCGGTGGGGGGAGGGTGGTGTGCTGGTCGGCTTCGTTGCTGGCCGCCACTTGCGGCTGGCAGTACTTGCGTGCTTCCTTGTAAGACTTCTGACTCCAGCCGCCGGTGACCACGATGTCGACCGCACCGCCCCGTGAGAGGTTCATAGGCACGATCGCGTTTTCCGCCAGGCCACCACCCTGCATGAAGAGGATGCGGAAGTGGTCGGGCACCGCCAGCAGCTCGCGCAGGTCGGCCTCGGCAGCCGCAATGATCGACATGAAGGCCTTGCCGCGGTGGCTCATCTCCATCACGCCCATGCCGGTACCTTGCCAGTCCAGCATCTCGGCGGCAGCTTGCTGCAGCACTTCGACGGGCATGGCGGCGGGGCCAGCGGAGAAGTTGTAGGGACGGTTCATGTCAGCGGTCGTGTCGAAGCGGGGCAAATGGATCCACCGGGCGGTTGGCCGGGGGGCTGGCGGTGCCGCTCGGCGACCGCCAGCGGCGTTCAGGCGGCGGGCGCGTCGTCGGACGCGGTGTCGTCGCCGTTGGGCTCGGCGGCGGTGTCGCTACCCTCCAGTGCGGCGTTGGCGTCGTTTTCGACGATGCGCTGCAGGCCCGACAGCTCGGAGCCGTCGTCCAGCGCGATCAAGGTCACCCCTTGCGTGGCGCGACCCATCTCACGGATTTCAGACACCCGGGTGCGCACCAGCACGCCCTTGTCGGTGATCAGCATGATTTCGTCGTCTGCGTGCACCAGCGTGGCCGCCACCACCTTGCCGTTGCGCTCGCTCTGCTGGATGGCGATCATGCCCTTGGTACCGCGGCCGTGGCGCGTGTATTCGCTGATCGGCGTGCGCTTGCCGTAGCCGTTGATGGTGGCGGTGAGCACGCTCAGGCGGGTGGCATCGGCCGCGTCGCCCGGCTCGTCGTCGCGCTCGGCCACCAGCATGGCAATGACGCTCTGACCGTCTTCGATCATCATGCCGCGCACGCCGCGGGCGTTGCGACCCATCGGGCGCACGTCGTTCTCGTCAAAACGCACGGCCTTGCCGCCGTCGCTGAACAGCATCACGTCGTGCTGGCCATCGGTGAGCGCCGCGCCAATCAGGAAGTCGCCTTCGTCGAGGTCCACGGCGATGATGCCGGCCTTGCGCGGGTTCGAGAACTCGTCCAGCGCCGTCTTCTTGACCGTGCCCATGGATGTGGCCATGAACACATAGCGGTCTTCAGGGAAGCTGCGGGCCGCGCCGGTCAGCGGCAGCACCACATTGATCTTCTCGCCTTCCTGCAGCGGGAACATGTTGACGATCGGGCGGCCGCGCGAACCGCGCGAGCCGGCAGGCACTTCCCAGACCTTGAGCCAGTAGAGCCGGCCGCGGTTGGAGAAGCACAGGATGTAGTCGTGCGTGTTGGCGATGAAGAGCTGGTCGATCCAGTCGTCTTCTTTGGTGGCCGTGGCCTGCTTGCCCCGGCCACCGCGCTTCTGCGCGCGGTATTCCGAGAGCGGCTGGCTCTTGATATAGCCGCTGTGGCTCAGCGTGACCACCATGTCGGTCGGCGTGATGAGGTCTTCGGTGCTCAGGTCGTGCGCGCTGTGCTCGATCTCGCTGCGACGGGCACCCAGCTTGGTCTGGCCGAATTCCTGGCGAACCTCGCCCAGCTCTTCTCCAATGATGGCCGACACACGCTCGGGGCGGGCCAGGATGTCGAGCAGGTCGTCGATCTCGCCCATCACCTCTTTGTACTCGGCCACGATCTTGTCCTGCTCCAGGCCGGTCAGGCGCTGCAGACGCATCTGCAGAATTTCCTGCGCCTGCGTTTCAGACAGGCGGTACAGACCGTCGCTGCCCATGCCAAAGGTCTTCTCCAGCCCGTCAGGGCGGTAGTCGTCGGCGTTGATGGTGCCGCCGTCGGCGCGGCTTCGGGTGAGCATCTCGCGCACCAGCGCGCTGTCCCAGGCCAGCGCCATGAGCTCGGCCTTGGCCACGGGCGGAGTAGGGCTCTCGCGGATGATTCGGATGAAGTCGTCGATGTTGGCCAGCGCAACCGCCAGACCCTCCAGCACGTGGCCGCGTTCGCGCGCCTTGCGCAGGTTGAACACCGTGCGCCGCGTCACTACCTCGCGGCGGTGGTCCAGAAACACCTGGATCAGCTCGCGCAGGTTGCACAGACGGGGCTGGCCATCGATCAGCGCCACCATGTTGATGCCGAAGGTGTCCTGCAGCTGCGTCTGCTTGTACAGATTGTTGAGCACCACCTCGGGCACTTCGCCACGCTTGAGCTCGATCACCAGGCGCATCCCCGACTTGTCGGACTCGTCCTGGATGTGGCTGATGCCTTCAATCTTCTTCTCGTGCACCAGCTCGGCAATGCGCTCCTGCAGCGTCTTCTTGTTCACCTGGTAGGGCAGCTCGTCCACGATGATCGATTGACGCTGGCCACGGTCGATGTCTTCGAAGTGGCACTTGGCCCGCATCACCACGCGGCCCCGGCCGGTGCGGTAACCGTCTTTCACGCCCGTCACGCCATAAATGATGCCGGCGGTGGGGAAGTCGGGCGCCGGGATGATCTCCATCAGCTCGTCGATGGTGGCCTCCGGGTGCTTGAGCAGGTGCAGGCACGCGTCCACCACCTCGTTGAGGTTGTGCGGAGGAATGTTGGTGGCCATGCCCACCGCAATGCCCGACGAGCCGTTGACCAGCAGGTTGGGCAGGCGGGACGGCAGCACCAGCGGCTCTTTCTCGGAGCCGTCGTAGTTGGGGCCGAAGTTGACCGTTTCCTTGTCGATATCGGCCAGCATCTCGTGGGCGATCTTCGACAGGCGGATCTCCGTGTAGCGCATCGCCGCTGCGTTGTCGCCGTCCACCGAGCCGAAGTTGCCCTGACCGTCCACCAACATGTGGCGCAGGGAGAAGTCCTGCGCCATGCGAACAATGGTGTCGTACACCGCGCTGTCACCGTGCGGGTGGTACTTACCGATGACGTCACCCACGATACGGGCCGATTTTTTGTACGGCCGGTTCCAGTCGTTGTTCAGCTCGTGCATGGCAAACAGCACCCGGCGGTGAACTGGCTTGAGACCGTCGCGCGCGTCGGGCAGTGCACGACCCACGATCACGCTCATGGCGTAATCGAGGTAGCTGCGACGCATTTCCTCTTCGAGGCTGATCGGAAGGGTCTCTTTGGCAAACTGAGTCATGAGCGGGGGCAAGGTCCATGTAGGGGCCAAAAGGCAACCTCACATTTTAGTAGCGTCTAAATGCGGCGCCCGAATTGGTTTTGTGTGGTGCGTCAACAACGAAGAGGGGATACATGCCGAAAGGCAGGCCTGCGGGTCCCGGAGGCGCAGCCATGCAGCCCACATGCTTGTGGCACAATAATTTCAGCGTTTCAAGTGGTGGTCACTTCAGACGTCATCGATTACGCAGTCTGTCTGCGGTTTACCTAGAGGAATACCATGAAAAAACTGAACAAAGTGGCAATGCTGTTTGCAACTGCCGCCATGGCAACGGCCGCTGGCGCCCAAACCATCGACAACTGGCGTGCAGCTGACGGCACCGTCTGGAAGAACGGCACCAACGAACTGTGCTGGCGCGATGCCAGCTGGACGCCTGCCACGGCTGCTCAGGGTTGCGACGGCGCCATCGTGCCTGCTGCTGCTCCCGCACCGGCTCCTGCACCAGCACCCGCACCAGCTCCTGCTGCTGCACCCGCACCGGCTCCTGCACCAGCACCCGCTCCGGCTCCGGCTCCCGCACCAGCTCCTGCTGCTGCCAAGGTGACCTACGCCGCTGACGCATTCTTCGACTTTGACAAAGCCGTGCTCAAGCCTGAAGGCAAAGCCAAGCTGGACGACCTGGCCAGCAAGGTCGGTGGCATCAACCTGGAAGTCGTGATTGCCGTTGGCCACACCGACTCGACCGGCGCCGCTGGCTACAACCAGGCCCTGTCCAACCGCCGTGCTGAAGCCGTCAAGGCCTATCTGGTGAGCAAGGGCATTGAAAGCAACCGCATCTACACCGAAGGCAAGGGCCTGACCCAGCCGGTTGCTGACAACAGCACCCGCGAAGGCCGCGCCAAGAACCGCCGCGTGGAAGTGGAAGTCGTTGGCACCCGCGCCAACTGATCGACCCTGTTCAGTTTAGAAAACCGCGCTTCGGCGCGGTTTTTTTATGGGATCGCGATAATCAGCTTATGAACCCAAACGTCAATGCAGATCCGGCCGAATTGGCCAAGTTTTCCGACCTTGCCCATCGCTGGTGGGATCCCGAGAGCGAGTTTCGTCCCTTGCACCAGATCAATCCCCTGCGTCTGGACTGGATCGATGGTCTGGCCGCACTGAAAGAAAAATCGGTGCTCGACATCGGTTGCGGCGGCGGCATCCTGTCTGACTCCATGGCCCGCAGGGGGGCGCATGTCACTGGTATCGATCTGTCGGTCAAGGCATTGCGCGTCGCGCAGCTCCACGCGCTCGAAGCGGGCACGGCCAACGTGGAGTACCGGGAAATCAGCGCCGAGAGCCTCGCCAGCGCCCAGCCGGAAAGCTTCGACGTCGTCACCTGCATGGAAATGCTGGAGCATGTCCCCGACCCCGCATCGGTGGTGAAGGCCTGCCATGCGCTCGTCAAGCCGGGCGGCTGGGTGTTCTTCTCCACCATCAACCGCAATCCGAAGTCTTTTCTGTTCGCCATCGTGGGCGCCGAGTACATCCTGCAGATGCTGCCCAAGGGTACGCACGAGTACGCCAAAATGATCAAGCCCAGCGAACTGGCTGGCTATTGCCGGGCGGCGGGGCTCGATCTGGCCGCGACACGCGGCATGGAATACAACCCGCTGACGCGGCGCTACTGGTTGAGTGCCGACACCAGCGTCAACTACCTTTTCGCCACCCGCAAGGCATGAGCGCACAGCTGTTTGACGGCGTGCAGGCCGTGCTGTTCGATCTGGATGGCACCCTGATCGACAGCGCACCCGATCTGGGCTGGGCCGCAGATCAGATGCGCATACGGCGCGGATTGCCGTCTCTGCCAGCTGAACGCTACCGTTCCCACGCTGGTTCGGGCGCTCGGGGCATGCTCAAGGTGGCATTCGACATCGATGTTCAGCACGAGCACTATGAAGCGCTCAAGGAAGAGTTCTTTCTGAGCTATGAAAGCTGCCTCGTCCGTGCCACGCGGCCGTTTGAAGAAGTCGATGCCCTGCTGGAGCAGCTGAACAGCCGTGATGTGCGCTGGGGCATCGTCACCAACAAGTCGCAGCGGTTTACCGTCCCTCTGTCCAGGGCCATGGACGTTTTCCGACACGCCTCTACGCTTGTCAGCGGGGACACGACGCCCCACGCCAAGCCCCATCCGGCCCCCCTGCTGGAAGCGGCACGTCAGTTGAACCTGATGCCATCACAGTGCCTCTATGTGGGCGACGACGAACGCGACATCGTGGCCGGCCGAGCAGCCGGCATGCGAACCGTGGCGGCGTGCTACGGGTACCTGGGAGCGGATGCCGTCGTCTCAAGCTGGCTGGCCGATGCCGAAGTATCTTCTCCGCTGGGGCTCTTGAAATTGCTCGATCTGCCTTAAACTGTGAACCTCAGGGGCTGCACTGGTTTCGACGTGGGTTCGGACACGCAGCAGGGCATGTCGAGGTTCTGTCACCTCGTGAAACCGCAGAAAAAAACTAACTGCAAACGACGAACGTTTCGCACTCGCCGCTTAATTGCCGGTGAGCTTTGCAACAGCAGGCCTATGTGCTGGGCAAGGGTTCAAGCAGCGCAAGCTGTGCGAGTCCAGGCTGCAAAGATAATTTAATAGGCTGGTTGTGCGTTGGGTAACTTAGCGCGCAACAAGACAATAGGTTGCTGGCGTCTTGCATAGCGTGCCACTGCGCGGTGCAAGAAGCGAGATCCAAATCAGATGGCTACACATGTAGAACTGCGCGAAGAAGGCTTGCGGACGGGGGTTCAAATCCCCCCAGCTCCACCATAACAACGTCCAAGGGCGTCCACCAAGATCCGGTGGACGCCCTTTTTCTTTGTAAATCAAGGGTGAATCGTCTTCGCTTGCCCCAGGCGGTGTCGTGACAACTCGGGGGCAACGGGGGTACAAACGGGGGGTGTCCCCCCTGTTTTGCACCTCTTTCCGGTGCTGTACCCCCACCTGGGAGTCTTTCACATGTTGACCGATCTACAGTGCAAGAACGCCGTTTGTTCACCCGACAAAAGACATACTCGATTTTTCGATTCAGGTGGCCTGTATTTGCAAGTCAGCCCCGCAGGCTCGAAACGTTGGTTCCTCAAGTACCGCATCGGCCAGAAAGAGAAGCAATTGGCGCTGGGTAGCTATCCCGCGACTGGCCTGCAGGCTGCGCGTTTGGCCCGAGATGCTGCCAAGTTACAAAAAGCCAGCGGCGTGGATCCTGTACGGGCTAGAAAACTCGAAAAGCTGAAGGGGTTCCAACAGGCGGGTGACACCTTCAAGGCTGTGGCGCTCGAGTGGCACGACAAGCAGACGGGGAGGTGGAGCCCCAGCCACGCGGATCGAACCAGGCGCCAGCTCGAGCGCGACCTCTTCCCGTGGCTGGGCGACAGGCCGATGGCCGATATTGAGCCCATGGAGCTGCTGGCCGTGTTGCGCAAGGTGGAGGAACGGGGCGCTGTTGAGACGGCAGACCGGGGCCTGATGCTTGCACGGCAGGTATACGAATACTGGCTGCCAACGGCATCAAAAGAGCAGCGCAACATCACCGAGGGGCTTCAGAAACGACTCACCCCTTACCGGGGCAAAAGTTTCCCTGCCATTGTCGAGCCACGCCGCTTTGGGGAGTTGCTGCGAAGCATGTACGCGTACAAAGGAGGTCCGATCGTGCGCACCGCCTTGTTGCTGGCGCCGCTCCTGTACCAACGGCCGGGAAACTTGAGAATGATGGAGTGGGCAGAGCTGGACCTGGAGGGCGGTCTTTGGACCATTCCCAGTGAGAAGATGAAGCGCTTGGTGGAGGAGAAAGTCAGAGGCGAGCCGCACATGGTTCCCATGCCTGCCCAGGCTGTTGCACTCCTTCGAGATTTGCAGCCGCTGACGGGACACGGTCGGTATGTGTTCCCTGGACAGAGACAGCACGACCGCCCTATTTCTGACAATTCGGTTCGAAGTGCCTTGTACAGCCTGGGTTTTGGCAAGGAGCAAAGCTGGCATGGGTTTCGGGCCAGTGCCCGCACGATGCTCGTGGATCAGCTCGACCTGGACCCGCTGGCCATTGAGGCCAACCTGGCCCACGCAGTGAAGGACTCGAATGGCCGCAGCTACAACCGAACCCAATATTTGACCAAGCGCCATGAACAAATTCAGCAGTGGGCGGACTATCTGGACAAGTTGCGCACAGGAGGGGTCGTCGCCAGTCTGAACTCTCGGAGGTCCTAATTGAGTTCCTCTGTTGCGTCAATGGACAGGCATTTGCTCTCCATTATCAACCTGAGCCAACACGACGCATTAATCCGTACTGACGGGCTTGTGGAGGAGGAGTACCTGGGATGGCAGGAGCGTATGCCGGGGCCCGCCTTTGTCGAGCCGTTGGCTTGATGCACTTTCTGCTGGGCGGTCTCTGGTGGCGGATGTCCCGGCTGAGGGCTCAGATTAGCAGTGCCGCAACGAAAATGCCCACCATCACGAAAGCTATCACCACCTTGGCGAACAGCCCCACCATGATGCCGATCCAGGTGGCCACACCAACCTGGACGGCACGTCGCTGATCACGACGCGCGACGTACTCGCCGATCGCTGCGCCAACCAGTGGCATGAACAGCACGCCCACCAGGCCCATGAAAAGACCGACGACCGTACCCACGGCCGCACCCAGCAGCGCCTGTTTGCTGGCGCCTGCCTTGCTCGCGCCCAGGAGCCCGGCCACATAGTCGAGTGCCCAGGCCAGCAGCGCCAGCGCACTGATCACCGCGATGGTCGTGGTTCCCACCCGTGTGAAGCCGTCAATCCACGCGCCGAGCACGATGCCGCCCCACACCAGCAGTGTTCCGGGCAAGACCGGCAGCACCGTTCCGGCCAGGCCGAGCAAGATCAACGCGACGGACAAAAACCAGAACAGCGTGGTTTCCAAGGCAGGCTTTCCATAAGAGGGCGAAGACCAACAGTTATATGACATGTGATCGGGCTGTGAGGTTTCGATGAGTTCCGTTGCTCAACGGTCCCGGCGTGCCGCCGTCGGGCTCTGCGGGCTGCGCCCCGTGCCCCCGCGGGTCACGGCCATGCGGCTTCGATCCCTGACCCCTTCGGCCGCCCCGGGGCTCCCGGCCTACGCGCTTCGCTTGCCAGTTTCACGCGGGCGTTTGTGGTGGGGCTGACTTGCTGATCCCTTCATCCTGTCACACCGTTCTTGCCGTCAAGGTCTGCGCGCCCTGCAGGCGCTGGCGGCCATGCGGCCGTCTTCGAACCTGTGACCGCTGCGCTGCGGCGTGCCGTCTCCGGTCTCGGGCAATCCCGCCCGATTCACTGGAGTGCGTCATGCAACACGATCTGTTTTCTTCCCTCGATTCCTTCCTGTCTGCGCCTGTCGCAGCGGCTTCGCTGCTGGTGCGCGAGGCGGGCGGAGAGTACCGCCCGGCTGATGCCGATGAGGTGCTGCAAGCGGCACAGCGCCTGCTGGCCGGCCGGGTGCGGGGCACCGACGTGATGGATTCGCCGGCGGTGGTCAAGGACTTCCTGCGCGCCCGGCTGGGTACGCTGCCGCACGAGGTGTTTGCGGTGGTGCACCTGGACTCGCAGCACCGCGTCCTCGACTACGTCGAGATGTTCCGGGGCACGGTGAGCCAGACCTCGGTCTATCCGCGCGAAGTCGTTCGCGATGCGCTGGTGCGCAACAGCTGTGCGCTGCTGCTGGTGCACAACCACCCCTCGGGGGTGGCCACACCGTCGCGGGCCGATGAATGCCTGACGCAGACGATCAAGGCTGCGGCGGCGCTGGTCGATGTGCGGGTGCTGGACCACTTCATCGTCGCGGGCGACACGATCCGCTCGATGGCCGAGCTGGGCCTAGTCTGAGCCCGGGGCCTGCGGGCCCTTTTCTTTTTGGTTCATCCATCAGCGCGCAGTGCGCGGGCACGTCGAAGCAGCCGGGGAGGGGGGTGACGGGCCCGCACGGCCGTGTGGGCGGGCCCGTTGGCGTGATCGCAGCGGCTCGAACGCCGCGCCAGTCGCTGCGCTTGGGTGGCACGTCGTTCGCAGCAGACGCCGCTGCTCAGCTCATCCGGTCGCCCGCACGGTGCTTGGGCGACCGAAGAGGCGAGGGCAGCGCGTGCGCCAGGCAGCCCACCGCGGCTCCCCCCACGGCGCCCCCATCCGCAGGTGAGGGGGACTTGTGGGGGGATCTTTTTCAGCGGTGGGCCGGGTGACTGGCTCACTGCTTCGGCTGCGAGGGATTGCCCATCCCCAACCCCTTCCCACGGGGAAGGGGCCATGCCCACCCCCCGCCCGCCCGTGGGCGGGAGCGAGGAGTCCGAGCAAGAGGATCAGTTTTCAGGAACCCGAACCGGGATCCGGCTGCTTCGCTCTTGCAAGGAGTTTTTCATGGCCCACGTTCAAGTCATCCAGCGTAATGCCCATCTGGCCGGTACCGTCCAGCTCGACCACGTCAAGGGAAGCGACGGCCCGCTCGCCCGTGCGGTGCTCACCGCCATCAGCAACCACTACCGCGGCAGCGGCGCAGCACGCGAGCAGATGACCACTGCGATCCGCTGGACCCTCTGGGGCACGCTGGCCGAGAACGCCGCCGCTTACCTGGACAAGGGCTCGCACGTCAACCTGGTGGGCTGGGTGCGCAACGACATCTACCAGGACGGCGAGGGGCGCGAGGTGCACGGCCTGGCGTTCACCGCCGAGGAAGTGGATTTTCTGGACAGCCGGGCCCAGGCCCAGGAACGCCAGGCGCGCCGCACCGGCCGCGACACCTCAGCCGCTCAGCGCTGAACCGCCCACCCCCTCATTTCTTCAGGAGCTTTCACCATGAGCACGTTCACCACCACGCCCCAGCTGGCCGCTCGTTTTGGCCGCAACACCTTTGTCATCCGCAGCGAAACCCCGCTGGCAGAAGACCAGATGCGCCGGGCCGCCCCATCGATCTTTGCCGAGGGCAAGCACAGCAGCCGTTCCGAGCGCTACACCTACATTCCCACCATCGAGGTGCTGCGCGGCTTGCGACACGAGGGTTTCGAGCCCTTCATGGTGTGCCAGAGCAAGAGCCGCATCGAAGGCAAGACCGAGTTCACGAAACACATGATCCGCCTGCGCCACGCGGGCCAAGTCAACACCCGCCCCGAGGCCAACGAGATCATCCTGATCAACAGCCACGACGGCGCCAGCAGCTACCAGATGCTGGCCGGGCAGTTTCGCTTCGTCTGCTGCAACGGTCTGGTGGTGGGCGACGTGTCTAGCGACATCCGCCTACCGCACAAGGGCAACATCCGCGATGAGGTGATCGAAGGGGCGTTCCGGGTGCTGGAGGACTTCGAGGCGGTGGAGGCATCCGCCGACGCCATGAAAGCCCTGCGCCTGCAACCTGAGGAGGAGCGCGCCTTTGCCACCGCCGCACTGGCGCTGCGCTACGGCGAACGCGTTGAGGGCCAGCCACCGGCCCCGGTGAGCGCCGAGCAGCTGATCGAGGCGCGTCGACCCGAGGACCTGGGGCACAGCCTGTGGACCACGTTTCAGCGCGTGCAGGAGAACACCATGAAAGGTGGCCAGCCGGGCCGGGGTGCCAATGGCCGGCGCCTGCACACCCGGCCGGTGGCGAGCATCGACCGCAGCGTGGGCCTGAACCGGGCGCTGTGGGTGCTGGCTGAAGAAATGCGCAGGCTCAAGGCTTGATCCATTCAACACCACACCGCCTGCAGGGCCGGCGGTGTGGTGCAGCAGACATGCCGAAGCGCGCTCGCCGGCTGGCGCCGGCTCGCGGGATAGGGACGGCTGGTGTCAGCGAAGCCAAAACCAAGCCGCCAACCCCCAGCTGATGGCCGCTGACAGCACCGCCGTTGCCGCGTGCGTCAGCCACCATTCCCAGGGCCGGGCACCCCACCGGGCCAGCTCCGCCAGTTGCTCCAGCGGCAGCGTGAGCCGCTGCATTGCGGGGTTGAGCTCATTTCTGAACGCGGTGCGTGCAGCTTCCTCCATCGCCCGCGCCTGCGCATCCACGCTGACACGCGCCATCGCGTCGGTGCGCTGCGCGATGTGGTGAACCGCTTTCAGCTTCGTGTTCTCGGTGATGTCGGCCATACGCGCTTCATACGCCGTGAGCTGGTCAGCCAGTGCCGCGCTCGCCTGCGTCACGGCAAGCTGGCTGGCATCCAGCTGGGTCGCCACGGCCTCGACCCGGTCCAGCAGTTTCCCAAGGTCGCCGATGGCTACGGCCATCAACGCTTCGCGGGTGGTCGTCAGGTCGTTCACGGGATCTGCCGCGCCAGAGCGACCACGTTGGGGGCAGCGTCCGTTCCCAGGCCCAGCGCCGCAAAGCAGGCATCGAGTTCGGGCACCACGCCGCTGGCCAGCCGGCGGGTGGCCAGCTTCTGCGCCAGCGCGAGTTTTTCGGTCGTGTGCGGGGCCTGGACGATCAGCGACCGGTAGTCGGTGTCGTCACGGGCCAGGGTGGCGAGGTCGACTCCCTGGTGACGCACCCGGGCGTAGATCTCGTTCGTGCCCAGGCGGCATTCCAGGTTGACGGTGGCGAGCGGCCGTTCGGTCAGGAAGCCCAGCACCAGAAAAAACGTGTTCTTGAAGTCAACACCTCTGTCGACCATGTTGAACACCAGCCGAATCTTGGCAGCGGGAACGCCCATCCGCGCCAGTTCAACCAGCGTGGCGATGGTGTCCTGTTGCTGTTTGAGTGCCGGCACCGTGGGCACCACAAAACCATCAAAGTCCTCGTGGCTGCCCCGGTAGCGCTGCATCAGGCCCAGCAGCTCCTCCACGTTGCTGGCCCCGATGTCCACCACCGCGTGGTCGATGGTCTGGAGGTACTCCTGCAGCTCGCCGAACTGCCGGCCGCGCAGGGCCTGGCTTTGGCCCTCGTCGGCGTTCAGGCTCTCGATGGCGATCAGTTCCGCGCCATCGATCCGGGGCAGCAGCAGGTGACGGGCCACCGTGGTCTTGCCCACGTTGCCCGAGAAGTTGATGACAGCGATCTTCATGGGAGGTCCTTTGTGTTGAGCCTGGCGCGAACCAGGGGGTTGGTGATCCGGCCGCTCGCAAATGCCTCGGCGATCTCCCGGCCGCTGCGCAGGTCAGCTTCGGCTGGGCGATCGGGCGAGGGCGGCGGCGGTGGTGGTGACAGCACTGCAAAACCCGGCGTTTCGGTTGCCACCAACGCGCTTTGACTTTCGTGGCCTGGCCCATGTCCGCTATGGGCGGCTGCAGCAGTGGCGGGGCCGTTGACCAGCCGGGCCACTTCGCGCTGAACGGTGGCGTTGCTGACGTGCACGCCAGCGGCCGCCAGCGCCTGCCGAATCGCCTCGAAGGTGTAGCCCTGGGCGCGCAGTGCACGCATCTCTGGCGCAAAGGCCCGTGCCTTGCGTGTGCTGCGGCCGGGCGGCTCGTTTGGGACCAGCTTCATGGCGTCGTTTCTATGCAGTTTCTATTCAGCTGGTATGCAGTGGCTGTGCAGCGGTTGATCGCTATCGGTTCACTTTGTGCAGTGGCGGTTCGCTGTCGATTCAGTTTGTGCAGGCTCTGTGCGCCCTCTGTTCAGTCGTGATGTGCTGCCCTGTGATGGAACCCATCTTCGATGCGCCACGGGCCGTGGCAGGCACTGGATTCGGGGCCGAATCCAGCGGCTCAAGAGCCTCGATTCGAGCCAACACTGGGTGCAAGGGTGAGTGCAGAGATAGGCGGCGTGCCGCCAGTTTCACAAACGCTCGCTGCGCTCTCGTTGTCTCCCTTCGGTCGCTCCATGAACACCCATCAACCTGACTTTGTCTCGGTCGATATGCGCGGTCTCAAGGCCTTGCTGGTGAAGCGCGCTCACACCGAGCGGGTGAGTGTGTCGGCGCTGGTTCGCCGGGCGGTGGCCCGCGAACTGGGCTTGAATGCGGCACATGAACAGGCAACGCCCGAGGTTCTGCATCGCGCGGGAACGCAGGCCGACATCGTCAAGTTGTCCATCCGATTGACCGGCGACGAAGCCCAGCGGCTGGTGGCTGGCGCGGATTCGGCGGGGCTCTCGCGCGGCGCCTACCTGGCCGGTCTCATCGCCGGCATCCCCGCGCTGACGTCCGGTGTCAGCCGGGTCGACCAGCTCGCCGCGCTCACGGCGTCCAACGCCCAGCTGTCCAGCCTCAGCCGCAACATCCACGCCCTCACGCGCCTCCTGACCCAAAGCAAGGTGCCGCAGGCGCTGGTGTACCGCGACATGCTCGACACGCTGGATGGCGATGTACGACGCCACCTCAGGGAAGCCGCCTGCTTGCTGGCCGATTTGCGCCCGCGCGGGAAGCCCGCTGAGAACCGGCGCCGAACCAACCGCTGACACCCAGGAGAACAGCATGGCCCAGACACCCAACATCGATGGCGTGCTCGTTCAGTGGGGCGACCGCCTGTTCTACCCCGGCAACCGGGTCGTCAAGGGTAAGCGTCAGCCACGCTTGGACGGAGGTGGCCTGCGGGAGCGGGCAGCCGTCATTCGCCATCGCATTGAAGCCACAGTGGTGCGCCGGGTGCCGCAAGTCATGGTCAAGGTCACCGGGGGCGGGCGGGGCATGCTTGCCATCGCGGCCCACTTTCGCTACATCAGCAAGAACGGCCGGCTGGACATCGAGAACGAGCAGGGCGAGACCGTGCGCGGCAAAGGTGCCGTGCACGAACTGGCCGACGATTGGCGGTTCGGGGGCGGCCTGATCGATGACGTGGGATACCGACGCGAGGCCTTCAACATCATGCTGTCGATGCCGCGCGGCACCGATCCGCTGATCGTTCAGAAGTCGGCGCGCGAATTCGCGCAGGCCGAGCTGGCTGATCACAAGTACGTGATGGTGCTGCACGACCACCAGGCCAATCCGCATGTGCACATCAGCGTGCGGGCCGAGTCGATGCTGGGCAAGCGGCTCAACCCGCGCAAGGCCGAGCTGCAGCGCTGGCGCGAGACCTTTGCCGAGAAGCTGCGAGGGTATGGCGTGGAGGCCGAAGCGACGCGGCGGCTTACGCGCGGTCAGCGCAAGCAATCCGATCCGCTGTGGCGCCTGAAGGCGCAGGAAGAAGGGCGCCTGCATCGCGCCCCTTCGGCCAAACACAGCGGGCGGCCAGAACATCCCGCCAAGACGGCGGCTCTGGAGGCCTGGACGCAAATCGGGCTGGCGCTGGCCCAATCGGGCGAGGTGGCCGATCGCCAGCTGGCCGGGCATGTCGCCCGTTTCGTCAGGGAAATGACCGACCACGGGGCGGGCACACCGCAGCGGAACTCGGTGCAGCCAGCACAGCAGGAACAACGCCCAACACGTCAGTCCGAAGCGCAAGTCGTGTCACGGCCGCAGGCCCAACCAAGGAGCCATTCACGAGATATTGGCCAGAGCCGGTAGGGCCGATCTGATCGAGGCCGTGGCCTGCAGCCTCCACCAAATTGAACTGACCCGCCCCCTGCTGGCCGTATCAGTTTCAGGGTGTACGTCGCGGCAATAGCGACCGCGACAAAACGGCGCTGCTTGCAGGAATGTTGGCTGGTTGCCGCCACGCCCGATCGTTGAATGACCTCTGTCGACCATACCGGTCATCCATGGCTTGCTTACCCGACAGGCCGCTGCATGTCGGCACTATGCGTATCGGTTTTGTTAGACGGCGACGGCTGGGTGCAATTTTCGACGGCGTTAGGCGCGCGAAATCGCGGGCGGCTAAGTTAATGCTCTGGGCGCTACCTAGCGGAAAAGCCGCCGTCCACCAAGTAGGTCTGGCCGGTGATGAATGAGGTACGTCGCGATAACAAGAAAGCGATGGTTTCAGCAATTTCCTCTGGCTGGGCCAACCGACCTATCGGATGTTGATCTGCAAGGGCATCGCGTTCGGCAGAATTTCGGCCCTTGAGCAAGGGAGTATCGACATACCCCGGTGCGACCGCATTGATGCGCAGGCCCTGGCCCGCATAGTCAAGTGCGGCAGATTTCGTCAGGCCTACGACGCCGTGTTTTGCCGCCGCGTAAGCACTTCGACCGGCCATGCCATTGATACCCAGAAGGGACGAAACATTGACGATAGCCCCATGACCGTTGGCTAGCAGGGCTGGTATCTGGTGCCGCATGGACAGGAACACGCCGGTGAGGTTGACCGCCAACACACGATTCCATGTGTCCATGTCGAGTTCACCAACGGCCACGCAGGGTGAAGGAATGCCTGCGTTGTTGACCGCCATGTTCAGTCCACCCAAAACACGGGTAGCAATGGCGACCGCACGTTCCATGGCGTCTGAGTCGGTCACGTCGGCCTGCAAAGCCAGAGCATGTGCACCTATCCCCTGCAGGGCATTCGCCACCCGCTGTGCGGAGTCGTAGTCAAAGTCGACAACCGCCACAGCTGCTCCCCTGCGCGCCAAAAGCTCACAGGTGCTGGCGCCAATGCCGGAGCCTCCACCGGTGACCATGGCCACACGTTCCGAGAACTCACCATCTGGCTTCATGGGATGTGTCACGCTTTCTTCTTCAATGCGCGCCAAGGTAGGCGGCCCGGACAGCCGGATCTTTGAGCAACTGCTGACCTGTGCCTTCCAGCGTTACACGTCCGGTTTCCAGCACATAGGCACGGTCGGCAACACTCAAAGCCTGGTTGGCCATTTGTTCGACCAGTAAGATCGTCAGCCCTGCGTCTCGGAGGGCGCGTATCGAGCGAAAAATGTCCGCAATGATCAGCGGCGCCAGTCCCAGCGATGGCTCGTCAAGCAAGAGCAGTCTGGGCTCGCTCATGAGCGCGCGTGACATCGCCAGCATCTGCTGCTCGCCACCCGAAAGCGTGCCAGCGAGCTGATGGCGTCGTTCGGCTAAGCGAGGAAAACGTTCGAATTCGCGCGCCATCAGCTTATCCACGCGGGCCGGGTCCTTGCGCAGCGCATAACCACCCAACAGCAGGTTCTCTCCAACGGTCTGGTCCGGGAACACCCCGCGTCCTTCGGGTGACAGCGCCACACCCACACCGAGCCGCTTGTGCGCAGGCAGCGCCGAGCAGTCGACGCCATTGATGGTCACCCGACCAGATTCCAACGGTTCCAGGCCGGCTATGCCCTTGAGCAAGGTGGTTTTACCCGCGCCGTTGGCCCCGATGATGGCCACCACCTCACCCGCCTTGACGTCCAGCGAGACGCCCTTGACGGCTTCGATCGCCCCATAAGACACGCGAACGCTATCGAGCTTCAACATCTGTGTTTCCTTGGTTCAGGCGGCCACCGCCTCATGCGCGTCTGTGCCGAGATAGGCCTCGATGACGGTGTTGTTCGACTGGATCTGAGCGGGTGTTCCCTCTGCGATCTTCACGCCATAGTCCAGCACAATGACGTGGTCCGAAACTCGCATCACCATGTCCATGTGATGCTCCACCATCAGGATCGTCAGGCCCATGCGGCTGATGCGAACCAGCAGGTCGCCCAGTTCAGCCGTCTCCTGCGGGTTCAGGCCAGCGGCGGGCTCATCAAGCAGCAGCAGGTGCGGATCGGTGGCCAGGGCACGCGCCAGTTCCACCCGACGCTGCAACCCATAGGGCAGACTACCTGCGGGACTATCGGCAAGGTGGTCCAGGCCCACCATCTGCAAGAGTACAAATGCCCGTTCGCTGGCTACGGCCTCTTCGCGATACGTGGAAGGCAACCCCAAAAGCGAGGACAGAAAGCCATTCTTCATACGCGCGTGGCGACCAAGTTTCACGTTGTCCAGTACAGACAGATCACCAAACAGGCGCAGGTTCTGAAAGGTTCGGCCCAGGCCGGCGATACAGGTCGCGTGCACAGGCAGCCCCGCCATCTCGCGGCCCTCGAAGCAGATGCTGCCGCTGTCGGGTGCCACGATGCCGGTCAGCATGTTGATCATGGTGGTCTTGCCAGCGCCGTTAGGCCCGATGAGCGCGTGCACGTGGCCGCGCTGCAGGGTGAAGGAAACGCTCTGTGCGGTCTTGACGCCGCCATAGGCCTTGCAGATCTTGTTAACTGAGAGCATTTCCCCGCTACCGTCGCTGTTGAACATGAGGTCAACGCTGGCCGATGGTGCCAAGGCTCGGGCCTTCGTGCTGCTGCGCTTTCCCAACCACTGATTCACGGATCCCATGACACCGCCCGGCATCGCATACAAGGCAAACAGCAGCAGCGCCCCATACACAAAATGCTGTGCCGCGGGCCAGCGGGCCAGCAGCACGTCGATCAGGGTAAGCGAGACAGCGCCGACTAGGGGACCGGCCACCGTTCCGGCGCCCCCGAACATCACCAACAGCAAGATGAAGATGGACAGATGAAAGGTTATGAAGTCCGAGTTGATGTACTGGTTCTGCTGGGCCACCATGGCACCGGCCATCCCACAGGTCACGGCTGCCACGGTGAACGCGAGCACCTTGGCGCGGTACACCCGAACGCCCACTGAAGACGACGCAATTTCGTCAGCCGACAACGACAGCAGCGCCCGACCAAAGCGCCCACGCAGCAGATTGCGCAGCAGCAGGTGCGTGACCGCGCCCAGCAAAATACCGAACACCACCCACTGTGTGGACGACAGTGGAGCACCATTCCAGGTTAGCGGCTTGATGCCGTAGAGGCCCTGGGCGCCGCCCAGGACGTCGGTCCACTCGGAGATGATCTTCTCGACCACGACACCGAATGCCAGCGTGACCATGGCCAGATAGGGACCTTTGACCCGCAGCGAGGGCAGCGCGATCAGCACGCCAAAGCCCCCGGCCACCACCGCGGCCAGCGCAAACGAAAGCCACGGATCGAAATCCCAGCGCGAGGTGAACAAGGCGGCTGCGTAGGCGCCCGCAGCGAACAGGCCAGCCTGGCCGAGCGACTTCAGGCCGGCAAAACCGACCAGCACATTCATGCCCAGGGCACAGATGAAATAGACGCACATCGTGAAGGCAATGCGTAGGTAATAGTCGTTGCCCAACTGGCTGACAATCGCAAGCAACGCAGCGGCGATCGCCACCACCCACAAGGTTTCTCGAAGACGCGCGTTCATACCTTCTCCACCAGACGGCTGCCGAACAGGCCGGTTGGCCGCACGGCCAGGACCAGAATCACAAGTGCAAAGATGGCCACCTCGCGCCACTGGGCCGACCAGAGGTTGACCATGGATTCCATGACCCCGAGCAGAATGCCGCCGACCACGCATCCCCGGGGGTTGGATAGGCCGCCGATCATGGCCGCCGAGAAGCCCTTGAGGCCCACCGCCATGCCCATGAACAGAGAAGCTTGTGCAATGGGTGCGAGCAGAAAGCCCGAGAGGCCGGCTAGCGCCGAACTCAGTACGAAAGCGCCCACCATCATGGTGTTGACGTTGATGCCCATGAGACTGGCCACGCCCGGGTTTTGGGCCACCGCACGCATCGCCTTGCCCACCATGGTGCGGCGCATGACGTGGTCAAACACCAGCATCACAACGATGGAGATGCCCAGCATCAGCATTTCCTGTGGGCGAACGCCCACGTCGAAAACCCGAATGACATCGTCACCCAGAGGGGACGGTACAAAGACGGGCTTGGGCCCCCAGATGGCCAGGCCGATGCTCTGCAAGATCACGCCAAAGCCCAAGGTGCTCATGACCCAGGCCATGCCCGGCTTGCGCGAGAACGGCCGCACGCCCAGCACATAGAGGAGCCAGCCAACCAGCCCCATCACCAGCAAGGAAGCCAGGAGTGCCATCAGCTGCGCTGTATTTCCCGGGTTGTCGCCGCCGAAAGAGGTGGCGGTTGGCGTCTTTCCCAGCGCGAGAAACAGGACACTCATGCCGATGAAGGCGCCGGCGGAAACGAATTCCCCGTGCGAAAAATTGAGGGTGCGGGTGGTGGTGAAGGTCAGGCTGAATCCCAGCGCAACCAGCGCGTACGCGCTGCCGACGGCCAGGCCACTGAGCAGAGCCTGCAAGAGGGCTGTTTCCATGGGGGGTCTCCGAAAGGGGGGCTGCGACACCCGTCGCAGCCCGTGAAGCATCAGCGTTTGAAGTCGGCCGGCGTGAGTTGCGAGGCCACACCATCAGTGATCTGCGTGAGCCTGCCGTTGCTCCACTTCACAAACGCGAAGTCGGTGGCCGTCAGCGCCTCGTGCTCGGCCTTGCTGAAAGGTTTTTCATACGCCTTCATGACGCCCTGGACGGGCTGCTTCAAATCCTCCAGCGCCACCCGCATCTTCTCCCCATCGGTGCTGCCCGCCTGGCGCATGGCTGCTGCTATCAGCTGGACCGCGTCGTAACCATGGATCACGAAGGGAAACGCGCTCGGCGCGGCCAGTTTGGCCTTGGTGCGCTCGAAAAGAGCCTTCTGCTGGGGCGTGCGCGGATCGACCATGGTGCGCATGAACACGGGCTTCTCCGCCAGCGTCTTGCCGGCGGCGTCAAAGAATGTGACGTTGTCCGCTGCCCACGACGAAAGCACCGGTGGGAACCAGTTGATCTTCTCCATTGAACGCATCAGCTGGGCGGTGGGGGTTCCCTGGGCCCAGACGGCCACGGCATCGACGCCAGCCGACTTGAGCTTGTTCAGCTGTGAGGTCATGTCCGTATCACCGACCGCGAAGCGCTCGACCACGGAAACATCCAGATCCTGAAGTTTCCCGAGCTCCTGCATATCCTTGAGGCCGCCCGCTCCGAAGCCTGTGGTCTCGGCCAGCAGGCCCAGCTTCTTGTAGCCCGCCTTCTTGGCAAACGCCATGAGGCCGGAGACCTGCTCACGGTCGACCATGGATACGCGGAACATATAGTTGTCGGCTCCAGCGCTCAGGGGTGCGGTGATCGCGGTGCCTCCGCCAATCATGCCCATGGAGACGATCTTCTTCTGGTTGGGGATGTGCTTCCACGCCATGGCGTTGCCGGAGTTGGTGGGGCCGAACACGGCGACCACCTTTTCGTTGTCGATCAGGTCGCTCATGTTCTGGATCGACTTGGGTGGCTGAGACTGGTCGTCGCGAATCACCAGCGTGAGCTTGCGCCCGAGCACGCCGCCAGCAGCGTTAATGTCGTCAATGGCGGCCTGGATACCCAGAACGCCGGCCGCGCCGCTCTGCGCCGATGGCGACGCGGACAGGTCACCGTTGAAGCCCAGTTTGATGTCCTGAGCTTGGGCATGGGCGGTGCCGCTCATTGCCAGCAGGGCGGCAGTGGCGGCCAGGGCTATCCGGCGTGAGATCGGTTTCGTTTGCATGGCAGTCTCCTTTGTTGGGTTGAGCACGAGAAAGAACAGATGAAGATGAACGGACCCGCGACGTGGCAGGGCCGTCTGAGGGAACAGCGGGTTGTGAGCGCTCAGGCGGCGAGATAGCCACCATCCACCGGAATGGTGATACCGGTCACATAGCTCGACAGGGACGAAGCGAGGAACAAGATCGCACCCACCAGCTCGTCGGGCTCACCGACACGCCCCATGGGGATGCGCGTCAGGAATCGCTCCAGCTTCGCAGCGTCGGCACGCGTAGAAGCCGACATGTCGGTAGCGATGACACCCGGCGCGATGGCATTGACCCGCACACCGTCCTTGGCGATTTCAGCGGCCAGCGATTGCGTCAGCTGTTTGATGGCGCCTTTGGAGGGGGCATATCCCACGGCATGCGGCCAGCCAGCAAAAGCTGCCACCGAGGCGACGTTCACGATCGCTCCGCGGCTGGCTCGCAGAGCGGGCAGAAAAGCCTGCGTCACGTTGAGCGTGCCTTCGTAGTTCACCTTCATGACCTGGCGAGCATGGGCCGCGGCATCGGGGCCTTCGAGTGCACCGCGGATCAGGATGCCGGCGTTGTTCACCAGAATGTCCAGAGGCCCTGTGCTCTTGTTCAGCTCAGATGCCAGCGCAGCGCACCCGGCGGCATCCGTGATGTCGAGGTGGTGGCTCTCGGCCTGTCCGCCATCGTCACGAATGGTCTGCGCGGTGATGGCAGCTTTGTCGGCATTGATGTCGGTCACGATGACGCGAGCCCCGGCGTGGGCCAGTCCGCGTGCAATGGCCCGGCCGTTGCCTTGCCCGGCGCCCGTCACGAGAGCCACGCGGCCTTCCAGAATGGGAAAGTGAATCATGGGTAGGGTGTCCTGATCAGGCGGGAACGGCCACGAGTGGGCTTGCCGTGGCCGGGCCGGGGGCCCCCGCGCTGGCCTGGGCCGCGATGTGCTGGGCGGCAACGAATCCGAAGGTCAGTGCCGGACCGAGCGTGATACCAGCTCCCGTGTATTCGCCGCCCATGATGGAGGCCGCATCGTTTCCGGCCGCATACAGGCCGGCTATCGGTGCGCCGCTGCCATTCACCACCTGAGCGTGTTCGTTGGTCCTCAGGCCCATGAAGGACCCCAGATCGCCCGGCACCAGTTTGATTGCGTAGAAAGGTCCTGTTTGCAAGGGTTCGACGCACGGGTTGGGTCCGTGGAGAGCGTCGCCCTGGTAGCGGTTGTAAGCCTTGCTGCCACGGCCGAATTCAGGGTCACGACCGTGTTTTGCGTCGGCGTTGTAGCGGCGGATCGTCTCTTCCATCACAGCCGGTTCCACACCAATCTGTCGGGCCAGATCGGTCGGCGTGCTACCCCTCTTCAGGTAGCCGCTGCGCAAGTGTTCCCCCATGGGCAGCGGGAACGGCTTGACGAAGCCCAGCCCATAACGCCGGATGGCGCGGTGATCGGCCACGAGCCAGCAGGCACGCTCGACCTTGCCTTCGGATGCCTTGACGATAGCCTGCACCACATCGTGGTACGAGTTCGCCTCGTTGGTGAAACGGCGGCCGTCGAGGTTTACCGCAATCACGCCGGGCTTGGCCCGGTCGATGAAGTGGGGAAAGATCCCCTGGGTTCCATCCTTGCGCGGCACGAGCGACATCGGCGTCCAGGCCGCAGCGCACTGCAACGAGTCGTCAAACTGTCCGCCCACGGACTCGGCCATGCGCGCACCATCGCCGGTGTTGGTCGCGGGCGCAGGCGACCAGTGCTCGTGCCCGTTCGTGACGTGTGGATAGGTAGCCTTGCGACGGGCGATGTCGTGTGGAAATCCCCCGCTTGCCAGCACCACGCCGTGTCGTGCGTTCACGGTGAGACGCTTGCCATCGCGCTGGACCACAGCACCTGTTACGCGTTCACCGTCGCGGAGCAGTTCGACCGCTGGGGAAGACAGCCACACCGGGACCGCCAGATCGGCTGCAGAACGTGCCAGACGCGCCGCCAATGCATTGCCGTTGGTCAGCAGCATGCCCCGGCCGTGACGCACGACCTCCAAAAAGTGTTTGGTCAAGCGCCGGGCCACGTACCACGCGGACTCCAGCGAGCGCGAGGCGCGCATGAAATGGATGATGTCCCTGCCAGAGCCGATGGTCACGCCAAAGACCGTGAGCTCCGGCAGCACCGGGCCCAGGGTTTTGAGCAGTTCGCCGAGTTCACGGGCGTCGTACGGCCGGGTGACCATCGACCGGCCGCCCTGGGCAGCGCCCGGCGCTTCGGCGTGATAGTCGGGGAAGGTCAGCGGCATGTCGAATTGCACCGCCGTCTTCGACATGAAGAATTCGATCGCCCTGGGACCGCTTTCCAGAAAGGCCCGGGTGCGACGCTCGTCAAAGGCCTTGCCTGCCTGGTCACGGATGTATTCCAGTGCTTGGTCGGTGTGCTCCTGGTGACCCAGGGCCTTCGCCAGATGGGTGTTGGGCACCCACAGCCATCCGCCCGAGCGGGAAGTGGTGCCTCCGTAATACGGGGCCTTCTCGGCCACGATCACCTTGAGCCCACGCGACGCGGCTGTGATGGCGGCGGCCATCCCTGCACAACCCGACCCCACGACCAAGACGTCGCATTCCACTTGTTTGTCTGACATCGATACCTCCATATGCGTCGATGCGGGTGACCACCACCCGCACAGAAGAAGGCGCTAGATTAAAGTGAGCACGCTAAATTCATACTAGTGCTTACCCTAAGCTAGCGCGCTAGTTAATGACGATGATTCAGCGGATATGATGTCCAACATGCTGACCAACAAAATGGGGGCGCCCTCCCAGGACCCGCCAGATGCCGTGCAGGACCGCGCTCAGCGTGGTATCCAGTCCATTGAAGTGGGGGGCGAAATCCTCAAGGTCTTGGCGTCAGACGCACGCCCGATGGCCTTGAAAGATTTGGTGAAGGCGGCCGGGATGCCTTCAGGCAAGATTCACCCCTACCTGGTGAGCTTCGGGAAAATCGGGCTGGTCATGCAAGACCCCGTGACCGGGCGCTACCTGCTGGGTCCGTTGGCCATACAGCTGGGTCTGACCAGTCTGCAGACCATGAACCCCATCAGGGAAGCGACGCCTCTAGTGGAATCCCTGGCCGCTGAAACCGGGCATGGGGTTGCACTCGCGGTGTGGGGCAACCTTGGCCCCGTCATCGTGCGGCTGGTCGATGCCATGTACCCGTTCCACACGAATATGCGCACAGGCACGGTGATGTCTTTGGCGAACACGGCCACCGGGCGCGTGTTTTCTGCGTTTCTTCCCCCGCCTCTGGTGGAAAAGATGCTCCGTGACGATCGCATCCGACTGGGCCCTGACATTGCCCATCCCCTTGACGAGGAGGTGGTCAACCAGATGATTGCCGACGTACGCATGCGCCGAATGTCGCAAGGCATCAATCACCCGACCCCTGGCATCGCCTCCTTCTCAGCCCCGGTGTTCGATTACTCGGGCAACATTGCTCTGGCGGTCACGATCAGTGGTCCGACAGGGGCGGTCGACAGTGACTGGAACGGGTCTGTGGCCAATGCCTTACGCAACTGCACCGAGGCCATTTCGAAGCGACTGGGCTATCGCAACTCTTGAGCACATCTGCCACGGTTGTCAGCACTCCCATCGATGGGCATGGGCCAACGGCCCGTAGTGCCGGATGCGGGGGAATCCAACCCTCAATAGTCCCACTCATGATGCCGGACGGGCAGCGCGTTCAGCAATTCCCTGCGCTGTTGCCAATGCGGCAGGAAATGGTCCATCAGCTGCACAAACCGGGGGCCATGCGTGGGTTCGAGCAAGTGGGCCAGCTCGTGCACCACGATGTACTCCAGGCACTCTACGGGCTTCTTGGCCAGCTCGGTGTTCAGTCGAATGGCACCCGTGGTCGGGTTACAGCTGCCCCAGCGGGTTTTCATGCGCTGCACAAACAGCTTGTTCGCTTTCACACCCATCACCGACGACCATTGCGAGATCAGTGCCGGTGCGGTCGACCGGATCTGATCGCGGTACCAGCCGTCCAGCAGTTCCTGGCTCCGTACTGCATCCGTTCCGGGCCGAACCCACATGCCCAGGCGATTGCGGTTCAGCTCCACCTTGGGCGCACCCTCATGCTCATGGCGGGTCAGCAGGTAGCGCTGGCCCCAGACGTAGTGGCTCTCGCGCGTCAAAAACTGTCGAGGCGCTTCCCGTGGCTGCGCCTGCATCTTGTGCTGCTCGGTCTTGATCCAGGCGAGGCGCGAGATCGCGAACACGCGGATCGTGTCCAGCTTCATGTGTTGCGGCGCCGAGATGCGCACGCGCCCCATGGGTGGCAACACGCTCAGGTGCAGGTGCTTGATGTCCTTGCGGATCACCTCAGCCTGAATGTCACCCAGCTCGATGTGCACCGCCATCAGTATTCCTTGTGGGCGAACACGATGGGGTATGTGCGGTTCACCGCGTCGATGTCTTTGACCACGTTGTAGATCGCCTGTTTGACGAGCTGTTCTCGGGCCGTCACGCCGCGCCAGCCGTCAGGCCGGTGTTCCTTGATGGACGCGTCCAGCGCCATCACCATGGCCACCGTCGCGTCGCTCCCGTCATAGGGCGCATGGGGCTGCCCCGCCGTGTTGGTGGTCACCCAGGCCTTGAGGTTGTTGTACAGCGCCAGACGACCCGGTGTGTTCAGCTGTTTCGGGGTGTCGTCCGTCTTGCCGCTGAGGACCTGCCGGGTCAGGGTGGCAATGCGCTGCAGGTACTCCTCGTACTCGATGGCTTTTTGCTTGCGCAGCCGGATGATTTCGTCCAGCAGTGCTGACATGCGCTCAAAGAAGGCCGGGTCGGTCAGCTGCTCCTTGATGAGCTTGCTGCGCACGTTGTTCTCGATGCTTTCGGCCACGGCCTCATGGTTGTTCTTCACGTTCGCCAGCTTGTTGGCGATGGCCTCTGCAATGCCGGTCTTGACGATCAGGTCCAGCAGGCCAATATCGTCAAACGGCGAAATCTTGCGCGGTGCCGAGGCTTCGATGTAGGTGTCGATCAGGTGGCGCATGTCGGCCTCGTAGGCCTTGAGGTCCAGCGTCTCGCCCGCAGCCTGTCGCACCAGGTCGCGCAGGTCCAGGTAATGCTTCAGCTGGCCCTTCATGCGGTCCACGTCCTCGGGCGAATAGCCAGCGCCTTCCAGCTCGTCGGCCGCATTCGCCCAGGCGCGGATCAGCGCCACCACGGCCTTGTACATCGCCACGCGCTGCGGTTCCCGCTCCTGCAGGTCCGAAGCAATCTCGGTGTTGCCGCAGAAGTAGTGGATGTGGTCCAGGTCACCCTGCGGTGGTAGCACCGGCTGGCACAGCAGGTGCAGGGCCTCGAAGGCCGCATCCAGCCGCTCGCGGGCCAGGTCCAGCCGGTCCTTGAGCATCACCTGCGGGTCGCTGCCGCCCGCGCTGGTGTCCAGTTCCGAGGTGTAGACCGCAATCGCTTTCTCCACCCGTTTGAACAGGTCTTTGTAGTCCACGATATAGCCGAAGTCCTTGTCGTCACCGTCCAGCCGGTTGGTGCGGCAGATGGCCTGGAACAGGCCATGGTCCTGCATCGACTTGTCGATGTAGAGGTAGGTGCAGGGCGGGGCGTCAAAGCCGGTCAGCAGCTTGTCCACCACCACCAGCAGTTGCATGTTGGCCGGCTCCTTGATGAAGCGTTCTTTGGCCTGCTGCTCGTAGGTTTCGGTTTTGGTCTTGTGTGGATCGGCCACCACATGCTTGAGCAGCTCGGTGTAGGTGTTGTAGATGACTTGCTTGTCGCTCTCGGTGTGGGCACCGGTTGCTTCCAGCGTGATGTGGCTGGTCAGCGGGTTGTACGACGTGACGATGGCGCACCGCCCCTTGAACGGCGTCTTCTGCAGCAGCTCGAAATACTTGCAGGCCTCGTAAATGCTGGCCGCCACAAGCATGGCGTTGCCGCGACCATTGGACAGCCGGCGCTTGGTCGCGAAGTCGAACACGATGTCGGCCACCACCCGGTCCATGCGCGATCGCGAACTCAGTACCTTCTGCATGGTGCCCCACTGCTTCTTCAGCTCGTCGCGCTGCCAGTCGTTCAGGCCCTTGGTTTTGGCGGCAAACCATTGGTCGATCTGATCGGTCGAGCCCAGCCGCTGGTCGATGTCGCGCGCTTCGTACACCAGGTCCAGCACCACCTTGTCTTCCACCGCTTCGGCGAACTTGTAGGTGTGGATGTAGCCGCCAAACACCTCCTGGCTGGTGGCCTTGTCTTCCTTGAGCAGTGGGGTGCCCGTGAAGCCGATGAACACCGCGTTGGGCATCAGCGCCTTCATCACCCGGTTCAACCGGCCGCTCTGGGTGCGGTGGCACTCGTCCACAAAAACGAACAGCTCGCCGTAGGTGGCGCTGGGTGCAGCCTGCACGTCCTTGATGAACTGCTCGAACTCCGCCTCGCTCTTGCCGCGCGCCTGGCCGCCAAACTTGTGCACCAGCGAACACATCAGCCGGGGTGAGGGCAGGGCCAGCTGGCGCATCAGGTCTTGGCCGCTGTCGGTGCGGTACACCGTTTCGCCCGCATCGCCCAGCACGCGCTCGATCTGCTGGTCCAGCTCGTCCCGGTCGGTCACGATCAGCACACGTGCCTTCGGCAGGTTCTCCAGAATCCAGCGCGCCAACAGCACCATCAAGATGCTTTTGCCTGCGCCCTGCGTGTGCCAGATGATGCCGCCCTGGCGGCGCAGCACATGCGCCTGCGCCGCCTTGATGCCGAAATACTGGTGCACCCGTGGCAGCTTCTTGATGCCGGCGTCGAACAGCACGAAGTCGTGCACGATTTCCAGCAGCCGCGGCTTGCTGCACAGCTTGCGCAGGTATTTGTCGAGCTTGTAGCCCGCGTTGTCGGTCTCATCTTCCTTCCACTTCAGGAAGTATTTTTCTTGCGTGCCAATGGTGCCGTACTGCAGGCCCTCGCTGTCGTTGCCGGCCATCACCAGCTGCACCGTGGCAAAGAAGCCTTCGTTGAATTCCGGGAACTGGTTCGACAGGTTCTGCCGTATGCCGTGGCCAATGCTCACCCGGCTGTTCTTCAGCTCCAGCACACCCACGGCCAGGCCGTTCAGGTAGAGCACCACGTCGGGCCGTCGCTTCAGGCCGCCGTTCAGCGTCACTTCTTCGGCCACCGCAAAGTCATTGGCCTCTGGGTGTTCCCAGTCCACCAGGTGCACGGTCTCGGTCAGCTCGCCCGCGCCGGTTTTCACCTGCACGCCGTAGCGCAGCAGGCTGTACACCGCCTGGTTGTTGCCGTAGAGCGTGCGGGTGGGGTTGGCGGCTTCGCTGCGCAGGGTGTTCAGCGACCGGCTCCTCTGCTCGGGCGTGTAACCCTTGGCCTGCCAGAACGCGGTTAGCAGGGTTTCCTCAATCGGGGCATTGCCGGCGCGCTCCGTCCAGTCGCCCAGGTAGCGGTAACCCAGTTCGTGGCAGAGCAACTGCACCACCCGGTGTTGGGTGGCACTCTCTGGTTTGCTGACATCGTTCACGACGGGCTCCCTGCATTTTTGTGTCGTCGGTTGGGGTCTATGCCTTGCGGCGGCGGGCTACTCGGTGTCTGGCAGCAGCTTGCCTTGCCGGCTCAGCGGTGGCCAGGTGCCGGCCGTTGATCGCGTTTCGTACCAGCGGTGCATGGCCGCGTCTTCCACCGCGTATTCACCCCGGGCCGATTTCCACACCAGCGCTGGCGTGCGCTGGCGCAGCGATTCCAGTGCGTTCTGTGCCTGCTGCGGCGTCACTGCCTTGTCGCGCCCGGTCTTCTCGCGGTAGAAGCGCAATGCCTCGGCGTCGTAGGGCCGAAAGCGCGGGCCTTGCTCCAACATGCGCCACAGCACCGCCTGCTCCAGTGGCTTCAGGCCCAGGTAGTCGGATTCCATCTGGCTCTCGTCGTCTTGCTGGCGCTGCGCAGCGGCCTGCAGCATGGCGGGTTCAAAGCGGCCCGTCAGCGCCGCCAGCGGGCTGAGCACCTGGCCCAGCGCTTCCATGAAAAACTGTGGCCGGTTGCCAAAGCCTTCAAACGCGGCCCGCAACATGGCCTGGTCCACCGGTGCCAGGTCGGGGCGCTGCGCTTCGATCAGGTGCACGATGTGTGCAATGAAGTCCTGCCCCAGCGCCGGCATGGTCTTGATCTGCGAGCCAAAGAAGGCCGATCCGTTGGTGTTCACCAGGCGCAGCAGCTTGTCGCGGTCCGAGCCCGACATCACCAGCATCAGGTTCACCAGGCCCGGGCGGTTCAGCTGGTCTCGGGCTGACTTCAGCGCCGTCATGGCTGCCTCGCCGGCTTCGCTGGTCAGCGCGTGCTGGGCTTCGTCAATCACCAGCGCCACCGGTTGGCCCGCGGTTTCGTGCAGGGCGCGCAAGGCGTCCACCAGCGTCAGCCCGTCGAGCTTGCCGATGCGGCGGGTGTCCACGTCCAGCCAGCCGGCCAGGCTCACTTTGTTCAGCCCGGCCTTTTTGGCGGTGCGGGCGACCACGCCCAGGTGCGGCTGCAGGGCGCGGCCAATGGCGTCGGCAATCAGCACCCCGGGGTCGCGCGTGGCGTCGGCCCAGAGGTCCACGTACACCACCACCACGCCCGCTTTTTCCAGCGCGGGGCACAGGTCGCCAAGCAAGAAGGTGGTCTTGCCGGTGCGCCGGGGCGCGGCCAGAAACAGTCCGTTCTGGGCGTCGCCAAAGGCGGTCTTGCCCTGGAGCTGGTGCACCAGCTCGTCGGCCAGCGCGGTGCGGGGGTAGGCGATCATGTTTATCTCGTTTTATGCTGACTTTGATAATTTATCGAAATCAAAATATAAGTCAATAAAAGCGTGCTCGGCAGCGTCACACCAGCCGGATGCGCCCGGTCAGCAGCGCCTGGGCCATGCCTTGTTTGAGCTGGCGGGCTTTGGACAGGCGGGCTTCGAGGGCTGTGATCTCGGTGTCCATGTCGGACAGGACGTTGGCGATGGCCTCTTGCTCCTTTTCGTCAGCTGGCAGTAAGACTGACACTGCGGCCAAAGACACCTTGTTCAAGGTGTGTCCCTTAACTGCCTGTTTTCCAGCCAACGAGAAGTCAACTCGCTGAAGCGCGTAGTAGACGAGTTCGGGGTTGGCTTTCAAATCGCGGAAAGCACAAATAGCTTCGTTCGTGAAGAGATCGGTACCTGCAAAACAAAGTCTTCCGAGAGTGAGTTTGAAGCTCATGAGAAGCGTTCCCGCAGGAATCACCTCCATATCGGATGCTGCAGCGGCAGTGATCTCTTCTTTGGAGTCTGCAACCGTCCTGCCTTTCAGATCTGAAATGGACAACCATTTGTACCCATGACCCCAGTATTTGCTCTGAATTCGTGATGGGGTACGACCCATTGTGATCCGTGCCAATTGGCCCATTGCATAGCTAACCCAGTCGCCACCAAACCCCGGCAAACGCCGCTGGCCGGTGAGCAGTTCCTGCATCGCACCTTGCTTGATCTGGCACTTCTTGGCCAGCAGTTGCTCCAGCGATTCGATCAGGGCGTCCGTGTCGGCCAGGGCCTCAGCAATACGCTCCTGCTCTTCCCGCAGCCGAGGCATTGCAACGGGCAATTGCCCCAGGGATGTTTTGTTGATGGAGGCGAGATTGGTGGTCTGTTTCCCGGCAAAAAGAAAATACCGGCGGGCAGGCGGCGACGCGGACCACGCGCTCAGAAACTGCGGTGCCAAGGCGGGCTTGCATCGGACCACGAACACATGGTTCTGGTGAACACAGGGTTGAATTTGGCCTCGCCAGAGCGCACCGCGGCCGAGTTTGTCGATGTCACCGCCTTCGTTCATCAAAACGTCGAAAGGCAAAACGGAGTAGCGGCGAAGGTCTTCGCGGTTTATCCGGATGGTGCTGATTTCTTGAAGGTCCAGGTAGCCGTCCTGCACGTTGGCTACCCTGAGGTAAGGCACCTCGATGGCATCCGCAATCACTGCGTTGACGTTCTTGGCGATGCCCGAGCGGATTTCCGCAACCTTGGCCAGCGGCTCGACCAGCCAGTCCAAGGGAATGGGGCCGACCTCTGTTTGCTGAAGTCCCGCTTGCACCAGGTACTTCGCATTGGGCTCGTTCAGTTCCATGCGAAACCCATCCGTGCCAGGTGCGCGTCCACCCGGGCCTGCAGTTCGTCAGCACGTTTCGCCATGGTGGGCAAGGGCGCCTCGTATCGATCCGCCAGCTCTTTCACCCGCTGCGTCAGGCGCTGGGTAATGCGGTCGAGCTCGCCGCGCACAGCGGCATCCAGCGCGCCGAGCCATTTGTCGTCCACCACCAGCGTCTTGATCTCGGCTTCTTTCAGGCGGGGGTAGTGTTCGTAGGCCTGCCGGTCTACCAAGGCTTCGAGCTCGTCGAGCCTCTTTTTGAGTTGTGTCTCTTCTTCCTTGAGGTCGAGCCACTGCTGGAGCACCACGGCATCGTCTGCAGAGTCCTTGTCGTGTTTGATCTTCTTGAGCAGGGCCGCCACTTCGGTCTTGTTGATCTTGTCCAACTCGCTGAAGGCGCCGTCCAGACCCGCGTGGTCTTCTTCAAGTTCGGCGAGCACGGCCGCGCGTGTTTCGATGCCGGCCGTCATGGTCAGAAAGAGTGCCTTCTGCTTGTCGTAGTACCGCGCCACCAGCGTGTCCTTGGGCACTAGGTCGCAGGCCCATCCCTTGTCGATCTGTTTGCCGGGTTTCCCGTCCTTGCCCTTCTTGGTCACGATCACGCGGTAGGTCTCGGCTTTCCAGCCATCGGCCGCCAGCAGGTAGGCATCGTCTTGCCAGGTGCTGGCCCACAGGTCCATGAGGCGCTGGTACACGTCGTAGGCGTTGAGCAGTGGCTGGCCCTGGTAATGCGCCAGCAGGTCTTCGGCCAGCTCCACGATCAGCACCTTGGGTTTGAAGCCGGGCTTGAGCTTTTTCAGGCGCTGGCTGGTGCGGTTGCGCCAGGCGTCAAAGTGCGCCGCCATGCTCTGTGTGTAGGCCACAAACTCAGGGTGCTGGTCGATGCTGGTCTGGATGGCGGCTTTGTCCACCGCCAGGGCCAGGTAGCCGGGGCGCAGCGGTGCGAAGAGGGCTGCGCGCAGTTGCGGGCAGGTGGCCCAGTAGGCTTGCAGCGCGTCCACATCGGCCTGGGGAATGCCACCGCGCAAATGGCCTTCAATGTCTTGCTGGTCTTCAGTCTGGCGGCTTTGCAGGTAGCGCGGCAGGTTGAGGTTGAAGTCGTTCTTTTCGATCTCGGCCAGGGGCACGAGTCGGGCGTAGCTGGGGTCGCTGCTGTCTTGCTTGCTGTAGGCGTCCACGATGCGGTGGATGTCTTGCTCGCGCAGGCGGTTCTTGGGGCCGTCTTTCATGAAGGCGGCGCTGGCGTCCACCATGAAGATGCCGCGCCGGGCCTGCGCGTCTTGTTTGTCGATGACCACGATGCAGGCCGGGATGCCGGTGCCAAAGAACAGGTTGGCCGGCAGCCCGATGATGGCTTTGATGAGCCCGCGGCGAACAAGGTTTTTGCGGATCTCGGCCTCGGCATTGCCCCGGAACAGTACGCCGTGCGGCAGGATGCAGGCGGCTTTTCCCTGGGGCTTGAGCGAGCGGATGATGTGCAGCAGGTAGGCATAGTCGCCCTGTTTGGTGGGCGGTATGCCAAAGCCTTTGAAGCGCTCGAACTTGTCGTTGTCGGGTGTGAGGCCGGTGCTCCAGCGCTTGTCTGAAAACGGCGGGTTGGCGACCACGTAGTCGAAGGTTTTGAGGGCGGCGCCGTCGAGGTGCTTGGGGTTGGCCAGGGTGTTGCCCTGGGTGATGAGGGCGCTGGCGTTGTTGTGCAGCACCATGTTCATCTGCGCCAGGCCGCTGGTGGCTTCGTCCATCTCTTGCCCGTACAGCGTGACCGGGGTGGGCGCGGCGTCGGCCACCTTGAGAAGCAGCGATCCGGACCCACAGGTCGGGTCGTACACGGTGGTATTGGGCGTGGTCTTGGCCTGGTGGATGCCGATCGCCTGCGCCAGGATGCGGCTGACTTCGGCGGGCGTGTAGAACTGGCCTTTGCTCTTGCCGCTCTCGGTGGCGAAGTGGCGCATGAGGTATTCATACGCATCGCCCAGGATGTCGTCACCATCGGCGCGGTTCTTGGAGAAATCGAGCGCCGGGTTTTCAAATATGGCGATCAGGTTACCCAGCTTCTCGACCATTTCCTTGCCCTGGCCGAGCAAGGCGGTATCGTTGAAGTCGGCCTTGAGGCGAATCTTGTTGGCTTTCTCCAGCGGCTGCAGGATGTGCTTGTTGATCTGGTCGCCAATGTCGGATCTGCCCTTGAGGGCCACCATGTCGGCAAAGCTCGCGCCAGGGGGAATCTGGATTGGGGCGAAGGGCTTGCCGGCGAATTTGTCGCTGATGTACTTGATGAACAGCAGGACCAGCACGTAGTCCTTGTACTGGCTGGCGTCCATGCCGCCGCGCAGTTCGTCGCACGAGGCCCAGAGGGAGGAATACAGCTCGGATTTCTTGATGGCCATGGGGAACGCAAAAAAGGTGCCTTTTGGCACCTGAAAACTGGGTTGAACCGGGGAATGTTACGGCAGCGGGGCGGTTGGTTGCCAGCGCTGTCGTGGCGGCAGCGCGGGTATGTCGCCATCGGCAGGGAGCCAGCGCCAGGCGGGAGGGTTTTCGTCGGTGGCCAGTGTTGCGAAACCTGGCGCCAGATGGTCGCCATGGATTTGGTCACGTTCGATGAACAGAGGTTGTGGCGCGGTCTGGCAGTCCAGCAGACTGGCCGAAGCCAGCGGGTGATCGGGCGGTGAGTTGTACCGCAGGCCTTTGATGAAGTCGCGCCCGTTTCGCACCAGGGTGTTGATGAGCTGGCGTTCCCATGCGTCCTCCACCGGGAGCCACTGGGCAGTGGTCGGCATCAGGGTCAGTTCGACGATGGCGGGGGCGCCGGCCTCGTCCAGGCGGAAGGTGGCCATCATGACGAGGTGCAGATCGGCTTCTGTGCCCCAGAGAGACAACTCCCGCTCGAAACAGCGCGCCATTCGCTGGTACAGCGTCTTGTCCAGTGCGAAGGCGTGGTCGGGGATGTGTTTCAGGATGGCCGTGTGACCATAGCGGGAGGGTGCAATTTCTTTGACTTCCGCGAGCATCAGCATCAGGGGTTGAGGTTGATCCACCTTGGGCACGGCCCGCGCCCAATGGCGCAGGCGCCGAGCGTGGAGGGCGTCGCGCTGTTCCACCGAAAACACTTCCGGAATGTAGAGGCTGGCGAGCAGGGGCTGACCATGGGTCGTTTTGTTTTCAGCTGCCTGCAGCAGATGCCGCCGCACGGTGGCCCAGTGGCGCCGGCCGGCAAAGCCGGGCTTCCAGTGGGTGAGTTCGGCCTGGTCCCACAGGTAGTGGAGCAGGGCGCGCAGGCCGAGCTTCTGGCCCTGTGAGGCCACGCTGGTGCTGGGGGCTGCCTGCCGTCGGTTGAACGGGCCGGCCGGGCCGCTTGGTCATGGGAAAGTCCAGCCTGAGCGCCGTGACGCCCGTGAGCGGGTTTTCAACAATGGCAGAGCCAATCAGCGGGCCGACGCCCGAGAACTCGGCTGGCGGCTCGTAGGACGGGCAGTCGGTGGCGTGCTGACAGCCGGTGTTGGGCATGCGCTTGACGATGAAGCCTTGCTGCGAGCCGCCCAGGCGCGCCACATACATTTCTACCCCTTCGGCAATGCACAGGCAGCGGGGCCGCAGGCCTTGCTCGTGGGCGTTGGCGATGGCGTAGGCAAAGCCGGGTGCGTCTTTTGGCCAGCACTGCCCACCGATGGCGTAGGCCGTGGCGGGCTCTGGCCTTCCTTCTCGGTCCTTAGCGGCGTTGGGCTCAGTGTCGGGGTTCATGCTGCAAGCCTTCAGCGGGCGGGCGCGGCGCGCTCGCGGGTTCTCTGTTGTTCCGGTTTGGGCACCACGGCGGGGCGCTGCGATGGCGCCGCCTTGTCGTAAACCTTGACCTTGGGCGTCTGGCCGTTGCGTGCGCGCTGGGCCAGCTGTTCGGCAGCGGCGGCCATGACGGCTTCACGACGCTTCTCGGGCACGCGGTTGGTCACCAGAATGGCTTCGATGGCGGCCAGCACGGTCTTGCGTCCGCCACTGCCGCGTCCAGAGGGTTTGTCTGTGTTGGCGGCGTTGCCGGGCGCTGGGGGCGCATCCCGAGTGGGTTCGATGCGGTTGACATGTCGCAGCTCGCGTTCGGCTTTGAGGCGCTCCAGATCGGCCGGGTTGGGCTCGTAGCCCAGCGCCTTCACGCCACGGGCGGCGGCCTCCAGCCATACCGCTCGTTTGAACTCTTCATTGCCCGACACCCGCAGGGAATGCCAGTTGCGGGCTTCGGCCAAGTCCACCATGGAGCGGGCCACCGACGGGCTGTTGGTGTCGGTGGCCAGCCGGAAGGTGGATTCGGTGAAGGCCACACGCGATGTGTCCCCTTTGAAGCGGTACTCGGTCAGGCCGATCTTGACCTCACCCAGGGTGACGGGCGCCCGCTTGATGAGGTAACGGTCCATCAACGCGGCTTCAAGCTTGGCCACCAGGGCGGTGCGTTCGGCCTGCGCATCCATGCGCGCGACCGCTTGCGGGTCGGTGCTCTCGCGGGCTCGCGATTCGGTCGGGTTGGACCGCAGGGGAATGGCAGGGGTGGCAGCCTCCTGCTGCGTGCGCTCCGGTCTGGCTGCCCTGGGTGGATCGGTGACCTCAGGAACTGGTGGGCTGCGGCGCTCTTCGCGGCTCCAGCGGCCATCGACCTTGTGCACGAAAGACTTGTTGCCTTGTGCGTCCTGGAAGACGAACCGGTTGGCGCCGAGCTGATCGGCTTTGGCCACCATGTCCTGAAAACGGTCGGTGCGGTAGGTGAGGTCGGTGAACGGGTCGCGCAGTTCGTAGCGCTGCACCGTTGTTTCCTCGGGTGTCTGAAAAGCCTGGATGGCTGCTGCTGCGCGGTTCGCGGGTTCCACTGTGCCGCCTGGTGCACCCGGGGCCTCGGGTATGGCTCGATTCGAACGGCGGGCGGGATCGTTGTGGTCGTCCATGGAAACCTCCTGGGGTTGGGGCCGCGGGCCGCGGCCTGCTGGTGGGGTCAAGGCTATGGTTGTGGTTGTGGTGGCAGCGGAGGCGATGCCTGTTGGGTCACGGGCAGGGCGCGGTACACCTCGACCTCCACCCGGCGGTTGAGATGGCGCCCGTGCGGGCTGCGGTTGTCGCCCAGGTGGTCGCCACTGGGCTGGTGGGTGGTGCGTATGCGCGTGGGGTCCACGCCGGCGGCAATCAGGTAATCGCGCACCGCAATGGCTCTGGCACGCGCGACCTGGCTGTCCGCTGCTGTGTCGCTGGCGCCATCGGTGCGCCCGCGCAGCACCACCAGCGGCGCGACTTTGGCTTCCTCGACCATGGCCGAAGCTAGCGCCGCAGAGATCGGCAGCTGGGTACTGTTGAAGGCGAAGGGGACGATGTGCACGCGGTTGGTCATCGCTTGCGCCTGCATCGTCGCCACCAGCTGGTGGCGAGCCGACAGATGCGCCAGCGCAGCTGTTGCGGTGTTGGCGGCGCGGCTGGCTTCGGTGGCCAGAAGGTGGGTGTTTTGCAGTTCGTTCTTGCACACCTGCAGCTCAACGGCCGCCTCGGTGTTGGCCGGGCGTTTGTGTGCCTCGTTCACGCTGGGTGGCTTCAGAGGTGCGCTGCACGCGCTGAGCAGCACGATCAGTGGGCCAATAGACGTGTAGGCGCAGAGGGCTCGCATGGTGTTGCTCCAGAGTTCAGATGGGTTCGGCGCGATCAATCGGATGAGATCGGATAGGGGTGGCGAGCAGGACGCCTTCTTCATCGGCCACGGGTTCGATGGCGCCACCGGCGGCGCCGCCGGCGGGCGATGCGCCGACAAGGAAATCGAGAATGGTCTGCGCGAGTGCGGCGGGAGGCCCAGCGCTCGGGTCGGGCAGCTGGGCCATGTCGTAGGCCAACTGGTCGATACCCAGCTGCTCATCCGGCGCAAGCTCGTCGCTGGCGTAGCGCCAGCGCTGCTGCACTCGGGCCAGGTGCAGGTCCATGTCCATCGGGGGCACCGCGGGCGCCGGAAGCAGGCGGGCCTGAAACGCTTTCTCGCGGTGGTAGCGGATCTTCTCGCCCAGGATTGGCTTGCAGTTCTCAACAATTACCACCAGCCGCTCGCGCCCCAGTTCCTTGAATTCCTGCGGTAGCAGCAGGGCACGGCGCTGGTCGCTCTCGTTGCGGCTGACGCTGCTGTGGCTTTGGCCGCCGAAGGAGCGGCTGCGCCCTCGGGAGGTGGCGCGTTCGGTGAAGTGACCCAGCATGGCGCTGTACTCGTCGGCGTCGCGTTGCTCGCGTGGCGCGTACAGGATCTGCAGGCCGTGGTTGGTGGCAAAGGTGCGGGCTTCCTTGTCGCCATAGACCGCGTCCAGCTGCGACATCGCCTGCACCACCGTGAGCAGGCGCAGGTTGTAGCCAGCCAGGAATGCGGCCGACTGGGTGATGATGCCCACCCGGCCCATGGCGGTGAACTCGTCATTGACCAGCAGGCACTGCAGCTTCAGGCTGGCGTCCTGCTCGGGCAGGTGGCGGGTGTTGAGGCTGACCAGTTGCGAGAAGAACAGGTTGAGCAGGGGCCGCGCGCTGGCCAGGCGGTGCGGCGGAATGCGCACATAGACCGACATGCGCCGGCGGCGCAGGTCTTCCAGGCGGAAGTCGTCGGCGCTGGTGGCTGCGTCGACGATCGCATCGGCAAAGATCGTCAGCGGCGCATGGAAGGTGGCGACCACGCTGGCCAGCGTGTTTTCCGAGTTGCTCAGCAGGCGCTGCAGGGCATCGACGCATTCATCGCTGAGCGGCTTGCCTTGGTCGCGGCGCTGGCTGATCTGGCCGTTCAGGTGGTCTTTGAGTGGCTGGCCCTTGCCGGAGGACTGGCGCAGCATCTCCCCGACGGTGCGCGGTAGGTCGGGCGTTTCCAGCAAAAGCAGACCCAGACCCAGGAAGAGATTGCGCGCCTGGTCGTTGAAGAAGGCTTCGGACGAGGTGCCGCTGCCGTCGTTGGGAAAAAACACCTGGCCGATGCCCAGCAGATCACCGACCCGGTGCAGCGCACTGGTGCGCACGGCGCTCAGCGGGTTCCAGCGGTGGCTGCGGGCGGCTTCATCGAAGGGGGAGAAGGCGTAGACCGCCTGGCCATGCGCGGCGCGGAAGCCGGCGGTGATGGCGTGGTTCTCGCCCTTGATGTCCAGCACCACGACCGAGTCCGGCCAGTTCAGCAGGTTGGGAATTACCACGCCCACGCCCTTCCCGCTGCGGGTGGGGGCCGACAGCATCACCGACAGCTGGCCGGGCAGGCTGATGAAACGGCCCTTGAAGCGCCCAATCAGGATGCTCGGACCATGGGTGTTGTGGCCCAAACCGAGCAAGCCGGCACGGGCCACTTCGGCGCTGCTGGCGAAGCGCGCGTCTCCATGCAGCGCACGGCGGGGGCGGGCGGCTGCGATCAGGGCGCCGGGCAATATCACCAGGAAACCGACACCCGACAACGCCATGGCGACCAGGAGGCGCTGGCGCAACACAGCATTGTCGGCATAGAACCGCCAGTAGGAGGCAATGCTGCCCCAACCGGCCTGCCGGGGGTCGGCCTTGCTGAGCAGCAGAAACAGCACGCCCGAGGCGTAGACCGCCGCACCGATCAGGACTGTGGCCAGCAACGCTGCAAAGGCACCCGCAGCCAAGCGCCGGCCCAGCGACCACGAGGCGAAGGGCAAGGCCAGGGTCTGGCTCATGACAGCGCTCCCTCGCCGCTAGCGCCTGGCGCCTGCAGAGTGCTGGCGCGCAGCGGCTGCGGGCTTGGAGCGGGGTGCCGGCGGCGCGGCGCGTAAGCCACATCGGCAATGAAGCGGCCCCGCTCGTCCCGGTCGAACTGCACGATCACATCGACCACGATGCGCAGGAGGCCCTTGATCTCGTCCATGCGCAGCCCCCCACCGGCGCCGCTCTCGCGGATCATCAGGGCCATCTGTTCCAGCGCCAGGTCGCAGCTGCCGGCGTGCACGCTGGTGATGCTGCCTGGGTGACCCGAGGCGGCCAGCCGGATGAAGGAGAAACACTCTTCACCGCGCAACTCGGCCAGGAAGATGCGGTCTGGCTTCATGCGCAGACAGGCTTCCAGCAGCGACTTGGCGGTGACCCGGGCCGTGCCCTGGGCGTCCTTGCTGTAAAACAGGTGCACCACGTTCGGGTGATTCGGCAGGGTGAGTTCGGCGGTGTCCTGGATGGTGATCAGGCGTTCGTGCTTAGGCACCTCTTCGACCAGGCATTTCATGAAGGTGGTCTTGCCCGAGCCGGTCTTGCCGCTGACCACGATGGTGCGGTGCTGGCGCACCGCCAGGCGCATGAAGTCCGCGTATCGGCCGGCGGCTTTCAAGGCCAGCAGTTCGCGTTCAAAGGGCTGCAGACCGTCGCTGTTGTGGTTGTCCTGTCCATCACCAGTGGACTTTTCGCTGACGCGGCCAAACAGGCCGTCCTGCTCGAAATCGCTCAGGCGCAGCACCACGTTCGACGGCTTGCGGATGGTGATGGAGACTGTCCCGCGCGGCACAGCGGGCGGAATGGCAAACTGGATGCGCTCGCCGGTGGGCAGCGTGGCCGAGAGCAGGGGCCGTTCCTGGTTGATCTGCTGGTCGCAGTAGGTGGCCAGCGCCGTGGCCAGGGACAGGCAGCGCTCCTGTGTCATCGCCGGTGCGTGGACGGCACGCCAGCCACCTGCCGTTTCCACCTGCAGTTCGCCGGGTCGGTTCACGCAGACCTCCAGCACTCCGGGGGCGTCGAGCTGTTCGCGCAAGGGCCGAAGGAACTCCACCACCGAGGTGGCGTCGCCGCACCAGCGGTCTAGCGGGTGGTTTTCAATGCCGGGCAGGATGTTCATCGTGTTCATGGCGCTCATCGCATTCATCGCATTCACCGCTTCGTCGGCTGCAGTTCGTAGACCGACGAGAAGTCCACATCGCGCGTGACGTAGATGCCGACGATGCCGCCCTGGTTCTGAACCATCAGGGGCGGGATGTTGATGGTGCTGTCCAGCACCTTCTCGGCCAGCTGGCTGGCGTTGTCGGTGGTGGACGGCAGCACGATGGTGTTGGCCTGCTGGTCTTTGGCCTGGCTCTGGATCACCAGTTGGACCGAGTCGTCGATCAGCGAGAGCAACAGGGCCGCGCCGATGCGCTCGCCCCAGCGGTTGTCCACATGGGCGTCAATGCCCGATTCGCCGAGCTGCCCGGTACCCGGGGACTCGATGTCCACCGTCACGCCGTGCGGCGTGCGTACCCGCGTCCACAACACCGGAATGCGCACACTGCCTGGGCGAACCGAGGCCGAGCGGTATTCGCCGTCGAGGTGCGAACCGCGCTCGATCAGCAACACGCGCCCGTTGTCGCCGTACACGTCGCGCTGGACCTGGCAGCCGACCAGACCCGATGTGGCACTGATCACCCGGGTCTTGAGGGCGCAGGTGAACGCAGTGCCTTTTGGCAGCGTGAGGCTGCGGTCGCCCAGCAGTCTGGCCGCAACCTTGGGCGTGGCTGAGCCTTGCAACTGCCCGCCAAACAGCGCTGATGCGGTGACGGGCAGGGCGCTGGACTGTCCGGCGGTGGCAGCGGAAGCGTTGGCAGGGGATGCAGTGGCACCCGAAGCGGTCGCGCTCGTGGCCGTGCCCTGGGTCAGCTGGTCCAGCAGCGCTTGCAGCTGGCGCTGGTGGTGCTCCAGGCTAGACGTGGCCGTGGCCAGTTCATCGTCGGGGTTCGCTGCCGCGTCGCGTGGCGCATTCTTGAGTGTGGATGTGGCAGCGGTAGTCGCTGGCGCGCCAGGTCGCGACGACACCACCATCACCGGCGCGTCCTCCGGTGCTTGGCTTGCTGGCTTGTCACCGGTGGCTGCGCTGTGTCCCGTTCGCTGCACCCCGACCGGCTCAACCTCGTCCTTGTCCGGCAGCAGAGCCGGCACGCGCGGCGCAACAGGCGGCGTCATGTCGAGCTTGCGCGGTGTGCTGCTCGCGGCCAGCGGCCGATCACGCGCGGGGGACATGTCCGCTGTCGGTGGGTCGGCGGCCGAACAGCGTTGAATAGAAAACCCCACAAACAGCACCACCGTGCAGCCCATGAGCACCAGCGACAGAGCGCCCTTACCCGACCAGTTCAGAGGCGTTCGCTTGGCCACCTGGGGAATGCCCGCTTCGCCCGGGAGCGGCCGCAGCGTGTTGCCAACGTCGGGCTCGGGCGTTTGCGCGGGCGGCGGCGAAGGAGATGCAGACGCGGGGTGTGTTTTGTCCCCGTCAAGTGCGCTCCTGCCTGGCTCATTCATGCGTGGCTCGTTCATGGAACACCTCCGAGGTTTCGTTCTGCGCGTGGTGACGGATCCGCTTTGATGACCCGCTGAATGCCCGGCACCGTGGTCGCGCCAGCGGTTGCAACGCCGTCGGGGTCAAATGCGTCGTTCCATATGCCCACCACCGCCCGGCCGGCGCGCAGCACCAGGCGCAGGCTGACGCGGTCCACCACCATCAGGTCGTCCTCCATGCGCGTGTTCACCAAGCTCTCGCTGCCATCGGCCTGTACCTTAAACACGGCCGGCAGCTCGCGCTGGCCGGCGATGCGCAAATAGGTGAAGCGCCCGTCATCGAACACGAGGCTTGGCACGATGTCGCTTGAAGCCGCACCCTCAGCCATTGAGTAACTCGTGTTCAGCACCGCAGGCCTGGCCTGCAAGCGTTCGGCGACCAGTTGTTCCGGGCGTGGCGGTGCGGGCAGCGCCGGCAGGGCGGCGAGGGCGGCTAGTCCCTGCGCCAATGGGGACGGCGACGACGGGGCCGCACGCACCGGTGCCTTCACCGTGAGGCGGTGCACCGGTGCCTGGCGGTCGTCATCGGCCAGCACCACTAAGCGGAAGCTGTGTGAACGTCGGTTGGTCACCACCGCCAGGTTGTTGGGTGCGCTGGCCTCGCGCTTAGCCTTGACAAAGACATGGCGTCCACCCGGTTGGGCCGCCACGCACCAGACCGCGTCAGGCTTGCTACAGTCCGCGCCCAGACCGGTGGCCACATCGGTGATCGCCTCGTCGGCATCGAGCACCAGCAGCGCCAGCACACCGCGCTTGACGGGGATCGTGACCACGGCAGACGGGTCGTAGACCACTTCGCGCAACCGGGGATCGGGTCGCGGCTCGGTGGCGAGTGCCTTGCCGGCGGACCAGCTGCCCAGCACCGGACCGACCAGTCCCAGGCCGAACAGCACCGTGATGCGTAGCGCGTTCATGGCCGGCCTCCAGCAGGTGAGGTGTTGATCTCGGAGTCCGAGCGGTAGGCCGTCACCACAAAGCCAAATGGGTTCTCTAGGCGGTCGGCCTCCTTGGCAAGCACCTTGGGCTGGTACTGGTACACGAGGCTCGCCACATGCCGGGTGGTGATTTCCGGCACGGCGCGGTCGGTCTGGCGCACGACCTTGTCGTAGGTGACCCTGGCCTCGCGCTGGTTGGCGCGGCGCCCCGGCGCTTCGAGTTGCACGCCCACGATCTGGATGCGCCAGTCCTGCGTGGCGCCCAGCTTCTTGTGCAGCGCCGCCTCGCCTTCGAATTGCCGGTTGAAATCGGCAAACACCGTCGGCACCGCCATGCGTGCCACCTGGTCGAAGTCGCGCTGCAGGAACATCCAGCTGTAGCTCTCGCGTGCCCGCACAAAGCTGGCCAGGTTGTGCTTGTCCAGCGCGTCGAGCGCGGGCACGGTTTCTTCGCTCAGGCGCTGCTGGATGGTGGTCTCGCCGGTGACGCGATCGACCACGATCGGAATCTCGATCACGCGGCGCAACGGGCCCTGTACGAACACGGCGGCGATGCCGATAAAGCCCAGCGCCAGGCCTGCCACCGCCACCGTCCACGCCCTACGTTCGGAGCGTTCGAGCATCAGCGCGCGATCGGTTTCCCAGTCGCGATTCGCACTGAACGTAGCGTTCCGGGCGTCGGCAGCGGTCTCCGTCTCAACGTCCAGGCCGTATTCCGGCCATGCGGCGGCGTGACCTGGTCTCAGGTGGTCGGTCATGGGGGACTCCGTCGGTGCTGGGTTCAGGGAAGAAAATCGGCCAGCTTGCCGGTGCGGCCCAGCATCTCGTACTGGCGTTCGCGGTCGCGCGAGCGGGCGATGCGCTCCTCGCTGTCGGCCATGGCCTGCAGCATCTGCAGCTGAGACGTTTCGTGGGCCAGCAGAGCGTTTTCTGCGCCGAGGCGGGCCTGGATCTCCAGCACCGACTTCTGGTCGGTGGTGGCATTGACCTCGTTCATCAGGGCCTGTATCTGGCCCAGCCGGCCGGCCGCGCGCGTCATGGCGTCCTGCAGCAAGCCCTTGTGCTGGTACGGCTGCGCCAGCGCCGCCTGGCACCGGATCTGCTCAGCGCCAGCCAGGTCCAGGCAGTTGTAGGTCATGCCGGCGTCGCGCAGCGCCTTGGCGCTGGCGCTCAGCGCGCCGTAGCCCGACGTGGCCACGGCATTGAGGTGGGTGAAAGCCTGGGCCGGCACGTAGTTCGTCAACAGCAGGTTGTGGTGCACATTGCCCAGATTTCGTGGCCCGTTCATGCTGTCGATCTGCGTCTGCAGCTGCTGGATCTGCTGCAGCTGGTGCTTGATCTGGGTGATGTGGTGTGTCACCTGCTGCACCGCTTGCGCCAGATTGGCGACATCGATGACGGCCAGCGGGCCGGCTTGCAATTGGCTGGCGCTTGCGGTGATGAGGAGGGCGGCGGTGGCCTGAATTACGTGGCGCATGGTGAACTCCTGTTGTGTGAGGTGGTCACGAGTGGCCGCGCAGCGCGGCCAGGCGGTAGGCGGCGGCGCGGCCCACCTGGTAACCGCGACGACCCATGGAAAGCGCCTGTCGACCGGTGGCGCCCGTTGCGGCCCCGGCTGCGTAGGGCAGGCCGACACCGGCGCGGATGACGCCGCCGACACGGGCTGCTGCGCCTTTGGAGGACGAGCGCAGGCCGGAGACCATCAGTGCGTTCTGGATCATCTGGATGCCCTGCTGCACTACTGCGCCGCCGGTGAGGGCCGATGCCAGGCTGGGTGCCTGGAAGCACAGGATGGCCATGAGGATCATGAGCACGCAATAGCGGGTGGCTTCACCCAGCACGTTGAAGGTGCTGCCAAGGAAGCCGCCGCCGTCCGAGTAGGCCTGGAACATCGCAGCCCCCATGTAGGTGCTCAAGCCCAGCGAGAAAAACGCAAACCAGGTCAGCACCACGGCGTTGAGCAGCAGAGAGAGCCAGCTGTCGAAGAACCGGGCCGTCGGACGCCAGGCCAGGCACAGGACGAACAAGGGGCCGATGGCGATCACGAAGGTCAGGAACAGCTTGGCCAGCGTGATCACGAACAAGGCGATGGAGAGGTAGATCACCGAGCCGAACGAAAAAACGAGTCCCGCCAGCACCAGGTCCAACCGGAACAGACTGGCTTCCTTCATGATGTCGGCGGTCTGGTCGCTGGCGGCATCGTTAAATTTGTCCAACAGCGCGTAGGGGCCCGTGGTGACCGTGGGATCGGCATCCGACGGAACGAAGGTGGACGCCACCCCCATCGCCAGCGCGTTGGCGGTGTCGGCCACATGGCTGATGTAGACGCCTGACTGCAGGGCGAACGCCAGAATCAAATCAATCTTGACGACCTTCCACAGAAAGACCGGTACCGTCTCGGACACCTCGTTGCGCAGCACCGCCCACCCAAAGAGCAGGACCCAGATCGACATGGCGGTCAGAGCCACAGGCTGCAGGTGGGTCATCAGGGTGGACACCACCCCAAGGACGTACGTGTCCAGAACCGTGTCGATGGTTTTGCCAACCCAGGTGAACATGGCATTCACCTCTTACTGAAGTGCGCCGTACGGCAGGTTGGCGGGCGGGCGCGCGAAGATCGGCACACACTTGCTGTTCAGGTCCGGGTATTGGCATTGCAGCCATTCGCCTTTTGACTTGACCACCCACAGCCGTGACAGCTTTTTGGCGCCGTAGGTTGAGGGTCGGCAGGCCGACTCCCGTGCGTACGGATCGGTGCACTCCATCAGGCCGGCGTCGGTTTCGACCATTCGCCACAGGCCCGGATGGCAGTTGCCGTCGGCCGGACAGGGCTTACTTCGACCCGCCGCCTGGGTCAGCGGTGGCGTTTGCACCTGGACTTTTCCCGTGATCATGGTCTGCACCGCCTCATTGCCCTTGACGTACTGGGCACTGGCGGCGCTGGTGGTGATGGCCAGGGAGATCAACGACAAATGATGAGCAAGCGTTTTCATGGGGCGCTCCTGGACGTACGAAGTTTTCTGTTCTGGACTTCCCTTTGCAGCGCGGGAAGCCATTGCGACGGCTCGTTGCCGTGCCGTTCACGCAGCACGTCGAGCAGGGCGACGTTGTCGGTGGTGGCCGAGAGCACGGTGATGAAGTCGTCCAGGCCGGTGAGTTCGAGTTCACACAAGGCGCTGGTGTGGCCCTGCTTGACCAGAAAGCGCCGGCCCCCTTGAGCGCCCAGGCTGCGCACGATCTCGTATTCGGCATCGCTCAGGCCAAAGCCCTCGACGTACTCCTCGCGCACCGCTTCCGCGTTGGCCAGGAAGATCTTGGTCACGCTTTGCTCAACCATGGTCCGCCCGATCGGGTGGCGCAGCACGTCGGACGGGCTCTGGGTGTCGAAGATGCCCAGGCCGTTCTGCTTGCGGATCGTCTTCTGCTTCTGCTTGGCAAAGTCGCTGAAGATCTCGTGGTCCAGCGCCTTCCAGAACTCGGAAATCACATAGATCAGGCGCTCGCCGTCGATCAGTTCTTCCATCACCTGCAGCAGGTACAGCATCACCGGCGTGCGCACCTCGGGCAGGTCCAGAAACTCGGTGGTGTCGAACGCAATCACCGATTCGGCGTCCAGATCCATCAGCTGGTCGCTGGCCTGGTCGAACACCCAGCCCAGCGCGCCGCCCTCGCACCAGCGCCCCAGCCGTTCGTAGAGGCTGTTGTGCCCGGCCTTGGGCAGGTTCTGTCGCACGGTGGAGAAGCGGCGCAGGCCCTGCGGCATGCCCGCCACGGTGCGCACCGCGTCCGCAATGGCGCGCTCGTCGGCGGGCAGCAGGGGCAAGGCTGGCGTGGCCACACACAGGCGGATCAGCTGCTCCCAGAACTGCACGCGCGCCGCCGTCGGGTCGCGTTGCAGCGGATTGAGGCGCGTGGGCTTGCCGGCTTCCAGCGTGAAGTAACGGCCGTTGAGCGCGCGGATGGCGATCTCGCAGCCCCGGTCCAGGTCAAACACCACCAGTCGCGGCGCCGGGTTCCACTTGCGCGTGAGCGTGAGCAGGAACATCTCCAGCGTGGTCTTGCCCACGCCGGTGGAGCCGATGATCAGGGTGTTGCCCGGCAGCTTCTGGTCCAGGCAATCTTCGCCCGGCGGGCTGCTGTGCAGGTTCAGGTAGAACGGCTGACCCGACGGCGTGTGCAGCAGGGCCAAGGCCTCGCCCCAGGGGTTGCCGTCGCGCTTGCCGCGCGCAAAGTTGTGGGCGCTGGCCAGGGCGGCAAAGGCCCTCGAGGAGAGCTTTGCCTCGCGCGGGCGCCAGGCCCAGTTGCCCGGCCACTGGGCAAACCAGGCCGCATCGGCCACCAGATCGACCGGGGCCAGCTGCAGGCTCGATGCCTCGCCCACCGCACCCATGGCCTGTGCGGCCTTGCGCCCGGCGTCACTCAGGCTGTTCTCACCCGGCTGGCCGAAAACCACCAGGCTGTAGTGGTACTCGCCCATGCAGAACTGGCCGTCGCCCAGTTCATCAAGCGCCGTGTCCATGTCGGCGATCTGACTGACCACCGCGTCGTCGCTGGCGATCAGCTGGTCGCGTTGCAACTCCAGCGCCCGCATCGCTTCCCGGCGGGGCAGCACAGAAAAACTCTGGGTCTCGATGAACTCGCTCGGCTCATAAAGCAGAGCGTTCAGAATGCCCGGCTCCACTGCATCGGCGTATTCCTTGATGTCGACCAGCGCCGCGCACCGGCGCTGGTCACCGTGGCGCAGCTCCAGCTTGTCGCCGCCAAAGCTCAACCTCGTGGTGGGCAAGGTGCGGTACAGCGGGCCGGCCGCCAGCGGCACCGGCTTCCACGATCCGTTGACCAAGAAACCCAGGAACTCGACGACTTCCGAGTAACGCCGGGCGCCCTGCAGCCGTACGCCCAGGCGCTGCGGCGCAAAACCTCGTAGCACGCGTTCGACGAAGGTCGAACGCTCCTCCATCACTCGCAGTGCCTCCGCCTGTGCCTGCGCGATGGCGGCCAACGAGCGTTTGCGCGATTGCAGCGCCCGACTGATGCGCGAGGTATTGGGTCGGTAGACCAGGGTCAGGTACAGCTCGTTGCTCATCATGGCCCGGCGGCCCAGCCGCTGCTGGTAGGCCTCTGACAGGTCGCGCGCAAAGCTGGGTTGTGCGGGGTGCTGCAGCGTGTCGTGCACCGCGCGGTGCACGCGGTGGCTCCAGACCGCCCACTGCCCGCCCGAGAGGTTGCGCAGCAGGCTGCACATGGCCTCATGCCGTTCGCGGATCACATGCTCATCGGCACATTCAAACGGCACGCCCTCCAGGCGCCAGACCCGCAGGTAGTCGCCCCCTCGGGTGAGCACATCGTGCTCGGACACCAGAGATGAAAAAGGCACGAAGCGCGCCAGCGGGTTGTCGCGCAACGCCTGCGTCCAGTGACGGGGCAGGACGCGCTGGCTTCGTTTTAGTTGGGGCGGTCGCCCCTGCGCCGGGCGTGCCGGCTCAAACATGCCAAACATCTCGGGCTCCTCGAAAGAGGGTGGGGGTGTAGCTACGCGCGCGCCAGAAACGTCGGTTGTGGTCGTGGTGGCGCAGCTTCAGGGCGATGAACACTTGGCGAAAGCGCTGGTCGTCTTGCGCTGTGACCCAGCGCATCCAGAGCAGCACAGGGGCAATGGAGAGCAAGACGCCTGCGGCGACCCACCAGCTGAGCAAGACGCCGCCACAGAGGATCAGCAGCATGCCGCTGCCAAACAGCACCACCAGCGGCACAAGCGGAATGCCCAGCTTCATCGCGGGCCGGGTGGCGCCTTTGTAGATGGCTTCGGCTTGCACGGTGCCACTCCAGGGCGTCAGGCGCTCTGCGCTTCAGGTCACGATGAAGCTGGCAAAGGCCGCCGCGCCACCGATCAGCGTGCCGCCGATCAGCACGTTGGCCACGTCAGCCAACCGTGCGCCCTGGAAGATCATTTTGAAGCCAGCCCAGATGATGGCGATCGTCACCACGGCAATCGAGATCGTCACCAGGATGGTGTTGACATTGGTCACCGTGGTGTTGACCTTCTCGAAGCCCTGGGCCATCGCGGCCGGGGCGATGCACCACGGTGCCAGCAGAGACAGGCGACGCAAGTGGAGAGAGGGGCGCAGGAAAGACTGGACGGGGTTCATGGCATTTCTCCTTCAGGGGTGGGGTGGACCGAAACGGGACGGTGACTGAGCGGCCAGCACGACCTTGCGCACATAGCCATGGCGAAAGCCGGTCGAGAAATTGCCGCTGTAGTAGCAGGAGAGGGCTCGGCGCAAGGCCTGCTGCTCGGTGGGCGGTGCCTGACGGATGCCGCTGGTACTGTTATCGCGATGGACACGATGGGCGCGGTCAAAGCATTCGGTGAGCACGCGCTGCATGGCGGCGAGGTTGCGGCAGGGCTCAAAGGCCGAGGACGCTGTCAGGCCCAGCCGCGCCCAGTTGCCTACATTGATCTGGGCCAGCCCGACGCTGAAGTTGCGCCCGGAGGACTGCAGCGCGCGCACCGCAGCGAGTGCCTCGGCGTGGTTGCGCGGTTGCCGAGGCAACGCGCCACCAACAACGCCAATTGCCCAGGGGTTGAAGCTGCTTTCCACCTGCACCAAGGCCTTTGCCGTGTCGGGGTGCACCTCAGGGGCACAGGCCAGCAGAAATGACAGAAGAGTTGTCGCGTCCATGGTTGGTTCTTGCCGGGTCAGACCTGGAGGAGGGGAGCGGAGGGCGGCTGTACAAGCCAGGTCCCTGGGACCCTTCGACGGGATGCTTGCGGCGAAACACTGACGCGGGGGCGCGCAATCCCTTGCGGAAAAGGCAATTTACGGGTTGTTGACGCTGATGCGGCCATGGGTGTGCTCCCGGTTCGGTGCGGTGAACTGGGGCATTGCGCACCAGGACTTTGAACACCGTGGAGTCACTGTAGAACGCAGTTGGGGCGTGTCAGATGCTGGATTCGATGGCTGATCCAGCAGGGATATTGCGACGCGCAGAGAGGGTCAAGGTTGTGGTCAACATCAGACCTGGATGGGTTGCAGTACGGAACGTGTCAATGACTTTGCGACTACGTTGGTATGGCTGTAGAAGCCGGTGCCGGCAACCAGTGTGTGTACCTCGACCCACGTCTCGGCAGCTCCGCAATTTGCTTGAGCGGGGTAAGCGGCTGGCCACCCCACCTTGATTCCCCCAGCTAATCCAGCACGATTGCTGTCCATCAAAGTTAGATGGACAGCCAATGAACGAGCATCGCAAAACCCGCCGCCGGCATAGCGCCGAGTTCAAGTCACAGGTCGTGC
>JAUXNG010000007.1 GCA_030682835.1 Hydrogenophaga sp. | reverse complement strand
GTTTGAGGCCCTTTTCGGCCAGCAATTCGGTCACGCGCTGCGCCTGGCCCAGGGTACGCACAAACGGCACCATCACCTGCACGTTGGTCAGGCCCATGTCTTCGCGCACCCGCTTCAAAGCTTCGCACTCCATGGCAAAAGCTTCGCGGAAGTCTTCGCTGATGTAACGCGCCGCGCCCCGGAAACCCAGCATCGGGTTTTCTTCATCGGGCTCATAGCGGCTGCCGCCCACCAGCTTGCGGTATTCGTTGGACTTGAAGTCCGACAGGCGCACGATGACCGGCTTGGGCCAGAAGGCTGCTGCGATGGTGGCCACGCCTTCGGCCACCTTGTCCACGTAAAAAGCGCGCGGCGAGGCATGGCCCCGCGCCACCGACTCCACAGCCTTCTTCAAGTCAGCATCGATGTTCGGGTAGTCCAGAATGGCCTTGGGGTGCACACCGATGTTGTTGTTGATGATGAATTCCAGGCGTGCCAGACCCACGCCGCCGTTGGGAATCTGGCAAAAGTCGAACGCCAACTGGGGGTTGCCCACGTTCATCATGATCTTCACGTCCACCTCGGGCATGGTGCCGCGCTGCACTTCGGTGATCTCGGTTTCCAGCAGGCCGTCGTAAATGTGGCCGGTATCGCCCTCGGCGCAGCTCACCGTGACCAGTGTGCCGTCTTTGAGCGACTCGGTGGCGTTCCCGCAACCCACCACAGCCGGAATGCCCAACTCGCGCGCGATGATGGCGGCGTGGCAGGTGCGGCCACCCCGGTTGGTGACGATGGCGCTGGCGCGCTTCATCACCGGTTCCCAGTTCGGGTCGGTCATGTCGGTCACCAGCACGTCACCCGGTTGAACCTTGTCCATCTCGCTGATGTGGCTCACCAGGCGCACGGGGCCAGTGCCCACTTTCTGGCCAATGGCTCGGCCCGAAGCCAGCACAGCACCTTTGCCTTTGAGCTTGTAGCGCACCTCGGTCTTGCCGGCCGACTGGCTCTTCACCGTTTCTGGGCGGGCCTGCAGGATGTAGAGTTGGCCATCGGTGCCGTCCTTGCCCCACTCAATGTCCATCGGGCGGCCGTAGTGCTGCTCGATCACCATGGCGTAGTGCGCCAGCTGCTCGACGTCGGCGTCGGTCAGGCTGTAGCGATTGCGCAGTTCGACCGGCACGTCCACCGTCTTGACCAGCTTGCCCTTGAGCGCGCCCTCGTCTGCTTTTTCTTCGGCCGTGGTGAAGGTCATCTGGATCAGCTTGCTGCCCAGGTTGCGGCGGATCAGCGCACGCTTGCCGGCTTTGAGCATGGGCTTGTGCACGTAGAACTCGTCGGGGTTCACGGCGCCCTGCACCACCGTCTCGCCCAGGCCGTAGCTGGAGGTGATGAACACCACGTCTTCAAAGCCAGACTCGGTGTCGATGGTGAACATCACGCCAGCAGCACCGGTGTCGGAACGCACCATGCGCTGCACGCCGGCCGACAGGGCCACGTCGGCATGGGCGAAGCCCTTGTGCACGCGGTAGCTGATGGCGCGGTCGTTGTAGAGGGATGCAAAGACCTCCTTCATCTTGTGCAGCACCTCGTCGATGCCGTGCACGTTCAGAAAGGTTTCCTGCTGGCCGGCAAAGGACGCGTCGGGCAGGTCTTCGGCCGTGGCGGACGAGCGCACGGCAAAGGTGGCCTTGTCGTTGTCGCCCACCAGGGTGATGAAGGCGTCGCGGATGGCTTTTTCCAGATCGGCCGGGAACGGCTGGTTCTCGACCATGGCGCGGATCTCGGCGCCGGCCTCGGCCAGCGCGCGCACGTCTTCGGTGTCCAGAGCGTCCAGTCGCGCGTTGATGCGATCGGTCAGAGCGTCGAATTTCAGGAACTCACGGAAGGCATGGGCCGTGGTGGCAAAGCCCGTGGGCACCTTCACACCGCTGGGCAACTGCGAGATCATCTCGCCGAGGCTGGCGTTCTTGCCGCCGACCGACTCGACGTCGGACATGCGCAGAAGCTCGAATGGCACGACCAGATCGGTCGGGGCAAACAGGTTGGACATGGAAAAACTCCTCAAGGTTAAAAAACCGGGGGCTCCATGCGCCAGCGTGTGACCTGTTGTTCTGTTGTGGGTCGGGCACCGGGCAAAGGGCTGACAAGGCAGGGGCTGGCAGGCGGGATAATGGCCCGGCCAGCCGAGGCCTGCATTGTAGGGCGCCGCCCAGACGCAGCTGCACGGGCGCGGCGGGCACGGCATGAAAACTGCTCAGACGTGCCGGAAGATTTTTGCAATACCAGGCCCTCTCCCATGCCCAACAGAACCGTTTTCTTCATCTCCGACGGCACCGGCATCACCGCCGAAACCTTCGGCAACGCGATCCTGGCGCAGTTCGAATCGCCGGTGCGGCGTGCACGCCTGCCCTTCATCGACAGCGTGGACAAGGCCCATCAGGCGGTGCGCCAGATCAACCACACGGCCGAGGTGGAAGGCAAACGGCCCCTGGTGTTCACGACCGTGGTCAACATGGATGTGCTGCGCGTGGTGAAGGAGCATTGCCAGGGCATGATCCTGGACATGTTCGGCACCTTCGTTGAACCGCTGGAACTGGAACTGGGCATCAAGTCCAACCACCGCGTGGGCCGGTTCTCTGATGCATCCAAGAGCCAGGCCTACAACGACCGCATCGAGGCCATCAACTTCTCGCTCGCGCACGACGACGGCCAGAGCCACCGCGACCTGGCGGGCTCCGACGTGATTCTGGTGGGGGTGAGCCGCAGCGGCAAGACGCCCACCTCGCTTTACCTGGCCATGCAGTACGGGCTGAAGGCCTCCAATTACCCGCTGATTCCGGAAGATTTTGAACGGCGCAAGTTGCCACCGGCACTGGTACCGCACCGCAAGAAGATCTTCGGGCTGACCATTGCGCCCGAACGTCTGAGCGAAATCCGCAACGAACGGCGACCCAACTCGCGCTATGCGAGCCTGGAAAACTGCCGCATGGAGGTGAACGAGGCGGAGAGCATGATGCGCCGCGAGGGCATCCGGTGGCTGTCAACCACCACCAAGTCGATCGAGGAAATCTCGACCACGATCCTGCAGGAGATCCGGCCCGAGCGGCTGGAGTACTGAACACCCACCTGCGCCGCTGCACGGCTTTTCCCCGCAGAGGAAGCAACCTGTGGGCCGGCGAAGCCGGTTCCACGGGTACCCGGGTGCGTGTCCTTGCCTTCTGCCGGGCTGCTTTGCTGGAACCTTCAAACCTTCTCTGGGGGGCTTGCCTTCTTCTTGGGCCCCAGACCGTGGGCCTGGCGGCTCAGCGCGAAGGAAGCGAAGAGCTTGATCCAGAGGGTGGAGCCCGCAATGGCGATCCAGTCCTGTCGCTCCAGCGCCTGGAAACCCAGCACCGCCACCAGCACGCCCACCATCACGACGCCGCCCACCAGGTTGATCACCATTTCATAGGGGGCGTAGCGCTCCGCGTTGGCTGGCGGGACACCTCTCTTGAGCGCCACTTCGGAAAAGTCCTGCCGGGCGTAGATGCGCCAGGCGCGGCGCAGCCAGAAGAAGGCCACTGGAAACAGCGCCAGCAGGAAAATCCAGTTCAGGAAAAAGATACTCATTGACCAGTCCTTGGGATCGGCCAGTTAGCCGTTGTCCCGATTCTCTCAATAAAAAAACCCCGCTGGTTTCCCAACGGGGTTGGTGTGCGGGCAGTGCGCGTGCGCGCCGCCCGTCATCGACTCGGTCGATCAGTGACCCGTGGCCACACCAGCACCCTTGGGGGTGCGCACGCCGTCCACCATGGCAGCGATGTGCGAGGGAACCGGAGCACCCATCTTGCTGACCAGGTAAGCCACCGCGAAGTTCACGATCGCGCCCACGGTGCCGAAGGCCTCGGGGGTGATGGTGAAGAACGAGTTGGCGCCACCGATCAGGTCCAGATAGCCCGTGCCGGCCACGAAGAAGATGCCCTTGTGTGCGAACACATAGAACAGCGTCACGACCAGGCCTGCGATCATGCCGGCGCTGGCGCCTTTGTCGGTCACGGTCTTGCTGAAGATACCCATCATCAGAGCTGGGAAGATCGTCGAAGCGGCAATACCGAAGGCCAGGGCCACGGTACCGGCTGCGAAGCCCGGTGGGTTCAGACCCAGCCAGCCAGCCACGAAGATCGCAACGGCCATGGCAATCTTGCCGGCCATCAGCTCATTCTTCTCGCTGATGTTGGGGTTGATGGCGCCCTTGATCAGGTCGTGGGACACGGCCGACGAGATGGCGAGCAGCAGACCGGCAGCGGTCGACAGAGCAGCAGCCAGACCACCAGCGGCCACCAGCGCGATCACCCAGTTGGGCAGCTGCGCGATTTCCGGGTTGGCCAGCACGATGATGTCGGCGTTCACGGTCAGCTCGTTGCCCTTCCAGCCAGCAGCCTCAGCCTTGGCCAGCACGGCCTCGTTCTTGGTGGCGCTGTTGTAGAACTGGATGCGGCCGTCGCCGTTCTTGTCTTCCCACTTCAGCAGGCCGGTCTTTTCCCAGCGCTTCATCCAGTCGGGACGCTGCTCGTACACCAGGCTCGCCTCAGGAGCGAACATGTCGGGACGGGCGTTGACCACGTCAGAGTTCACCACCAGCTGACCCGTGGCGTCCTGGGTGATACCCACGGAGCTGTTGGTCGTACCGATCAGGTTCAGGCGGGCCATGGCACCCACGGCAGGAGCCGTGGTGTACAGCAGCGCGATGAACACCAGGGCCCAGCCGGCCGAGGCGCGTGCATCGGCCACTTTGGGAACGGTGAAGAAGCGCACGATCACGTGGGGGAGACCGGCGGTACCGATCATCAGCGACACGGTGTAGAAGAACATGTTGATCTTCGAACCTGCGGCGGTGGTGGTGTACTGGCCAAAGCCCAGATCGGTCACCACCTGGTCCAGCTTGGCCAGCAGGGACACGTCGGTACCCGCGAGGTCAGAGCCCAGACCCAGCTGCGGCAGGAAGTTGCCGGTCAGGTTCAGCGAGATGAAGAAGGCCGGCACCAGGTAGGCCAGGATCAGCACGCAGTACTGGGCCACCTGGGTGTAGGTGATGCCCTTCATGCCACCGAACACGGCGTAGGCGAACACGATGGCCATACCGATGTAGATGCCCTGGTCGCTGGAAACGCCCAGGAAGCGAGCGAAGGTCACGCCCACGCCGGTCATCTGGCCAATGATGTAGGTCAGCGAAGCCACCAGCAGGCAGAGCACGGCCACGTTACGGGCGAAACCCGAGTAGAAGCGGTCGCCGATGAACTCAGGCACGGTGAACTTGCCGAACTTGCGCAGGTACGGAGCCAGCAGGCAGGCCAGCAGCACGTAGCCACCGGTCCAGCCCATCAGGAACACGGCGCCGCCGTAACCCATGTTGGAGATCAGGCCAGCCATGGAGATGAACGAGGCTGCCGACATCCAGTCGGCGGCCGTGGCCATGCCGTTGGTGACGGGGTGAACACCGCCGCCGGCCACGTAGAAGTCGGACGTGCTGCCCGCGCGTGCCCAGAAGGCGATGCCGAGGTAGAGCGCGAAGCTCAGCCCGACGAAAATATAGATGGTGGTTTGGAGTTCCATGTGGGTCTTCCTCGATCAGTCTTCTTGCATGCCGAATTTGCGGTCGATCTGGCCCATCTTGTGCGCGTACCAGAAGATCAGCGCGATGAACACGTAGATGGAGCCTTGCTGCGCAAACCAGAAGCCGACGGGGTACCCGCCGATGCTGAAGCTGTTCAGGGCTTCGGCGAACAGGATGCCTGCGCCATAGGACACGAGAAACCAAATGATCAGCACCTTGGTCAGCAGACCAAGTGTTGCCGACCAGTAGGCCTGGGCGTTGCTATCGGTTTTCATGAAAGTCATCTCCTCAGAGTGATGCTTTTGCTGTTTCGACGGCTTTCGCCGCCACGTTTTGCACGACACACACCCAGGGGGTACATGGCGTTACGGGCGGACTTTGGTGCCGCTTGCTTACGGCAAAATTGCTGAAACCCCCTCTCTGGCGCAAACATAGGGAAAGCACTTAGCAAGGGGCCTCAAATAGCTGGACGGCTGCATGAAGATGCCGCTCTGCCTCGTGAAAACGGAGCTGCTGCCCTCTGCAGCACAGACGAAAAAAAAGGGCTCCGATCACTCGGAGCCCTTTATGCAGAAGAGTCGCGAACCTGAGCTCAGGCGCTCACGGCGAGCTCCTGCTCTTGTGCCTGCTCAGCCACCACCGGCAAACGGATCAGGTGGTCAAAAGCGCTCAGAGCGGCCTTGGAGCCCTCGCCAGCGGCAATCACGATCTGCTTGTAAGGCACCGTGGTGCAGTCGCCAGCGGCAAACACGCCGGGCAGGCTGGTGTGGTTGCGTGCGTCCACCTGGATTTCCCCAAAGGGGCTCAGGTCGAGCGTGCCCTTGAGCCATTCGGTGTTGGGCACCAGGCCGATCTGCACAAACACGCCCTCGAGCTCCACGTGCTTCACATCACCGCTGACACGGTCCTTGTAGCTCAGGCCATTCACCTTGCCCCCGGCGCCCGTGATTTCGGTGGTCTGTGCACTGACGTGTATGGTGACATTGGGCAGGCTCTTGAGCTTGCTCACCAGCACCGCGTCTGCCTTGAGGGCATCGGCGAATTCGATGAGCGTCACGTGCTGCACCACACCGGCCAGGTCGATGGCGGCTTCCACACCTGAGTTGCCGCCACCGATCACGGCTACATGCTTGCCCTTGAACAGCGGTCCATCGCAGTGCGGGCAGTAAGCCACGCCTTTGTTCTTGTACTCCTGCTCGCCGGGCACGTTCACATTGCGCCAGCGCGCGCCGGTGGACAGGATGACGCTGCGAGCCTTCAGCGTGGCACCGTTGGCCATCTGCACGCCGATGAGGCCGCCCGCCTGCGCGGCCGGAACGATCTTGTCGGCACGCTGCAGGTTCATGATGTCAACGCCGTAATGGCGCACCTGCGCTTCAAGCGCGGTGGCAAATGCCGGGCCGTCGGTCTCCAGCACCGAGATGTAGTTCTCGATCGCCAACGTGTCGTTCACCTGACCACCAAAGCGCTCGGCCGCCACACCCACGCGGATGCCCTTGCGGGCGGCGTACACGGCCGCAGCCGCACCGGCCGGGCCACCGCCGACGATCAGCACGTCGTAGGCATCACGGGCGTTGAGCTTGACTGCCTCGCGCTCGGCGGCATTGGTGTCGAGCTTGGCCACGATTTCCTCAACGCTCATGCGGCCGGAGCCGAACACTTTGCCATTCAGGAACACCATGGGCACGGCCATGATTTCGCGCTCGTTCACTTCTTGCTGGAAAGCGCCGCCTTCGATCACCACCGTCTTCACCTTGGGGTTGAAGATGGCCATGAGCGAGAGCGCCTGCACCACGTCGGGGCAGTTGTGGCAGCTCAAGGACATGTAAACCTCGAAGTTGAAGTCGCCGTCGAGCGCGCGGATGGCGTCGAGCACATCGGCCTCGACCTTGGGCGGATGGCCACCGGTCCACAGCAGCGCCAGCACCAGCGAGGTGAACTCGTGGCCCAGCGGCAGTCCGGCAAAGCGCACGCCCTGGGTTTCGCCTTCGCGCGCCACCACAAAAGAGGGCTTGCGAGCGTCGTTGCCCGTGGTGTCGAGCGTGACCTTGTCGGACAGTGAAACGATGTCGTCCAGCAGCCCACGCATCTCGACGCCGGTGTCGCTGTCGTCCAGCGAAGCGATCAGGGTGATGGGCTGGCGCAGCATGCCCAGGTAGGTCTGCAACTGCGATTTGAGGGTGGCGTCAAGCATGGGTAGCTCCTGAAAAGGAAGAAGAGGTGCGGAAGGCCGCTGGTGCATGGGCCTGTAGACAAGCCCATAGGGCAGCGGTACTGCCAGAGACAAAGCCTGGGCGAAGGGGCTTCGCCCAGAACGCGGCGGAACTGGCTTCGCCAGGCCGCTCGCGTTGCCCCCTTGAGGGGGTGACGCCGCAGGCGCGACGCGGGTTGGATCAGATCTTGCCGACGAGTTCCAGCGAAGGAGCGATGGTCTTGGCACCCTCGTTCCACTTGGCGGGGCACACCTGACCAGGGTTGGCGGCGGTGTACTGGGCAGCCTTCAGCTTGCGCAGGGTTTCCTTCACATCGCGAGCGATTTCGTTCGAGTGGATCTCGGCCGTCTTGATGATGCCGTCGGGGTTGATCACGAAGGTGCCGCGCAGTGCCAGGCCCTCTTCTGCGATGTGCACGCCGAAAGCGTTGGTCAGCGTGTGGGTCGGGTCACCCACCAGCGGGAACTTGGCCTTGCCCACGGCGGGGCTGGTCTCGTGCCACACCTTGTGCGAGAAGTGCGTGTCGGTGGTGACGATGTACACCTCGGCACCGGCCTTCTGGAACTCGGCGTAGTTGTCGGCAGCGTCTTCCACTTCGGTCGGGCAGTTGAAGGTGAAAGCGGCTGGCATGAAGATCAGCACGGACCACTTGCCCTTCAGGCTCTCGTCAGACACGTCGATGAATTTGCCATTGTGGAAAGCCTGGGTCTTGAACGGCTGGACTTGGGTGTTGATCAGGGACATGGTGTTTCCTTTTGGGTTGAAGAGAAGAATCAGAGAGCCGTCGATGCGACTCCGCAATCATAGCGCAGGCCTATTAACTTTCGTTATTGATAGTATCTATGCGCCACATAGATTTTCGCGTGATTTTGCCGAGTCGTGTCTCAGCCCGGTCCACCGCTTCGGCCACACGGGTTCTATCAGAGACTCGGGAGGGCCATCTTCGTGGCGGAGGGATGCGGTGGCAGAAGCGAATTGTAAAGTTATTGCATGAGAATCGTTCTCATTACTAATACAATGGCGAATCCAGCCAGCCCCCACACCGCGCGACGCGGGTGCAGCCAGCCGACAACTGCTCACCTGACTTCGTCACATGTTCACACGCCCTTCCCGATTGACCGGCGCCTCCGCTGGGTCCGCATCCGACACGGTGCTTCGCTCCAACACCCATGACACCTTGGCTCTTCAAGCCCATACCGTGGCGCTTCTGCCGTTGGGGGCCATGCTCCTGGCTGGTTCCATGGGTGCCATGGCGCAGACCTTGCCCAACGACACGAACCGGACCCTGCCGACGGTGGTGGTGCGCGAACAGGCCGAAGCGCCCGAGGGCAAGGACTCGGTCCGGGCCACCGAAACCACCATCGGCAAAGGCAAGCAACAGCTGCGCGACATTCCCCAGTCGGTGACCGTGGTCACCGAAAAGCTGATCGATGACCGCAACCTTGACACCGTCAAGGAAGCGCTCAAGAACACCGCGGGCATCACCTTCCTGGCTGCTGAAGGCGGCGAGGAAGACATCCGCTTGCGTGGCTTTGCGCTCCAGGCCACGGGCGACCTGTTCATCGACGGCATGCGCGACCCAGCCATTTATGACCGTGACACGTTCAACCTCGAGCGGATGGAAGTGCTCCGTGGCTCGGCCTCCATGCTGTTTGGACGCGGCTCCACCGGTGGTGCGGTCAACCAGGTGTCGAAGCTTCCCCGCCTGATTGACGAACACCAGGTCGACTTGACGGTGGGCACCCATCGGTACGTGCGGGCCACGGGTGACTTCAATCTGAAAATCGGCGACAACGCGGCCTTGCGCATCAACGCGATGGCCACCAAGGCCGACAACAACGGCAGCGGATCGAGCATCGACAAACGCGGCCTCGCCGCCGCCTACCGCTGGGGCATCGGTGAGAAGAACGAGTTCCTCGCCAGCCTCTACCACTTGGACAACCAGAACGGCATCAACTACGGCATTCCGTTCATCGCACCCTATGCCGGCGCGCCCAGCACCGAGCGTGTTCTGCTTCCACTGGATCCGGATGCGTATTACGGCCTGTCCAGCGATTACAACAACGGCGGCGGCACCATCGCCACGCTGGGGCACACGCACCGCTTCAGCCGCGACAGCGAACTGACCACCAAGCTACGCATGGGTGAGTTCAACCGCGACCAGCGGTCTGGCGCCATTCGCCTGGCCGGGGCCGCGCAGCAACTGGGAGGAGTCGCGGCCAACCTGAACAACTTCGGACCCGACACGCGACTCACCCGGGGCACCCACCTCAAGATCCAGGACATGGACATGGTGCAGGCGCAGACCGACTTCACCAACAAGTTCAACGCATGGGGTGTGCGCCACGAGCTCACGGCGGGCGCTGATTTCTCCCAGGAGAAGCGCACCGTTTTCGCTGCACGCAATGCCGCCCAGGGTGGCGTCGACATCACCAAACCCTCGACCACGGTGGGATCACCCGACGACGGCGCGTGGGTAGACGAAACCTCGCGCGTGCTGCGCGTCAATAACGACTACAAGGCAAGGGGCTGGGGGGCGTATGTGCAGGATGTGGTTCAGATCACGCCCCAGGTCAAGCTGGTCGGTGGCTTGCGCTACGACAATCTGGTGGGCAACTACAAGCTTCGCAGCATCCCCAATGCCGCGCCAGGACCGGAAACCGTTGATGCGTATCGGATGAAGATTTCCGAAGTCAGCCAACGCGTGGGCGCGCTGTACCAGCCCACCGACCGGCACTCCTTCCACGTATCGGCCGGCACGTCCTTCAACACGTCAGGCGATGCCTATTCGCTGAGCGCGGGCAACGTCAACACGCCACCTGAGAAGAGCGTCAACTTCGAAATCGGCGCCAAGCTCGATTCGGCCAGCAAGCAGTGGACGACACGACTGGCCGCTTTCCGCTCAACCAAATTCAACGAGCGCAACACCGACCCGGACCGGACCGTTGCGGCCCCGACATTGGCCAACCCCAACGCCACCACAGCCCTCATCAGCACCGCGGGAAAACGGCACGTGGCCGGCTTCGAGATGGATCTGACCGGTCGGCTCACGCCGCAGTGGGAGGTGTACGGGTCTTATATGTGGATCCCGATCGCCAAGGTGGACAAGGCAGCACCGTGCCCACCGGCACCTGCCCAGTGCGCTCAGGCCGCACCCGGCGAGCGAGCCGGCGATCGCCCGGCGCTTACCCCGGTGCACAGCGGAACGGTGTGGACCACCTACCAGCTCACACCCAAGCTGCGTGTCGGCGGTGGCCTCAACTTCCGCAGCAAGCAGAACCCGACCCGGGTTGAATTCAGCGTCCCGAGCTTCGTGACGGCCGATCTGATGGCGGAATACAAGTTCGATTTCGAAAAACTGGTGCTCAAGGCCAACCTGAGCAACATCACCCACAAGCTCTACGCAGATCAGCTCTACCCCGCTCATTACGTGCCGGGCGCGGGTCGCAACCTCCAGGTCACCGCAAGCCTGAAGTTCTGATCGCCTGCTGACCTTGTGCAGGCAGGGGCCGCCCGTCGTCGACGGTGCGGCCCTTCCCGCTTCTTACCCAGCGAAACCAACCTCCGACACGATTCCAGATGCTGCTGTCCCTGCCCGACGTCCTGCCACCCGACGACCTCTCCCGCGCGCGCGCCATACTGCTGGTGGGCCGCCCCGTGCTGCATGGGCCGGCGAACGGGGGCGCCCAAGGCTTGGCTCATGTGTTGCGCTTGCTGCGCGATGGACTCGAGATCGCCATGGCCTTGTGCGGGTGCCGCCTTCTCGACGACGCCGGAGGCGTGCTGCACCGTTCCCGTGGAAGCTGACGCCCATGTGCGGAAGGATGTTCAGATCAAACACAAACGCGACGCATTCTCATTTATACTAACGAACATCATCACCCAACCACCATGGACAGTCCGGAGGTACTCAAGGTGTTACAGATTCTGTTGACGCTCGGCGGTAGTCTGTTCTTGCTCCTGTGTGCCGTGTGGTGGGTGCTTCGCCACTGATCTGACCCCGCCCTTTTTTGGCCCACACGCTGTCCCTACACTATGTCTTCCGCCAGCGCCGTGCTTGCACTTCCGGGGTCTGCCTCGACCCGAACCAAACCCATGGACCGTCGTCGCCTCTACATCGTGACCGCCGTGATCGGCTTTCACGTGCTCGGGCTGTGGGCCTTGCAAAGCGGCCTGCTGCGCCGCGCCGCCGAACTCGTGATTCCTGTGCAGATCATTGCTGAGCTGATCGAAGCACCACAACCCGAGGTGGTGCCAGTGCCCCCCTCTCCCCCTGTCCCGCCAGCGCCCGCACCCCCCAGGGCGGTTGCCGCCAAAACTCCAAGGCCCGCGCCCCCGGCGGCCCAGCCGATCGCCATTGCAGAGCCCACGCCCATGGCGAACGCGCCTACCGGCGTCACGGCGCCGGAGCCGGTTCCCGTGACGGCCAGCGCCCCGGCAGCGGAGGCATCCGTGCCGGCTCCCCCTGCTCCCCCGGCCCAGCCACGCGTCGAGCTGCCGTCCAGCAGTGCCGACTACCTGAACAACCCACGCCCGCCCTACCCGCCCCTGTCCAAGCGGCTGGGGGAACAGGGCCGTGTGGTCGTTCGCGTCTTCATTGACGCCAGCGGAAGCGCCACACAGGCAGAGATCCGCACATCCAGCGGCTATGACCGGCTGGACCAGACGGCGCTGCAGACCGTGCTTCGCTGGCGCTACGTGCCCGGCAAGCGCAACGGCGTGGCCGAAGCCATGTGGTTCAACGTGCCGATCAGTTTTGTTCTTGAATAACCGTTTTTCTTCTGGAGAGTCTCAAGTCATGGAAACGCAAATCGCCACATCGGGCCTGGCCCACGTCTGGTCGCAAGGCGACTGGGTCATCCGCACCGTTGCACTGGTGCTGCTGGTCATGTCGCTGGCCACCTGGATCATCATTCTCTGGAAAGCGCTGGACCAGCGCGCCCAGCGCGCGCAGGCGAAAGGCGTGGAAGGCTTCTGGCACAGCGCCGACTTCGCCGAAGGCCTGGACAAGCTGGGCACCGCAGAGGGCAACCCGTTCCGGGCCGTGGCCATCGAAGGCCGAGAAGCCGCCCGCCACATCCTGGGCAAGGACGGGCGCAACGGCACCCAGCTACACGACAGCCTGGACGTGAGCGACTGGGTGGAGCGCTCGCTGCGCAAGAGCGTGGACGATTTCCAGGCCCGCGCGCAGGCCGGCCTCTCAGTCCTGGCGTCAGTGGCATCCACCGCACCTTTCGTGGGCCTCTTCGGCACGGTCTGGGGCATCTACCACGCCCTGCTGGGCATTGGCGCCGCCGGCCAGGTGAGCATCGACCAGGTGGCCGGCCCGATTGGTGAAGCCCTCATCATGACGGCGCTGGGCCTGGTGGTCGCCATCCCCGCCGTGCTCGGCTACAACGCCTTGCTGCGCGGCAACAAGGGCGTGCTGCACCAGCTCAACCGGTTCGCCCACGACCTGCATGCCTACTTCGTCACCGGCGCCCGAGTCACCGCCGGCGGCGGCGGCAAGGTGCTTCCCATGAAGAAAGCCTGAGGAGATCGCGGTCATGGCCATCGGAACACAGGAAGACAGCGACACCATGCTGGGCGAGATCAACATGATCCCGTTCATCGACGTGATGCTGGTGCTGCTCATCATTTTCATCATCACCGTGCCCGTCATCAAACACGCGGTGAACGTCGACCTGCCCCAGGCGAGCAACGAGCGGGTGGTGGACAAACCCGAGAACGTCCGCCTCAGCGTGGACGCCGACGGTGTCTACTACTGGAACGACCAGGCTGTCGAAGACACGGACTTCGAACGGCGCCTGGCCGCTGCAGCCGCGCAGCAGCCGCAGCCGGAACTGCACATCCGCGGCGACAAGGCGGTGCGGTACGAGCGAGTGGCCATGGCCATGGCAGCGGCGCAGCGCGCAGGCGTACGCAAGATCGGCTTCATCACCGAGCCGGCCAACTGATCTGTGAACAGGAGCAGCTCAACATGACACCCGACCCACGCAACCAGCAGCCTGGCAGCCGCCCATGCGATTCAGGCAATGCAGTGCGGCGTACCGAGCCGGCGGTGAACAGCCAGACCCTGCTGCGCGGGCAGAAGGTGGTGGCGATTGAACACAACGGCGAGCTCTACCGCCTGCAGAACACCCGCGCGGGCAAACTGATTCTGACGAAATGAAGCGGCTTCCCCGCCGCTGATACCCATCGTGGGGCGACCCGGCTGCGCATCGCCGGTGTCGTTTTGACCAGCCAGGGCGCCAACGAGGCGCCGATAGCCAGGTCTTTTTTCGAATCTCAAAGGGTGGCGGGCGCCACCCCCATCGCCCGCTTCAAAGGCCGATGGCGGCGATACCGGCACGCGCGATCTGCGCGTCTTCGCTCGACTTCACACCGCTGACGCCGACCGCACCAATGCACTGGCCGTCTTTCATCACCGGGACCCCGCCCTCCAGCAGGCCCGCCACGCCAGGAGCACTCAGGAAAGACACCCGGCCCTGGTTGATGACGTCTTCGTAGACCTTGCTTTCACGGCGCCCGAGCGCAGCGGTGTGGGCTTTGGCAGGGGCGATGTGCGCAGAAATGGCGGGTGCCCCATCCAGGCGCTGCAGCCACAGCAGGTGGCCACCGTCGTCCACGATGGCAATGGTCACGGCCCAGTTGTTCTGCAGGGCCTCGGCCTCGGCCGCTGCGGCGATCTGGCGGACATCTGCGATTTCGAGAACTGCTTTGTTTTTCATGAACTTTATTCCTTGTAGAGTGGTCATATCGACCGTGCCCGGCAGCACGAACACGTGGTGCCGGGGAAGCAGGACGATACCCTGCGCATTGTCTACGCGAAGGTCACAACTGCCGCCACTCCCGTGAGACCTGCGGCTTTGACGCAGGGGTACCCGCAGCGCCCTACAATGCGCCCACGCGATGGTCGGCCGTATTGGACGCCATTTTTGTTATTTTCAGGTTCAGTCGTTGAAGGAGATCACCACCATGACCGACCACGTTCACAACAGCGGCCGCTTTGGTAGCGCCACCTCGACGCCCGCCATCCGCAACCGGGTGATGCGTAACACCTACTGGCTGCTGGCCCTGTCCATGCTGCCGACGGTGCTGGGCGCCTGGATCGGCGTGCAGACGGGCATCACCGCCGCGCTGACAGGTGGCATGGGCCTGATCGTCTTCCTCGGCGGTGCATTCGGCTTCATGTACGCCATCGAAAAAACCAAGAACTCGTCAGCCGGCGTGCCGGTGCTGCTGGCCTTCACCTTCTTCATGGGCCTGATGCTCTCGCGGATGCTGGCCATGGTGCTGGGTTTCAGCAACGGCTCCAGCCTGGTGATGACCGCGTTCGGCGGCACGGCGGGTGTGTTCTTTGTCATGGCCAACCTGTCGACCCTGATCAAGCGCGACCTGTCGGGCATGGGCAAGTGGCTCTTCGTGGGCGCACTGGCCATCATGGTGGGCGCGATCATCAATGTGTTCGTGGGCAGCACGGCCGGCATGGCAGCCATCGCCACGCTCGCGATCGTCGTCTTCAGCATGTACCTGCTGTACGACCTGAAGCGCATCGTCGACGGTGGTGAAACCAACTACATCACCGCCACGCTCGGCCTGTACCTGAGCCTGTTCAACATCTTCCAGAGCCTGCTGGCCCTGCTGGGTATCTTCGGCGGCGACCGCGACTGACGCTCCGGCCGCCGGGCCCGGCGCCCGGCTGCACCGAAAAAGGACCTGCGGGTCCTTTTTCTTTGTCAACGTGGCATGGCGTTCTTCGGGTTTTTTTCGCTCACAGGGTCAAGTTGGCCGGCACACAGCCGACAACATGGGTATCCCAAGGTACCTGCCCATGCCACACCCCGCCCTCTCCTTCTGCCTGATCGGTGCTGCCAGCCTCCTGGCGGGTTGCGACCTGCTGGGCATCGAAACTGCCTCCCAGGTGGCGGCGAAGAAAGAGGCCGAGGCACGCGCCATTGGCAGCGCCTGCCGCCACGCAGTACGCAGCATAGAAGACTGCTTTGGCAGCAACCCCAAAGCCGGCAAGGCGGCAGTGTTCGCGGGCTGGAAAGACATGGACCAGTACATGCGCGACAACGAGATTGTCGGCATGCCATCAGCACCGGGCGGCTCCCGGTCCAGTCCCGCCGAGGCCCTGGAAACCGGGCCTGCCCCGGACGGCGAAACGGCCGAGCGGCGATCGCGGCGGTCCTGATCGGCAGCCAGAACGCCATTCACGCCGGTCCTGCCGTTCACGCGGTTTGAGCCGCTCAGACCACCCTGCGGTCGCAAGGTGTCAGGTGATGCAAGACCTCAAGCCAGGTCGAACACCGCCATGCTCTCGACGTGAGCCGTGTGGGGAAACATGTTGACCACTCCCGCAGCGGTGCAACGGTAGCCCGCCACATTCACCAGCAGACCGGCATCGCGCGCCAGCGTCGCCGGGTTGCAGCTCACATAGACGATGCGCCGGGGCGGCGTCCAGCCCTGGCGCCGTTCGGGCTCCAGATGCAGATCGGCCAGCGCCTTGGACAGGGCAAATGCGCCTTCGCGGGGCGGATCCACCAGCCACTTGTCGGCCGTGCCGTCGGCCACCAGCTGCTCGGGTGTCATGTCAAACAGGTTGCGCGCCACAAACGACGTGGGCGCCAGCGGCACATCCCGACTGGCCTGGTTGCCGGCCAGATTCTCCCGCGAGCGCGCCACCAGCAACTCACTGCCTTCGATGCCCACCACCTCGCCTGCCGTGGTGGCGATGGGCAGGGTGAAGTTGCCCAGCCCGCAGAACCAGTCGATCACGCGCTCATTTTTCTGTGCGTCGAGCAGACGCAGGGCGCGCGACACCAGGACCCGGTTGATGTGCGGGTTCACCTGCGTGAAATCGGTGGGCTTGAAGGGCATGGTGATGCCGAATTCCGGCAGCCGGTAGGACAGCACATCTGTTCGTGCCGAGCCGGGCACGGGCTCGTCCATCAGCCTGACGGTGTCGGGCCCTTTTGCCTGCAGCCACCACTGAACACCATGACGCACGCCGAAGGCGCGCAGCCGGTCCAGATCGGCGGTGGACAGGGGCTCCAGATGGCGCAGCACGAGCGCCGTCACTTCGTCGCCGCAGGCCAGCTCGATCTGCGGGCAGGTCTCGCGTGCCTCCATGCCAAAGATGAGTTCGCGCAAAGGCATCAGCAAGGCGCTGACGTGGGGCGGCAGCACCGGGCAGACCTTCATGTCGGCCACGTAACGGCTCTTGCGCTCGTGAAAGCCGATCAGCACCTCGCCTTTTTTGTGCACGTGCCGGACCGACAGGCGCGCCCGGTACCGGTAACCCCAGGCCGGCCCCTCGATGGGTCGCAGCAGGGTCTGGGCCTTCACCTTGCCCAGGTGCCAGAGGTTGTCTTCCAGCACCCGCTGCTTCACGGCGACCTGGGCCGTTTCGTGCAGGTGCTGCATCTTGCAGCCCCCACAGGCGCCAGCGTGCAGGCCGAAATGCGGGCAGCCGGGGCGAACGCGCTGGGAGGACTCGCGGTGAATGGCGGTGACCACACCCGCCTCCCAGTTGTTCTTCTTGCGGTGCACACTGGTGCTGACGAGCTCGAAGGGCAAGGCTCCTTCGATGAACACGACCTTGCCATCCGGGCGGCGTGCGATGCCCTGGGCGTCGATGTCAATCGATTCGACGGCCAGCCAGCCGTCGGGCAGGGCTTCAGCAGTATCAGGCGCGAGCTCGTCGGGGTCGCGGGCGGTGGTCAGCAGGCTGTTTTCGTGGAGAAGAGGGGCAGTCATCCGCCGATTGTCTCAGGCCCGCAGGGGGTTTTCAGGCCGCCCGGCTCATGAGGGCCACCCGGCCCGCCGACCATTGCCTGAACGATGGTCGCCGGGCGACGGATGGCTCAGCGACGGGGCAGGTGGTTCAGCGGATCGACCGGCTTGCCCTGGCGGCGCACTTCAAAGTGCAGTTTCACGCGGTCGGTGTCGCTGCTGCCCATCTCGGCGATCTTCTGCCCCTGGCGGACGGACTGGTCTTCCCGGACCAGCAGCGCCTGGTTGTGCGCATAGGCCGTGAGGTAGGTGTTGTTGTGCTTCAGGATGATGAGGTTGCCATAGCCGCGCAGGCCGGCACCTGCGTACACCACCCGACCGTCGGCCGCGGCCACCACCGGATCGCCCACGCGCCCGGCGATCGACACGCCTTTGTTCTTGGCCTCGTCAAATGGCGCCACCACCGTGCCCTGCGCTGGCCAGACAAAGCTGATGTCGTCGGCGCCGGCCGGCTCGGCGGCGGGCGCGGGTACCGGGGGCAGCGGCGTGGGAGTCACCACCGCCGTGCTGGTACCGGCCGGGCCCAGCGGGCGGGCAATCACACCGGTGGAGGTGACGGGCGAGGTAGATGCAGTGGCCGCACCGGGCGCGACACCGGCACTGACCACTGGAGCAGCCGACGGAGGCGCCACCCGCAAGACCTGGCCAATTTCCAGGGCATTGGGGTTGCCCAGGGAGTTCCAGGCCTGCAGGTCGCGCCACGACTGGCCGTTGTCCAGCGCGATCCGGAACAGGGTGTCACCTGCGCGCACCGTGTAGTAACCGGGCTTGCCGGCATTTTCCGCGCCGGGCAACACGCGCGGCTCGGCGCGCACCGTGGACCGGTCTTCCACCGGGGCGGGCTGGGCCACCCGCCGCGTCGTGCATCCGGCCGTGACCAGCACCGTGGCCAGCACCGTCCAGACCGTGGCAGAACGCCAGCCGGCATAGTGACCGATGGACCCGTGATCGCGCATCGGATTCGCAAACTGCTTCATCAAAACTCCCACCTGTGACACGGACCCAGCGCGGACCCGGTCGAACAAAAGAACACGCTCAAACCTCCCGTAGGCAGAACATCATGCGACGCCTGATTTTAGAGGCACGAACAACACGGCTTCGAGCTCGGTACGGACCAGTCCCGAGGGCGTCTTGTCGATCACCACAAGATGCTGCTGGCCCGCCCGGCTCACCGCCGGTGCCACGAGTCGGCCACCCACCGCCAGCTGATCGACCCACGCCGCCGGCAGGTCCTCACCGCCAGCGGCAGCGATGATGGCCGCGTAGGGAGCACCCCGCGCGAAGCCCAGCATGCCGTCACCGAACAGCAAATGCAGATTGGACAGGCGCATGCCCCGAAGGTTCTCACGGGCTCGCTCGTGAAGGCCCCGCAGGCGCTCGATGCTGTAGACCTCGCGTGACAGATGGCTCAGCAGGGCCGCCTGATAACCACAGCCGGTGCCGATTTCAAGTACCCGGCCCAGCGGTTGCGGCTGACCGTGGCACAACAGTTCGAGCATGCGCGCGACCACATTGGGCTTGGATATCGTCTGGCCCAGGCCGATCGGCAGGCTGGTGTCTTCGTAGGCCTGGTTGGCGAGTGCAGAGTCCACAAAGCGGTGGCGCTCCACCGTGCGCAGTGCCTGCAGCACGCCCGGGTCGCGCACCCCTTGCGCCTCCAGTTTGCGCACCATGGCAAACCGCACGGCCTGCGAGTCCATGCCCACACCGGATGAGGCTGGCATGGGCCCGCCTCGCGCCACTGTGCCACCGGGGCGGGCCTGGGGCATGGCGGGCTGGGCCGGCAGTTTCACCGGGAAGCCCGGGCGGGACCGCGCCGCAACCGGGGCGGCGGGGGCCGGCCAGCGCGGCTTCATGCGAGCGCCCTGCCGTCCGCCGAGCCGCTCACGGCCGGTTTATCTTCCAGGCGCTCGGTCGCACCGCCCTCGGGGGCGGGACCGGACAGCCCGGCAGCCGTGGGCACCCAGTACGGCAGGCGGTCGTGGTCGGTGAGATCCACCTGCAAAGGGGTAATGGTGGCAAACCCCTGCGCGGCCGCATGAAAGTCGGTGCCGTCGGCGTCGTCTTTGGCCGCGCCGGCGCTGCCAATCCAGTACATGGTGTCCCCGCGGGGGTTGACCTGGGCGATCACCTGCTCGGCCGCATGGCGCCGGCCCAGCCGGGCGACCTTGAATCCGCGTATCGCGTCTGCCGGCAGGTTGGGGATGTTCACATTGAGCAGCCAGGGCTCACCCCGGTGCGCCGCTTCGGGCAGGGAGGGCAGCAGCTGCGTCACCAGCTGGGCCGCTTTCTGCGCCGCCACATCCAGATGAGCCCATCCCTTCTCGGTCTGGGAAAACGCCACCGCAGGAATACCGAACAGGTAGCCTTCCATGGCGGCTCCCACCGTGCCGGAGTAGATGGTGTCGTCGCCCATGTTCGCGCCGTTGTTGATGCCCGAGACCACGAGATCGGGACGGTAGCCCAGCAGCCCGGTGAGTGCGATGTGCACGCAGTCTGCAGGCGTGCCGTTCACATACCGGAACCCATTGTGGGCCGTGTGAACGTACAGAGGTGAATGCAGCGACAGCGCATTCGATTTGGCGCTGTTGTTGTGCTCAGGTGCCACCACCTCCACCTCGACACCCGGGAGCACCCGCAAGGCCTCATAGAGGGCCACGATGCCGGGCGCCTGGTAACCGTCGTCGTTCGAGATGAGGATTTTCATGGGCGAATTCTAGGTCTTTTGCCCTGCGTGGCCGCCCGGCGGGGCACCCGTACAGGGGGGCAGCGGCGAGCGGCTGGCGTGTGCGTGACACGCCAGTGCGCCCGGGCGTGCCTATCATGCGGCTTCCCTTTTCCATCCCCGACCAAGGAACCTCCATGCAAGCCTGGCTGTGCGAAAACCCGGTGGGCGTTGAAGCCCTGACCTGGCAAACGCTGCCCACCCCGCAGCCCAAAGCCGGTGAAGTGCTGATCGAAATCCAGGCCGCGAGCCTGAACTTTCCCGATCTGCTCATCGTGCAGAACAAATACCAGATGAAGCCCGCCCTGCCCTTCGTGCCAGGCTCCGAGTACGCCGGCGTGATCCAGGCCGTCGGCGAGGGTGTGACGCACCTTCAGGTGGGTCGGAGCGTGGCCTGCCTCAGCGGCACGGGCGGGTTTGCCACCCACACCATCGCCCCGGCGGCGTTGTGCATGCCACTGCCCGCCGGTTTCCCGCCCGTGGACGCGGCGGCCTTCATCATGATCTACGCCACCTCCTGGCACGCGCTCATGGACCGCGCGGCGCTCAAGGCCGGCGAGACGGTGCTGGTGCTGGGTGCGGCTGGCGGCGTGGGCACGGCCGCGATCCAGCTTGCCAAAGCAGCGGGCGCCCGCGTCATCGCTGCGGCCTCCAGTGATGAAAAGTGTGCACTGTGCCGCGAGCTGGGGGCCGACGCCACCATCAACTACAGCGTGCACACCCCCAAGGAAGGGCTGCGCGACGCCATCAAGGAACTCACCGATGGCAAAGGCCCCGACGTGATCTACGACCCGGTGGGTGGTGACTTTGCCGAGCCGGCGTTTCGTTCCATTGCCTGGCGCGGGCGCTACCTGGTGGTGGGATTTGCCAGCGGTCCGATCCCGAGCCTGCCGCTGAACCTGAGCCTGCTCAAGGGCGCCAGCATCGTGGGCGCGTTCTGGGGTGATTTCGCCCGCCGCGAACCCAAAGCCAATGCACAGATGATGCAGACACTGGCCCAGATGTACGGCAAGGGTCAGATCAAGCCCGTGATCGACCAGACCCTGCCCATGAGCGAGTTGCACCAAGCCTACGCCATCATGGGTTCACGCTCGGTGAAGGGCAAGCTGGTGATGGTGAACCCCTGACGCTGCCTGCGCCGCGACCCGACCTGTAGGGCGGTGGCGCGTGCGCTCAAGCGGCGGCGAGCGGCCGCATGGCCACCTGGGCCGAGAGAAAGCCGTGCAGCCAGTTCTGGTCTATCGGCTTGTGGGCCAGCACGGTCTTGGGTGGCAACCCGCCGCGGCGCTCGATTTCGGTAGCGCCGAGGCCCGTGAGGGCCACGACGACCATGTCGGTGAACTGTGCGTTGCCTCGCAAGGTCTTGAGCAGCTCAAAACCATCCACGCCCGGCATCACGAGGTCGGTGACCAGCACGTCGGGCTTGAGGCTGCTCATGTCGATCAGCGCCTCCATGGCAGATGTCATCAGGGTGGAATCCACCGGCAGCTGCCACTTGTCCAGATAGGCCTGCACCACGGCGAGCATGGCCGGGTCGTCGTCCACCACCAGCAGTTTCAGCCGCCCGGTGGCGACCGATTCTTCCGAAGGGGTGCGGATCGAGTGGCGCTTCTGGTAGGCCAGCACCGATTGCATGGAGATGCGGCGGTGCCCGCCCTGCGTCTTCCAGGCGCTGAGCTCGTTCTTCTCGACCAGCGACTGGACAGTACCCACCGACAGACCCAGCAGCCGGGCCGCGTAGAAGGTGCCGCAGTAATCATCTTCGGTGGACGTGGGACGGGACGGGTCGTTCATGGGCTTATTCGGGCAATGCTCGGCCGTTTCGGGGCGGCGAAACAAAAAAACCCCGCGTCATGGCTGACGGCGGGGTTTCGAAACTTTTGGGGTGGCTGATGGGGCTCGAACCCACGACAACAGGAATCACAATCCTGGACTCTACCAACTGAGCTACAGCCACCGCAAGCTTTGAATTATAGCGTGAAATCAGACCGCTTCAGCCTGTGTCACGCATTCCGCCATCAACGCAGGGCAGCTGGAGCCGGCACCTTGATGCGCACTTTGAAGCGGTCTTTGAGCGCTTCGTAATAGGCATCGGCTTCCAGCGCCGACACCCACTGGGTGAACTGCTGAACCTCCTGTGCAGCCACCTGCGGGTCGCTGCTCTGGCGCGGCTCGGCCTTGAGCACCTGCACGACGGTGTATCCCTGCTCACCTTGTGCCACGCCCACCCAGGCCGGCAGCTGGCCTGCATTGGCACTCAGGGCGGCGTTGAGCACCGGACCGGTGAAACCTTGCGCGTTGTCGCGCGACACGGTCACAGGCGCAGACAGACCGGGCGCATCGCCGCCGGCCTTCCACGCGGCCAGCTGCTGCTCGCCCGCTTCGCGTGCCAGCGCGGCCGCACGCTGGGTCACCAGGCGGGCACGCACCGACTCGCGAACCTCGGCCAGGGGCAGGGTGCGGGCACTCTGGTGCTGCACCACGCGGGCCGACACGAGCTGGCCGGAAGCCGTCTCCACCGCCTCGATGTTGCGCTTGGACTCGATGGACGCACGGGAGAACAGCGATTCCAGCAGGCGCTCATTGGCCAGCACACCAGCACCGGGCTGTGGCTGACGCTTGAGACCCTTGACCGTCTGCACCTCGAGCTTCAGACGCTCGGCGGCGGGCTGCAGGCTCTCACCCTGTTCGTACACCAGGTTGCTGAAGGCCTCTGCGGTGTCGGCAAACTGCCGCTGCGCCTGCTGCTTCCTCAGGTCGGCTTCGATCTCGGCACGCATGTCTTCGAAGCTGCGCCGGGGTGGCGCCTTCAGGTCGGTCAGCTGGATGATGTGGAAACCGAACTCGGTTTCCACCAGATCCGAGATGGCCCCCTTCTGCAGGGCAAACACCGCGTCCTCGAAGGGCTTGACCATGGCGCCGCGGCCGAAGAAGTCCAGGTCGCCGCCATTGGGGGCAGAGCCGGGGTCCTGCGAGTTGGCCCTGGCCACCGCGGCAAAGCTCTGGGGTGCCTGGCGAACCTGCGCCAGAAGGCCCACGGCCCGCTCGCGCACCGCTTCCTTCTCGGCGGCGGGCGCGCCCGCCGGCACAGTCAGAAGGATATGGCTGGCACGGCGTTCCTCGTTGCCCGACAGGCGCGCGGCGTTCTGTTCGTAATAGGCCCGTACATCGGCCTCGGGCAGCGTGATGCCTTTCTGCAGCGCCGCCGCGTCCAGCACCAGGTACTCGACATCGGCTTGCTCCTCGGACTGGAACAGGGCCTGGTTGGCGTTGTAGAAGGTCTCGATGTCGGCGTCCGTGAGCACCACGCGGCTGGTGAACTCGCTGGCGCTGAAGCGCGCCACGCGGATCTCGCGCCGCTCGAAGAATGCATCCAGCGACACCTTGGCCAGACCATGCGGCGCAAAGCCGGATTCGAGCACACCCCGCACCACCTGGCGCTGCGACAGATCGGCACGGACCTGCGCTTCAAACATCTCGGGCGACATGCCCTGGCGCCCCACCAGCTGGCGGTAGGCATCGACGTCCAGCGTACCGTCCGGGCGGCGCAGCGAGGCAATGGTCTCGTTGTCCTGCAGGTGGCGGGCCAGGCGCTGGTCGCTCGTGTAGAGGTTCTGCCTGTCAGCCGCCAGCGCCAGCACGCGCTGGCGAACCAGGCGCTCCAGCGTGGCGTACCGAGCCTCTTCGCTGTCCAGCAGCTTGGGGTCAAGGCCCGGCATTTCGTCGCGCAGGCGGCGCGATTCATTCTGGTGCGCCTGGTCCCATTCCTGGCTGCTGATGTCGACCCCGTCGACGGTGGCCACCGTCGGTCCGCGGGGATCTCGATCGGTGAAACCCTGGATTCCGAACAGCACGAACGAAGGAATGATCAGGATCATCAAAAAGCCCATCAGGTACTTTTTGTGATTGCGGATGGAATCGAACATGCCTTGAAACCCTGAAACGTCGAGTGGGTCGGTCGACAGCGCATGACGCTGCGAAAAAAAAGGCGAACCGGGGTTCGCCTTTTCGATGGGGGTGGTGGGTGCTGACGGGGTCGAACCGCCGACCTACTCCGTGTAAAGGAGCCGCTCTGCCAACTGAGCTAAGCACCCCACCGAAAACGGGGGACGCGCTTTCAGTTCAGCGCGTCTTTCAATGCCTTGCCCGGGCGAAACTTGGGCACTTTGGCGGACTTGATTTTAATCTCTTCGCCGGTGCGGGGGTTGCGACCCTTGCGAGCGGGGCGCTTGGTCACGGCAAACGAACCGAAACCGACGAGGGAAACCGTGCCACCCTTCTTGAGGGTCGTGCGGATGGCGGTGATGGTCGAATCCAGGGCACGTGTGGCAGCGGCCTTGGAAATGTCGGCGTTCTTGGCAATGTGCTCGACGAGTTCTGTTTTGTTCACAAATAGCCCCTCTTGAAATGTTTGGAAAATCGGGTCCGTGCGCCAGGCGGTCACGGCCAGCAAGCCGGCTGGCCGCACAGCTGCCTGATTAGACTCATCGCTCACGCGGCCTGTCAACACACGCCGCACATTGCAGTCGACGACCTGCACGAGACGCGAGATTCTAGACGTTTTCGCAGACCCGACTTGTCCGTCGCGCAACAGTGCGCGCGGCCAAACCTCTCGCCCGTCACACCGGCGATGCCGGTGGCCCGTCAGACCCTCAGCGCCTGCGCGATGGCACGGCCCACGTCTGCCGTGCTGGCCGTTCCGCCGAGGTCGGGCGTGCGCGGGGCACCGCTGCCCGGCTGCAGCACCGCCTCGATGGCCTGCATCACCGCGTCGTGAGCAGCGCGATAGCCCAGGAAATCCAGCATGAGCGCGCCGCACCAGATCTGGCCGATCGGGTTGGCAATACCCTGCCCGGCAATGTCAGGCGCCGACCCGTGCACGGGCTCGAACAGCGAGGGGTAGCGGCGGTCCGGGTTGAGGTTGGCGCTGGGCGCGATGCCAATGGTGCCGGTGCAGGCCGGGCCGAGATCCGACAGGATGTCGCCAAACAGGTTGCTGCCCACCACCACGTCGAAGAAGTCGGGGCGCTGCACGAAGTGCGCGGTGAGGATGTCGATGTGGAACTTGTCCACCCGAACGTCTGGGTACTCCTTCGCCATCTCGGCCACGCGCTCATCCCAGTAGGGCATGGTGATGGCGATGCCGTTGGACTTGGTGGCGCTCGTCAGGTGCTTCTTGGGCCGTGAGCGGGCCACCTCGAAGGCATAACGCAGCACCCGGTCCACGCCGATGCGCGACATCACCGTTTCCTGCATCACGATCTCGCGTTCGGTGCCGGGGTACATGCGCCCGCCGATGCTGGAGTACTCGCCTTCGGTGTTCTCGCGCACGATCACCATGTCGATCTCGCCGGGCGCGCGCGGGCTGCCGTCGCGGCGCACCACCGGTGCCGTGACACCGGGCATAAGTTTGGCAGGGCGCAGGTTCACGTACTGGTCGAACTCGCGACGGAACAGCAGCAGCGAACCCCAGAGCGAGATGTGGTCACGCACCTTGTCGGGCCAGCCCACGGCGCCGAAGTAGATTGCTTCGTGGCCGCCGATCTGCTCTTTCCAGTCGTCGGGCAGCATCTTGCCGTGGCGCTCGAAGTAATCGCAGCTGGAAAAGTCGAAGTGGTCGAACTGCAGGTCGATGCCGAAACGGGTGGCCGCGGCCTCGAGCACGCGCAGGCCCTCGGGCATGACTTCCTGGCCGATGCCGTCCCCGGCGATGACAGCGATGCGATGGGTGCTCATGGGTGCTCCTGGTGGGTGGGATGCTACGACGGACAAATGACGCCGTCTGACGGGTGTCAGCTTAACCCCGCTCAGACTGATAATCGGGCAATCCATTCGTTCCAGAAGAGAAACAATTGAACCGAAGCGACCTCGAACTGGTGATGGCGGTGCGCCAGCAGGGCAGCCTGGCCGGCGCCGCGCGGGCCTTGCAGATCGCGCCGTCCGCCGTCACCAAGCGCCTTGCCGCGCTCGAAGCGACGCTCGGCCTGCGCCTGTTCCAGCGAACCACCCGCCGCGTGAGCCCCACCGCCGAAGGCGAGACCCTGTGCGAACGCGCGGTGACGCTGCTGCAAGGTTTCGAGGCGCTGGAGGCGGAGCTGCGCGAACAGCAGCAGGAGCCGGCTGGCCCGATCCGTCTCGCCGCCACCCTGGGCTTCGGACGCATCTGGCTGGGTCCCGCGCTGGCACGTTTCCAGCAACGCCACCCGCAGGTGAGTGTGCAGCTGCAGCTGACCGAACAGCTGCCCGACCTGGCGCTGGAGGGTTTTGACGGCGCGATATGGCTCTGGCACGCCCCGTCGCAACGGGCCTCCGAGTGGGTGGCCCGACGTCTCGCACCGAATCAGCGGGTGCTGGTGGCTGCGCCGGCCTACCTGAGCCGGCATGGCCCTGTGCGCGGTCTCGCCGATCTGGCGCAGCACGAGTGCCTGGTGGTGCGGGAAAACGGCGGCTCGGCCGGCCAGCGCTTCGATCACTGGCGACTGCAGCGCAGCGGCGAGGTGGCCATCCAGCACGTGGCGGTGCGCGGCCACCTCAGCAGCAACTCGGGCGAACTCGTGCGCGACTGGTGCATCGGGGGCCACGGCATCATGCTGCGCAGCCTGTGGGACATCGCCCCGCAGCTGGCCAGCGGCGAACTGGTGCAGGTGCTCCCCGAATACGTGATGGCCGATGCCGACATCCACTGGCTCGCACCCTACCGTGCCCAGGTGCCGCGGCGCATCCGTCTGCTGCTGGACTTTCTGGCGAGCAGCTTCGCCGAAGAGCCCTGGAAGCTCAACCCGACTTCGCCGGCCGCACCACCAGGCTCACGCCGAACGCGGTGAGGGCTGTGCCCGCCAGCGTGACCGCGGTGATGGGCTCGGCGAACAGCACCCAGGCGATCAAGGCGGTACACGGCGGCACCAGGTACATGAGGCTGGTGACCGACGCCGCCGCGCCGCGCTGGATCAGCATGTAGAGCAGCGAACTGCCGCCGATGGTGAGGCCCAGCACCGACCAGGCCATGGCCCCGGCCAGCTCGCCATTCCAGCGCATGGCTTCCAGCTCCATCGCGGCCAGCGGCAGGGTCACCAGCAAGGCGGCACCCAGCTGCACGGTGTTGGCGCTGCGCACGTCGCAGGGTTTCACGTAGCGCTTCTGGTAGAGCGTGCCCACGGTGATGGAGAACAGCGCCATGATCGCGAACGAGAGGTTGACCCAGTTGGCCTGGTCGCCCGGGCCGCCGGCGTCGAACTTGCGCGAGACCACCAGCACCAGCCCGGCAAAACCAAGAATCAGCCCGACCCACTGCCGACGCGTCACCTGGCCGCCCTGCCCGCCCACGCTGCTGAGCCAGATGGCGGTGAGCACCGGCTGGATGCCGACGATGAGCGAGGACAGGCCCGAGCCCATGCCCGCTTTCACCGCGGCCCACACGCCGCCCAGATAACCCGCGTGCATGAGGATGCCGGTCACCGCCAGGTGCAACCACTGCTGGCGCGTGCCCGGCCACTTCACCCCGGCCACCCAGATCCAGGGCAGGAAACACAGCATCGACAGGGCGTAGCGCACCGCCAGGAACTTCATGGGCGGTGCGTGCGGCATGCCATAGCGGGCGACGATGAAGCCCGTGCTCCAGATCAGCACGAACACCCAGGGCATGGCGCGCAGCCAGGCGTTGTCTTGCGCAGGTGCGGTCATGTCAACTGAACGTGAAAGGGAAGCACCCGCGGCCCGGCTCAGTGCGAGCGGGCGCGGATTTCGGGCAGGGCCTTGCGCAGGTAATACACCATGGACCAGACGGTGAGGACCGCCGAGGCCCAGATCAGCCAGGTGCCCCAGAGGTGCGTGTCGATCACGCCGAGCAGCGTGCCGTCGAACAGCAGAAAGGGAATGGCGACCATCTGCACCGAGGTCTTGATCTTGCCGATCATGTGCACCGCCACGCTCTTGGTGGCACCGATGATGGCCATCCACTCGCGCAGTGATGAAATGGCGATCTCGCGCCCGATGATGATGAGCGCCACGAACACGTCGGCCCGGTCCAGGTGCACCAGCACCAGCAGGCTGGCACAGACGAGAATCTTGTCGGCTACCGGGTCCAGGAAGGCGCCGAAGGCCGAGGTCTGGTTGAGCTTGCGGGCCAGGTAGCCATCGGCCCAGTCGGTCGCGGCGAACACCACGAACAGCACAGTGGCGATGAGGTTCTTCTGGGCCGTGCTGCTGCCTTCCAGGTAGAACACCCCGATGATGAGCGGAATGGCGACGATGCGCGCCCAGGTCAGCAGGGTGGGTAGGTTGAAAAACATGGGGTGATTATGGGGGAGCGGTGTACAGCCACCAGGGCACCGTGGAACCGGCCTGGCCGGGCCGCCAGTGCCGCCCCCTTGAGGGGGGTGACGCCGCAGGAGGCGTGGGGGTCAATGCAGCGCCCGGTAGATCGCGTCAGCCAGGTCGGCCGAAATGCCCTCGACCGTGCACAGATCGTCCACGCTGGCCGCTGCCACGCCGCGCACGCCGCCAAAGCGCTGCAGCAGGCGCGCGCGCTTCTTCGGACCCACACCCGGAATGTCTTCCAGCCGGCTGCCGCCGGTGCGCACGCGCGCGCGCTGGGCCCGCATGCCGGTGATGGCAAAGCGGTGCGCCTCGTCGCGGATCTGCGCCACCAGCATGAGCGCGGCCGAGTCGTGGCCCAGGTAGACCTTGGGGCGGCCGTCGGCGAACACCAGTTCTTCCAGACCCACCTTGCGGCCCTCGCCTTTTTCCACGCCGACGATGAGCGAGAGGTCCAGGCCCAGTTCCTCGAACACCTCACGCGCCATGCTCACCTGGCCCTTGCCGCCGTCGATCAGCACCAGGTCGGGCATGCGCGGCCCGGCGGGGGCCACCGTGGTCAGGTCGCCGGCGGGCTCTGCCGCAGCCGCTTCCTGCTGTGCATGCTCCACCGCCTGTTCCATCGACGTGGGCAATGCGTCTGGACCTGCTTCGACCGAAGGCGACAGCGGCGGCACAGGGTCCGCAGAAACCGCGAGCGTCTCGGCCCGCAGCGCCTCGGCGATGCGCCCGTAGCGGCGCAGCAGCACCTGCCGCATGGCCGCGTAGTCGTCGCCCGGCGTGATGCCCTCGATGTTGTAGCGGCGGTACTGGCTGTTCTGCATCTTGTGCGCCTCGAACACCACGCACGAGGCCTGCGTGGACTCGCCCGCCGTGTGCGAAATGTCGAAGCACTCGATGCGCAGGCTCTCCAGGTCGTCATCGGGCAGCTCCAGCGCGTCGGCCAGGGCACGCGTGCGGGCCTGCTGAGAACCCTCTTCGGACAGCAGCCGCGCCAGCGCAATGCTCGCATTGGTCTGGGCCATGTCGAGCCAGGCACGGCGGTGTTCACGCGGGTTGTGCACCGCGTTCACGCGCGCACCGGTCTGCTCCGACAGCGCCTCCAGCAATGGCTTGCCCACCGGGTGGCTGGTGACCAGGGTGTGCGGCATGGCTGTGCCCAGGTAGTGCTGGGCAATGAAGGCCTCCAGCACCTTGACCGCCACGCGTTCGACCGGGTCCTGCTGGGTGGCGCCTTCGTCGCCCGCGTCCTGCTCCAGGAGCTTGTCGATCTGGGTGGCGTCGTCCACATGGGCGGGGAAATACGGCCGGTCGCCCAGGTGGCGCCCGCCACGGATCATGGCCAGGTTGACGCAGGCACGACCGCCCTGCACCTTCACCGCCAGCACGTCCACGTCCTTGTCGGACAGGTTGTCCATGCTCTGCTGGTGCAGCACGCGCGATAGCGCGCTCATCTGGTTACGCAGCTCGGCCGCCTGCTCGAATTCGAGCTTCTCGGCGTGCGCCATCATGCGCGCCTCCAGCGCATCCAGGACCGCCTGGGTCTCGCCGCGCAGGAAGCGCTCGGCATCCTGCACGTCGCGCGCGTAGTCCTCCATCTCGATCAGGTCCACGCAGGGGCCGCTGCAGCGCTTGATCTGGTACAGCAGGCAGGGCCGCATGCGGTTGGCGAACACGGTGTCTTCGCAGGTGCGCAGGCGAAACACCTTCTGCAGCAGCGTGATCGACTCCTTCACTGCCCAGGCGCTCGGGTAAGGCCCGTAGTAGCTGTGCCGCCGGTCCACCGCACCGCGGTAATAGGCCATGCGCGGGAACGCGAGCGAGGGCACGGGCAGGCGCCCGGCGGTGCGGAAGGTCTCGCGGGTGCCGGTGATCTTCAGGTAGGGGTAGCTCTTGTCGTCCCGGAACAGGATGTTGAACCGGGGATTCAGCGCCTTGATGAGGTTGTTTTCCAGCAGCAGAGCCTCAGCCTCGGAACGCACCACCGTGGTTTCCATGCGCGCGATCTTGCTGATCATGTGGCCGATGCGCGTGCCGTCGTGGCTTTTCTGGAAGTAGCTGCTCACGCGCTTCTTAAGGTTGCGCGCCTTGCCCACGTAGAGCAGCTGGCCCTGCGCGTCGAAATAGCGGTACACGCCGGGCAGGCCCGGCAGGGCCGCGACTTCGCTCAGCAGTTGATCGGAATGCACATCGGACATGGGCCGGTATTGTGAACGCTGGCCGGGCTGGATGCGGCAAGATCGCGGGCATGGACCCTCTTGCCGCCACGCCCATTCCAGACACCCCGGCCGACACGCCTGAAGCTCCCAGCGCCCCGCTGCGCTGGGTGGTGTTCTGCCGGGTGGTCGACAACCTGGGCGACATCGGCGTGTGCTGGCGCCTGTGCGCCGACCTGGCCGCCCGCGGCCACCGGCTGCAGCTGTGGATCGACCAGCCCGGGGCGCTGGCCTGGATGGCGCCCGGCGCGCTGGAGGGCCGCATCCCCCGGGTGCAGGTGCACCACTGGACCGCGGATCGGTCCCCGACCGACCTGACCGCCGGGGTGGCCAGTGCCGACGTGTGGGTCGAAGCTTTCGGCTGCGAAGCCGACGCCACCTGCGTGCAGGCGCTGGGCGAGCGGGTGGCCGCAGGTGGCACAGCACCGCTGTGGATCAACCTGGAGTACCTCAGCGCCGAAAGTTATGTCGAACGCTCGCACACCCTGCCCTCGCCGCTGATGAGCGGTCCGGCCCGCGGTCTCACCCGCTGGTATTTCTACCCGGGGTTTACCGGGCGCACCGGCGGCCTGCTGCGCGAGCCCGACCTGTTGCCGCGGCAGGCCGCCTTCGACGCCTCTCAGTGGCTTGCCGCGAAAGGTCTGGCGACCCCTCACCGCCAGCCTGAACGGCCTCGCCGTGCCAGCCTGTTCTGCTACGAACCCTCGGCACTGGCCGCGGTGCTCCAGGGCGCGGGGCTGGACACGGTGGCGAGCGACTGGTTCGTCACCCACGGCCGGGCGGCCGAGGCCGTGGCCGCAGCCCTGCCTGGCTGGCCTGCCATCGCCCACGATACGCCCGCGCAGCAGTGCCGCCTGCACCCGCTGCCGCGCCTGCCACAGCGGGATTTCGACCACCTGCTCTGGGCCTGTGACCTCAACTTCGTGCGCGGCGAAGACTCGCTGGTGCGCGCGCTGTGGGCCGGCCAGCCCTTCGTGTGGCACATCTACCCGCAGCACGACAACGCGCACCACGCCAAGCTGCATGCCTTCCTAGACTGGCTGCAGGCGCCGCCTTCGCTGCGGTCCTTCCACCTGGCGTGGAACGGCATCGGGTCGGCTGGTGGCGGCTGGCCCGGCTGGGCGGTGGTGGACAGCTGGCGGGCCTGCGCACAGGCCGCGCGCGAGCGGCTGCTGGCGCAGCCCGACCTGGTGACGCAGCTGCTCGGCTTCGTCGGTGAAAAGCGATAAAATCTGAGGCTTTGCGGAAAACCGCGCGGCCTGTGCGCCAGCGGTCGCTCCTGCCAGCCATCTGCCTAGCCGCACAGATCGCAGCCTCATCAGCACAGTTCCCGGGGTGTTCAGCCCCTCGTCCGGAACACGCGGCCCAACCGATGGAACACCTATGAAAATCGCTCAAGAACTCCGCGCCGGCAACGTCATCATGCACGGCAAGGACCCGATGATCGTCCTGAAGACCGAATACGCCCGTGGCGGCCGCGGTGCTGCCACCGTGCGCCTGAAGCTCAAGGCCCTGCTGAACAACATGGCCACCGAAGTGGTCTGCCGCGCCGACGACAAGATGGACCAGATCATTCTGGACAAGAAGGAGTGCACCTACTCCTACTTCGCCGACCCGATGTATGTGTGCATGGACGCCGACTTCAACCAGTACGAAGTCGAAGCCGAGAACATGGGCGACGCCCTGAACTACCTTGAAGACGGCATGACCGTTGAAGTGGTGTTCTACGACGGCAAGGCCATCTCGGTCGAACTGCCCACCAGCGTCGAGCGCGTGATCACCTGGACCGAACCCGCCGTCAAGGGCGACACCTCGGGCAAAGTGCTCAAGCCGGCCAAGATCGCCACCGGCTTCGAAGTGTCGGTGCCGCTGTTCGTGGCCCAGGACGACAAGATCGAGATCGACACCCGCACTGGCGAGTACCGCCGCCGCGTCTGATCGACCGGGTCGCTCGCGCCCCTGCTGAACGAAGGCTCCTGCGGGAGCCTTTTTTCATGGTCGCGCTGCACGGCACGGGTGGGCTTTGCGCTGCATGACACCTTTCGTTTCAATCAGACCCGGCACAATGGCCTCCACGCTTTCGGGCAGACCGTTCCCCTACAAGACATCCCATGGAAAAAACCCAAGACATCAACGAACGGCGACTGGCAGACGCCTGGGCCGAACTGCAGCTGCATTCCAACGAGGGCTACCCGCTGCAGGCCGACGCCTACCGCCTGGCCTTTGCCGACCCCGAGTTCCTGCTGCGACGCGAGACGCGCGGCATCCGCCTGCAGCTCGAAATGCTCAAGCCCGACCTCGCGCAGCGCGAACTGGGCATTGAAAACACCGTGGTGGTGTTCGGCAGCGCGCGCTTTCGTGAAGCAGCCGAGGCCCAGGAACTGCTGGCGCTGGCCGAAGCCGGCGGCAACCCGGGCGCGATTGCCCGGGCGAAGGCGCTGGTGCGCAACGCGCCCTACTACGACCATGCGCGCGAGTTCGGCCGCATCGTGGCGCGCTACAGCGCGACCTGCCCCAATGAAGACCAGCTGTTCATCTGCACCGGCGGTGGCCCGGGCATCATGGAAGCGGCCAACCGCGGCGCGCACGACGAAGGCGCGCTCAACGTGGGCCTGAACATCGCGCTGCCGCACGAACAGTCGGGCAACCGGTTCATCTCGCCCGAGCTGAGCTTCAAGTTCCACTACTTCGCGCTGCGCAAGATGCATTTCATGATGCGCGCCAAGGCATTGGTGGCGTTCCCGGGCGGGTTCGGCACGCTGGACGAGCTGTTCGAGGTGATCACGCTGGTGCAGTGCAAGAAGTCCAAGCCGGTGCCGATCGTGCTGTTTGGCTCCGACTACTGGAAGCGCCTGATCAACCTGGACGTGCTGGTCGAGGAAGGCACCATCTCCCCCGAAGACCTGGACCTCTTCGTCTACGTAGACGACCCGCAGAGCGCCTGGGACGCCATCGTCAAGGTCTACGACCTGCCCGTGAGCTGCTGAACGGGGGACCCCTGCCTGGGCTGGCGGCCCCGTGATCACACGCTACTCGCCCCAGCCGCCGCCCAGCGCCTTGTAGAGCGCCACCTGGTTCTGCTGGCGCGCCAGACGCGTCTGCGTGAGCGCCTGCTGCGTGGCGAACAGCGAGCGCTGCGCGTCCAGCACGTCCAGGAAACTGGCGATGCCGTTGCGGTAGCGCAGCTCGGCGAGATGGAAACGCTCGGCCTCGGCGGCCGCCTGCGCTTCCTGCGCCTGCAGCTGCTCGCCCAGCGTGGCACGCCCGGCCAGGGCATCGGCCACTTCGCGGAAAGCGGTCTGGATGGCTTTTTCGTACTGCGCCACCGCCACCGAGCGGGTGACCTGTGCGCTGTCCAGCCCGGCGCGGTTTCGCCCGGCATCGAAGATGGGCAGCAGTGCCTGCGGCGCCAGCGTGAAGCCCCAGGAACCGCTCAGGAACAGGTTCGAGAGATCGCTGCTGGCCGTTCCCACGCTGGCGGTGAGCGATATGCGCGGGAAGAAGGCCGCCCGCGCCGCGCCAATGTTGGCGTTGGCGGCGATGAGTTGCTGCTCGGCCTGGCGAATGTCGGCCCGGCGCGTAAGCAGGTCCGACGGCAGGCCGGCCGGCAGGTCGCTAAACAGCGCCTGCGCCATGCGCCCTTCGGCATCGGCCCGCGGGGCCACCAGGGCCGTCGGCAGCGCTTGCCCCACCAGCAGCGTGAGGGCGTTCAGATCGAGCGCGCGCTGGCGCTGCTGCTGTGCCAGCGCCACCTGCGCGGCAGCGGCCAGTGACTCAGCCTGGCGCAGGTCCAGCGCCGACGACACGCCATTGTCGAAGCGCAGGCGCGTCAGCCGCAACGAATCCTGGCGGGTGAGCTGGGTGCGCTGCGTGATCGCCAGCAATTCGTCGTTCGCCTGCAGGCTTAGCCAGGTGCTGGCCACCGCGGCCACCAGGCTGGTCTGCGCCGCGTGACGCGCTTCTTCGCTGGCCAGGTACTGTGCCAGCGCCGCTTCCTTCAGGCTGGCAATGCGGCCGAAGAAATCGATCTCCCAGCTGCTCATGGCCAGGCCCACGCTGTAGCTGCTGCTGATGCCGCCACCGCTGGCCGGCTGGCGGTTACCCGCGGCCGCCGCGCTCAGGGTGGGCAGCTGGTCGGCCTGGCGGATCTGGTATTGGGCCCGCACCTGCTCGATGTTGAGCGTGGCGATGCGCAGGTCGCGGTTGTTCTGCAGCGCCAGCGAGATCAGCTCGCGCAAACGCGCGTCGCCCACGAAGTCGGCCCAGCGAAGATCGGCCGCCGCCACGGTGGCCGTGGCGGTCGCCGACGCCGACACCGGGCCCGTGGGCCAGTCGCCGGCCACCGGCGCCGCCGGGCGCTCGTAGGCCGGAATCATGGAACAGCCGGCCAGCACGGACGCGGCCAGGGCGCCCAGCAGCGGGCGCGCGAAGAAGGGTTTAACGGTCATTGCTGTGCACTCCCATGTGGGCGGCCTGTTCGGCATGCACGCGGTGCTGCCGCTCGCTGTCCTTGAACAGCGTGCGCACCACCACGAAGAAGATGGGCACAAACACCACCGCCAGCACGGTGCCGGTGAGCATGCCGCCGATCACGCCGGTGCCGATGGCGCGCTGGCTGGCCGAGCCGGCGCCACTGGCCAGGGCCAGTGGCAGCACACCCAGCGTGAAGGCCATGGAGGTCATGACGATGGGGCGAAAGCGCAGATGGGCGGCCGCCAGCGCAGCCTCGATCACGCTCTTGCCCTGCGCCTGCAGGTCTTTCGCGAACTCGATGATCAGGATCGCGTTCTTCGCCGAGAGGCCGATGATGGTGATCAGCCCGACCTGGAAGTACACGTCGTTCGAGTACCCGCGCAGCAGGGTCGCCAGCAGCACGCCGAGCACACCCAGCGGCACCACCATCACCACCGCAAGTGGAATGGTCCAGCTCTCGTAGAGCGCGGCCAGGCACAGGAACACCGCCAGGATGGCGAAGCTGTACAGGATGATGGCCTGCGCCCCGGCGAGCTTTTCCTCGCGCGACTGGCCGGTCCACTCAAAGCCAAACCCCTGCGGCAGCTGGCTGGCGAAGCGCTCCATTTCGGCCATGGCCTCGCCCGTGCTCCTGCCGGGCGCGGCACTGCCGCTGATGCGCATGGACGGGTAGCCGTTGTAGCGCACGGTCTGCATCGGACCACTGACCCACTGGGTGCTGGCGAAGGCCGACAGCGGCACCGCCTGTCCGCGGTTGTTGAGCACGTTCAGGCGCAGCAGGTCGTCGGGCTGCATGCGGGCGGGCGCGTCGGCCTGCACCACCACGCGCTGCAGGCGCCCGGCGTTCGGGAAGTCGTTCACGTAGCTGGAACCCAGCGCGGTACCGATGGCGCTGCTGATGGCGTCGAAGCCCACGCCCAGCGCGTTGGCCTTGTCCCGGTCAATGTCGAGCTGCACCTGTGGCGCGTCTTCCAGGCCTTCCGGGCGCACCCCGGTCAGCACCGGGCTCTGCGCGGCCATGCCGAGCAGCTGACCGCGCGCGGCCAGCAGTGCATCGCGACCGAGGCCGGCACGGTCCTGCAGGCGGAAGCTGAAGCCGGACGAAGACCCGAGTTCGGGAATCGGCGGCGGGCTCAAGGGGAAGATGAACGCGTCGCGGATGCCCGATAGCCCGCCGAACGCGCGGCCCGCCAGCGCCTCGGCCGAGCTGCCCGCGCCCTTGCGTTCGGACCAGTCCTTCAGCGTCACGAAGGCCAGCGCGGCGTTCTGCCCCTGGCCGGAGAAGCTGAAGCCCAGCACGGCGACCATGCTCTGCACCTCGGGCTGCTTCAGCATGAAGCCTTCCACCTGCTGCATCACGTCGAGCGTGCGCTCGTAGGTGGCGCCCGGGGGCAGCTGCACGTTCACCAGCATGGTGCCCTGGTCTTCGCCGGGCAGGAAGGAAGTGGGCAGGCGCATGTAGACCACCACGGCCGCCGCGATGATGGCCACGTAGATCACCAGCGTGCGGCCGGCGCGCGGCAGCAGGCTGGCCACGCCACTCTCGTAGCGTTTGGCGGTGCGCGAAAAGCCCCGGTTGAACCAGCCGAAGAAGCCGCGCTTCTCGTGGTGGTGACCGGCCTCCACCGGTTTGAGCAGCGTCGCACACAGCGCGGGCGTGAGCGAGAGCGCCATGAAGGCCGAGAAGGCGATCGACACGCCCATCACCGCGGCAAACTGGCGGTAGATGTTGCCCACCGAGCCGCTGAAGAAGGCCAGCGGCACGAACACGGAGATCAGCACCACGGTCACGCCGACGATGGCGCCCGAGATCTGGCCCATGGCCTTGCGCGTGGCCTGCAGCGGCGGCAGGCCCTCCTCGCTCATGATGCGCTCGACGTTCTCGACCACGACGATGGCGTCGTCCACCACAATGCCGATCACCAGAACCATGCCGAACATGGTGAGCACGTTGATGGAAAAACCCAGCGCCAGCAGCACGGCAAAGGTGCCCAGCAGCGCCACCGGCACCACGATGGTGGGGATGATGGTGTAGCGGAAGTTCTGCAAGAACAGGTACATCACCAGGAACACCAGCAGCACCGCTTCGGCCAGCGTCACCGCCACCTGCTGGATGGAAATCTGCACAAAGCGCGAGCTGTCGTAGGGAATGGCCCAGGTCATGCCCTGTGGGAAGAAGCGTTCCAGCTCGGCCATCTTCTCGCGCACCGCTTTGGCGGTGGCCAAGGCATTGCCGCTGGGCGAGAGCTGCACGCCGATGCCGGTCGAGGGCTTGCCGTTCAGGCGGGCCGAGGTGGCATAGCCCTGGGCGCCGAGTTCGATGCGGGCCACGTCTTTCAGGCGCACGGTGGCACCGTCGGGGCTGGCGCGCAGCACCACGTTGCCGAACTGCTCCACCGTGCCGAGCTGGCCGTTCACCACCACGGTGGCGGCCACGCCCTGCCCGGCCACGTTGGGCAGGGCACCGATTTCGCCGGCCGAGACCTGGGCGTTCTGCGCCCGGATGGCGGCGTTCACGTCGGCCGCGCTGAGGTTGTAGCCGAGCAGCTTGGCCGGGTCGATCCAGATCCGCATGGCGCGCTCGGTGCCGAACAGCTGGGCCTGGCCCACGCCGGGCAGGCGCTGCAATTCGGGCACCACGCTGCGCGAGGCGTAGTCGCCCAGCGCCACCGGGTCCCAGGCCGGGTCGTCAGACGAGAGGATGGCGAACAGCAGGAAGTTGTTGCGCGCCTTGTCGACCCGCACGCCCTGCTGCGTCACCGCCGCCGGCAGCCGCGGCGTGGCGCGGGCCAGCCGGTTCTGCACGTCCACCTGCGCCAGATCGGCGTTGGTGCCGGGCTCGAAGCTCAGGGTGATCGCGCCGGTGCCGTTGGCCTGCGCCACGGCTTCCATGTAGATCAGCCCGGGCGAGCCGTTCATTTCCTGCTCGATGACCGAGAGCACGCTGTCTTCCAGGGTCTTGGCCGAGGCGCCCGGGTAGCTGGCGTTGATGATGATGGACGGTGGGGCCACCGGCGGGTACTGGGCAATCGGCAGCTGGGTGATGGACACCGCGCCCAGCACCATCACGAAGAGCGCGATCACCCACGCGAAGATGGGCCGGTCGATAAAGAATTTCGCCATGCGTGCGCCCCTTACTTCGCTGCGGCGGCTGGCGCTGCGGGGGTCGCGGGCGCACTGCCGGGCGGCGTCCAGGGAACGGCCTTCACGGGCGCGTCACCGCGCAGCTTCTGAAAGCCGTCCACCATCACCTGCTCGCCCGCCTGCAGACCCTCCAGGATCACCCAGCGGCCGCCCTGCTGGCCGCCGACCTTCACGGGGCGCGGCGACACCTTGCCCTCGCTGGACACAACCATCACCGAGTCGCCCTGCGGCGAGCGGGTGACGGCCTGCTGCGGCAGCGTCAGCGCGTTGCCGGCCGTGGCCTGCTCCAGGCGCACACGCACGTACAGGCCTGGCAGCAAGCTGCCGCCGGGGTTGGGCACTTCGGCCCGCAGCGTCACCTGACCGGTGGCCGCATCCACGCTCAGATCGGAAAACAGCAGGCGGCCCGGGCGGGCGTATTCCGTGCCGTCTTCCAGCACCACCGTCACGCTGGCCGCACCGGCACCGGCCTGCTTGAGCTGGCCGCTGGCCAGCGCCCGCTGCAGGCGCATGGCCTCAGCGGCCGACTGCGTGAAGTTCACGTACATCGGGTCCACCTGCTGGATCACGGCCAGCTGTGTGGCCTCGCCCTGCCCCACCAGTGCGCCTTCGGTCACCAGCGCGCGGCCGATGCGCCCGCTGATGGGCGCGGTCACGCTGGCGTAGTTCACGTTGATGCTGGCAGTCTGCACCGCAGCACGGGCCACCGCCACGTCGGCTTCGGCCGCTTTCTGGGCTGCAACGGCGTTGGCGTATTCCTGCTGGCTGATGGCGTTTTCCGCCACAAGCGGCTTGTAGCGCTCGGCCAGTGCCGTGGCCTGCCCCAGATTCGCCTGCGCGCGCGCCAGACCGGCCTGCGCGCTCTGCAGGGCGGCAGCATACGGGGCTGCGTCAATGCGGAAGAGAGCCTGCCCGGCCTTCACATCACTGCCTTCACGGAACAAACGCTGCTGCAGGATACCGGCCGCACGGGCCCGCACCTGCGCCACGCGCGAGGCTTCCAGCCGGCCGGGCAGCTCGGTCACCAGGCCCACGTCGCCCGGGGTCACGGTGACCACGCCCACCTCGGCCGGCGGCATGCCACCGGGCGGTCCACCCGCGCCCGGCGCTGGGGCTGACGGGCCGCAAGCGGCCAGCACGGCGCTGACCACCAGACCCAGGCCCAGGGCGGAGAAGCGAAAAGACGCGTGAGGGCGGGCCGGTGAGGCAACGGAAATCGTGACAGGCATGGGGTTTCCTGAGAAAGCGATGGAACAGGGGTGCAGATGCGTCAGCAAGGAACAGGCCAGTCCCTCGGGGCAACGCACGCGGGAAACCGCGGGCGGTGCGGATGAGCTGCGCAGTATACATACATGCTTGAATGTATGTATAGTCAGGGCCATTGCCCCTGCCCAGTCAGGCCCTGCCCGCTCCAAGTCCGCCAGGGAGGATCTCGACCATGCCACGCCGAACCAAAGCCGACGCCCAGGTGACCCGCCACGCGCTGCTGGACGCCGCAGAACAGCTGTTCCAGGCAAACGGGGTCTCACGCACCTCGCTCAACGACATCGCCACCGCGGCCGGCACCACGCGCGGCGCGATCTACTGGCACTTCCAGGACAAGGCCGATCTGTTCAACGCCATGATGGAACGGGTCACGCTGCCGCTGGAAGAATCGATGGCCGGCGCGGCCTGTCAGGCCCGCCGGCAAGACAACCCGCTGGCATCGCTGCGCGCCTCGGTGGCCGACGCGATGCAGAAGACCGCGCACGACGAGCAGACGCGTCGCGTGTTCGAGGTGGCCACTCACAAGGTGGAATACGTGGATGAAATGCGGGCGGTGCGCGACCGCCACCTGCGCGTGCGCAACGCGCACATGGCGTTTGCCGCTCAGGTGCTGCAAGAAGCGGCCACCCGTCAGTCGCTGACGCTGGCGGTGCCCGTGGCGCACGCCGCCATGGGCCTGCATGTGATGCTCGACGGCCTGATCCAGAACTGGCTGCTGGACCCGGCTGCGTTTGACCTGGGGACCGTGGGGCGCCAGGCGGTGGACACCTACCTGGCGGGACTGGGCTTCACCTGGCCCGACGCTCCGGCACCGCATCGCGTGGCAGCTTCGCCTTCGACGCCAGCTTGAGGTGCAGCGCGGCCTGCGCCATCAGGTTGGCCGACACCGGGGCCGTTACGAACACGAACAGCGTGATGAGCAGCTCGGCGATGCCGGGCCGCCCCTGGCTCGCCGCGACCAGCATCGAGGCGATCAGGATGCCGCCCACACCCAGCGTCGACGCCTTGGTGGGCGCGTGAAGGCGCATGAAGATGTCGGGCAGCCGGGCCAGGCCGATGGCGCCCACCAGCAGGAAGAACGCAGCCGCCACTATGACCGCGGCAGCAGCCCATTCGACCAGAGGATTCAGGGGGGTCATGTCAGTTCTCCATGGCGCATGAGCGCCCGATGTTTTGCAGCCAGCCGAAGCCGCCAGTGGCACCGGGCAACCGGCTTTGCCGGGGCTCAGGTGCCGCCCCCCTCCCGCCGCAGGCGAGAGAGGGGGGAGACGCGAAGCGGCGCGGGGGGTGTTTCATGTCACTCCACCACGTCGCCGCGGGTCAGGTAGCGCGCCAACGCCACGGTGGACACGAAGCCCAGCATGGCCACCAGCAAGGCGCCTTCAAACAGCAGCGCCGTGTTCCAGCGGATGCCCAGCAGCACGATCAGCGCCACCACGTTCATGTACAGCGTGTCCAGCGCCAGCACACGGTCGACCACGGTCGGGCCGGTGAGCAGGCGCCAGGCGCACAGGAAGGTGGCCACGGTGACGGCGGCCGCACCGATGTTGACGGCGATTTCCAGAACGGTCATGAGGGGCTCCCAGGCTCGAAGCGGAACACGCGCAGCAGAGCGGCTTCGTAGCGCTGCTTCATCTCGGCGGCCATGGCATCGGCATCGTCGCAGTTGAGGGCGTGGACCAGAATCACGCCACGCTCTTCGTCGATCGTCGCCGACACGGTGCCGGGCGTGGTGGTGATGATGGTGGCAAACCACGCGTTCACCCGCGGGTGTGGCGTGGCCAGCGGCACCGTGATCCAGGCCGGCTTCATGCGGTCGATCGGGCCCAGCACGAGCCGCGCGACCGTGATGTTGGAGACCACGATGTCCCACAGCACGATGGTCGCCAGGCGGAACACCTCGGGCCAGCTGAACGGGGTCGAGACCGACAGGAAAGGCCGCAGCAGGCGCGGCACGATCAGGCCGATCAGCGCCGCAGACAGCAGGTGCACGGGGGCAAGGCTGTGCGAGAGTGCCAGCCAGCTCACCGCCAGCAGCAGCGACAGCGCCGGGTGCGGCAGCCAGCCCGCCGGGCGCGGCTCGGCCACGGGCGTGGGCGTGGTATCGGGTCGGGCGTTCATCGGGTGTTCTCCTGTGCGGCCGCGTCGGCAGGCGCCGGCACGGGTGCGGCGCGGCGCGAGCCATCAAAAGGCTGGGCGGTCTGTGCACGTGCCCCACCCTGCGACCCCAGCACGGCCTCGGCGTACGCGGCCTTGTTGGTGAGCTGCAGCGCGGCGGCGTCGGTGTAGCGCTTCACGGGCGAGGCCAGCACGGCCAGACCCACGGTCAGACCCATGAAGATCCATGAGGCCGAGAGCAGTTTCAGGCTGGAACCCGATGCGGGCGCCACCGACCCCGGCTCTGGCTGGATGTGCCAGAACACGATCACCCCTGCGCGCGCCAGACCGACGATGGTGAGGAAGCCCACGCCCAGCACCACGGACCAGACCCAGGGCTGCACGGCCAGCGCGGCCGAGCTCTCCAGCATCATCAGCTTGCCCAGGAAGCCCGGCAGCGGCGGCAGGCCGGCGGCAGAAGCGGCGCCGAAGATCATCATCAGGCCCAGCAGCACCGGCTCGCGCACCGCTGTAGCGGGGCGCAGCTTGTCCAGCGCGTCCCCGCGCTGCGCCGCCATCAGCTCGACCAGCAGGAACAGCCCGGCAATCACGATCGTGCTGTGCAGTGTGTAGTAGAGCGCGGCCGACAGCGTCTCGGGCGTGAACATGCCCACGCCGGCCAGGATGGTGCCCACCGAGGACACCGTGAGGTAGCCCACCAGGCGCCCCATGCTGTGCGCGGCCAGCGCGCCGAGCACGCCGAGCACGCTGGAGGTGAGCGCCAGCGGCAGCAACCAGTCAGCAGCGGCCAGGCTGGCCTCGCCCGCGTCGGCACCGAAGATGCCCCAGTGCGTGCGGATGATGCTGTAGACCCCCACCTTGGTCATGATGGCAAACAGCGCCGCCACCGGCGCGCTGGCCGATGCGTAGGTGCCGGGCAGCCAGAAATACAGCGGCACGATGGCTGCCTTCAGGCCGAACACCACCAGCAGCACCAGCGCCGCGGCGCGGGCGATCAGCGCCGGCTCGCCGGTGAGTTGCGCCACGCGCACAGCCATGTCGGTCATGTTCAGGGTGCCGGTCACGCCGTACAGCATGGCCAGGCCGATCAGGAACAGGCCCGAACCTGCGAGGTTCAGCACCACGTAGTGCATGCCCATGCGCAGGCGGTCGCGGCCCTGCCCGTGCAGCAGCAGCACATACGAGGCGATCAGCAGGATCTCGAAGAACACGAACAGGTTGAACAGGTCGCCCGTCAGGAAGGCGCCGCACAGGCCCATCAGCTGGAACTGGAAGATGGCATGGAACTGCCGGCCCCGTGCGTCCCAGCCCCCCGTGGCGTACCACAGCGCGGGTGCAGCCACCGCGTAGGTCAGCAGCACCATGAGGGCCGACAGGCGGTCCAGCACCAGCACGATGCCGAAGGGTGCGGACCATTCGCCGAGCTGGTAGACCATGAGATCGCCCCCGCTGGCCTGCACCACCAGGCCCACGGCCATGAAGGCACCCAGCAGCACCGAGACCAGGCTCAGGCGGCGCGCACGGCGCAGCCCGGCAAGATCATGGCTGCCGCCCTGGGCCGACAGGCCACCGCCGTCACCGAGCAGCAGCAGGCCCATGGCCGTGAACCCAGGCAGCAGCACCGTCAGCACCGGCGCGTGCTGGAGCCAGAAAGCGTAGATCGCGTCCATCAGGCACGTCCTCCGCCGGCGCGGGCCTTGCGCGCGGGGGCAGTGGCGGGCACATGGCCGGGCGCGTGCCCGGGCTCATGGCCGTCCACATGGTCGCTCCCAGTTTCATGCCGGCCGCGCAGCGCAAGCTCGATCACGAAGCCGGTGGTGGCAAAGCCGATCACGATGGCGGTCAGCACCAGGGCCTGGGGCAGCGGGTCTGCAATGGGGCCTTCACCGATCAGGATCGGCTGGGCGTTGGTCCAGAGGCGACCCATCACGAAGATGAACACGTTCACGGCGTAGCCGAACAGGGTCAGGCCCAGCACCACGGGGAAGGTGCGCCCGCGCAGCATCAGGTAAATGGCACAGGCGGTGACGAAACCGATACCGGTGGCCAGCAGAAATTCCATGCTCATGGGTGGCTCCCGGCAGGTGTGGACGATGTGCTTTCTCGGCTCACCGAGCCCAGCACGGAAATGGTCAGCAGGGTCGAGCCCACCACGGTGAGGTAGACCCCGAGGTCAAACAGCGCGGCCGAGGCCAGCGGCAGCTCGCCCAGCAGCGGCACATGCGGATGCCCGTGCGCGCTGGTGAGGAAAGGCCGCGACCAGATGAAGGCCGCCGCGCCGGTCAGGCCAGCAATGGCCAGGCCGGAGCCGATCCAGCGCACGAAGCGACGCCCCACCTGCGAACGCAGCAGGTTCTCGGCCCGGTTCTGGCCCAGGGCGATGAACTGCAGCACCAGCGCCACGGCCGTGATCAGGCCGGCGATGAAGCCCCCACCGGGCAGGTTGTGGCCCCGCATGAAGATGTAGAGCGTGAACACCAGCGCCAGCGGCAGCACCACCGACGACGCCACCCGCAGCATCAGCGGGTGCCGCGCAAAGGTCCAGCCCAGGCCCTCTGGGTCGGCCAGCGGGCGGCTCGTGCGCATGCCGTCCATGAGGGCAAACACGCCAATGGCCGCGATGCCCAGCACGATGATTTCGCCGAAGGTGTCGTAGCCCCGGAAGTCCACCAGGATCACGTTGACCACGTTGGTGCCACCGCCCAAGGGCATGGCCTGCTCCAGAAAGTACCAGGCAATGGAGTCGTGGTTGCGGGTGAGCAGCACCCAGGCCACCCAGGCCATGGCCGCGCCACCGCCCAGTGCCAGCACCGCGTCTCGCGTGCGGCGCACAACGCTGGACTCGGCGGGCGAAAACTGGGGCAGCAGGGCCAGACCCATCAGCAGCAGCACGGTGGACACCACCTCCACCGACAGCTGGGTGAGCGCGAGGTCGGGCGCCGACATGCTGACGAAGGTCAGCGCCGTGACCAGGCCGATCACGCCGACCAGCACCACCGACTGGAAGCGCTGGCGGTGCGTCACCGCCACCGCCACGCAGGTGGCCAGCAGCAGCAGCCACACCATCACCGCCAGCCCGGTGGCGGGAATCAGCTCGCGCGTGCCGGCGCCGATACCACTGCCAGCCAGCGGCAACGCCGCCATCACCAGCGCCGAGCCCAGCAGCCAGGCCAGGTAGCGCTGCAGCGAACCGGTCTCCAGCCGCCCGGACACACGGCCCGCGAAGGCGAACAGGCCGTCGATGACGCCGTCGAACATCTGCCGGCCGGTGGCCGGGCCGAACCACGCTTCCGATTCGATGCGGTGCAGGCGCTTGCCGCGGGCGAGTACCAGGTACAGCGCCACGCCGGCCACCAGCGCAATGGCGCTCATGAGCAGTGGCAGGTTGAAGCCGTGCCAGATCGAGAGGTAGTACTCGGGCAACGGCTTGCCGGCCATGGCGGTGGCCGCCACGTCCACCAGAGGGCCGAACGTCAGCATGGGCAGCAGGCCCACGGCCAGGCTCAGGACGACGAGCAGCGTGGCCGGCAGCTTCATGCCCAGCGGCGGCTCGTGCGGGTGCGTGTTGGGCACATCGCCCAGCGGGCCGTTGAAATAGGTGTCGTGCACGAAGCGCAGCGAATACGCAACGCTGCAGATGCCCGCCAGCGTCACCGTTATCGGAACCACCCACGCCCACACGCCCGCGGTGCCAGTCACCGCCTCGGTGAAGAACATTTCCTTGGACAGGAAGCCGTTGGTCAGCGGCACGCCCGCCATGGAAGCGGCCGCCACCATGGACAGCGTGGCCGTCCAGGGCATGAGCGCCCACAGGCCGCCGAGCTGACGCATGTCGCGCGAGTGGGTTTCGTGGTCGACGATGCCCGCGATCATGAACAGCGAGGCCTTGAAGGTGGCGTGGTTCAGCACGTGGAACACCGCGGCCACGGCGGCCAGCGGCGAGCCGAGGCCGACGAGGAAGGTGATCAGGCCGAGGTGGCTCACCGTGGAATACGCCAGCAGGCCTTTCAGGTCGTGCTTGAAGATGGCGATGAAGGCGGCGAACAACACGGTGATGAGGCCGGCCGTGGTCACGATCACCTCGAACCAGCCGGAACCCGCCAGCACCGGGTACATGCGCATCAGCAGGAACACGCCGGCCTTCACCATGGTGGCCGAGTGCAGGTAGGCCGACACGGGGGTGGGCGCGGCCATGGCGTCGGGCAGCCAGAAATGGAACGGAAACTGGGCACTCTTGGTGAAGGCGCCCAGCAGAATCAGCAGCAGCGCGGGCACGAACATCGGGTCGGCCTGGATGGCCGCGACGTTGCCCAGCATGGCGCTGAGCTCGTAGGTGCCGGCGATCTGCCCCAGCAGCACGAAACCCCCGAGCATGGCCAGGCCACCGCCGCCCGTGACGGCCAGGGCCTGGCGAGCACCCGCGCGGGCGTCTGGACGGTGGCTCCAGAAGCCCACCAGCAGGAAGGACGACAGGCTGGTCAGTTCCCAGAACACCACCAGCAGCAGCAGGTTGTCGGACAGCACCACGCCCAGCATGGCGGCCATGAACAGCATCATCTCGCTGAAGAACTTCGCCACCGAGTCCTTGGGGCTCAGGTAGTAGTGCGCGTAGACGATGATCATCAGGCCGATGAACAGGATCAGCCCGGCGAACATGAACGACAGGCCATCGAGCCGGAACGTCAGGTTCAGGCCGATCTCCGGCACCCAGGCCCAGGCATTGAGGATGACTTCGCCCGCCATCACGGCCGGGGCGTGCCACAGCAGGATGGCCAGGCTGGTGGCGGTCACTGCGCCCGCGGCCAGGGCGGCGAGCAATCGGGACCTGGAGCCGAGCCAGAACGTGGCGGCGGTACCCAGCAAAAGAGGAAGCAAAACGATGATGGACAGCACGGCTCTTCTTTCAGGTTGGCCCGCGATTCTAAAAGGTACTCGACAAGAAACTGCCGCAAACCGGTGCCAAAGCGTGAGCCCGCCGGGCATTGGGGTCTCAGGGCCGGTGGGTCTTCATCTTCCAGGCCAGCCGCGAACCGGCTCCCACGACACCGCCCACCACCCAGAACACCCCTGTCACCCCCACCAGCGCCCCGGCCGAACCGAACAGCAGGGGCATGACCACGCTGGAGCCGTTGATGGCCATGGCGCGCAGCCCGAGCGCCTCGCCGTGCCGGTGGTGCGGCGTGATCTGGTGCAGCGTGCTCATGATCATGGGCTGCACCGAACCCAGCGCGACCCCCAGCAGAATCGAGAGCAAGCCCATCGCCCATGCCACCTGCACCAGCGGATAGACCGCAAACAGCAGCGCGGTGCTGAGCATCGCGGTGCCGATCACCACCGACTCCCGCAGGTGGCTGGCCAGCCAGGGCATGGCCAGACGAACGGCGGTGGCCGCGAGCGCAAACGCGCCGAGGATGGCCCCGATCTCGGTGGCACTGAAGCCGCGCTCGTGCCCGATCACGGGCACCAGGAAGGTGTGCACGTCCCAGCAGGACGACAGCATCCAGTTGATGAGCATCAGGCGCCTGAAACCGGCGTCACGCAGCAGATTCCACGATGAACCGCTGGCATTGCGCTGCTCTGGCGGCACGGGCGGCTGCTCGACCATGCCACGCAGCCAGAACCAGGCCAGCGAAGGCAGCAGGGCCAGCAGGAGAAAGGCGGCCTGAAAACCCTGCGCATCGATCAGCAAGCCGGCCGCGAAGGGCCCGATGAAGTTCGAAATGGACGGCCCGATGGCCATCCAGCTGAAGACCTGCTTCAGTTCGGTCGGGTTGGTGGCCAGACGCCCGACGTGGCGCTGCAGCGCGATCATGGACAGGCCGGTGGCCGCACCGCAGCACAGCGCTGTGACGCACAGCACCGCAAACACCGGGAAAACCACCGCCAGCGCGGCGCCGGTGGTGGCGATACCCACCGCCAGCAGCACCGGCTTGCGCAGGCCGCGCCGGTCGGCGTAGCGCCCCGCCGGCAGTGCCAGGAACACCTGCGCCAGGGCAAACAGCGCCAGCAGCATGCCCACCGCCAGCGCGCTGTGGCCTTCGCGCAGCGCCATCAGGGGTGCCGCCATGCGAAACCCCGTCATGCAGGCGTGCAGGCTGATCTGGGCCGCAATGAGCCGCGCCAGCCCGGCGCGCAGGCTGGTGGTCAATCGGCTGCGTCCAGCGGGTCGGGTGGCAGCAAGGCGCTGGCCCGCTCGGCCGGCAGGGCCTCAACGGCCTTGAGCGCCCGGCTCATGGCCCGGCTGCGGGTCTCGGCGCTGTCCAGTGTGTTGAGCACGGTCTGCGTCTGGCTCTTCACCCGGGCCAGCACATCGCCGAACTTGCCGAATTCGGTCTTCACCGCGCCCAGCACCTGCCACACCTCGCTGCTGCGCCGCTCCAGCGCCAGCGTGCGAAAGCCCATCTGCAGCGAATTGAGCATCGCCATCAGGGTGGTGGGGCCCGCCAGCGTGACGCGGTACTCGCGCTGCAGCACCTCCATCAGGCCGGGGCGACGCAACACCTCGGCGTACAGACCCTCGGTGGGCAGGAACAGGATGGCGAAGTCGGTGGTGTGGGGCGGCTGCAGGTATTTCTCGGCCATGGAGCGTGCCTCCAGGCGGATGCGCTGCTCCAGCCCGCGCGCAGCGGCCTCGGCCCCTTCGGCGTCGGCGCGTTGCTGCGCGTCAAGCAGGCGTTCGTAGTCTTCGTTGGGAAACTTGGCGTCGATCGGCAGCCAGCAGGGTGCGCCGTCGTCGCCCCGCCCGGGCAGGCGGATCGCAAAGTCCACCGCATGGCGGCTGTCGGGCCGCGTGGCCACCTGAATGGCGTACTGATCGGGCGCGAACACCTGCTCCAGCAGCGCGCCCAGCTGCGCCTCGCCAAACATGCCGCGCGTCTTCACATTGGTCAGCAGGTGCTTGAGGTCGCCCACGCCCTGCGCCAGCGTCTGCATCTCGCCCAGGCCCTTGTGCACCTGCTCCAGGCGGTCGGCCACCTGCTTGAAGCTCTCGCCAAGCCGGGCCTGCAGCGTGGACTGCAGCTTCTCGTCCACCGTGGCACGCATCTCGTCGAGCTTGGCTGCGTTGCTCTGCTGCAGCTGGGCCAGCTGGGCGTCGAGCGTGGTGCGGATCTCGGCCAGCCGCCGGGCGTTGCCCTCCCCCATGTCCTGCAGCTGGCGCGTGAGTGTGTCGCCCAGCGTGCCACGCAGCAGCACCAGCTGCTGGGCAAAGGCGTCGAGCTGGGCGTTCTGGGTGCGGGTGTCCTCAGCTGCCTGGCGTGACAGGGTTTCCTGGAAGCTGGCGAGCGTCTGCAGGCTTTCCTGCCTGGCACTGCGCGCGTTCTCGACAATTTCGCGGCGCAGCTCGCCCTCGACGCGTTCGACGCGCTGCGCGATCTGCTGACCCATCTGCACGATCTGCTGCTGGATCAGTCCCAGCTGCTGCTGCCGGGCCGCCAGTTCTTCGGCGTCGCGCGGCGGACGCCTGAGCACCAGCCACACGCTCAACCCGACATTGAGCACCACCAGCAGAAGCAGCGCCCAGAGCAGCCCGTCAGGGCTCATGCCGCCAGCACTTCCGGATTCAGCGGGGTGACGGGGCGCCCTTCGACCAGAAAGCCGATGAGGTTGTCGGCCGCCAGATGGGCCATGGCGCTGCGGGTGGGCAGCGTGGCACTGGCGATGTGGGGCGTGAGCACCACGTTGGGCACGGTGAGCAGGTCGGGATGCACCCTGGGTTCGCCCTCGAACACATCCAGCCCGGCCGCCGCGATGCGGCGCTCGCGCAGCGCCACAGCCAGCGCTGCGTCGTCCACGATGCCGCCGCGCGCGATGTTGATCAGCGTGGCGGTGGGCTTCATCTGCGCCAGCTCGGCCGCGCCAATGGCGTGGTGCGAGGCCGCGCTGTAGGGCAGCACCAGCAGCAGGTGGTCGGCGCGTCGCAACAGCTCGGCCTTGTCCACATACGTGGCCTTGCAGGCGGCCTCCAGCTCGGGCGTTAACCGCGAGCGGTTGTGGTAGATCACCGGCATGCCGAAGCCGTGGGCGGCACGGCGCGCAATGGCCTGGCCGATGCGCCCCATGCCCAGGATGCCCAGCGTGCTGCCGTGCACCTCCGCGCCGGCAAACAGGTCCAGCGACCACTCTTTCCACTGCCCGGCGCGCAGGAAGCGCTCGCTCTCGGTCACGCGTCGCGCGGTGGCCATGAGCAGGGCAAAACCGAAATCGGCCGTGGTTTCGGTCAGCACGTCGGGCGCGTTGGTGCCCAGCACACCGGCCGCGGTCATGGCCGGCAGGTCGAAATTGTTGTAGCCCACCGCCAGGTTGGCGACGATCTTCAGGTGCGGGCAAGCGGCCAGCAAGGCCGCGTCGATACGCTCGCCACCTGTGGTGAGCACGCCCGCCTTGCCCTGCAGGCGCTGCACCAGCTCCGCAGAGGACCACACAACACCCGCTGGCGTGGTCTCCACCTCGAAGTGCTGCTGCAGTTTCTCGACCACGTCCGGGAACACGGCACGGGCGATCAGGATGGATGGGCGTTGGTTCATGACAGGCTACTGATGCGCGAAGGGAAGTTACCCAGAACCACCGTGGAACCGGCTATGCCGGGCCACAGGTGGTGTCCCCCTGGGGGGAAGCCGCGAAGCGGCGCAGGGGGGGGGTCAGACCGCCAAGAGGTCGACTTCGAACAGCAATGTGGCGTTCGGCGGAATCACGCCACCGGCGCCGCGGGCGCCATAGCCGAGAGCGGCCGGGATCACCAGGCGGCGCGTGCCACCGACCTTCATGCCCTGCACACCTTCGTCCCAGCCCTTGATGACCTGACCACCGCCCAGGTGGAATTCGAACGGCTGGCCCCGGTCTTTGCTCGAGTCGAACTTGGCGCCCTGCACGCCGTCGTTGTAGAGCCAGCCGGTGTAGTGCACCTGGACCGGGCGACCCGCGGTGGCTTCCTCGCCGTTGCCGACCACGGTGTCTTCGTACTGCAGGCCGCTGGGGGTGGTGTTCATGGTGTGTCCTTTGAATGGAATGGAAAGCGGCCGATTATTCCAGCCATTGCGTGAAGCTGGCGACCGGCTCGCGCGGCGTGAGGAAACTGTTGACCTTGTCGGCCGGATCGGCGAAACCCAGCGCCATGCCGCAGACCAGCATTTCCTGATCGCCAGCGCCAATGTGGGGCAGGATGATCTTGGCAAAACCGTTCCACGCCGCCTGCGGGCAGGTGTGCAGGCCTTGCCCGCGGGCGGCGATCATGATGTTCTGCAGGAACATGCCGTAGTCGACCAGCGAACCACGGCCCATCACCTTGTCGAGCGTGAACATCAGCCCCACCGGCGCATCGAAGAACCGGTAGTTGCGCTGGTGCTGGGCGTGCATCTTGTCCTTGTCGCCCTTGGTGATGCCCAGCAGCCCGTACAGGCTCCAGCCGTTCTCGCGGCGGCGGTCGATGTACGGGCTGACCCATTGTTCGGGGTAGTAGTCGTATTCCTCGCGGTACTGGGCTGCCAGCGACGGGTCGGCTCGCATCGCGTCGTGGGCCGAACAGACCTTGTCCACCAGGGTGTCACGGCTCTGGCCTTGCAACACGTACACCTTCCAGGGCTGTGTGTTGGTGCCCGAGGGCGCGCGGCTGGCCACATGCAGGATGTGCTCCAGCGTGGCGCGGGGCACCGCTTGCGGCAGGAAAGCGCGTGCCGACAAGCGGCTGGTGATGGCGGCATCCACGCTGGCAGCGTCGATGGGGGTCGCGGGGACGGGCGGGTTCTGGCTCATGCTGGTCTCCTGTGGCTGACGTTTACGTTCACGTCAATTATGGCGAGCAGGCGCCGCTTCTGCTGAAGGTGCTCACAGGATGCTTTGCAGCGTGTGCTTGAGGCGATCGGGCAGCGGCACCGGCCGGCGTGTCTCGCGGTCCACGTAGACGTGCACGAAGTGGCCGCACGCGGCCGCCTGCGCCTGGCCTTCAGCAAACAGCCCCACCTCGTAACGCACGCTGGAGCTACCCAGGTGCGCCACGCGCACGCCTGCCTGCACCGTCTGCGGAAATGCCAGCGGCGCGAAGTAGTTGCACTGCGTCTCGATGACCAGGCCGATCACGCCGCCCGCATGGATGTCCAGCGCGCCCTGCTCGATCAGCCAGGCGTTGACCGCGGTATCGAACCAGCTGTAATACACGACGTTGTTGACGTGGCCGTAGACGTCGTTGTCCATCCAGCGCGTGCCGATGGAGCGGAACACGCGGTAGTGGTCGCGCGGGAGGGCCTGAGGACGGGTGGTTGCGTTCATGGCGGGCGATTCTGCCTCTGCCACCGTCACCCCGCTGTCACCGCCGCGCGCGACTGCATGGGCGCCAGCGCCGCCCAGCGCGCGTGGTAGTCCAGCGCCACGCGGTAGGTGTTCATCTGCACCTGCACGGTGGTGTCCATGTCCGTGCCGTAGCCCCCCGCCATGGCAAAGGCCAGCGGCACGCGGCGCTGCCAGGCCCAGTCCATCACGCGCCGGTCACGCGCCTCCAGCCCGTCGTAGCTGAGCTTGAGCCGGCCCAGGCGATCCCCCTCGTGCGGGTCGGCACCCGCCAGAAAGATCACCAGCCCCGGCTCAAAGCGCTGCCCCAGCTCGTCCAGTGCGCGCTCCAGCGCTTCCAGGTAGGCATCGTCCTCGCAGCCGTCGGGCAGCTCGACATCCAGATCACCCGGTTCCTTGCGGAAGGGAAAATTTTTGGCGCCGTGGAGCGACAGCGTGAACACCGAAGGATCGCGGGCAAAGATGCGCGCGGTGCCGTTCCCCTGGTGCACGTCGAGATCGATGATGGCCACCTGCAGCGGGCCGCGGACGCGGTGCCGGCGGGCATGCTCCGCCTGCATCAGGCGGGCGGCCACCGCCGCATCATTGAAGACACAGAAACCGCTGCCTTTGTCTGCATACGCATGGTGGGTTCCGCCGGCGAGGTTGGCCGCCATCCCCGCGCCGCCCAGCGCGAGGCGGCAGGCCTGCACCGTGGCACCCACCGATCGCCGCGCCCGCTCGGCCATCGCGGGGCTCCAGGGGAAGCCGATCTCGCGCTGCGCCGCTGCGGGCAGCGTGCCCTGCGCGATGGCCGCCACATAGTCCGGCGTGTGCACCAGCGCCAGTTCACCATCGCTGGCGGCCAGGGCTTCGTGGAGCTGCACGGCGGGCAGTTCACGAGCGAGGCGCTCGCGCAGCCGCGCGTACTTGGCCATGGGAAACCGGTGCCCACTGGGCAAGGGCAGCACGAAATGGTCGGCGTAGAAGGCGTGCACAGCAGTTCTCGAAATGAAGCGCCATTGTGCGTTCGGCGCTGGCCGCAAGCGCCCAGGTCGGCCTTTAGAAACGGCACCCTAAAATGTTGCAATGCAGCAAAAAGCACTTGCAAGGCTTTTGCCGATGCCTATAATCGAAAACATGTTGCAGTGCAGCAATGCGAACAAGAACAACAGCGTCCAGACAGCGCGGCGTTCCAGCAGCCTTCAACTAAATCTTATTTTCAAAGTTTAGGAGTACTGAATATGTTGACCGCAGAACAAATCGTTGCCGCCCAGAAAGCCAACCTCGAAACCCTGTTCGGCCTGACCCAGAAAGCCTTCGAAGGCGTGGAAAAGCTGGTCGAGCTGAACGTGCAGGCCACCAAGGCCGCCCTGTCGGAATCTGCCAACAGCACCCAGGCCCTGCTGAGCGTCAAAGACGCCCAGGAACTGCTGACGCTGCAGGCCAGCCTGATGCAGCCCCTGGCCGAGAAGACTGTGGCCTACAGCCGCCACCTGTACGACATCGCTTCGGGCACCACCGCCGAGTTCAGCAAGGCCGCTGAAGCCCAGGCAAACGACGCACAGAAGAAATTCATGACCGTCGTCGACAACGCATCGAAGAACGCTCCCGCCGGTTCCGAAACCGCTGTGGCCGTGATGAAGAGCGCCGTGTCGGCCGCCAACAACGCCATGGAATCGGTGCAAAAGGCTGTCAAGCAAGCCACCGAAATGGCCGAAGCCAACTTCAACTCGGTGAGCGCCACCGCCGTGAACGCATCCAAAACCGCTTCCAAGAAGCGCTGATCCGAAGACCGTTCGAGCCGCTGTTCCCTCCGCCCGACGACTGTCGGCCCCGAGGATCACGGACTGCGGCACGATACGGCTGACTTCAAAAGACGGCGCTTGTTTCGCAAGACTGTTTTTTCTGGTTGTCTCCTCGGGTCCTTTTCGAAATTCGGTTTCATCGGACCCCTTAAGCCCTCGCTGCAAAGCGGGGGCTTTTTTTATGCGCCTCCCCTATGCGGTGCTCACATCGGCCGCAGCCGGGCCATCTCGGCCCGCAAGCGCGGCAGGGCCGCGGTCATGGCGGCTCGACCCGCTTCAATGGAGCGCTGGCGTGACGTGAAATCGGCGCTGCCTACCCCCGTGAGGCTGGGGCGCAGCACCAGATCGGCCCCCGCCAGTTCGTGGCGGTTGATGCTCTGGCCCATGATGGCGGTGGTCTGCAGCAGCAGACCGAGCACGCCGGTGGTGGCATTGCCCTGCGGGTCGCTGGAGATATCCACCGCCAGCACGACCTCAGCTCCCATGGCGCGTGCCTGGCTCACCGGCACCGGTGCCACCAGCCCGCCGTCTACATAGTCCCGCCCCGCGATGCTCACGGGCGTGAAGACGCCGGGTACGGCACTGGACGCGCGCACCGCCTGCGCCGCATCGCCCCGGCGGAACAGCACGCCCTGCCCGGTGGCGAGATCGGTGGCCAGGATGCCCAGCGGAAGGCTCATGTTCTCGATCACTCGGCCATCGACCGCCTGCCGCACGTAGCGGGCCAGCGCCTCGCCACGCAGCATGCCGCGTCCCATGATGGGCAGCGACCAGTCGGTGAGCGTGGCTTCCTCCATGCTCATGGCAGCGCGCTCCAGCTCGACGGCGTTCTTGCCGCTCGCGTAGAGCGCCGCCACCAGGCTGCCCGCCGACGTGCCCACCACCAGATCCGGCCGGAAGCCGTTCTGCTCCAGCACCTGGATCACGCCCACATGGGCAAACCCGCGGGCCGCGCCTCCACCCAGGGCCAGCCCCAGGCGGGGCGGCCGACGCGCCGTTTCCACCACGAGCGGGGGCCCGGTGGGGGTAGCACCGGGGCCGTCAGGCGGGGGTGGCGGTGTGCTGCCACAGCCGGCCAGCACGGCTGCCAGAAATCCGCACGCGGCCACCCGACGCCAGACAGCAAACTTATTAAGAACTATTCGCGTTTGTGTTAAGATCATGTTTGAATTGAACCACACCGCCATCCGGCAGGTTCTTTACCTGGTCAGTTTCCCTGTCTGTTTCCCGTCATTTCAACCTGGACGTGTTCCCATGAAACCGCTTGCCAAGTTCTCGATCCTGCTGTCTGCGCTGTCCGCAGGCCTGGCTTTTCAGTCCCCGGCCCTGGCCCAGGACAAGGTGCTCAACCTCTACTCGGCGCGTCATTACCAGACCGACGACGTGATGTACGACACCTTCACCCGAACCACCGGCATCAAGATCAACCGGGTGGACGGCGACGACGCCGGCATTGTCGCCCGCCTGCGCGCCGAGGGCGCCGCCTCCCCCGCCGACGTGATCCTGCTGGTGGACGCCGCCCGCATGGTGTCGGCCGACAGCCAGGGCCTGTTCCAGCCGATCAAGTCGGCCAAGCTTGACGCCTCCATCCCCGCGAACCTGCGCGCCGCCCCGACCGCCGAGGGCGTGACCTGGACCGGCTTCTCCACCCGCGCCCGCGTGATCGTGTACGACCCGCTGCGCGTGAAGGCCGCTGACGTGGCGACCTACGAGCAGCTCGCCGACCCCGCCCTCAAGGGCCTGGTGTGCACGCGCTCCGGTTCACACCCCTACAACCTGTCGCTGTTTGCCACCGTGGTCGAGCGCCTGGGTGATCAGAAGGGTGAAGCCTGGCTCAAGGGCGTGGTGGACAACATGGCGCGCGCACCCAAGGGTGGCGACACCGACCAGGTGAAAGCCGTGGCCTCGGGCGAGTGCGGTGTGGCGCTCACCAACACGTACTACGTGGCCCGTTTGCTCAAGTCGACCAAGCCTGAGGACCGTGCGGTAATGGAAAAAGTTCGCGTGGTGTTCCCCAACCAGGGCACCAGCGGCACGCACGTGAACATCGCCGGAGCGGCCGTGGCCAAACACGCCAAGAACCGCGACAACGCCGTACAGTTCATGGAATTCCTGGCGAGCCCCTTCGCACAGGACTACTTTGCCAACGGCAACAACGAATTCCCCGCCGTGAAAGGTCTGAAGATCGACAACAAGGCCCTGGCCTCGATCGGCGGCGATGGTTTCAAAACTGAAAACATCCCGCTGGGCGTCGTGGCCAAGAACATGACCAAGGTGCAACAGATGCTGGATCGCACCGGGTTCAAGTAAGCCCCCCCTGCGCCGCTGTGCGGCTTCCCCTCGCCGGGGGACGATGCCAGGGGCCCGGCGACGCCGGTTCCGCGGCATCTCTGGGTGAACACCTTTCGCGCCGGACTCGACCAAGCGTCTCCCCGGTTGAATCAGCCCGCTCACGCGGGCTTTTTTGTGCCGCATAATTGACGTTTACGTTAACGTCAACCACCCAGCAGAGGAGCATCTCATGGACATTCAAGGCAAGGTATTCATCGTCACCGGCGGCGCATCGGGGCTGGGCGAGGGCACGGCGCGCATGCTGGCGGCCAGCGGCGGCAAGATCGTCATTGCCGACATGCAGGTTGAAAAAGGCGAAGCTGTCGCCCGCGAGATCGGCGGCGCCTTCGTGAAGTGCGACGTGAGCAACGAGGCCGATGGCCAGGCCGTGGTCGCTCAGGCCGTTTCCATGGGCAAGCTCATGGGTCTGATCAACTGCGCGGGCATCGCACCGGCCGAGAAAACCGTGGGCAAGAACGGCCCCCACAGCCTGAACGTCTACACCAAGACCATCATGGTCAACCTGGTGGGCAGCTTCAACATGATCCGCCTGGCGGCAGACGCCATGTGCAAGAACGAACCCGAGGCCACCGGTGAACGCGGCGTGATGATCTCCACCGCCAGCGTGGCCGCCTACGACGGCCAGATCGGCCAGGCCGCCTACGCCGCGTCCAAGGGCGGCGTGGTGGGCATGACCCTGCCGATCGCCCGCGACCTCGCGCGCAACGGCATCCGCAACATGACGATTGCCCCCGGCATCTTCGGCACACCCATGCTGTTCGGCATGCCACAGGAGGTGCAGGACGCGCTGGCCGCCAGCGTGCCCTTCCCTTCGCGCCTGGGCACGCCTCAGGATTACGCCAAGCTGGCCAAGCACATCATCGAAAACGACATGCTCAACGGCGAAGTGATTCGCCTGGATGGCGCCATCCGCCTGGCCCCGCGCTGAGATCCCAGCCCGGCCAGACCGGCCGGCTTACTTGATCAGGGCGTGCACGTCGCGAAAGACCGGGTGGTCGGCGGTGCCGAGCCACTCGAACGCGACCATCTCGGTCGTGACGAGTTCGGCGCCCGCCCCCGCGAGGCGGTCGAATGCAGCGTCGCGGTTGCGCTCGGTGCGCGAACCGCAGGCGTCCGTGACGACCCACACATCGAATTCCTGCTCGATCAGCTCCAGCGCAGTCTGCATCAGGCACACATGGGCCTCGCAGCCGGCGATGACGATGGTGGCGCGCTCCGGCGCCGGCGCGGCAGGGCTTTTCTGCAAATGTTTGGGCAGGCTGCGGGCGTTGCCGCCTGCGGGGCGCGCGGGTGGTCGCAGCCAGTCGGCCAGGCCATCGGCGACGGCACTGAAATGCATTTTGGAAAGCGTCTTGCGGCACAGCTCACGCAGCGCGTCGGGGTTGGTGCCGAGCTTTTCCGGGTTCTGTTCGGTGCCCCAGGCAGGCACCTCCATCAGCCGGGCCATTTGCGCCAGGCGCATCGCATTCGCCAGCACCAGCGAGCCCTCGTGAATGACCGGCATCAGACGGGGCTGGTAGTCCACCAGCACCAGTTGGGAATCCGTGGCATCCAGCAACATGGGTGTGTCTTTCTTTATGGAATGAAGCCGAGATTTTCGCCGATGGCTGCGGATACGGCTCCCCGTACCGAACGATCAATGGCGCCCTGGGGCGGACCCACGGTAATTGTGAGCAAAATCAAAGGCTTGCGTGTATTTCTTAGCTTGACTTGCCGAGCTCGGACCGGTACTCTGCGCAGATGACCCGATGGATACCCGCTCTTTTGCTGAGCTGCGCCGTCGCCGCACACGCGGCCCCCGCAGACCCTGCCTTTGAAGACATGGACGCTCTGCTCCAGGAAAAAGGCCTCATGAGCCGCCTCGGCGGGCAACTCCAGAACGCCCGTGACTCCGTCGGTGCCCGTGCCTCGGGGCTGGTGGTGAGCGCCATGGGCTTCCTGGGCGTGCCCTACAAATTCGGGGGCAACTCGGCCGACACGGGTTTCGACTGCAGCGGCTTCGTGCGCGCGGTGTTTGAAGAATCGCTCGGCAAGGTGCTGCCGCGCCGCGCGGACGAGCAGGCCGCGGCCACGCAAATCATCGACCGCAGTGAACTCAAACCCGGTGACCTGGTGTTCTTCAACACCATGAAGCGGGCCTTCAGCCACGTGGGCATTTACGTGGGCGACGGCAAATTCATCCACTCGCCCCGCGCGGGCTCGCACGTGCGGGTGGAAGACATGCGCATGGCCTACTGGCAGAAGCGCTTCAATGGCGCCCGGCGCGTGCCCCTGGCCGCGAATGCCGACAGCACCGGCACACCGACGCTGCGCTGAGCGCTCGCCGGGTCTTGTCCAGGTCCGATGTCTGACGATGCGCATGGCCGCACCCGCACTGAACGCTAGTAACAAATAACTACAATAGCGCCAGTATCTCTAGGGGTTCCCATGCAGACATCTGGGCTTTCGGGTATCAGCCGACTGGTTGATTCCGTCGACGCTTCACATCCCGGCGCTGGCGCACGCCGCACCAATTTCAGCGCGGCGCTTCCCGCTGCAAAGAGCGCCATCGGCAGGCCTGCACGGGTGGACGATGCCCTCCAGCGCCGGCTGGCCCAGCTTCGGACCGCCATGGGGCAGCAAGAAACGGCCACCATGGAAGCTGCGCAGGGCGGCGCCCCTGAACCGTCTGCGTCCGCACGGTCGTCATGGCGGGGCCCTTTCCAGGGATTGACCCTGCTTTCCACAGCCGTGGTGTCCGCCCTTGTGGGCGCTGGCGCAGCATGGACGGCGGCCATGTCCGCAACGACTTCGGGCGAGGCACAGGCACCAGAGCCGAGGCCGGCATTGGCGGCCCCGGCCGCTGCGCTGATCGCAACAGACCCCCGCTCGCCCACAACCCTCCCGTCGCCCCTGCTGTCCGACGAAGAACAGCTGGCCGATCAGCTGGACGCCTGGCGCCAGGCATGGTCCTCGCGGGACGTGGAGGCTTACCTGTCTCACTACAGCGAACGTTTCGTTCCTTCAGGCGGACTCACCCGGGCGGCCTGGGTCTCTGCAAGGCGGGCCAACATCGTGTCGCGCGCGAGCATCAGTGTGAACCTGCGCGAGGTGAACCTGGAGCGCATCGACGAGAACCGGGTGCGCCTGACCTTCCTGCAAGACTACGCAGCGGGTAACTACCGCGAGGACGGGCAGCCCAAGATGCTGGAACTCACGCAGGAAGGAACAGTCTGGCGCATCGTGTCGGAGCGGCAGCTAAAAGGCTGACCCGCAGTACCTGCCAAGCCGCGAGGGCATCGCCGCAGCAGTCCACCCCTTCAGAAAAAAGCCCTCGGTTCTCACGAACCCGAGGGCTTTTGACCACACCGAAGTCGTTCAGCGCTTGGCGGGCGGCAGATCGGTACACGACCCGTGCGCCACCTCCGCAGCCATGCCGATGCTCTCGCCCAGCGTGGGGTGCGGGTGGATGGTCTTGCCGATGTCCACGGCGTCTGCACCCATCTCGATCGCCAGCGCGATCTCGCCGATCATGTCGCCCGCGTGCGTGCCGACCATGCCACCGCCCAGGATCTTGCCGTGTCCGTGCGCTTCGGGGCTGTCGTCAAACAGCAGCTTGGTCACGCCTTCGTCACGGCCGTTGGCAATTGCCCGGCCTGAGGCTGTCCAGGGGAACAGGCCTTTCTTAACCTTGATGCCTTGCGCCTTGGCCTGGTCTTCGGTGAGGCCGACCCAGGCCACTTCGGGATCGGTGTAGGCCACGCTCGGGATCACGCGGGCGTTGAAGGCGGCCGCGGCCAGCTCCTTGTTGCCCTGCAGTTCCCCAGCAATGACCTCGGCCGCCACGTGCGCCTCGTGCACCGCCTTGTGCGCCAGCATGGGCTGGCCCACGATGTCGCCGATGGCGAAGATGTGGGGCACGTTGGTGCGCATCTGGATGTCGACGTTGATGAAGCCGCGGTCGGTCACGGAAACGCCCGCCTTGTCAGCGGCGATCTTCTTACCGTTCGGTGTGCGGCCCACGGCCTGGAGCACCAGGTCGTACACCTGGGGCGCGGGTGCCGTTCCACCGGGCTCGGCGCTCTCGAACGTCACCTCGATGCCTTCGGGCAGCGCACGGGCGCTCACCGTCTTGGTCTTGAGCATGATGTTGTCGAAGCGCTTGGCGTTCATCTTCTGCCAGATCTTCACCAGGTCGCGATCAGCGCCCTGCATCAGGCCGTCCATCATTTCGACCACGTCCAGGCGCGCGCCCAGCGTGCTGTAGACGGTGCCCATTTCCAGGCCGATGATGCCGCCGCCCAGGATCAGCATGCGCTTGGGCACTTCTTTGAGTTCCAGAGCACCGGTGCTGTCCACCACGCGCGGATCATCGGGCATGAAGGGCAGGCGCACGGCCTGCGAGCCCGCGGCGATGATGCACTTCTTGAAAGCGATCACCTGCTTCTTGCCGGTTTTCTCCTGCGAGGTGCCGGTGGTCTCTTCCACTTCGACGTGGTTGGCGCCCACGAAGGCGCCGTAGCCGCGCACGGTCGTGACCTTGCGCATCTTTGCCATGGCGGCCAGGCCGCCCGTGAGCTTGCCGATGACCTTTTCCTTGTGGCCGCGCAGCTTGTCGATGTTGACCACCGGCGCGCCGAAGTCCACGCCCAGGTCGGCCATGTGGCTGACCTCGTCCATCACGGCGGCCACGTGCAGCAGCGCCTTTGACGGGATGCAGCCCACGTTCAGGCACACGCCGCCCAGGGTGGCGTAGCGCTCGACGATGACGACCTTGAGGCCGAGGTCGGCGGCGCGGAAAGCGGCCGAATAGCCGCCGGGACCGGCGCCGAGCACGAGCAGGTCGCACTCGAGGTCGGCCGATCCGCCAAAGCTGGCGGCGGCAGGCACGGCCACGGGAGCAGAAACCTCCGTTCGCCCTGAGCTTGTCGAAGGGCTCGCCAAAGCATTGGCAGGGGCTTCGACAGGCTCAGCCCGAACGGAACCCGCGCCCTCGCCTTCGAGCACCAGCACCACCGAGCCTTGCTTCACCTTGTCGCCAAGCTGTACTTTCAGCTCTTTCACGACGCCGGCATGCGAAGAAGGAATCTCCATCGACGCCTTGTCCGACTCGACCGTGATGAGCGACTGCTCGGCCTTGACGGTGTCGCCGGGTTTCACCAGCAATTCGATCACCGCCACTTCATCGAAGTCGCCAATGTCAGGAACCTGGATATCAATCATTGCCATGGTCCGGTTCCTTTACAGCAGCACACGGCGGAAGTCGCCGAGGATCTGGCCGAGGTAGGCGTTGAAACGGGCGGCAGCGGCGCCGTCGATCACGCGGTGGTCCCAGGTCAGGCTCAGGGGCAGCATGAGGCGCGGCTGGAAGGCCTTGCCGTCCCACGCCGGTTCCATGTTGCTCTTGCAGACCCCGAGGATGGCCACTTCGGGCGCGTTGATGATGGGCGTGAAGTAACGCCCGCCAATGCCGCCGAGGCTGGAGATGGTGAAGGTGGCGCCGCTCATCTCGGCCGGGCTCAGCTTGCCGTCGCGCGCCTTCTTGGCGAGCTCGCCCATTTCCTGGCTGATCTGCAGCACGCCTTTTTTATCGGCGTCCTTGATCACGGGGACCATCAGGCCGTTGGGTGTGTCGGCCGCAAAGCCGATGTGCCAGTACTGCTTGTAGACGAGCGAGTCGCCGTCGATGGAGCTGTTGAACTCGGGGAATTTCTTGAGCGCGGCCACGCAGGCCTTGATCAGGAAGGCCAGCATGGTGACCTTCACGCCGCTCTTCTCGTTCTCCTTGTTGGTGGAGACACGGAACGCTTCAAGGTCGGTGATGTCGGCGTCGTCGTGATTGGTGACGGCCGGAATCATCACGGCGTTGCGCAGCAGGTTGGCGCCGCTGATCTTCTTGATGCGGCCCATCTCCTTGCGCTCGATGGGGCCGAACTTGGCAAAGTCGACCTTGGGCCAGGGGATCAGGCCCAGCTCGGAGCCGCCACCGCCGGTTGCGGCCGGTGCCTTCGCCTTCTGTGCGGCGGTCTGCACCGCGCCGGCCATCACAGACTTGGTGAAGCCCTGCACGTCGTCCAGCGTGATGCGGCCCTTGGGGCCTTTGCCCTGCACTTCGGCGAGTGGCACGCCGAGTTCGCGGGCGAACTTGCGCACCGAGGGCGATGCGTGTGGCAGACCCAGTGCGGGGGTGCCAGTGGGGTTGTGGGCGGGCGCAGCTTCCACCGATGCAGCGGCGGCGGCGGGAGCGGCCACGGCAGCAGCAGCGGGCGCAGCGGCCTGGGCGGGTGCTGCGGCAGCGGGTGCCGGAGCAGCCACGCCCGCAGCGCCTTCCAGAATGGCCAGCAGGTCACCGATGTTGACCGTGTCGCCGACCTTGACCTTAAGTTCCTTCAGCACCCCGGCGTGCGACGACGGGATCTCCATCGAAGCCTTGTCGGATTCGACCGTGATCAGGCTCTGCTCCACCTTGATGGTGTCGCCGGGCTTCACGAACACCTCGATGACGGCCACGTCCTTGAAGTCACCGATGTCGGGCACGTGCACTTCCACGGGACCCGAGGCGGCTGGCGCTGGCGCTGACGCAGGTGCAGCGGCTGCTGGCGCAGCGGCGGCTGCAGCAGCGGGTGCGGGTGCGGGTGCGGGTGCAGCCGGGGCGGGTGATGGTGCCGGTGCTTCACCGGCCGCCTCCACCACCAGCACCACGGAACCCTGCTTGACCTTGTCGCCGATGGCGACACGCAGCTCTTTCACCACGCCGGCCGTGCTCGACGGGATTTCCATCGAGGCCTTGTCGGACTCGACCGTGATCAGCGACTGTTCGGCCTTGACCGTGTCGCCCACCTTCACCAGCAGTTCAATGACCGCCACTTCATCAAAGTCGCCGATGTCCGGGACCTGTACTTCAACCAATGCCATGTCTGTCTCCATTCAGATGTTCAGTTCGCCGCTTGCGTTGCCTTCTTCCGGGGAAACCGCCGGGCTGGCTTTGCCAGACGGCTGGTTTCGCCCCCCTTGAGGGGGTAGCGCCGCAGGCGCTGCGGGGGCGGGCCAGCTTCATGCGTACAAGGGGTTGACCTTGTCGGTCTTGATGCCGTACCTGGCAATCGCTTCCGACACCTTGGCCAGCGGCAGTTTGCCCTCGTCGGCCAGCGCGCGCAGGGCGGCAACCACGATGTAGTGGCGGTTGATCTCGAAGTGCTCGCGCAGCTTGCTGCGGAAATCGCTGCGCCCGAATCCGTCGGTGCCCAGCACCTTGTAGCTGCGACCTTTGGGGATGAAGGGTCGGATCTGCTCGGCGTAGTTCTTCATGTAATCGGTCGAAGCGACCACCGGGCCGGGGTGCGGCTCCAGCTGTTGTGTCACGAAGGGCACGCGCTGGGGATCGGTCGGGTGCAGCAGGTTGAAACGCTCGGCGTCCTGACCGGCCCGGGTCAGCTCGTTGAAGCTCGGGCAGCTCCACACATCGGCCTGCACGCCCCAGTCCTGCGCCAGCAAGGCCTGCGCAGCGATCGACTCGCGCAGGATGGTGCCGGAGCCCAGCAGCTGCACGCGCTGCTCACCCTCGCCGCCCGGCTTGCACAGGTACATGCCCTTGATGATCTGGTCTTCGGTACCCGGCGTCAGGCCGGGCATGGCGTAGTTTTCGTTCAGCAGCGTCAGGTAGTAGAAGACGTTGTCCTGCTTCTCCACCATGCGCTTCAGGCCGTGGTGCAGGATCACGCCCACTTCGTGCGCGAAGGTCGGGTCGTAGCTGATGCCGTTCGGGATGGTGCCGGCCAGGATGTGGCTGTGACCGTCTTCGTGTTGCAGGCCTTCGCCGTTGAGCGTGGTGCGCCCGGAGGTACCGCCCAGCAGGAAGCCCCGCGCCTGCATGTCTCCAGCCGCCCAGGCCAGATCGCCGATGCGCTGAAAGCCGAACATCGAGTAGTACACGTAGAACGGCACCATGATGCGGTTGCTCGTGCTGTAAGAGGTGGCCGCTGCGATCCAGCTGCTCATGCCACCGGCTTCGTTGATGCCTTCCTGCAGGATCTGGCCCGCCTTGTCTTCCTTGTAATACATGACCTGGTCTTTATCGACAGGGGTGTACTGCTGGCCAGCGGGGTTGTAGATGCCGATCTGGCGGAACAGGCCTTCCATGCCGAAGGTGCGGGCCTCGTCCACCAGAATGGGCACCACGCGCGGGCCCAGGGCCTGGTCGCGCAGCAGCTGGGTGAGGAAGCGCACATAGGCCTGGGTGGTGGAGATCTCGCGGCCTTCCGCCGTGGGCTCCATCACGCTCTTGAAAGTCTCGATCGAGGGAACCGTGAAGCTCTCGTCTGACTTGACGCGGCGCTTGGGCAGGTAGCCGCCCAGTGCCTGGCGGCGGGCATGCAGGTACTGCATTTCCGGCGTATCGTCGGCCGGCTTGTAGAAGGGCAGTTTGGCCAGCTCGCTGTCGGGAATCGGGATGTTGAAGCGGTCGCGGAAGATCTTGATGTCTTCGTCGGTGAGCTTCTTGGTCTGGTGCACGTTGTTCTTGCCCTCGCCCGACTTGCCCATGCCAAAACCTTTCACGGTCTTGATCAGCAGCACGGTGGGCTGGCCCTGGTGGTTCACCGCCTTGTGGTACGCGGCGTAGACCTTCTGCGGGTCGTGGCCGCCACGGCGCAGCGCCCAGATTTCGTCGTCCGTCATGTGCGAGACCAGTTCCAGCGCCTTCGGATCGCGGCCGAAGAAATGCTTGCGCACGTAGGCACCGTCATTGGCCTTGAAGGCCTGGTAATCGCCGTCCAGCGTTTCCATCATGATCTTGCGCAGCGCACCTTCCTTGTCGCGCGCGAGCAGCGGGTCCCAGTTCGAGCCCCACAGCAGCTTGATCACATTCCAGCCCGAGCCGCGGAATTCGCCTTCGAGTTCCTGCACGATCTTGCCGTTGCCACGCACCGGGCCGTCCAGTCGCTGCAGGTTGCAGTTGACGACGAAGATCAGGTTGTCCAGCTTCTCGCGTGCGGCCAGGCTGATGGCGCCCAGCGATTCCACCTCGTCCATTTCGCCGTCGCCGCAGAACACCCAGACCTTGCGGTTTTCGGTGTTGGCAATGCCACGGGCGTGCAGGTACTTCAGGAAGCGCGCCTGGTAGATCGCCATCAGCGGGCCCAGGCCCATCGACACGGTGGGGAACTGCCAGAACTCGGGCATGAGCTTGGGGTGCGGGTAGCTCGACAGACCCTTGCCGTCCACTTCCTGGCGGAAGTTCAGCAGCTGCTCCTCGGTCAGGCGGCCCTCCAGGTAGGCCCGGGCGTACACGCCAGGAGACACGTGCCCCTGGATGTACAGGCAGTCGCCACCGTGGTTTTCGCTCTCGGCGTGCCAGAAATGGTTGAAGCCGGCGCCAAACATGTGAGCCAGAGAGGCAAACGATCCAATGTGACCACCCAGGTCGCCACCGTCTTCCGGGTTGTGGCGGTTGGCCTTGACCACCATCGCCATCGCGTTCCAGCGCATGTAGGCGCGCAGGCGCTCCTCAATCTCGATGTTGCCGGGGCAGCGGGCTTCTTCTGTGGGCTCCAGCGTGTTCACGTAACCCGTGTTGGCCGAGAACGGCAGGTCGATGCTGTTCTGCCGTGCTTCTTCCAGCAACTGTTCCAACAGGAAGTGCGCGCGCTCGGGGCCTTCACGCTCGATCACGGCGGCCAGCGCCTCCATCCATTCCCGGGTTTCCTGGGTATCCACATCCCCGGCACCACGGCCATTGAGAGCGTCGTCGGTCGCTGACATGTCTGTCTCCTGTTGGTTTGAACAAAGCTTACGGCGGGATTCTCCGCAGTGCGCCAGATTTTCCCACAGCTTTTTCATAATTTCAATATGTGCAGTTGATTTCCATATAGTGATATTCTGTTGCGGTGCGATGGGATGCACGGACACCCTGCTTTTGTGCCAGTTTCCCGTCAGGAAAGGGGGTGGCTCACGTAGACTTCCCTGTTGCCCATGATTCCTTCGCCCACCCCGAACCCCGCGCCCCGACCCCCGTCCACCGTCTGGTGGAAACGCTGGTGGCGCCGGCTCCCTCCTTCGCGGCAGGACCGCTTTGCCACGCTGGCGCCACTGCTGGCGGTGCTGCTGTTCCTTTCGGCGATTGCCGTGGCGATCACCTACCTGCGCTTTGAAGAACTCGAACGGGAGCAGGAAGCGGTCACCCGCGATGTGGAATACGCACAGCAGCGGCTGCGCCTGCGCTTGCTGGAACGCCAGGAGCAGCTCATGCGCCTGGCACGCGAGGTGGACAACAAGGAAATCTCCACCGAGGAGTTCGAATTCCAGGTGGAGTCGCTCATCAGCCAGTTCCCTGAACTGCTCGCGGTGAGCTGGGTGGATTCGCGCCGCCATGTGCTCGCCAGTTACGCATCGCCCAGTGCGCCGGTCGCCCTCATGCGCGCGCAGGGCAGCACGCTTGCGCCCAATGAAACCGACGGCTCGTTCGACCTGGCGCGCGATCTGCGCCAGCCGATCTATTCGCGCCCCATGGGTGAAGAGCCCCGCAGCGCCACGCTGATGCTGCAGGTCCCGCTGACCGAGCAGGGACGCTTTGCTGGCACCGTGATGGGCGAGTACTCCATCGACGGACTGATGCGCTTCGGCATCCCGCCCGAGGTGATGGCGCGCTACGCCGTGGCGCTGCTGGACGACCGCGGGCGCGTGCTGGCGGGCAGCCTGCAATCGCCCGACACGGTGCTGCGCCTGCTCCCCTGGTCGGCCCAGTCACTGGAGCACGAGGTACCGGTGTCCCCGGTGGGCAACGGCCTCTTGCTCAAGGCCCAGGGCTACCGCACCTCCCAGGACATCGTGGGCAGCGGCTTCTTCTGGGTGATCGGCGCGCTCAGCGCGCTCACCGTGTGGATGCTGCTGGGCACCTGGCGCCACACACGCCGGCGCGTGCAGGCCCAGCAGGCCCTGGTGGCCGAGACCAATTTCCGGCGGGCCATGGAGAACTCCATGCTCACCGGCATGCGGGCGCTCGATCTGCAGGGCCGCATCACCTACGTGAACCCGGCCTTCTGCTCCATGACCGGCTGGACCGAAGGCGAGCTGGTGGGCCGCACCGCCCCCTTCCCCTACTGGCCCGAGCAGGACCACGACCAGCTCGCTTCGCGCCTGGAGGACGAGCTCAGCGGTCGCTCCACGCCCGGCGGCTTCGAGGTGCGCGTGCAGCGACGCGATGGCAGCATCTTCGATGCGCGCATGTACGTGTCGCCGCTGATCGACCCCAACGGCCACCAGACCGGCTGGATGACCTCGATGACCGACATCACCGAGCCCAAGCGCATTCGCGAAGAGCTGTCGGCTTCTTACGAACGCTTCACCACCGTGCTGGAAAGCCTGGACTCGGCCGTGTCCGTGGCCCCGCTGGGCAGCGACGAGATGCTGTTCGCCAACAAGATGTACCGCCTGTGGTTCGGCACCCGCGGCGTGGGCCATCGCCACCTGGTGGACCTGGCGGGCACGCAACCAACCCCCAGCCCGGACGATGGCGACGCGGTGGATGCCTTTGCCGGCATGCCCACCGACACGCTGACCGATGCCGGCGCTGAAAACGCCGAGGTCTTCGTGGAAGAGCTGGACCGCTGGCTGGAGGTTCGCACGCGCTACCTCACCTGGGTGGACGGCCGCCTGGCACAGATGGTGATTGCCAGCGACATCACCCCCCGGCGCAACGCCGAAGAGCAGGCCTCGCGCCAGGCCGAGCGGGCCCAGACCGCCAGCCGACTCATCACCATGGGCGAGATGGCCTCCAGCGTGGCCCACGAACTCAACCAGCCGCTCACCGCCATCAGCAACTACTGCAACGGCATGATCTCGCGCGTGCAGGAAGACCGCATCACGCAGGACGAACTGCTCGGCGCGCTGGAGAAAACGGCGCGCCAGGCCCAGCGCGCGGGCCAGATCATCCAGCGCATCCGGGCGTTCGTGAAACGCAGCGAACCCAACCCCACACCCAGCGATGTGGCGCTGATGGTGAGCAACGCCATCGAGCTGGCCGACATCGAACTGCGGCGCCAACAGGTGCGCCTGTCCACCTATGTGGCGGCTCGCCTGCCCAGCCTCATGGTCGACCCGATCCTGATCGAACAGGTGCTCATCAACCTGCTGAAGAATGGTGGCGAGGCCATCGCGCAGGCCGCGCGCGCGCCCGGCGAGCGCTACATCGAACTGCGGGTGGCACCGCGCCGGCAGGACGATCAAGACGTGGTCGAGTTCACCGTGCGCGACTCGGGCGGCGGCGTGCCGGCCGAAATGATCGAGCGCATCTACGAAGCGTTCTACAGCACCAAGGCCGAAGGCATGGGCATTGGCCTGAAGCTGTGCCGCAGCATCGTGGAATCGCACCACGGAAGGATGCAGGTACAGAACATCTACAATGGGGAAGAGGTGGCGGGCTGCTGCTTCAGCTTCTGGATTCCCGTCATTTCCCGGCTGATCGCCGCAGAAAACACCAGCAGCCCAAACCCGCAGTCGTTGGCGGACACAGAAAGAGCGAGATGAGTTTGATACCGAAAAAAGGCACCGTCTACGTGGTCGATGACGACGAGGCCGTGCGGGACTCCCTGCAATGGTTGCTGGAAGGCAAGGACTACCGGGTCCGTTGCTTCGAGTCCGCCGAGGCCTTTTTGAGCCGATACGACGCCCGCGAAGTGGCCTGCCTCATCGCCGACATCCGCATGGGCGGCATGACCGGCATGGAACTGCAGGACCGCCTGATCGAACGGCAGTCTCCGCTGCCCATCGTGTTCATCACGGGCCATGGCGACGTGCCCATGGCGGTGGAGTCGATGAAGAAGGGCGCACTGGACTTCATCCAGAAGCCCTTCAAGGAAGACCAGCTGGTGGCGCTGGTCGAGCGCATGCTGGAACACGCCAAAGACGCCTTCACCACCTACCAGCAGGCCGCCAGCCGCGATGCACTGCTGTCCAAGCTGACCAGCCGGGAGGCCCAGGTGCTGGAACGCATCGTCGCCGGGCGCCTGAACAAGCAGATCGCCGACGACCTCGGCATCAGCATCAAGACGGTCGAAGCCCACCGCGCCAACATCATGGAAAAACTGGGCGCCAACACCGTGGCCGACCTGCTCAAGATCGCACTGGGACAGACACCGCCCAAGGCCTGACCCGCCAGACCTCACGCCAACGCCCGCCCCTCCCCGGCGGGCGTTTCCATTTCCCCACGACCCACCCACGACCATGACCGCCCAACTGATCGACGGCAACGCCCTCTCCAAACAGCTTCGCGCCGACGTGAGCACACGCGTGAGCGCGCTCAAGGCCAAAGGCATCACACCGGGGCTGGCCGTGATCCTGGTGGGCGACAACCCGGCCAGCCAGGTCTATGTGCGCAACAAGGTCAAGGCCTGTGAAGACACGGGCATGCACTCGGTGCTGGAAACATGGCCCGCCACCCTGACCGAAACCGAACTGCTGGCCCGCGTGGACGCCATGAACCGCGACCCCGCAATCCACGGCATCCTGGTGCAACTGCCCCTGCCGGCGCACATGAATGCCCAGCGCGTGATCGAGGCCATATCGCCCGAGAAGGACGTGGACGGCTTTCACATCGCCAGCGCCGGGGCCCTCATGACCGGCCTGCCCGGCTTCTGGCCCTGCACGCCCTATGGCTGCATGAAGATGCTTGAAAGCATCAGCTACGACCTAAAAGGCAAGCACGCGGTGGTGATCGGGCGCAGCAACATCGTCGGCAAACCCATGGCCATGATGCTGTTGCAACAGAACGCCACCGTCACCATCTGCCACAGCGCCACGAAAGACCTGAAAGCCATGACGCTGCAGGCCGACGTGATCGTGGCCGCCGTGGGCAAGCGCAACGTGCTGACCGCCGACATGGTCAAGCCTGGCGCGGTGGTGCTCGACGTGGGCATGAACCGCAACGACGAAGGCAAGCTCTGCGGTGACGTGGATTTCGCCGGCGTCAAGGAAGTGGCCAGCTACATCACCCCGGTGCCCGGAGGCGTGGGCCCCATGACCATCACCATGCTGATGGTGAACACCCTGGAGTCCGCAGAAAGGATGTGACCCCCCCGCGCCGCCTTCGGCGTCACCCCCCAAGGGGGGCGGCACTGGCGGCCCGGCAAAGCCGGTTCCGCGGTGCCCTTGAACGGGTCACTTCATGCCGGCAGCGCTATCGCTTGATTGGGAGAGTCGCCATAAAACGGCACCGGCACACAGCCACTGCCCTAGCACCATCAGGCTGCCCACGCTGTGCCACAGGCGGAGGTTGCCGTCCGTGGCGCGGGCGGTGACGATTTTCTGGGCCACGCCGAATTCCTGCATCAGGGCCAGCAGCATGGCCGCCAGCACGAAGCCCATGGTGCCCAGCACGCGCTGCATGTTGGCCACGCGCTGCGGATCGGGCGCCTGGCCCGTCAGTGGAAACTGCGCGGCGGCGCGCTCGCGGCGCAGGATCAGCAACAGCGCCAGGCCAATGACCAGCCCGGCCCAGCATTGCAGCGAAAACAACTGCGCCGCCACCGGACCCGCGGTGGGTGCGCCCAGCCGCGCAAACAGCGTCGGCACGGCCAGAAAACTCAGCGCGCTGATGCCTCCCCACCACAACGCCGCCAGGGCGAGCGAGAGGCGCTGCCAAGCCATCAGGCGTAGCGCACCGACACGATTTCGTAGCTGCGGGTGCCGCCCGGTGCTTCCACCACCGCCACGTCGCCCTCTTCCTTGCCGATCAGCGCCCGTGCGATCGGGCTGCTGATGTTGACGAGACCGAGTTTCAGGTCCGCCTCATCTTCGCCGACGATCTGGTAGGTCACAGACGCGCCGCTGTTCTCGTCTTCCAGTTCGACCGTGGCGCCGAACACCACGCGCCCGGCTGCGTCCACCGCGCTGGGATCGATGATCAGAGACGTGGAGAGTTTGCTCTCGATCTCGGCAATGCGGCCTTCGATGAAGCCCTGACGGTCCTTGGCAGCGTCGTATTCGGCGTTTTCGCTCAGGTCGCCCTGGGCGCGCGCCTCGGCAATCGCATTGATCACCCAGGGACGGTCAACGGTTTTCAGGCGGTGCAGCTCGGCTTTGAGTTTTTCGGCGCCGCGCGTGGTGATGGGAAGGGTGGCCATATCGGTATCTCCAAAAGGAAACCGCCGGGCGTTGCCGCTCGGCGGTGTTCATGTGCATTCATTATGCCGCGAAAGAAACCGGCTTTTGCCGGCTCCTCGGGGGGATCAGGCGCTCAGCTGTGCGTGCATCTCCTGCACCGAGATCACACCCAGGCTGTCCATGTACTTCATGCCTTCCACCGCAGCTTCAGCGCCGGCGATGGTGGTGAAGGTCGTCACGCGTGCCAGCAGCGCAGAGGTGCGGATCTGGCGCGAGTCGGCAATCGCGTTGCGCCGCTCCTCCACCGTGTTGATGACGAGCGCAATCTCGTTGTTCTTCATCATGTCCACGATGTGCGGGCGACCCTCGGTGACCTTGTTCACCGTCTGCACGGCGATGCCGGCTTCCGCGATGGCGGCTGCCGTGCCGCGCGTGGCGACCAGCTCGAAGCCCATCTCGACAAGCTGGCGCGCCACTTCCACGGCACGCGGCTTGTCGCCGCCCTTGACCGTGAGGAACACCTTGCCCGACTGCGGCAGCTTGGTGCCGGCGCCGAGCTGGCTTTTCACGAAAGCTTCGCCGAAGGTCTTGCCCACGCCCATCACCTCACCGGTGGACTTCATCTCCGGGCCGAGGATGGTGTCCACACCGGGGAATTTGACGAAGGGGAACACGGCCTCCTTCACACTGAAGTAAGGCGGCGTCACTTCAGCACCGATGCCTTGTTCGTCCAGCGACTGGCCGGCCATGCAGCGTGCCGCCACCTTGGCCAGCTGGATGCCAGTGGCCTTGGAGACGAAAGGCACTGTGCGCGAGGCACGCGGGTTCACTTCCAGAACAAAGATGAGATCGGTCTTGACGCCGTTCTCTTCCACTTCCTGGATGGCAAACTGCACGTTCATCAGACCCACCACGTTCAGGCCCTCGGCCATGGCCGCGGTCTGGCGCTTGAGCTCGTCCACCGTGGCTTTGCTCAGGTAGTAAGGCGGCAGCGAACAGGCGGAATCACCGCTGTGCACGCCTGCCTGCTCGATGTGTTCCATCACGCCGCCGATGAACACGCGGCCGGTGTGGTCGCGGATGGCATCCACATCGCACTCGATGGCATCGTTCAGAAAGCGGTCCAGCAGCACCGGCGAGTCGTGGCTGACCTTCACGGCTTCGCGCATGTAGCGCTCGAGGTCGCGCTGCTCGTGCACGATTTCCATGGCGCGGCCACCCAGCACATAGCTGGGGCGCACGACCAGCGGATAACCGAGGGCAGCCGCTTTCTCCAGAGCCTCGGGTTCCGTGCGTGCGGTGGCATTCGGCGGCTGGCGAAGACCCAGTTCGTGCAGCAGCTTCTGGAAGCGCTCGCGGTCTTCTGCAGCGTCGATCATGTCGGGGCTGGTGCCGATGATGGGCACGCCATTGGCCTCCAGACCCAGCGCGAGCTTCAGGGGCGTCTGTCCGCCGTACTGCACGATCACGCCGGTGGGCTTTTCCTTGTCCACGATTTCGAGCACGTCTTCGAGCGTCAGCGGCTCGAAGTACAGACGGTCGCTGGTGTCGTAGTCGGTGGACACGGTCTCGGGGTTGCAGTTGACCATGATGGTCTCGTACCCGTCTTCGCGCATGGCCAGCGCCGCGTGCACACAGCAGTAGTCAAATTCGATGCCCTGGCCGATGCGGTTGGGACCACCGCCGAGCACCATGATCTTCTTGTTGCTGGTCGGTTCGGCTTCGCACTCGCCGTCGCCATGGCCTTCGTACGTGGAGTACAGGTAGGCGGTGTCGGTGGCGAACTCGGCCGCACACGTGTCCACGCGCTTGTAGACCGGGCGGATGTTGAGCGCGATGCGGCGCTCACGCACCGCTTTGTCGGTGGTCTTGAGCAGCTTGGCCAGGCGACGGTCAGAGAAGCCCTTCTTCTTCAGGCCGCGCAGGGTGTCGGCGTCGATGGCGTCCAGGCTGGTTTTCTCCAGCTGGAGTTCGATCTTCACGATCTCCTCGATCTGGATCAGGAACCAGGGGTCGATCTTGGTGAACTGGTGTACCTCCTGCATGGACCAGCCGGCCGCAAACGCGTCGCCCACGTACCAGATGCGGTCCGGGCCGGGCTCACCCAGCTCGCGCTCCAGCGTCTCGCGGTCCTGGGTTTTTTCGTTCATGCCGTCCACGCCCACTTCCAGGCCACGCAGGGCTTTCTGGAAGGATTCCTGGAAGGTGCGGCCCATGGCCATGACTTCACCCACGCTCTTCATCTGCGTGGTCAGGCGGCTGTCGGCGGTGGGAAACTTCTCGAACGCGAAACGCGGGATCTTGGTCACCACGTAGTCGATCGACGGTTCGAACGAGGCCGGGGTGGCGCCACCGGTGATCTCATTGCGCAGCTCGTCCAGCGTGTAGCCGATGGCCAGCTTGGCCGCCACCTTGGCGATGGGGAAACCGGTGGCCTTGGAGGCCAGCGCCGACGAACGCGAGACGCGCGGGTTCATCTCGATCACCACCATGCGGCCGTCGGCCGGATTGATGGAGAACTGCACGTTGGAGCCACCCGTGTCCACGCCAATCTCGCGCAGGACCGCCAGCGAGGCGTTGCGCAGGATCTGGTATTCCTTGTCGGTCAGCGTCTGGGCGGGGGCCACGGTGATGGAGTCACCGGTGTGCACGCCCATCGGGTCCAGGTTCTCGATGGAGCAGACGATGATGCAGTTGTCCTGGTGATCGCGCACCACCTCCATTTCGAATTCTTTCCAGCCGAGCAGCGACTCCTCGATCAGCAACTCCCGGGTCGGCGAGGCTTCCAGGCCGCGCTTGCATATCTCGACGAACTCTTCCTGGTTGTAGGCGATA
>JAUXNG010000002.1 GCA_030682835.1 Hydrogenophaga sp. | reverse complement strand
ACTTCGTGAAGATCGCCGACCGCTTCACCACCGGCAGTTCCATCATGCCGCAGAAGAAAAACCCCGACGTGCCCGAACTCGCGCGCGGCAAGACCGGCCGCGTGGTCGGCCACCTCATGGGCCTGATCACGCTCATGAAGGGCCAGCCCCTGGCCTACAACAAGGACAACCAGGAAGACAAGGAGCCGCTGTTCGACACGGTGGACACCCTGAAAGACACCCTGCGCATCTTCAGCGAGATGGTGGGCGGCCAGCTGAACACGGCCACCGGCAAAAAGGAAGGCGGCATCACGGTCAACGCCATCGCCATGGAAGAGGCTGCCAAGAAGGGCTACGCCACCGCCACCGACCTGGCCGACTACCTGGTGAAGAAGGGTCTGCCTTTCCGCGACGCGCACGAAACCGTGGCCCACGCCGTGAAGGCCGCCACCAGCCACGCCTGCGACCTCTCCGAACTGCCGCTGGCCGTGCTGCAGGGCTTCAACCCCAGCATCGAGAAAGACGTGTACGAGTGCCTGAGCCTGCGCGGCAGCCTGAACGCGCGCAACACACTGGGCGGCACGGCGCCCGCCCAGGTGCGGGCCCAGATCGAGCGCCACCGCGCCCGCCTGGGCTGACCCGCCGCCGCCTCAAGAACCGCCCCGTTCGGTCGATACACCGGGGAGTGGCGGGCCCATCCGCAGGAGGCCGGCCCTTACTCGGGAGGCTACAACGTGATGGTTTTGATGCTCTGGATCGCCGGCGTGCTGGTGATCGCCCTCGTCTGGTGGCTGCTGCGCCGCAGCCCCGCTGCGCGCACGGCCGGTGGCCCTGCCCTCCCCTCGCGAGGCGTACCACCCCCACCCGGCACCCCCCACAGCCAACGCATGCCTGCAGCGCCCATGCCGGCCGCCCCACCCGCATCCCTCACCCCACCTGTCCCGGTGGAGCGTCCGGTGCCACCCGAGCTGGTGGCGCTGCACTGGACACGCGAAGCCGAGCTGGACGGCGAGCGCCGCCTGGCCCTGGCCCACGCGGTCAAGGGCATCCCCCGCCCGCCCCGCTCGCTGCAGAAGCTGCTCTCGCCCGAATTTCTCGCACGCGCCGGGTCCAACGAACTCGGCGAGCTGGTGATGGGCGAGCCGCTGATCGCGGCCAAGGTGCTGTCTACTGTGAACTCGCCGCTGTATGGCCTGCGCAATCCGGTGAACGGCATCGGGCAGGCCATCACTTTCCTCGGCATGAACACGGTGCGCAGCATCTGCATGCAATACATGCTGGCCGAAGCCTTCAAGCCGACCCTGGCCAGCTCGCAGCGGGCGTTTGACCGCATCTGGCACGCCAGCGCCATCGCCAGCGAACTCAGCGTGCGCCTGGGCAAGGCGCTGAACCTGCCCGAGCAGGGCGCGCTCGCCACGCAGGTGGTGCTCGGCTTTGTTGGTCATCTGGCCGCAGCTTCACTGCTGCCACCGGCCTCGCTCGACAGCTGGCTGGCAATGGACCGGGTGCAGCGCACCCGCCACGAACAGGACGCCGTGGGCCTGAGCGCTGGCGAAATCGGCGGCCTGCTGCTCAAGCTGTGGGAACTGCCGGGCGGCCTGGTGGACGATGTGTGCGACACCAGCCGGGTGCTGGTTGAACCGTCAACCACGGTCGGGTACGGGCGCGTGCCCCGCCTCGCGCTGTGCTACCTGTGCGCGCACCTGGGCGAACGCCTGGCGCTGGGTCAAATGGCCTCGCTGGAGGGTTACGACACGTCGCAGGACCACACGCCCGCCACCTTCCACCTGCAGGGCTACCTGGCCCATCCGGCGCTGGCTCAGCTCAACGCCGCGCTGCAGTCGGCCGAGGTGCAGTCCGCCGTGCAGAACCTGCTCTCGGGCGGCCGCCAGCCCGCCTGACGCCCGGTTCCGGTGCAGGACCCGGGCGGAAAACGTCACCGACGCGGCACGACGCGCCGCCTAGCCGCCCGTACACTGCCCCCGAACAGAGGGCAGATCGATGGTCATCTTCTCCCCACGGGGCGTGCTGGAAGCGTGCCTGGCGGCTGTGCTGCGTGCCAGCCTGCGCGCGCTGCTCAAGCCGGTGTTTTCGCCGCGCTGGTCCATTGGGTTCCAGCGCCGCTGGCTGGCCGTGCTGGCTCGCGTGTCGCTGCCCGTGCCGCGCAACGTGTCCATCACCCGAGGCGAACTGGGGGGCGTGCCGGGCGACTGGCTGCGGGCCGCCGCGCCCAGCCTGGCGGACACCCCCCACGCCAGCGCTGAGCCCACCCTGCTCTACCTGCACGGCGGCGCCTACTGCATCGGCTCGGCGGCCACGCACCGCTCGCTCACCGCGCGCCTGGCACGCGCCACCGGCTGGCCCGTGTTCGCCCCCGACTACCGGCTGGCCCCCGAGCATCCACACCCCGCCGGCCTGCACGACGCGCTCGCCGTCTGCCGTGCCCTGCTGACTCGCGGGCCGGTGGTGCTGGCCGGCGACTCGGCCGGCGGCGGGCTGGCGCTGGCCACCGCCCTGGCGCTGCGCGATGCGGGCGAGCCGCTGCCGGCCTCGCTGTTGCTGCTCTCGCCCTGGGCAGACGTCACCACGCCGAGCCACGACACCCCCGAGCCGCCGGGCGAAGCCATGCTCAGCACTGCGTGGGCCCAGGCCTGCGCGGCGCATTACTGCGGATCATCGTCCGGTGAATCAGGGGTGTCCGAGGACGACCCCGCCATCTCGCCCCTTAAGGCCCATCTGCGCGGACTGCCGCCCACGCTGATCCAGGCCGGCACCGACGAACTGCTGCACGGCCAGGCGCTCGCCCTGCATGGCGCGCTGCTCGCCGCTGGCGTGCACGCGCGTTGCGAAATCACGCAACAGCGCTGGCATGTGTTCCAGCTGCACGGCGGCCTGCTCACCAGTGCCGACGAAGCCATCGTGCGTCTGGCGTCTTTCGCCCATGCGCAGCTGCCCCGCCCGCCCGGCGACGCCGGCGCGCACGAGGTGGTGATCCTGGGCGCCGGCATGTCGGGCCTGTGCGCCGCCATCCAGCTGCAGAAAGCGGGCATCCACAACTTTGTGATCCTGGAAAAACAGTCCGGCCTGGGCGGCACCTGGTGGGACAACCGTTACCCCGGCGCGCATGTGGACGTCCCGGCCCCGGCGTATTCGTTCTCTTTCGCGCCCAACCCGCGGTGGACACGCCGCTTCGCCTCCGCCCCCGAGATACAGGCCTACATGCTGGAGCTGGCCGAGCGCCACGGCCTGCTGGAGCGCATCCGCTTCGGCACCTGCCTGAGCGAGGCCCGCTTTGACGCGGACACAGGCCACTGGCAGCTGGACACCGCGCAGGGGGATGCCCTGCAGGCCCGCTTTTTCATCTGCAGCACCGGCCCGCTGAGCCAGCTGCGCTGGCCCGACATCCCCGGCCTTGACGTGTTTGCCGGCCAGAAGCTGCACTCGGCCCGCTGGGATGCTGGCGTGCCCTTGAAGGGCCAGCGCGTGGCCGTCATCGGAACCGGCTCCACCGCCTCGCAGCTGGTGCCGCCAATTGCGCAACAGGCTGGCCAGCTGCACGTGTTCCAGCGCACCGCCAACTGGGTTCTTCCCCGTATCGACCGTCGCTACCGCCCGTTCGACCGCTGGCTGGCCGGCTTCGCCACCTACAACCGGCTGGTGCGCTGGAGCTGGGTGCAGGTGCTCGAATGGGGCCGACGCGGGTTTGACGAGGGCACGCTGGCGCGCCGGGGCATGCTCAAGACGGCAGCCGCCCATCGTCAGCGCCAGGTGCCTGACGTGGCGCTGCGCGAGCGCCTCACACCGCCCTACCCGCTAGGCTGCAAGCGCATCATCTATTCCAACGATTTCTACCCCGCGCTCGGTCAGCCCCACGTGGAACTTGTCGCCAACGCCATCACGCGCATCACGGCCCAGGGGATCGTCACCGCCGACGGCACCGAGCGCCCGGTGGATGTGCTGGTGTGCGCCACCGGTTTCGACGCCGTGCACCTGCTCAGCAGCCTCAAGCTCACCGGGCTGGACAGCCGCCGCCTGCACGAGGTCTGGGCCGACGGCCCGCACGCTTATCACGGCATCACCGTGAGCGGCTTCCCCAACCTCTTCCTCATGCTCGGCCCCAACACCGCCACCGGCCACACCTCCACCCTGCTCTACATCGAACCCGGGGTGGCCCACGCCATCGGCTGCATCCAGGCCGTGCGCCAGGGCCGCCACCGCTGGATCGACGTGCGCGCCGACGTCATGGCCGCGCACAACCAGCGCCTGCAGGCGCGGCTGTCGGGTTCGGTGTGGAGCCTGTGCCGCAGCTGGTACCGCATGGAGGGTGGTCGCATCGTCGCCCTGTTTCCCGGCTTCACCCGCGAGTACGAACGCGCCGTGCAAAAGCCCCGGATGGCCGACTACCGGCTGCGCTGAGCGCCAGGAGCCCGCTGGCTTCTGTCCCTCGTCGGCCCGGTATCCCAGGGGCAGACCATGACCCGCCCGCCCTTGACCTGCATCAAGCCCCCGGCCACCCACGCACTGCTAAGCTCCGTCCCCATGGAAAACACCGCCACGCCCGAAGCCCCCGCCGCAGTACCCGCGCCCCTGCAATGGAACGCCACCCTGTCCGTGGGTGACGAGCGCATGGACGACACGCACGAAGAGTTCGTGGTCATGCTCAACCAGCTGCTGGCCACCCCGCAAGACGAACAGCTCCCGCTGTACAAGGCCTTCATTGACCACACGGTGGAGCACTTCGCGCAGGAAGAGCGCTGGATGCTCGCCACCGGCTTTTCGGCCGACAACTGCCACGCCAGCCACCACGCCACCATCCTGGAAACCATGAACGCGGTGGTGGAACACTACGAAAAAGAAGACAAGGAAATCATCACCCGCCTGGCGATCGCGCTGGCCGAATGGTTCCCGCAGCACGCCGCCAGCATGGACGCCGGCCTGGCCCTGCACCTGAAAGACGTGGGCTTCGACACCACCACCGAAACCCTGGCCGACCCGGCCAAGGTGCGCCCGGCCAGCATGAGCGGCTGCGGCAGCGTTTCCTGCAGCTGAAATCCCCAGGGCCACCCGGCCTGGTCTGCTCTTTCAGCGGCTTTTTCAGCAGCCTATCGACAGCCCAACCTCGGCCGAACAGCTGACCCGCCAGGCCGCCCCTCTTGGCGGCCCACTGCGGCCTTCTCAAACCAGCGTATTGAGGCGCGTGCCCACTGCTCCGCCGCTGGCCAGCAGCAGGTCGCCCGCCACCGCGTTCAGCAGCGCCGCAGACGCCGTGGCCTGCATGTCCATCGCCTTCTTCAAGACGAACAACTGCACTTCCTGCGCAGTCTGCTCCTGGCGCGTCTGCACCATGCTTTCGACCAGCAAGGCCGGTGAAATGTCTAGGTCCATGGCAATTCCTCAAAAGCTGTACCGTTTTTATCGACCGTCAGGGTTCGCAAATTGAAGCGCCATTGCGGGAAGCGGTAGGCCTAAAGACCACACCCGCTGCAGCCCGGTACACAATGGCGTCAAAGGCGCCCAGTCGATTCAAGGCGCGGCAAAGGGAGCGAGCAACATGAAACCGGAACGACATCCGCCCCGGTGGGACATCCGCATCAACCGCGAACTGGTGCACCCGCAGGTGCTCAGCCTGCTCGAAGAGCACCTGGCCGGCATGCGCGCCGCCTCACCACCCGAATGCGTGTTCGCGCTCGACCTGAACGGCCTGCGCCGGCCCGACATCACCTTCCTCACCGCCTGGCGCCTGCCGGCAGACGGTTGCGCCCACGAAGAAGGCGAACTGGTCGCCATGGGCGCCCTCAAGGAACTGGCGCCCACCACCGCCACCGCAGGCGGCCACGGTGAACTCAAATCCATGCGCATCAGCGCACGCCACCTGCGCCAGGGCGCCGCGCAGGCCATCTTGACCGAACTGCTCCGGCTCGCCCGCGAACGAGGCTATGCGCGCGTCAGCCTGGAACCGGCAGCACACCGCCGTTTGACGCGGCGATTGCGATGTACCTGCAGTTCGGGTTTGTGGAGTGCGGGCCGTTTGGGGATTACCGTGAGGGTCCGTTTAGTCGGTTTATGACTCCTCCCCCCTCAATCATTCAGTTAAAATCACTGCCAAACAATCGATCAATTCAAAAGGGAGTTTAAATGCCGCCAACACTACCTAGCCAATCAAAATCCATCCATGCGGATTTTTATCACATCGAACAGCAAGAGGTTACTCATACTACTGTTGCACGAGACCTGCTAACTTCGCATATAAACGGACATGCCCCAGCTCACAGTCTTGACGATCCCAACGAAAAGTTCCAAATTCGTGGCATTTCTCATGCATCTACTGATGGGAAAATCTTCAAAGCAGTTTTTGGAAGGCTCCGACATGGAGAGACACCAGAACAAGCATCAGAGAGTACTGATGATGCGGACGTTGAACTCAAGCCCGGCCATGGACTGGTTGAAAAGAACCACTTTCTTTTTTTCTCCGACCTAAATTTGATTGTTTTTCAAAGAAATGGTCATGCTGGAAGGAATAGCCACCTGCAGGCATATTTAAACAAACCTACATACGCACATGTTAGTCTTTCACCGATTCTCACCCATGACAGCTACAGCAAGCTACTAAACGGTGATTCACTGAAGAAGATTGAGATATCACTGAGAAAGCCGGCGGCAGCCCTTCAACAAGAGGATACTTTTTTAAAAGACTTTATTGACTCATTCCAAGGCCAATCCATTGGCTCAATCAAAATTACCTTGAGCGCAGAACGTCACGGAGCCTTGAGGGATAGCCTGAAAGAGGCCCTGGTAACACTTTCCAAGTTTGGTAGGACAAGGATCGCCAGAGCGACCCTGGTGGATGACAATGTGATCGACTTGATGCTGGACCGAGTCACACACAAGTTCTCCGTCCCAGTGCAAGCGAACGGTCGCCCGACCCCTTCCGATCTTTTCTCAGGACTCGCAGACGCCAAGGACCAATGCAGCGATGACCTCGAGAGCTACTTCAATCCCTAGACGCCACTACCTGTGGGTGTTGTTGACCCTCTTGGTAGGGTGGCTCTCCAGCGGAAAGCTCACTTCCACGGCAACTACAGCGTCCGCTGAGAAATGGGGCGAGTTTGCGTCCGTTGTTGCCTCAGTCGCAGCAAGCATGGTCGGACTAACCGTTGCGGTAACGGCACTTGTCTACGCACTCTTGGGCACTCCGTTGATCAAGTTTCTGCATGAGCGTGGAGCGCTGAACCGTCTACTTTTTGACCTTATGGCATGCGCACTCATCTGGTTGGTGTCTCTTGTCACATCCTTGGTTGCAGCCCATCCTGGTGCCCCAGAAGTAATTCAGCTAATGCGTGTAAGTACCATGTTTGCCCTAGCTGGGGCGGTTCACTTTTTACCGATCGGCTGGGCCTTCTGGACGCTACTTCACAACTCTAGCAAGAGCCAAGGACCTGCCGCTCAACACGACTTCAGCAAGACGACAAAAATCATTTGAGAGGCATCGGGGTCACAAGAAGCGGGGTCCTGCCTTTTGCCCCGCGCAGTGCGCCAGCCTGCTAGAAAACAAGGTTGGCTGCGTCAGTGACACTACCGCCCACACGCTGAACACCCTCAGTGGTAGTCGTCTTCCAGCTGATGGCGCACCGCCAGGATCGTCACCATCGCGGCGTTTTCGATTTCGAACAGGTCGACGTAGCCGCTGTGGCCGAACGGGATCAGCACCTCGCGCAGAAAGGGGCTTTGGCCCGCCTTGCGGTAGATGAAGGGCGAGCGGGATAGGCTGTCGGCGGCGGTGGTGATCGCGTTCAGCGCCCGCTCGGCCAGGTCCAGGTCTTCAGCCGTGCTGGCCCGCTCCAGTAAAAAGTCGTAGAGGCGAATCAGGTCGTCGCGTGCACTCGCGCTGTACCGGACCGCGAAGCTCACCCCCGCACCCGCATCGGCTTCTGATTCAGCACCTGGGCACGGGCCTGCTGAAGCCTCTGGCCAAGCTCGGCGTGCACATCCTCCGCAGCGAAGTAGACGCCCGTGGTTTGGGCGGCTTCGCGGGACGCCAGTCCGCGCGCCACGAACTCGGCGCGCACGCGTCGGCGGTCGATGGATTCGCGAACCGATGCTTCAATGAAGCCCGACAGGGTTTCGCCCTCCTGCAGAACGCTTTGCGCAGCATCACGCAACTGGGGATCGACGCGCAATGAAGGCAAGGTGGCGGTTTTCATGGACGGCTCCAGTGCGTTGCAGATGCGATGCATTCTAGACCTGCAATGCGTTCAGCGCCAAGCACCGGACCCGTTTCACCCGCGATCACGACCGATCCCGCAACGCCGTCTTCAACACCTTCCCGTAGTTGTTCTTCGGCAGCGCCACCACAAACTCATAGCGCTTGGGTCGTTTGAAGCGGGCGATGTGGTCCAGGCAGAAGGCGTCCAGGGCCGCTGAATCCAGCGCCGCATCTGGCTGAACCACCACAAAGGCCACCACGATTTCGCCCCACTCGGGGTCGGGCGCACCGACCACAGCCACCTCGGCCACGCCGGGGGCCGTGAGCAGCACCTCTTCCACCTCGCGCGGGTAGATGTTGCTGCCGCCGCTGATGATGAGGTCTTTGCTGCGGTCCTTGAGGGTGAGGAAGCCGTCGGCGTCGAGCGCGCCCATGTCGCCGGTCCAGAGCCAGCCTTCTCGGATGGCGGCTGCTGTGGCCTCGGGGTTTTGCCAGTAACCGGCCATGACGCTGTCGCCCTGGATCAGCACCTCGCCCACTTCGCCCGGCTGCAGCGGCCCGCCGTCCGGCCCGGCCACGCGGACGCGCACAGGCGTCTGCGCCACGCCTACGGAGGCGATGCGCTCGGCATGGCGCGGGTGGGCCGTGTCGGCCAGTTGTGCGCGGCTGAGGGCGGTGCCCACCATGGGGCTTTCGCCCTGGCCGTAGATCTGCACGAAGCGCGGGCCCATCACGCGAAGGGCGCGCTGGATGTCGGCGGCGTACATGGGCGCGCCGCCATAGACGATGGTCTTGAAGCTCTCACCACACTGCGCGGGCGTGAGGCCTTGCGCCTCGGCTTCGTCCACGATGCGTTTGACTATTGTTGGCGCGGCGAACAGCGAAAGCGGGCCGAGCCGGCGGCCGAGTTCGATCAGTTCGGCAGCGTCAAAGCCGCCGGAAGCCGGCACCACGTGGCGAGCTCCAGCCATGAGGTGCGGAATGGCGTAGAGGCCGGCGCCGTGCGACATGGGCGCGGCGTAGGCGATGGCGTCGCCCCCCGCAACCGCATCCACGTCGTTGAAGTAGGTGAGCCCCATGGTCATGAGATTGCGGTGCGTGATCATCACGCCCTTGGGCCGGCCGGTCGTGCCGCTGGTGTAGAAAAGCCAGGCGGTGTCGCCGGGCGCGCGCCCGGTGATGGCGGGCAGCCCTTCGCCACCGCCGATCCATGCGTCCATGGCGGGGCTGTCGGCGTCCATCACGCCGTCGAGCCCGCTGAGCGCAGCGGGGTCGGGCAGCACATCGGCGGTGACGAAGGCCCAGCGTGCCTGGGCGTTCCCGGCGATCCACTGCAGTTCCCGGGGGTGCAGCTTGGCGTTCACCGGCACCACCACCAGCCCGGCCCACCAGGCGCCGAACAGCAGTTCCAGGTAACGGGGGTGGTTGCGCATGAACAGCAACACGCGATCGCCGGGCTGCAGGCCCGCTGCGCGCAGGTGAGCGCCCACTCGCGCGGCACGCTTGGCCCATTCGCCATGTGTGGCCACACACGGCGTGCCGTGAAAGAGGGCGGGGCGGACCGGGTCGCGCAGGGCTTCGCGCTCGAGCAGATGGGCAAGGTTCATGGGCTTGTCTGGTTAGGCTGCTGGGGGTTTCCCTGATTTTCCCTGCCCGGACCCCCAGGACTGACAGGGTGTCAGCCAAGTTCAGGGCCGGCGCGCGTAAAGTGATTCGCATGAACGACGCGCTGCCACCCCTGATCACCGCCCTGCTCGACCCGACCCGCTACCCGCAAGCGGTGGACCGCGTGGAACTGGTGGAAACGCACGGCGCCTGGGTGCTGCTGGCCGGGGACTCGGCCTACAAGATCAAGAAGCCGGTTCGGTTTGCCTTCATGGACTTCAGCACCCTGGCCCTGCGGCGGCAAGCCTGCGAAACAGAAATTCGCGTCAACCGCCGTTTCCAGCAGCACGACCAGCCCGCCACCCAGCTCTACCGCGCAGTGGTACCCATTGTGGGCACCCCGGAGCAGCCGCACTGGGGGGTGCCCGGAACAACGGACGCCGCACAGGCGATCGAGTTTGCGGTGCTGATGCACCGCTTCGACGAGGCGAGCCGCCTCGATCACCTGTGCGTCCGCGGCGCGCTCACGCCCGCACACATGACCGGCCTGGCGCGGCGCATGGCTCTGTTCCAGGCTCGGGCGACCGTGGCCAGCACCAGCGACCCCTGGGGCCACCCGACAGCGGCCATGCGCTGGCCGCGCGACAACATCACCACCCTGCGCGCGGCGCTGACGGAGCCGGCCGATGCCGCCCTCGTGCACGTGCTGAGCAGCTGGGCCGAGCAGCGCTTCAACGCCATCGAGCCGTTGCTGGCCCGCCGGCGCCAGAAGGAACGGGTGCGCGAGGGCCACGGTGATCTGCACCTGGGCAACCTGGTGCTGGTGCACACGCAGGGCGACGATGGCGCCAGCACGGAAGTGCTGCCTTTTGACGCCATCGAGTTCAACGACGATCTGCGCTGGATCGACGTGGCCAACGACATGGCCTTTGCCTGGATGGACCTGCTCAACCACGGCTGCCACGGCCTGGCCAACGTGCTGCTGAGCGCCTGGCTGGATGACACGGGCGATGTGTCGGCTCCCACCGTGTGGACCTTTTTTGCCAGCTACCGCGCCGGGGTGCGCGCCAAGGTGGCTGCCATCCGCATGCAGCAGTTGCGCGAGGCGGGTGACGCGGAGCAGGCCGGGGCGAGCCTGGGCGACGTGCGGCGCTACCTGGCGCTGGCGCACGACATTGCCCACCCGCCCAAACCGCAACTGCTCATCACGCACGGTCTGTCGGGCAGCGGCAAGACCTGGGCCTCCAGCCAGTGGCTGGCTGCCGAGACCAGCGGGCGGGCCGTGCGGCTGCGCTCCGACGTGGAGCGCAAGCGCCTGCACGGACTGAGCGCGCTGGCCACCAGCGGCTCGGAACTGAACGCCGGCCTGTACAGCCCGCAAGCGCACGGCGACACCTACGCCTCGCTGTTGACGCGCTCGCGCCGCCTGCTGGCCGAGGGCTGGACGGTGCTGGTGGACGCGGCCTTCCTGCGCACCAGCGAGCGCCAGGCATTCGCCTCGCTGGCCGAGGAACAGGGGGTGCCTTTTCACATCCTCGCCTGCGAAGCACCGGTGGCCGTGCTACGCCAGCGCATCAGCGAGCGGCAGGCCCGCGGCAACGACGCGTCGGAAGCCACGGTGGCGGTGCTGGAGCAGCAGCTCGGCTGGCTGGAACCGCTCAGCGACGCCGAGCGTGCGCGGGTGTGGCCCACGCCAGGCTGACAGCACCCGCAAGAAATTTCAAAGCCGCGCGGGCGCGTTTCACACTGCGCGAAATCGCCCGTCGCTACCATCTGGGCTCGCGACCGCCTCACCACAACACCGGAGACAAGCCCCATGACCGTGATCACCAACATCGAAGACCTGCGCATCCTGGCCCAGAAGCGGGTGCCGCGCATGTTCTACGACTACGCCGATTCCGGCTCGTGGACCGAGGGCACCTACCGCGCCAACAGCGACGATTTCCAGAAGATCAAGCTGCGCCAGCGCGTGGCCGTGAACATGGAAAACCGCAGCACCCGCACCACCATGGTGGGACAGAGCGTGGCCATGCCAGTGGCCATTGCACCCACCGGCCTGACCGGCATGCAGCACGCGGACGGCGAAATCCTGGCGGCGCGCGCGGCCAAGAAGATGGGGGTGCCCTTCACGCTCTCGACCATGAGCATCTGCTCGATCGAGGACGTGGCGCAGCACGCCGGCGACGGCTTCTGGTTCCAGCTCTACGTGATGAAGGACCGCGACTTCATCGAACGCCTGATCGACCGAGCCAAGGCCGCACGCTGCTCGGCGCTGGTGCTCACGCTCGACCTGCAGATCCTGGGCCAGCGCCACAAGGACCTGAAAAACGGCCTGTCGGCACCGCCCAAGCTGACCATTGCCAACATGATCAACATCGCCACCAAGCCCCAATGGGCGCTGGGCATGCTGGGCACCAAGCGGCGCGAGTTCGGCAACATCGTCGGCCACGTGAAAGGGGTCGACAACATGGGCTCGCTCAGCGAATGGACGGCCAAGCAGTTCGACCCGGCGCTGAACTGGGGCGACGTGGAATGGATCAAGAAGCGCTGGGGCGGCAAGCTCATCCTCAAGGGCATCCAGGACGTGATCGACGCGAAGCTGGCCGTGGATTCGGGTGCGGACGCGCTGATCGTCTCCAACCACGGCGGCCGCCAGCTCGATGGTGCGCAGAGCAGCATCGAATGCCTGCCGACCATCGTGGAGGCGGTGGGCCAGCAGATCGAGGTGCACATGGACGGCGGCATCCGCAGCGGACAGGACGTGCTCAAGGCCCGCGCGCTGGGCGCACGCGGCGTGTACATCGGCCGGCCCTTCCTGTACGGCCTGGGTGCCATGGGCGAGGCCGGCGTGACCAAATGCCTGGAGATCTTGCACAAGGAGCTGGACATCACCATGGCGTTCTGCGGCCACACCAATATCGAGACGGTGGACAAAGGCATACTGCTGCCAGGGACTTTCCCCCTGCCCATGGCCATGCCCGCCTGACCTTCACCGATGAACACGCCACCGACCAGCCTGCCCGACTCTCCCCGCCCCCCCGTCCGTGTCAGCCGCTGGTGGCGGGCGCTGGCCTATTTCCTGGGCCTGATGCTGCTCCTGGGCGTGGCCACCACCTTCAGCCTGTACGAGCAGCTGAAGGCCCAGATACAGCACCTGCAGACCCGCGTGGCACAGGTGCCGCAGGTGCGCTACATCTCGGTGCTGCTGGACGCGCAGCAGCAGCCCGCCATGCTCGTGACGCTCGATCCGCAGTCGGGCGCCCTGCAACTGCAGCGCCTGAACGATGTGGCCGAGGGCCGTGAAGACAGCATGCAGCTGTGGGCGCTGGTGCCCGACCAGCCCCCACGTTCGCTCGGCGTGGTGGAGAGCAAATACAAGACGCTGCAGCTGACCGCCACCGAGGCCGCGCTGGCCAACGCCACGCAACTGGCCATCAGCGTGGAAGACAAGGGTGGCGTCTCGCAGAGCCAGGGCCCGCGCCTGCCTTATTTGTTCACCGGCTGGCTGGTGCGCAAGGCGATCTGACGGGCGAACGCGCCACACGGGTAAAAGGCCTCCGTCTGCCTCCCTCCCCCGCTGGGGGAGGGCAGGGGTAGGGGCTCTCCCGGAGCGGCCACGCAGGCCATACCTCACTTCAGTTCGTATTCAAAGGTGCTCACCACCCTCAGCCGCTTGGTGCGTGAACTGCCGTCGTCGAAATCATTGCCATCGTCGCCGCTGATGCGGATCACACCCTGGTTGGCGTTCTTCAGCGGCCCGAGCCGGGCGCCTGCCTCGGCCGCGAACTTGTCGGCCTGCTCGCGGGCGTTGCGCGTGGCCTCGGCCAGCAGCGGCGCCTTGATGTCGTTGAACCCGCGCAACTGAAAACGCGGGCCGCTGCGAGCACCTTCGTTCTCGCCACCCAGCTGCACGCCGGCCTGAATCAGCGGGTCCACCGCCCGAGCCGCCGCTTCCACCTCGGCCACGCGGGCCGATTTCACCAGTACCTGCCCCACGCCGTTGAAGCGCAGCGGCTGGTTGCCCTGGGCGTACTCGCGGGCAAACAGGTCCTGCACCTGCAGCGGCCGGGCCTCCACCTCGGCCTCGGTGAAGCCGCGTGCCGTCAGAAACGCCAGCACCTGATCGCGGTCCTGCGCCAGTGCCTGCTGCACCTCACCGAAATCGTTGCCGGCGCGGCGGAACGAGAGCGTCCACACCGCGAAGTCGCTCGGCACTTCCTGCTCGGCCAGCCCTTTCACCGTGACCGACCGGTCGGCCATGCGCAGGCGCTCCAGCCCGTTGCCCACCCAGTAACCGGCGGCCGCAATGCCGACGCCGACGAACAGGGCGGCAACGAGGCGCGACAAAGAGGTGTTCATGGGAGGCTCCGGTGGTGTGACAGCCGCACAGCTTAAACCCGAAGCACGGCCCGCCGAACAGGCAGCGCAGGTGCTCCGCTATGCTCGCCCGGTGACCACCGCGCCCACCCCACAACGCCGCATTGCGCACCTCGACATGGACGCGTTTTTTGCGTCCGTCGAGTTGCTGCGCTACCCGCAGCTCAAGGGCCTGCCGGTGGTGATCGGCGGTGGGCGGCGCAAGGACGACGACGAAATGGCCCGCGTGCGCGCCGCCTACCCCGAGCGCGACTGGCCCGACGGCGATTTCTCGCGCGTGCCGGTGGACTTTTTCCCCCGCCTGGCCGGTTACACCGGCCGCGGCGTGGCCACGACCGCCACCTACGCGGCGCGCCAGTTCGGCGTCGGCTCGGCCATGGGCCTCATGAAGGCCGCCAAGCTGTGCCCGCAGGCCATCCTGCTGCCGGTGGACTTCGACGAGGTGCGCCGCGTCTCGCGCCTGTTCAAAAGCATCATCCGCGAGATCGCGCCGGTGGTGGAAGACCGGGGCGTGGACGAGGTGTTCATCGACTTCACCGACGTGCCCGGCGGCCAGCGCGAGGGGGGCCGCGTGCTGGCGCGGCTGATCCAGAAGTGCATCTTCCAGGCCACGGGCCTGACCTGCTCGATCGGCGTGGCGCCGAACAAGCTCATCGCCAAGATGGCCAGCGAGTTCAACAAACCCAACGGCATCAGCATCGTGTGGCCCGAGAATCTGCAGACGCTCATCTGGCCCCTGCCCTGCCGCAAGATCAACGGTGTGGGCCCGAAGGCCGACGCGAAGCTGCAGAGCCACGGCATCCACACCATTGGCGACGCCGCGCAGCGCGAACGCGAGTGGCTCATGGAGCACCTGGGCCGCAGCTTCGGTTCCTGGCTGCATGAGGCCAGCTGGGGCCGCGACGACCGCCCGGTGGTGACCGAGAGCGAGCCCGTGAGCATGAGCCGCGAAACCACCTTCGACCGCGACCTGCACGCCGTGCGCGACCGCACCGAACTCGGCGCCGTGTTCACCCGCCTGTGCGAGCAGGTGGCGGCCGATCTGCAGCGCAAAGGCTACGCGGGCAAGACCATCGGCATCAAGCTGCGCTACGACAATTTCCAGAGCGTGACGCGCGACACCACCATCGAGCACTTCACAGCCGACGCCGCCACCATCCGCCGCCACGCCGGCCTGTGCCTCAAGCGGGTCGACCTGAGCCGGCGCATCCGCCTGCTGGGCGTGCGGGTGGGGAAACTGGAAGAGGCGGCCCTGGTCGAAGCCGCGCGCGCCACCGCGCCCGCCGGGGCGCAGCCGACCACACAGCCACTGTTCTGAGCCGGCCTGCGCCGGCGTCGCTCAGCCGGTCAGGCCCCCTGCCCCAGCCGGAAGGTCTTCACCACGTCGGTCAGGCGAGTGGCCTGCTGTTCCAGGCTGGCTGCCGCTGCCGCGCTCTGCTCCACCAGTGCCGCGTTCTGCTGCGTGCTCTGGTCCAGCTGCGACACCGAATGGCTCACCTGGCCGATGCCGGTGGTCTGCTCGATGGTGGACGCGCTGATCTCGCTGATGAGGTCGGACACGCGACGCACCTGGCTGACGATGTCTTCCATGGCGGTGCCCGCTTCGCTCACCAGGCGCGTACCGGCTTCCACCTTGTCCACGCTGGCGCCGATCAGGCCCTTGATTTCCTTGGCTGCCTCCGCACTGCGCTGCGCCAGGCTCCGCACTTCAGACGCCACGACCGCAAAGCCCCGGCCCTGCTCACCCGCGCGGGCCGCTTCCACCGCGGCATTGAGCGCCAGGATGTTGGTCTGGAAAGCAATGCCGTCGATCACGCCGATGATGTCGCTGATCTTGCGCGAACTGGCCGAGATGTCGCCCATGGTGGCCACCACCTGGCCCACCACCGCCCCGCCGCGCGAGGCCGCGCCGGTGGCCGACCCGGCCAGCTGGGCTGCCTGGCGCGCCGTGTCGGCGTTGCCCTGCACGGTGGTGTTCATCTGGGTCATGGAAGCCGCTGTCTGTTGCAGGCTGGACGCCTGCAGTTCGGTGCGACTGGACAGATCGGCATTGCCGGTGGCAATTTCGGCCGAGCCCGTGGCGATCGAGTCCGACACCTGCCGCACCTGCCCCACCACATGCGCCAGGCTGGCCTGCATCGCGCCCAGCGAAGCCAGCACACTGCCAGCGTGGGCGAGGGAGGCGCCACGCACAGGGCTCAGGTCGCCCTGCGCGACACGCTGTGCCACCTCACCCAGCTCGACCGGCTCGGCGCCCAGCTGGCGGATCAGGCTGCGGGAGATACCCCATGCCAGCCCCAGGCCGCACACCAGGGCCGCCACCAGTGACGCCACCATGATGGTGAGAAAGTCGTCCGCCTCGCCCATGGCCACCTGGTTCTGCTCCTGCAGGCGGGCTTCTTCAAAATCGATCAGCGCATTGATCGCTGCCAGCCAGCTCACGTACTGCGGCTTGGCCTCGCGCCAGAGCTGTTCCTGTGCGCCAGCCGTGTCGCCCGCTTCCACCCGGCGGATCACCGCCTGCGTGGTGGCCACGGCCTGGGCTTCAATGGCCTTGATGGAACCGTAGAGCCCACGCAGTTCGGCAGCGTCGGCCGATCCCTGCACCAGCTGTTCCAGCGGACCGGCGGCCTCGGCATAGAACGCCGCCAGCCGGGCAATGGCTGCCTCCTCGGCGGCACGTTCCGCCGGCGATGCGCTGAGCACCACGTCGCGCACGGCAATGGCGCGATCGTGTGCTGAGCCCCGGAAATTGATGGCGTAGCGCTGGATGGCGGCGTGTTCCTTGCTGTTGGCCTGCAAGGCGGTGTTGATGGTCTGCACCTTCGTGATCGCGACGACGGCCACCGCCACCAGAATCGCCAGGATCAGACCGAAGCCCAGAGACAGCCGTCGGGCCACGGTCATTGAATCGAACGCCATATGAGCTTCCGGAAAGGTTGAGGAGAAATGGTGGGCCTGTAGCAATAGCCGACCCAGGCGACAGAGGCCATCCGTGCGCCGCCCGCGACGAGAAGCACTGGCTGGTCACCCCCCACGCTTCGACATTTAAAATGCCAACTTGAACTATCGACTCGATAGATTTTCCAGTTCGAGCCGCACGCGGGACACGAACCCCGTCTGACCGCTGCCCTGACACCGAAGGGACACGGTGCCGTTTGCGGGCTTGCGCACAATGTCGGGGAACCCACACCCTGGACCGTCCTGAAGCGAGATCCCATGACACCCGCCTCCCGCTGCTTTTCACTCACCCTGGACGACCATGTGGCCCACCTGGTGCTCAACCGGCCCGACGCCATGAACACCATGCACCCCGCTTTCTGGCGCGAACTGGACGAGCTGCTCACGCAGATCCACCGCGAGGGCACGGCGCGCGCACTGGTGATCAGCAGCACCGGCAAGCACTTCAGCGCCGGCATGGCGCTGGAAACTTTCAGTGGCGCGATCAGCATGGACGACCAGAGCCCCGAAGGCCGCGCCGCCATTTTTGACCTGCTGACCGACATGCAGGCCACCTTCACCAAGATCGAGAACCTGCGCATCCCGGTGATCTGTGCCATCCAGGGCGGCTGCATCGGCGGCGCGGTGGACATGGTCACGGCGGCCTGTATCCGCTACGCCTCGGCCGACGCGTTTTTCTGCATCCAGGAAATCAACATCGGCATGGTGGCCGACGTGGGCACGCTGCAGCGCCTGCCCAAGCTGGTTCCCTTTGCGGTGGTGAAGGAACTGGCCTACACCGGCCGCCGTCTCGGTGCGCAGAAGGCACTGGGCTACGGGCTGGTGAACGAGGTGTTCGACACCGCCGAGGCCACGGTGGCCGCGGCCCTGCAGTGCGCAAAGGAAATCGCCAGCAAGCCGCCGATTGCCATCTGGGGCACCAAGCAGGCCGTCACCTACGCACGCGACCATTCGGTGGAAGACAGCCTGCGCCAGATGGGCTGGCTGCAGGGCGCCATCTGGAGCAACGCGCATGTGCGCGAGTCGATTCTGGCCATGAAGGAACGGCGCGCCGGCGACTTCACGGCGCTGACGCCGCTGCAGACGTTCAAAGAACTGGGCTGACCTGCCGGGGTCAACCGGCCAGCAGTGCGTCCAGTCGCTGCAGGCCGGCCACCGTCTGCAGGCAGGCCTGGGCGGCTTCGGTGCCCTTCACCGCGAAGTGCCGCATGAAGTACTTGCGGTGCTCGGCGTGTTCGTGGAAGTGGTGCGGGGTGAGCACCGCCGAGATCATGGGCACGCCGGTGTCGAGCTGCACGTCCATCAGCGCCTGCACCACGGTCTGCGAGACGAAGTCGTGGCGGTAGATGCCGCCGTCCACCACCAGCGCGCTGCCCACCACCGCGGCGTAACGGCCGCTGCGGGCCAGGCGCTGCGCGTGCAGGGGAATCTCGAAGGCGCCGGGTACGTCGAACACGTCGATGCGCTCGGCACCCACGCCGTGGCGCGCCATCTCTTCAAAGAAAGCGTCGCGGGCCTGGTGCACGATGTCGGCGTGCCAGGCCGCCTCGACGAAGGCGAAGCGCCCGGCAACAGGGGCGGGCACGGACGACGAAGGGGGAGAGGTCTCGGTCTGATTCATGGTGGACAACACACAACAGGTTTCACTGAATCAGGGCGCACAGGCGCAGCAGCCCCCGCGCACACGGGGCGGCGGTGGCGGCTGGCCAGCGGTCTCTTGCATCCGGACTGTGACCGTCGGTCCCGGGATCTCACCGGGTCTGCTGACCCTGCACGCGCTCGCGTGCAGGCGCTCGCGGCACTCGTGCGGTCCAGACGCCTTGCAGCGCTGCCCGCCATCACCGCCGGTGGGGAGTTCCACCCCGCCCTGAGAACGCATGGCGTCCGGTCGGCTGACCGGACAACGGCCATTGTAGGCAGGCCGGTGCGGACCAGTCCGCGCGCAGGTGACTGGCCCACGGTCAGAGCGAGCGCTCGTGCGAAACTGGTGGCATGAAGACCTTCCACAACCCCCACCACGCGCTGCACCAGGGGCGCGAAGAAATGTTCCGCGGCCGCATGGTGCCCTGCCACGAGGTGCCGGCCCGGCTCGACTTCGTGCTGGCCGAACTGCAGCGGCGCCCGCTGGGCAGCGTGGAAATCCCCACCGTGGACAACGCCACGCTGGACGCGGCAATAGCCCGCGTGCACAGCCCGCGCTACACCGGTTTCCTCGCCGGCGCCTGGGACGAGTGGGTGGCCATGGACCCGGCCAACGCGCAGCGCGACGCCCTCCCCTCGGTCTGGCCGCTCGGCAACCGCCACGCGTTTCGCACCGACGTGCTGCCAGCCAACTTCGCCGCCCGCCTGGGCCTGTTCTCGTTCGATTCCGGCTCGCCGCTGACGGCCGGCACCTGGGCCGCAGCGCGCGGGGGCGCAGCCTGTGCCCTGGCCGCCGTGCAAGCCGTGCTGGGCGGCGAACGCAGCGCCTTCGCGCTCTCGCGCCCACCCGGCCACCACGCCGGTCCCGACTTCTTCGGCGGCTACTGCTTCCTCAACAACTCGGCCATCGCGGCGCAGGCCTTGCGCGACGGTGGAAAGCAGCGCGTTGCCGTGCTGGACGTGGACTACCACCACGGCAACGGCACGCAGACCATCTTCTACGAGCGCGATGACGTGCTCACGGTGTCGATCCACGGCGACCCGTCCACCGAGTACCCGTTTTTCCTCGGCCACGCCGACGAGCGCGGCGCAGGCGCCGGCGAAGGCTTCAACCTCAACCTGCCGCTGCCGCGCGGCACCGGCTTCGCCACCTGGCGCGCGGCCCTGAGTACGGCACTGGAAGCCGTGGCCGCCTTCCGGCCCGAGGCCCTGGTGGTGCCCATGGGCCTGGACACCTTCGAAGGCGACCCGATCTCGGGCTTCACCCTGGCCAGCGCCGATTACTTCGCAGTGGGCGAAGCGCTGGCGAGCGCCGGCCTGCCCACGGTGTTCGTGTTCGAAGGCGGCTACGCGGTCGACGCGGTGGGCACCAACGCGGTGAACCTGCTCGAAGGATTCCAGCGCGCGGCCGCATAGCAGCCTGGCGCTGCCAGACCTTTACTGCCGCGCCGTGCGCACGTTGGCCGGCGGCATCTGCGGGTGGCTGCTGCGCCAGGGGTTGATGTCCAGCCCGCCACGGCGCGTGTATCGGGCATAGACCATCAGCTTGGCCGGCCTGCAGCGCGTCATGATGTCCATGTAGATGCGTTCGACGCACTGCTCGTGGAATTCGTTGTGGTTGCGAAAGCTCACGATGTACTGCAGCAGCCCGGCCTGGTCGATCTGCGGGCCGTTGTAGCGGATCTGCACGCTGCCCCAGTCGGGCTGGCCGGTGACCAGGCAGTTGCTCTTGAGCAGGTCGCTCATCAGCACTTCCTCCACCGGCTTTTCGTCAAAGGCCGCGGTGAGCAGTTCGGGGGCAGGCTCGTAGCGCTCGCATTCCACGTCGAGCCGGTCGATGCACAGGCCCTCCAGTTCCTGCACGCGCTCGCACTCGAACATTTCGGGCAGCAGCACGCGCACGCCGACGCTGGTCTGCACCGGGCCGCCCAGCCAGATGGCGGTGCTGATGTCCTGGCGCATGCGTTCGCGCACCTCGTCGGCGCTCTGGAAGCGGGTGTTGTTGAAGCTGTTGAGGTACAGCTTGAACGACTTGCTCTCGACGATGTGCGTGCTCTCGCAGGGAATGGTGATATGGGCCAGCGCCACCACCGGCTTGCCGCGCGGGTTGAGCCAGCTCAGCTCGAACGCGGTCCAGAGGTCGGCGCCCAGGAAGGGCACGCTCGCGCCGATGCCGATCTCGCGCCGCTTGGCCTCGCGGGGCAGCGGGTAGAGCAGCGAGGCGTCGTACTGGTCGGCGTAGGCAGAGGCCTTGCCCAGCTGGGAGTGTTCGGGGGTGTTGTGGCTCATGCGGGGGCGCTCTTCAGGTGCGGAATGATGTGGTGGGCCAGCAGCTCGGCCACGGCGGGCGGCCAGTCATGGCCCATGCCCTCGATGGCTTCGAAACGGGCGCCGGGAATGCGTTTGGCGGTGTCGCGTCCGCAGGCGATGGGCACCAGGGGATCGGCCTCGCCATGGATCACCAGCGTCGGGCAGCCGATGCGGTCGAGCAGGCGGTGGCGGCCGGTGTCGCTCATGATGGCGAGCATCTGGCGCGCCACGCCGGCCGGGTGGGAGCCACGGGCCACGCCGTCGAGCAGGTGCTGGCGAAACACCTTCATGTCCTGGGGGTAGGCCGGGCTGCCGATCATGCGGAAGATGTCCAGGGTGTGCGCCACGATGTCTTCGGGCGCACGGCTCTTGGGGCGCATCATCATCGCGCGCGACACCTCGGGCCGCGGTCCGGGCAGCCCGGGTGCACCGCTGGAACTCATGACGCTGGTGAGGCTGAGCACGCGCTGCTGCGCCGTGGCGGCCACGCGTTGCGACACCATGCCCCCCATCGACACGCCCACCAGGTGGGCGCGCTGCAGGCCGAGGGCGTCGAGAATGCCCAGGGCATCCAGCGCCATGTCCTGCAGCCGGTAAGGCGAGCGCAGCCGCAGGCCCATGCGCTGGCGCATGAACTGCCACAGCAGGTTGGGCTGGCCCAGGTGGTCGAGCTTGTCGGACAGGCCGACGTCGCGGTTGTCGTAGCGGATGACGCGAAAGCCCGCGTCCACCAGGGCGTCGAGCAGCGTCCCAGGCCAGGCCGTGAGCTGCATGCCCAGGCCCATGGTGAGCAGCACCGCAGGCGAACGGTCGTGGCCGGCGACCTCGACTTCGAAACTCAGTCCGTTGCTGGAAAGCTTCATGGGCAGATGGTGGGACGGTCGGGCAGACGAAGGGCCATCGGGCGAGGTGTTGCCGTCATTCAAACACGCGTTCGCGCAGCCACTTGGTGGCCACCCACTTATCCCCTTCGATCACCGGTGCGCCGCCGTGCAGCGTGCCGGTGGCCGGGTGGGGCCGGTCGTAGCTGAAGAAGACGCCATTGCCCCGCACCGGTGCCACCTCCAGGCCGACGTCGGGGAAGGTGGTGCCGCCGCCGCGGGCCGGCTCGTTGAGGTACATCACCAGCGTGCCCACCCGCTGGCCGCCACGGCGCAGGATGGTGGGCGTGCCGGGCTCGGCGGGGTCGAAGTAGTCGTAATGCGGCTTGTACTCGGCGCCGGGCTGGTAATGCAGCACCTGCATGCCCTCGCCGTGGTCCACCGGCCAGTTCAGCAGTCGGGCGATGCGGGCCTCGATGCGGGTGATGAGCGGGCTTTCACCCCGGTTGAAAAACATGCCCTGGCTGGTGCGGTCGGGGTTCATTTCTTCGCCGCCGGTGCGGGTCTGCACGGTGAGCGAGCGGGCCATGCGCGGGCTGGCCGCGGCCACCAGCGCCTCGCACTCCTCGTCGCTGAGCAGGTTGCCGAACACCACCACACGCGGCGTGGCGAGCGAGGCGATCACGTCCACGGTGCGGTCGCCGGCGTCGATCTGCCGGGGCGACAGGGTCAGTTCCGGGCCGGGCACCCGGGCGCCGCCCGCGCCCGTGGGCCGCTGGGCGGCAGCGGCCGCCGCCTGCTCGATGGCCTGCGCCTGGGCCTGTGCGCGAGCCGCCGCCTGGTGGCGTGCGTGCTCGGCCAGCATGGCGTCCAGTGCGGTGACCGCGAGCGAGCGCTGCCACCCCGCTGCCACCATGGCGTCAAGCAGGCTCTCGGGCGAGTGGCCGGCATTTGTCTGCTCGACCAGCCACTGGCGCAATTCGGGGGTGATGCTCTGGATCATGGCCAGGAAGGAGACACGTTCAGGTTGAAAAAATCAGGGCCGGGCCTCGCGGCGAAACACCAGCCGGTCGGCCTGCGACGCGGCTGCCACGAAACCATAGCCCTCCAGGTCGAAGCCTTTGAGCTGCTCGGGCGTGCTCAGGCGGTGCTCGACGGCGTAACGCACCATCAGACCACGCGCGCGCTTGGCCATGAAGCTGATGATCTTGTAGGCATCGCCCTTGCGCTCCTCAAACACGCAGGTGACCACTCGCGGCTTGAGCGCACGCCGGTCCACCACCTTGAAATACTCCTCGCTGGCGAGGTTCACCACCACCGGGCTCAGGTCGGCCGCGGCGCGCTGGTTCAGGTACTCGGCAATCTGCGTGCCCCAGAACTGATACAGGTTCTTGCCGCGCGCGGTGGGCAGGCGCGTGCCCATTTCCAGCCGGTAGGGCTGCATCCAGTCGAGCGGGCGCAGCACGCCGTACAGGCCGCTGAGGATGCACAGGTGCTGCTGCAGCCACTCGAGCGCGGGGGCGTCTAGGGTTCGGGCGTCCAGCCCGCCGTACACATCGCCGTCGAACGCCAGCACGGCCTGCTTCGAATTGCGGGCGGTGAAACGGGGGCGCCAGGCGTCGTAACGCGCCACGTTGAGGCCAGCGAGCGCGTCCGACAGACTCATCAGCTCGGCAACCTGCTGTGGCGACTGCTCGCGCAACACCTCGATGAGCTCGCCCGCCTCTTTCACGAACAGGGGCTGGGTGTGGGTCTCGACATGGGCCGGCGACTCATAGTCAAGTGCCTTGGCGGGGGAAATCAGGAACAGCATCGGGCGGGGATTTCGGTCGGTGCGGCAGGCAGCGCGGCGTGGATGGAACCGGCCGTCGGACGGCCAAAAAAAGGGGTTCCCGGAGGAAGCCCCGATTATCGCCAAAGGGCCTGGCGCTTGCAGTCGTCGGACCCGTGCCCGGGGTTCACTCAGGCGCCAGCTCGTCCAGGGCCTTCTGGTAACGCCCCGCGTGGCTGCGCTCGGCCTTGGCCAACGTCTCGAACCAGTCGGCCACGTCGTCAAAGCCCTCTTCCCGCGCCGTGCGGGCCATGGCGGGATACATCTCGTCGAATTCGCGGGTTTCACTCACCACCGCCGATGCGAGGTTGTGGCGCGTGGAGCCGATGGGCAGGCCGGTGACGGGGTCGCCCGACTGCTCCAGGAACTCCAGGTGGCCAAACGCATGGCCGGTTTCCCCTTCGGCCGTGGAGCGGAACAGGGCGGCCACGTCGGCCTGGCCCGCCGCCTCGGCCTTGGCGGCGAAATACAGGTAGCGCCGGTTGGTCTGGGCTTCGATGGCAAAGGCCTCTTTCAGGCACTGCTCGGTGCGCGAGCCTTTCAGTGGGGGCATGGCAGATGGACGATGGAGGGTTGAACAGAGGGGCTGGCATTTGCGACGGGCGCTGGCACACGCCGCGTTGGACCGGACCTTACGCGCATGACCGATAGGCGTCCAGTGGAGCCCCCGGTCTTCCCCATCGACACCGAGCGCCTAAACCCTCAAACTGGAGCGGCATCCGGGCGAACGCATTCACTTTTGCGAAACGAGTTGCACAATGGTGAATCACACAACCTGACTCAGGAGACCCCATGACCGTTGTCACCCTGCCGCCGCCGGCTCCCATCCAGCAACTGCACCACTACGCGTACCGCGCGCGTGACGCCGAGGAAACCCGCCGTTTCTACGAAGACGTCCTGGGCCTGCCGCTGTACCACATCATCCAGAGCGACCACGTGCCCAGCACGGGCGAGTACTGCCCGTACACGCACTTTTTCTTCCGCCTGCAGGACGGCTCGTTCATCGCCTTCTTTGACCTGGGCGACGATGTGGCGGCAGAGCCCTCGCCCAACACGCCGAAGTGGGTGAACCACATCAGTTTCCGCGTGAACACCGAGCAGGAGCTGGAGAACACCAAGGCGCGGCTGGAAGCGGCCGGCATCGAAGTGCTGGGCGTGACCGACCACCACATCTTCAAGAGCATCTATTTCTTCGACCCCAACGGCATCCGCCTGGAGCTCACCGCTCAGCTGGCCGACGAGTTCGAAATGCTGGAAGAAAGCAAGACCGCCCATGCGCGACTGGCCGAGTGGACGGCGCGCAAAGAACAGTGGCGCCGCGAGCGCGCCGAGGGGAAAGTGGCTGCGCCGTTGAAGCCGCAGCAGAACGACCGGCCGGAGGTGGTCGGGCGGACTTCGCTTTGAGGGGTCCGCGTTGGTGTGGCAACGGTCTGGGGTAACGGGGCGCATGACTCCACGAATGTCCCCCGGGCCGGCCAGCGCCGGCCCTCCTCCTTTACTTCGCTGCGCCATGCGCCCCGTTACCCCAGACCTCTTGGCGTTCGAATGGGTCGCACGAGCGCCACTGATTCAATGAGGCATGGTGCTCTGCGCAGCGAAGTAAAGGAGGAGGGCCCCCAGGGCCCGGGGGACATTCGCGGAGCAGAGCGCCGTGGCTCATTGAATCCCCGCACAAAAATTGCCGAGATATTCCAACGACAAAGGAGCGATGCATGTCCGAGACAAGCTACGGTGAAACCGCCCACACCAACGGCTACGAGTTCACCCAGGGCGGCGGTTACGTGCTAACCGAGTACCCGTTCATACCGCCGCCCGAGCTGCAGGGCGGCCCCACAGTGCGCCACCCGGTGGTCATCGTAGGCGGTGGCATCACGGGGCTCACGCTGGCCTGTTCGCTGGCCCGGCTGGGTGTTCGGGCCGTGCTGATCGACGAAGACAACACGGTGGGCGTGAAAGGGGCCTCCTCCCGCGGCATCTGCTACACGCAGAAGTCGCTGGAGATCTTCGAGCGCCTGGGCGTCTTTGACCGCATCGCTGCCAAGGGCGTGCAGTGGAGCGTGGGCCGCACCTTTGCCGGCCAGGACGAGGTGTACCGCTTCGACATGCGCCAGCAGGGCAACTTCAACCTGTCCACCCAGCCGCCCTTCATCAACATCCAGCAGTTCTACATCGAGGGCTTCCTGGTCGATCGCATCCAGCAGCTAGGTGTGGTGGAACTTCGCTGGCAGAACCGGCTGGTGGCCTTCGAGCAGAACGACGACGTGGCCACGCTCACGGTGGAAACGCCAGCCGGTCGCTACCAGATCGAGGCCGAGCACGTGATCGACGCCACCGGCTCGCACAGCCCCCTGCGCCAGTGGCTGCAGGTGCCGTTTGATTCGCGCCGCGGCGACGATCGCTGGTGCATTGCCGACGTGCGCTTCACCACCCGCCCGCCGGTGGAGCGCCACACCTGGATAGAGGCGCCCTTCAATGAGAACCGCGCCGTGTGGCAGCACCTGATGGCCGACGACGTGTGGCGGCTGGACTACCAGATGGCGCCCAACGCCGACCCCGAACACGTGAGCCGCGAAGAGGTGGTGCGCGAGCGCCTGGCGCGCCAGTTCGGGCCCGAGGTGGCCGTCGAGATCGTGTGGGTCGGCCCCTACGCTTACCGCAGCGAGTGCGTGCACCACATGCGCCACGGCCGGGTGTTCCTCATGGGCGACTCGGCCAAGGTGGTCAGCCCCTTCGGCGCACGCGGCGGCAACACCGGCGTGGCCGATGCCGACAACCTGGCCTGGAAACTGGCCGCCGTGCTGCGCGGCAAGGCCGACCCGGCCCTGCTGGCCAGCTACGACGACGAACGCCTGGAAGCCGCGCAGCAAAACGTGTGCGTCACCAACCGCACCGCGCGCTTCCTGCGCCCGGCCGAGGGCAGCGAGCGCCTGTTCCGCCAGGCCGCCATCGGGCTGGCGAAGCAGTACCCGTTTGCGCGCAGCCTCATCAACACCGGCCGCATGGCGATTGCCAACCCCTACACCCGCTCGCGCGCCTGCACCTACGCCACCGAGCAGAGCGCCAGCAGCGCGGCCGGCCAGTCGGTACAGAACGTGCGCTTCCATTGGGCCGACGGTTCACCCGGCTGCGTGAACGACCTGCTCGACTGGGCCGAAGGCGACCTGCTGGTGCTGGTGTTCGGCGACCTCTCGGGCGCGGCCTTGCAGCGCCTGCGCCGCCTGTGCTTCGACGCACCGGTGCGCAGCGTGCAGGTGCTCGGGCCCGATGCACGGCCGCAGGCGCTGGAGCACATCCGCGACCCGCAGGGCCACCTGCAGGGCGCCTGCCACGTGTTCGGCCACGCCTGGGCGCTGCTGCGGCCCGACGGCTACCTGGCCGCCACCGGCGAGTCGGTCGACACCAAGCTGGTGTCGGCCATCGAACGTTCCCTGGGCCTGCGCGGAGAGCCAGCATGAGCATCAAACTGAACCCCCACTTCCAGGACGCCGACGCCTTTTACGAGCAGCTGCTCGACGCCCACAGCGGCCTAAGCCGCGAAGAGGCCGAGCTGTTCAACGCCCGGCTGATCCTGCTGCTGGCCAACCAGATCGGCGACGCGAAGGTGCTGAAGGACTGCATCGAGGCGGCCCGGCTGCCGGCGCCTGCAATCTCGCCGGTGGCCACCGAATAAAATCCATCGATTCCCCTGCTCTTCACAACGGCATCCTGCGGGGTGCCGTTTTCCTTTTGCGCCCACCCATGACCGACACCCTGCAACAGCCCGGCCTGCAATCCCTCTCCAAATCCTTCGAGCCGGCCGCGCTTGAAGCCCGCTGGGGCCCCGAGTGGGAGCAGCGCGGCTACGGGGTGGCGGGCTTCCGCGGCACCGGGGCGCCAAAGGCCGATGCGCCGTCGTTCGCCATCCAGCTGCCGCCGCCCAACGTCACGGGCACGCTGCACATGGGCCACGCGTTCAACCAGACCATCATGGACTCGCTCACGCGCTACCACCGCATGAGCGGCGCCAACACCGTGTGGGTGCCGGGCACCGACCACGCCGGCATCGCCACGCAGATCGTGGTGGAGCGCCAGCTGCAGTCGCAGGGCATCAGCCGGCACGACATGGGCCCCACGCCCGCCGAAGCGCGCAAGAACTTCGTCGCCAAGGTCTGGGAGTGGAAGGAGCAGAGCGGCAACACCATCACCACGCAGATGCGCCGCATGGGCGACTCGGTGGACTGGAGCCGCGAGTACTTCACCATGGACGACAAGCTGAGCACGGTCGTCACCGAGACCTTTGTGCGGCTCTACCAGCAGGGCCTGATCTACCGCGGCAAGCGCCTGGTGAACTGGGACCCGGTGCTGCAAACCGCGGT
>JAUXNG010000096.1 GCA_030682835.1 Hydrogenophaga sp. | reverse complement strand
TCTTCTGCACGTGCTTGCCACCGTCGTGCATCACGCGCATGGCGAGCTGCTGGATGCGCGGCGCAAAGGTGGCGCTGAACATCATGGTCTGGCGGCGCTGGCTGGTGAGGTCGTTGACTTCGGCCAGGTCGTCGGAGAAGCCCAGGTCGAGCATGCGGTCGGCTTCGTCGACCACGAGGAACTGCACCTGGTCGAGCTTGAGCTGCTGCGAACGCTGCAGGTCCAGCAGGCGGCCGGGCGTGGCCACCACGAGGTCGGCGTTCTGCAGCTTGGCGATCTGCAGCTGGTAAGGCATGCCACCCACCACGTTGGCCACGCGCAGGCCACGGCAGTGGCGCACGAGGTCAATGGCGTCGTTGGCCACCTGCTGCGCGAGTTCGCGCGTGGGGCACAGGATCAGGGCGCCGGGCGTGGCGGCCTTGAAGTTGCGGGCGCTGGTCGGGTCCTTGCGCTTGGGGCGCTTGGGCGCGGCTTCGCCACGGGCCAGGGCATCTGCCGTGGCTTGCTCGAAGTCGGCACGTTCCTTGGCCTCGGCCTGCTGCTGCTGTTGCAGCAGCGTGTGCAGCACGGGCAGCAGGAAGGCGGCGGTCTTGCCGCTGCCGGTCTGGCTGGACACCATCAGGTCGGCGTAGCGGGCTTCGCCTTCGCTGATCAGGGCCTTGGGCACCACGTTGCTCTGCACCGTGGTGGGCTGCAGGTAGCCGAGGTCGGCACAGGCCTGCACCAGCTCGGGCGCCAGGCCCAGCAGCTCGAAGCCGTTGGGCTCGGTGACCACGGGCGCGGCGTCGGCAGCGGCCTCGGTGAGCACTTCAGCCACTTCGGCGATGAAGCTGTCTTGCGCAGGCGAAAAGTCGTCGCGTGTGTTATCAGAGAAATCTTGAGAATCGTTCATGTTCCATCATCCTGTGCGCAAAAAAATGGCGCGCACGTGATCGAGCAAAGCGGGAACTGGTTGCGGGCAGCCGGGCAAAAGCCGGAGCCGCAGGGTCAGCGCTGCTTCATTCGTGGTTGGCAAAAACATCAACCATCAAACGAAGCGCAAAGCGTGACGGATACGAAATCCGGCAGAGGCTGGCGCATGGGCCCTGGAGATAAACATCGACCATGAAGACCTGCCGGCGGCAGGTGGCTGTCATGGTCGTGGCCGTCGGATATGGGGTGCGGGCTGTCGGGCCGTTACCACCGGACGGCATCAGGACTCTTGAGTGTGAGGCAGATGCACAAATCAGCGCAGTTTCCTGCGCAGCCTTTGATTATCGCAGATTTCAGGGAAAACCCTAGAAATATTTTCCAGGCTCAGCCCAGCACCGCCGCGACGATGTGGAACAGCACGCCAGCGATCACCGCCGTGGCTGGCACGGTGACGATCCAGGCCGCCACGATGCGCAGCACGGCCGACCGCTTCACGATCTCTTTCTTGTAGGCCTTCTTCAGGGCCCGGCGCTCATTCTTGTCGAACACCGCGCCTTCAGCCGCCTCGCGCTGCTTGGTGCGACGCTTCATGTCGGCCAGCATGCGCTTCTTCTCCTGCACCTCGGCCGACTCGAAGCGCTTGAGGTAGGCCTCGACCTCGGCGCGGTCGCCGCCCTGGTGGCCGGCGAACACCACCGCCTCCATCTTGGCGTAGTTCACCTTGAGCAGCTCGCGCAGGAAGCCCACGCCGAACACGGCACCGATGGTGACGTGGGTGGTGGACACCGGCATGCCCAGCTGCGAGGCGAAGATCACCGTGATGGTGGCGGCCATGGCAATGGAGTAGGCGCGCATGTTGTCCAGCTCGGTGATTTCCTTGCCCACGGTGCGGATCAGGCGCGCACCGTACAGCGCCAGACCGACCGCCAGGCCCAGCGCACCGAGCAGCATCACCCACAGCGGCGTGGATGCCTTGGTGGCGATGGCACCCGACTTCACCGCTTCATAGATGGCGGCCAGCGGACCCACGGCATTCGCCACGTCGTTGGCGCCGTGAGCAAAGCTCAGCAGGGCCGCGGAGCAGATGAGCGGCCAGGTGAACAGGCGGTTGACGCCCTGCTTGCTGTTTTCCTGACGCTGCGCAAGGCGGGCCACCGGCTTGCGCACCAGCGCCCACACCACCAGGGCGATCACGGCACCGGCCGGCAGGGCCACCCAGAAGTCCATCTTGACCAGCTGGCCCAGGCCCTTGAGCAGCATGTAGGTGCCGAACGCCCAGGCCATGATAGCGATCAGCCAGGGCACGGTGCGGCTGGCCGCCACCGTCATTTCGCTGCGGTAGGTGATGCTGCGCTTGATCACGTACAGGAAGAAAGCCGCCAGCGCACCGCCCGACAGGGGCGACACCAGCCAGCTCACGACGATGTTTCCGATGGTGGCCCAGTTCACCAGCCCCCAGCCGCCCGCCGCGATGCCCGCGCCCATGACGGCGCCGATGATCGAGTGCGTGGTGGACACCGGGGCGCCGATGGCCGTGGCCAGGTTGAGCCACAGGGCGCCGGCCAGCAGGGCCGAGAACATGATCCACGCGAAGGTGGTGGGATCGGTGATCTGCTTGCTGTCGATGATGCCGCCCTTGATGGTGCCCACCACCTCGCCACCGGCCACGATGGCGCCCAGCGCTTCGAACACCGCCGCAATGAGGATGGCCCAGCCCATGGTCAGGGCTCCGGAGCCCACCGACGGGCCCATGTTGTTGGCCACATCGTTGGCGCCGATGTTCATGGCCATGTAGCCACCGACCACGGCCGAGATGATCAGCAGCCACACCGAGGCGCTGGACAGGCCGGCCACATGGGCGCCCGTGAGCGAGGCATACACACCAATGGCCAGGAGGAATGCCAGGGCTGCGCCCAGTTGCAGGGCGTCCTGGTGCTTGGCGACAAAGCGGGCTCGGGATTTTTTCGTCATGGGTAACTCGTGTGAAGGCGCCGATTTTGACATGCAGGCCGTCCGCGACAGCACCGTCCGGCGCGTCGGACGGTGCGGCGCAGCCGCATCAAAAAAGGGTGGACAGGCTCAGCGCAGGAAATGCGTTCGGTAGTGTTCGAGTTCGTCGATGGACTCGTGCACATCGGCCAGCGCCGTGTGCTTCTGCTGTTTCTTGAAGGCGTCGTACACGGCGGGGCGCCAGCGCTTGGCCAGTTCCTTCAGCGTGCTCACGTCCAGGCAGCGGTAGTGGAAATACGCCTCCAGCCTGGGCATGTACTTCACCAGGAAGCGGCGGTCCTGGCTGATGGTGTTGCCGCACATGGGCGAGCCGTTCTTCGGCACATATTTGCCGATGAAGGCCAGCAGCTCGGCCTGCGCCTGCTCTTCGGTGAGCGTGCTGGCGCGCACCTTCTCGATGAGGCCGCTGCGGCCGTGCGTGCCCTTGTTCCAGGCGTCCATGGCGCCCAGCACGGCGTCGCTCTGGCGGATCACCAGCACGGGGCCTTCCACACGCGGCGTCAGGTTGGGGCCGGTGATGACGACCGCGATTTCCAGCAGACGCTCTTTCTCGGGGTCGAGTCCGCTCATCTCGCAGTCGAGCCAGACCAGGTTCTGGTCGCTCTTGGCAAGGGTGGCGGGGGTGACAGGTTCGGGGGTGGCAGCGGCAGGCGCTTCGGTGGGGGTGGGCAAAGACATGGCGCGATTTTCGCCGATCCTGGGATGCCCCGGCTGCGGGATGGCCCTGCCATCGTCGAAGGGGTCCAGCTTCGATAGACTCAGGTCGCATGGACACCGCTTCACTGATCTTCACCGTCGTCTTTTGCGCCCTGCTGGTGCTCAGCCTGGTCACCCGCACCGTGCTGGCGAGCCGGCAGATCCGCCATGTGGCGCGCCACCGCCACCAGGTGCCCGGCGCCTTCAGCGACACCATTCCCCTGGCGGCGCACCAGAAGGCCGCCGATTACACGATCGCCAAAGCCCGCTTCGGCATGCTCGAACTGGCACTTGGTGCGGCGCTGCTGCTGGGCTGGACGCTGCTGGGCGGCCTGGACTGGCTCAACCGCACGCTGCTGGACGCGCTGGGCGGCGGCATGGTGCAGCAGCTGGCCTTGCTGGCCGCCTTCTCGCTGATCGGTGGCATCATCACCCTGCCCATGGGCTGGTGGGCCACATTCCGGCTCGAAGAGCGCTTTGGCTTCAACAAGATGACGCCCTCGCTCTGGCTGGCCGACCTGTTCAAGGGTACGCTGGTCGGTGCGTTGGTGGGCCTGCCGATCGCCGCCCTGGTGCTCTGGCTCATGGGCGCTGCAGGCCCCAGCTGGTGGCTGTGGGCCTGGGCGGTGTGGATGGGTTTCAACCTGCTCGCGCTGGTGCTCTACCCGACCGTGATCGCGCCGATGTTCAACAAATTCGAGCCGCTGCAGGACGAAACCCTCAAGGCCCGCGTGAACGCCCTCATGCAGCGCTGCGGCTTTGCCGCAAAGGGCCTGTTCGTGATGGACGGCAGCAAGCGCAGCGCGCACGCCAATGCCTATTTCACGGGCTTCGGTGCCGCCAAGCGCGTGGTGTTTTTCGACACCCTGCTGCAGCAGCTCAGTCCGGCCGAGATCGACGCCGTGCTGGCGCACGAGCTGGGGCATTACAAACACCGCCACATCATCAAGCGCATCGCGCTCATGGCGGGCCTGAGCCTGGCCGGCTTTGCCCTGCTGGGCTGGCTCTCCAGCCAGGCCTGGTTCTACCTGGGCCTGGGCGTGCGTCCCTCGCTGGAAGCCCCCAACCACGCGCTGGCACTGCTGCTGTTCATGCTGGCCATGCCGCTGCTGACCTTCTTCCTCTCGCCCCTGATGGCGGGCCTGTCGCGCAGCCATGAATTCGAGGCCGACGCCTACGCCATGCAGCAGACCAGCGGCGCCGACCTCGCCAGCGCCCTCCTCAAGCTCTTCAAGGACAATGCGAGCACGCTCACACCCGACCCGGTGTACGCCCGTTTCTATTACTCCCACCCGCCCGCCAGCGAGCGCCTGCCGCGCCTGCTCGGGGCCGGCTCCACTGCCTGAGGCTTTTGAATCCATGAACCCCATCCACCAGAACCGCAAGGCCCTCTCGGCCACCGAGATCGTGACGCAGCTCACCCAGCTCAACGGTGACGCAGCCCAGGGCTGGAAGCTCATCGACGGCGCCCTGGAGAAATCCTACGTCTTCCCCAACTTCCACGAGACCATGGCCTTCGTGAACGCACTGGCCTGGGTGGCGCACCGGGAAGACCACCACCCCGACCTGAGCCTGAGCTACGGCCGCTGCACGGTGCGTTTCAACACGCACGACGTGGACGGCATCTCGGCAAGCGACTTCTTTTGCGCCGCAGCGGTTGACGCCCTGCTGAAAGACTGAATGCCGGTCTGCATGCCTGCCGGGGTACCGGCTTGAAGAAACAGGGGGCCCCGAGCGGCCCAGCCCGCCAAGATGCGGGCAACCCAATTGCAACCGGTCTGGTCGTCGCCGCCCACGGGCGGCACTGCATGGTGGAGAGCCCCGACGGCGAACGCCGCATCTGCCACCCGCGCGGCAAGAAGAGCCAGGTGGTGGTGGGCGACGAGGTGCAGTGGGAAACCACCGGGGACGAAGGCAGCATCGTTCGCGTGCAACCCCGGCGCAACCTGTTCTACCGGCAGGACGAGATGCGCACCAAATCCTTCGCCGCCAACCTCGACCAGGTGCTGGTGCTCGTGGCGGCCGACCCGGAATTTTCCGAGAGCCAGCTGGCCCGGGCACTCATTGCCGCCGAAGCCGAGGGCATCCCGGTGCTGATCGTGCTGAACAAGAGCGATGTGCAGCCCGGCTTTGACCGGGCCTGGAAACGGCTGGAGCCCTATCGCCGCATGGGCTGCCACGTGCTCCCGTTGCGCCTGAAGGGCGACACCGCCGCGAGCAGCGAAGAGGGTCTGGATGCGCTGCAGGCTGCACTGACGGGCAAACGAACGCTGGTGCTGGGCCCCTCGGGCGTGGGCAAAAGCACCCTGGTGAACCGCCTTGTGCCCGACGCACGCGCACTCACCGGCGAAATCTCGCGCGCGCTGAACTCGGGCAAACACACCACCACCAGCACCACCTGGTACTGGGTGGACGACGCGCGGCAGACGGCGCTGATCGACTCGCCCGGTTTCCAGGAATTCGGCCTCAACCACATCGAGGCCGAGCAACTGGCCCACCTGATGCCCGATCTGCGCGCCACGCTGGGCAGCTGTCGTTTCTACAACTGCAGCCACCTGCACGAGCCCGGTTGTGCGGTGGTGGCCCATGTGCTGACAGGGGATCCCGCGGCCGTCGACGCCGCCGATGGGCTCGCGATCAGCGAGAACCGCTACCGCCTGTACAGGGAATTTTTCGACGAGCTGTCGAACAAGCGCCGCTACTGAAGGGCCACGCCTTCAGCCCAGCAGACGGGCCAGCGTCAGCAGGGCCAGCAGCAGCATCCACAGCACCACCGAGCGCCACACCAGCCCCACCACACTGCCCAGGTGGGCCAGTTGGGGCTCGGGTCGCTGCCCGCTGTCGGAATCGTCCAGCAGCACCGTGCCCTCGGCGAGGGCTGCGGGCACGGGGATCAGGCGCACGTTGAGCGCGCCCGATGTGGCGGCCAGCACCACGCCGTCGCTGCCGGGGGCGTAGCGCGCGGCTTCACCCCGCCAGCTGGCCACGGCTTCCTCGAAGTTGCCCACCACCGCAAACCCCACCGCGGTGACCCGGGCCGGCAGCAGATCGACCCACTCCCAGGCCCGAGCCGCCGCGTGCTGCAAGGCCAGGCTGGGCGTGCCATCGGCGCGGGCGCGCCAGTTGCGAGACAGGTACTCGGCCATGCGGTAAAACACCGCGCCCGCAGGGCCCAGGCCCAGTGCCCAGAACACCACAAAAGCCACCAGCACACCAAACACGTGGCGGTGCGCCGACAGCACGGAATGCTCGATCACCTGGCGCAGCAACTCGGTGCGCGGCAGCGTGACGGCGTCCACGCGCAGCCACTGGGCCAGCTTTTCGCGCGCCAGCCGGTCGTCGCCACTGTCCATGGCCTGGCGGATTTCGCTGAAGTGGTGGCTGAACTGCCGAAAGCCGAGCGTCACGTAGAGCACGCCGACCATCCAGGCGAAGGCCAGCACCGTACTGAACTGCCACAGGGCCCAGTACACCAAGCCCGCCACCAGCGCGGGCACACCCACTGCCAGTGACCAGGCCGCCCAGCCATGCGCCGACTGCCCGGCATCGAGATTGCGGCGCACCAGCCGGGCCCATCCGCGCAGCGCACCGTGCACCGGGTTGTCATAAGCAACGGGGCGTGCCTGCTCCAGCAGCAAGGCGATGAGGATGGCGAAAAAACTCATGCCCTGATCATAGCGGCGGGGTGCCGGACCGCGAGCGGCCGCCCCAGACCCTCAGGCCCGCAGCAGGTGGTAGAAGTTGCGCAGCATGCCCGCCGTGGCGCCCCAGATGAAGCGCTCCTGCACGCCGTCCTGGTAGGGCATGGAGTACCACTCACGCAGCGTGCCGTCGAATTCGAACGCGTGGCGGCGGTGGTGGGCCGGGTTCATGAGGAAGGCCAGGGGCACTTCGAACACGTCGTCGACTTCGTAGGGATTGGGCTCCAGGGTGAAGCCTGGGCGCACCAGCCCCACCACGGGGGTGATGATGAACGATGTTCCGGTGATGTACGTCGGCAGGGTGCCCAGCACCTCGACCCGATCGGGTGGCAGGCCGATCTCTTCGTGGGCTTCGCGCAGCGCGGCAGCCGTTGCGTCGAGGTCTTCTGCGTCGATCTTGCCGCCCGGCAGCGCGATCTGGCCCGAATGGGTCGACAGGTGCGCCGTGCGCTGGGTGAGGATCAGCGTGAGTTGCTCACGCATGACCAGCGGCAGCAACACGGCGGCGTGCGCGGGCGCCCGCTCGCCAAATTTTTTCTCCTGCCACAGCTCAGGCGCCCAGACCGGAGGGTTCAGGAAACGATCACGCAAGCCCTGCGCGGTGAGGCTGGCCGGTGGCGCGGGCGGTAGCCCGTCGCTGGCACCCGCCACCACGGGTACCGCGCGAGGATCGAAGACAGGTAGGGCTTGCATGGGCTTTCGAGCATAGGGCAAAGGCCCGAATCCGCCGGCTCCGGAGGCGACGGTATGCCGCCGACACAGAAGCACCGGAACGAAGCGCGCGCAAAAAAGCCGCTTCAGGAAGCGGCTTTTTTGCGAGCAAGGAGAGCGGCACAGGGTGCCGTCGCCAGCCAGGTGCTTAAGCGCCCAGCTTTTCCTTGATACGTGCCGACTTGCCGCTGCGCTCGCGCAGGTAGTACAGCTTGGCACGGCGCACCGCACCGCGGCGCTTGACTTCGATCTTGGAGATCAGCGGGCTGTACAGCGGGAACGTACGCTCCACGCCTTCGCCGTTGGAGATCTTGCGCACGATGAAGCTGGAGTTCAGACCACGGTTGCGGCGGGCGACCACCACACCTTCGTAGGCCTGCACGCGCTTGCGGGTGCCTTCGACCACGTTCACGCTGACGATCACGGTGTCGCCGGGTGCAAACGGGGGAATGACTTTGTTCAAACGAGCAATTTCTTCTTGCTCAAGGGTCTGGATGAGGTTCATGGTTTCCTGATTTCACGATCATGCCCGCGCTGCACTAAAGGCCACGAATCCGGCAGGGGCCCTGTCCACCCAAACGCCTGTCGGAAGCGCTGGTTGCGGGCTGGCCCGGTCACGGCGGCCGGTCAGAGGATCGAAAAGCCTTGGATTATAGCCCGGAGTTGTGAGCCGCGGAACTGGAGAGGAAGCGCTCGTCGGCCGGCGTCAGCAAACCCTCTTGCCGCGCCTGCTCCAGCAGCTCGGGGCGCCGCTGCGCCGTGAGGCTCAGGCTCTGTTCACGCCGGTAGCGCGCAATGCGCTCGTGGTGACCACCCAGCAGCACCTCGGGCACCGGCATGGCGCCCTGCGGGCCGTGCCAGACCTCGGGGCGCGTGTGGTGCGGGCTGTCGAGCAGCCCGTCGAGCGCCGGGTTGAAGCTGTCCTGCTGGTGGCTTCCGGCGTCGCCCAGCACCCCCGGCTGAAGCCGGGCCACCGAATCGAGCAGCGCCATGGCCGCGATCTCGCCGCCCGACAGCACGAAATCGCCCAAGCTGATCTGGCGGTCCACGCAGGTGTCGATGAAGCGCTGGTCAATGCCCTCGTAGCGCCCGCACACCAGCACCGCGCCCGCGCTGGCCGACCAGCGCTCCACAGCGGCGTGGTTCAGCACATTGCCAATCGGCGAGAACAGCACCACGGGTGCTCGAGCGTCCTCAGGCTCGGCGCGTGCAGCGCGGATCGCCTGCAGGCACTGCCAGAGAGGCTCGGCCATCATGACCATGCCCGGGCCACCACCAAACGGCCGGTCGTCCACACGGCGGTAGTTGCCCTCGGCGAAATCACGCGGATTCCACAGGTGCACGTCTACCAGCCCACCCTCAAAGGCGCGGCGGTTGATGCCACTCGTGAAGAAGGGCGCAAACAGCTCGGGAAACAGAGTGATGACGTCGAAGCGCATCGGGGTATTGTCGCCCCCAGCCAGACGCCGCGCAGCGGCGCAGGGGGTGATCAGTAATCCAGACCCCAGTCGACCGTGATGCGGCGGGCTGCCTGGTCGACGGTGTCCACGTAGGCGGACACAAACGGGATCATGCGCTCGGCCATTTGCGGCGCGCCGTCCACGGTGTCGGTGTATTCGAGCACCAGCACCGAATGGGGACCGGTGGGCATGAGGTCGCGCACCACACCCAGGTGCACGCCATCGCGGTTGACCACATCCAGGCCAATCAGGTCGACCCAGTAGTACTCGCCCTCGGGTGCCGCCGGAAAGGCACTGCGGGGCAGGAAGATGCGCACACCCTTGAGGCCTTCGGCATCTGTGCGGCTGTCCACGCCCTCAAGGCGCGCCACGATGCCGTCGGCGTGCATCTTGATTTCGGCCACGGTGGCCTGGACGCAGCCGGAAAACGCCGAAAAGCCGCGCGCGAAGCGGGCTTCGGGCGGCTCAAGGAACCACTGCGCTGATGCAAACAGCGCCTCGGTGTCGGCGCTGTGCGGCAGGATGTGCACCCAGCCTTTGAGCCCCCACGCATCCTGGATGCGGCCGAGCTCGATGGCATCGACCGGCTGGGGCGACGCCTGGAAGGCGCCGGGCGTGGGAAGGCTGCTCACGTGAACGTGGTCAGTCGTGTCGCCGCGATCAGGCGGCGACGGTGGCCTTGGCAGCGTTCTGCTTGACCAGGCGGGCCACGGTGTCCGACGGCTCGGCGCCGACGCCGGTCCAGTAGGTCAGGCGGTCCAAGGCGATGCGCAGCGGCTCTTCGCCACCGCGGGCCAGCGGATTGTAGAAACCGATGCGCTCGATGAAGCGCCCATCGCGGCGGTTGCGCTTGTCAGCGACCACGATGTTGTAGAAGGGGCGCGACTTGGAACCGCCGCGGGAGAGTCGGATAACGACCATGATTGATCCTTGGGGGTGGGGAAACACCAGACTGGCACTTCACCGGGTTTGCTACGGACGGGCCACCGGAAACACCGACGGATCTGTCCGCTTCATTGCGACGCCTGAGACACCGACTGACCACCCGGCCAGCGAAACGCCACAAAACCCAAGATTATAGCCCTGCGCTAACATCTCGACCATATCCGGCATCCCGACCACCCGACGATCTCCCCTACTCCAGCCATGCCCCTCATCCGCCCCAGCCTCGACAGCGACCTCGACGCCATCACCCGCATCTACGGCCACCACGTGCTGCACGGCACCGGCACTTTCGAGACCACGCCGCCGAGCGTGGCCGACATGACGACGCGCCGTGCCGACGTGCTGGCAAAAGGCCTTCCCTGGCTGGTGGTGGAAGACGGCGGCGAGGTGCTGGGTTTTGCCTATGGCAACTGGTTCAAACCACGGCCGGCCTATCGCTTCTCGGTCGAAGATTCGATTTACATGTCGCCCGAGGCCGCCGGCAAAGGTCTGGGGCGCGCGCTGCTGGCCGAGTTGCTGGCGGCGTTCGAGCGTGCCGGGGTGCGCAAGGTGATGGCCGTGATTGGCGACTCGGCCAATGCCGGGTCGATCGGGGTGCACCGTGCGCTGGGCTTCGAGCCGGCAGGCGTGATCCAGTCCTGCGGCTGGAAGTTCGACCGCTGGCTCGACATCGTGCTGATGCAGAAGCCGCTGGGCGCTGGCGACAGCACCCCGGCAGCCGACGCGCAAGGCCCGGCATGAGCAGCGCCAACGTGATGCCCAGCGCCTTGCGCCGTGCCCGGAACAAGACGCTGGCCGCCTGGCTGGCCACGGTAGCCGGCAGCATGGGCCTGCACCGCTTCTACCTGCGCGGCCTGGGCGACTGGATCGGCTGGCTGCACCCGCTGGCCGCGGGCCTGGGCTGGTGGGGTGTGACACGGGTGCAGACGCTGGGCCAGGACGACAAACTGGCGTGGCTGCTGGTGCCCTTCCTGGGCGGCAGCATCGCGGCGGGCTGCCTGGCCGGCATTGTGTACGCCCTCACCGACCGGGAGAAATGGAACCGATGGTTCAACCCCGGCCAGGACGAAGAAAGCCCCGCCGGCGCGACCAGCTGGCTCACCATCGGCGCGCTGGTGCTGGCGCTGCTGCTGGGCACCACCGCGTTCATGGGCAGCCTGGCCTATGGCATCCAGCATTACTTCGAGTACCAGATCGAGGAAGCCCGCAAGATCAGCCAGTAGATAGGGCCCACCCCGCGCCGCGCTCCGCGCGTCACCCCTCAAGGGGCAACACCTGCGGCCTGGCGGAGCCAGTTCCGCGGTGTTCTGGTGAAATCCCGTCGCTCCGGAATTGGCTAGTTCACGACCGACATCACGAACATCACCAGGCTCAGCGTGAACACCGCGGCCACAGTGGACACGCCCATGCTGGCGGTGGTGCTGGCCTGCTCGACCTGGTAGCGCTGGGCGAACAGGAACACGTTGGCACCCGTGGGCAGCGCGGCGGCGACCACCATCACGGTGAGCGGCAGTCCGGTGATGCCGAAGGCCCAGGCACTGGCGCCCACGAGCACGGGCAGCACCAGGTTTTTTGACAGGGTGGTCCACAGCGCCTGGCGCAGGTGCCCTGCCAGCGGAGTGCGGGCCAGCGTGACGCCCAGCAGCACCAGCGCGATCGGTCCGAACGCGCTGCCCAGCAATTGCAGTGGCTTGTCGACCACCACCGGCAGCGTCAGTCCGCTCTGCGCGAACAGCAGGCCACTGATGATGGGCAGCGGAATGGGGTGGATCAGCGCGCTCTTGAAGGCCGACCAGGTGGTGGCCAGCAGATGCGGCGCACGCCCGTCTGGCGATCCGCTGCGGGCTTCGCGCGCCACCGCCAGCTCCAGCACCACGGTGGCGGCGGTGAGCAGGATGAGCGCGTGCACCGACACCAGGGTCAGCAAGGTCACGAGCCCCTGTTTGCCGTAGGCCAGTTCCACCAGCGTGATGCCGATCATCACCATGTTGGAGAACACGCCCGAAAGCGCCAGGACCGCGCTGCGCCGGTTGAAGCCGCGCCAGGCAATCGAGATCGCCAGCAGGCTGCCCGCGGCCAGGAAGTACGCTGCCAGAGGCCGCAAATCCAGTGTCTCCACGCGCACCGCACTCATGGTGCGGAACAGCAGCGCCGGGATCAGCAGCAAGAAGACAAGGTTCGACAGGTCCTTGATGGCGGCATCACGGATCCATTGCAGCCGCCCCGCGAGGAAGCCCAGCGCGACGAGAATGAGGACCGGTGTGAGGGAGACGAAGACGGGATGGTTGGCGAGAGTCACCGGGCGATGGTATTCGCTCGATTCGCACCGCGCTGGCGCGGGGTCGCGCCCCGGACTCACTTCACCGCCACGGCCTCGGTGATGCGGTAGTAAAGCCCGTACGGATCGGCCTGCAGGACGTGAAAGCGCCCTTCCACCACCACGGCGCCCTGCGAGTAGGTCACCGGTGTACGGGTGCGCACTTCCACCATGCTTTCAGGGCCACCCGGAGTGCAGAACGAGCAGGTCAGCGGCACCGAGGCCAGCAGGAAGTGACGCTGCTGCTCGCCCGCTTCCAGCGGCATCATGAAACCCTGCAGGCGCAGCGTCTTCTGGTTCAGCTCGCTCACAGGGCGCGGATACACCGGCACGATGCGCCGGTTCTCGATGCGGGTCTTCACATCGGTGAGCACCGACCAGGCCACCACGTCGGTGCGCCTCGGCAGCGGCGCAAACGGACTCAGCGGGCTGTGCACCCCCGCACCCTGCCCGTGCGGCAGCGCGGCCGGTGGGGCCGACGATGCGGACGGCGACCCGAGCGGCGACGACAGCGTCTGTGCGCCGGCAGCGGTCGCCAGCGTCACAGCCAGCGTGGCGACCAGCGCGGCAGGTTGAATCCGGGGGGTTTTCATGCAGGAAAAGGGTTCAATGCGCGTGTTTCATGCCGCAGTATTTGCCAATCGCCAGACCCTTGCAGGCGGCCTGGAGTTCCTTCAGGCACACCGCTTCGCTCTTGGCCGACTCCAGGCACTTCGCCGCGTTCTCGTGCGCGGCTGCCATGGCGCGGTGGCGCCCCGCATCTTCCTGGCGCTCCTTGTCGGAGTGCTGGGCCAGTGCCGCGGTGCTCAGCAGGGCGGCCGCCGCCAGCAGGGTCAGGGATTTCTTCATCGGGTTCACCTCGTATTCAACAGTTGCAAAACATCCAGCCGGTAAGCACCCCATGCGGGCAAGCCGGCGGCCAGCAGCGCCACGCCAAGGGCCAGCACCGGCACCCACACTTCGGTGTGCACCCATTGCCAGCCCGCGAGGGCGAGCGACTGCCCTGCCATCAGCATATCGCCCACCACCGCCACCATGCCGTGGGCCAGCAGCAGTCCCAGCGCACAGGCCAGCGTGGCCAGCCAAAGTGCCTCGCACAGCAGCAGCCCCCCCACCTTCCAGGGGGGTGCGCCCAGCATGCGCAGCATGGCGAGGTCGGCCCGGCGCTCGCGCACCGCGCTCCACAGTGCAATGAAGACCGAGAGCGCGGCCACACCCAGCAACACCACACCGATGCCCTGGAACACCCGCGTGCCCACGCCCACCAGCCCCATCAGTCGGGTGATCTCCAGCGCCGGCGCCGCCGCCTGCATCGGGGTGCTGTCGTTGATGAAGCGCGGAAAGCTCACCGCCGCCAGCGGCGTGCGGTAGCGGATGAGGACCAGCGTGACCTCGCGGTCGGCCTCGATCGCGGCGCGGTCGGCCTCGTCCATGTCATCGGTGGCGTGCCTGTCGTCGTGCACCTGCCACACGGACTCGGTGGCGGTCAGCACCAGTCGGTCCAGCACGCAGCCGCAAGGCGCCAGCAGCCCGGTGACGGTGTACGGGGTGTCGCCGTGCTCGGCGCCCCCGCGCCCGCCGCTCAGGCCATGCACGCCCACAAAGGCCTGCCCCGGCCGCAGACCGGTCTGCGCCGCGACCTGGGCGCCCAGCACGGCCTCCATCGGCGCCTGCCAGTGCGCGCCCTGCGCCAGGGTGGCTCCGTAATGCGCCGGATAGTCCGCCGTCGTGCCCACGATGCGGAACCCTGCCAGGTTGTCGCCCAGGCTCAGCGGAATCAGCTGTGCGACCTGCGGGTGCTGCGCCAGCTGCTGCACATCGGCCAGGGCGATGTTGCCCGGCGGCACGTCCAGGTGGAACACGCCGGCCAGGATCAGCTGCATCGGGCTGCCCTTGGCGCCCACCACCACGTCGATACCGGCCAGGTCGCGCTCGAACGCGCGGTCGATCTGGTCCTGCACGATCAGCACAAAGGCCACGGTGGCCAGCCCCAGCGTGAGCAGCAGCAGGTTGAGCCCTGTGGCCAGCGGACGCGACCACAGGTAGCGCCAGGAGAGGCTGAGCAGGTTCATGCCGGCGCCCCCGCCGGCTCGTGCGGCACGGGCAGCGCGAGCACCTGGGCCTGTGGTAGCGCCTGCATCACACGCGCGTCGTGCGTGGCAATCACCAGCGTGGCGCCGCAGTCGCGGCTGCTGTCCTGCAGCAGCGCCAGGGCCTGCGCGGCGGCGCCGTCGTCCAGGCTGGCGGTGGGTTCGTCGGCCAGCACCACCTGCGGGCGGCGCAGCACGGCGCGCGCCAGGGCCACGCGCTGCGCCTGCCCGCCCGACAGTTGGGACGGGCGGCGCGACGCCAGATCCCCCAGACCCAGCGCGCCCAGCGTGTGCCGGATCGCGTCCCGGTCCACCGCCTGCCCGGCGGCGAAATAGGCCAGCGCCAGGTTGTCGGCCACCGACAGCGCATCGCTGAGGTGCAGGCGCTGCGGCAAAAAGCCGATGCAGCGCGCGCGCCACGCATCGCGGGCCGCGGGAGCCAGGTGATGCAGGTCTTGGCCGGCCACCACGAGTTCACCCGCTGCCGGCGTCAGCAGGCCGGCCGCCAGCGCCAGCCAGGTGGACTTGCCGCTGCCCGATGCGCCGCGCAGCAGCAAGGTGCCGCCCTGTTCGACCCTGACGTCGGGAAACGTCAGGCTGGGCCCGCCCGGGTGCGCATAGCGCAGGCCACCCGCGCAGATCACGGGGCAGCGTCCGGCGCCGCGGGGCCGGTGGCGGGATCGGTGCAGTCGGCGCAGGTGCCATGAACCGACAGCTCCATGCGCTCACCGTGGTGGCCCAGTTGCGCCAGCGTGCGGAACAGCTCGTCGGCCACGGCGCGCGTGGGCTCGCTGGCCTGCTCCAGCGCGAAGCGCCGGTGGCACGCATCGCACTCGAAGCGGGTGGCGTCCGTGGCGGCGGCGGGCTCAATGGCGGTGTCCGCCAGGCTGAAGTGCCAGGTACGGGCCGCGTCATCGGCGTGGCGCTGCAGCACGCCGCAGGCGGCGAGCCGGTCCAGCAGGCGGTAGAGGGTGACGCGGTTGATGTCCAGGCCGCGCGCGCGCAGCGACTGCTGTGCCTGTGCATGGGTGATGGCGCCTTGCGGCTGGGCGAGAAACAGGCCCAGCACCGCCCGGGTGGCCAGCGTGCGGCGCAGTCCCGCGCGCTCCAGGCGGGCCTGGATGCCCGGGGGCACGGCATCGACGGCGGACGAAGGAGAACGATCAGACATGGCAAGGCCCGCATTAATGCAACTGGGTTGCGATATGATTCGCCCAACTGCAATTGAGTTGCAATATCTTAGCGCCAAAGCCCATGCTTCACGACCGCCCCAAACGCAAGCTGCCCAGCCCCATTGAGCTGGACGACCTCACCCTGGGCTACGACCAGCACCCCGCTGTGCACCACCTCTGCGTGTCGATCGCTCCCGCTTCATTGCTGGCGCTGGTGGGGCCCAACGGCGCCGGCAAGTCGACCCTCATCAAGGCACTGGCGGGCCAGTTGCGCCCCCTGGGCGGGCGCCTGGAAGGCCTGGAGCCGAACCGGATCGCCTGGCTCCCCCAGCACAGCGACCTGGACCGCAGCTTTCCCATCACCGTGCGCGACATGGTGGCGCTGGGGCTCTGGCACCGGGTGGGTGCGCTCGGGCGATTCACCCGCGCCCACCACGCGCTGTGCGACGAAGCCCTGGCCCAGGTGGGGCTCGGCGGCTTCGAGCGCCGGGGGCTGGACAGCCTGTCGGGCGGGCAGTTGCAGCGCGCCCTGTTTGCCCGGCTCATCCTGCAGGATGCGCCGGTGGTGCTGCTGGACGAACCCTTTGCCGCCGTGGACCAGCGCACCACCGAGGACTTGCTGACCCTGCTGCACCGCTGGCAGGCACAGGGCCGCACGGTCATCGTCGCGCTGCACGACCTGGCGCAGGTGCGGGCGCACTTCCCCCTCACGCTGCTGCTGGCGCGGACATGCATCGCATACGGCCCCACCGCGTCTGTGCTCACGGCCGAGCACTGGGCCCAGGCCCACCGGCTGCACGAAGCGTTCGATGAGCGTGCACCGCACTGTGCGGGCGTGTCCAGCCACCAGGCGCCCGCGGGCGTGCACCCCCACCCCCATGAGCACCAGCCGCTGACCCAGTCGGCGGTTAGCGCATGACAGCCCCTGTCTGGAGCGCGCTGGGGCCGGAAGGCCTGGTGTTCGCCCTGCTGATCCTGCCCTTCGCCGAATTCGGCTTCATGCAGCGGGCCCTGGCTGGCTGCCTCGCGCTGTCGGTGAGCGCAGCACCCGTGGGCGTGTTCCTGATGCTGCGCCGCATGAGCCTCACGGGCGACGCCATGGCGCACGCCATCCTGCCGGGTGCTGCCATCGGTTATCTCATCGCCGGCCTCTCGCTCACCGCCATGACCATCGGTGGCATCGTCGCGGGGCTGGCCGTGGCCATTTCCTCGGGACTGGTGGCGCGCAACACGGTGCTGCGCGAAGACACCAGCCTGGCCGCGTTCTACCTGCTCTCGCTGGCGCTGGGCGTGGTGATCGTCTCGGTGCGCGGCAACAGCGTGGACCTCCTGCACGTGCTGTTCGGCACCGTGCTGGCGCTGGACGACGCCGCACTCACCCTGCTCGGCGGCATCGCCGGCGTCACGCTCGTGTCGCTCGCCCTGCTCTACCGGCCCCTGGTGCTGGAATGCCTCGACCCGGGCTTCCTGCGCAGCGTGAGTCGCTGGAGCCCGGTGGCCCACTTCGGCTTCATGGCGCTGCTGGTGATCAACCTGGTGGCCGGTTTTCATGCGCTGGGCACGCTCATGGCGGTGGGCATGATGGTGCTGCCCGCCGCCACCGCGCGCCTGTGGGTGCGACGCCTGGGAGCCCTGCTGCTGCTGGCTGTGCTGCTGGCGCTGGTGGCGTGCCTGGCGGGCCTGCTCATCTCGTACCACGCCGACTGGCCCACGGGCCCGACCATCGTGCTCAGCCTGGGTACCGCCTACCTGGTTTCCATGCTCGGGGCACCCCGCGGCCTGGTGCGCCACCAGCGCCCGGGCAACCGCCATCGGGTGGCCTGACCCTGGCTCTCCCACCCCATTTCTATCCCCTCAGGAGGACTTCATGCATCACCACGCTTCCATCGCCCCCCCTTTGCCACGCGCCACGCACTCCACGCGCCGAGTCTGGCTCGGGCTGGCAGGTATTTCGCTGGCCCTGCTGACCCCATCACTGCAGGCCCAGACCACGGCCCCCGCGGCGGGGCCGGCCCTGCGTGCAGTGGCCAGCTTCAGCATCCTCGGCGACCTGGTGCGCCAGGTCGGCGGTGACCGCGTGGCGGTGGACGTGCTGGTCGGGCCGGGCAGCGACGCCCATGTGTTCCAGCCCACCCCCACCCAGGCGCGACAGGTGTCGCAGGCCCAGGTGGTTTTCTCCAACGGTCTGGGCTTTGAAGGCTGGATGACCCGGCTGCTGAAGACCGCCGGCTACCAGGGACAACAGGTGGTGGTGAGCCAGGGCATCAAGCCGCTGGCGGCCGCCGAGCACGCCCATGGCCACGGGCACAGCCATGGCCACAGCCACGGCGCCCCCGACCCACACGCCTGGCAGTCGGTGACACACGCGATGGCCTACGTTGGCAACATCGCCAAAGGCCTGTGCACCGCAGACGCCGCCGGTTGCGACCGTTACAAAGCCAACGCCGCTGCCTACACCGCACAGCTCAGGGCGCTGGACGCCGAGATCACGACCGCCTGGGCCAGCATCCCCGCGGCGCAGCGCAAGGTCATCACCTCGCACGATGCCTTCGGCTACTACGCCAAAGCCTATGGCGTGAAGTTTCTGGCTCCGCAAGGCCTGAGCACGGAGAGCGAAGCCTCGGCCAAAGGGGTCGCCCAGCTGGTGCGCCAGATCAAGAAAGACAACATCAAAGCGCTGTTCGTGGAAAGCATCTCCGACCCGCGCCTGATCGAGCAGATCGGCCGCGAAACCGGCGTCAAGCCATCTGGCGAGCTCTACGCCGATTCGCTCTCGGCACCCGGCGGTGAGGCCGGCACCTACCTTCAGATGATGCGGTTCAACACCGGGCAGCTCACCAAAGCCGTGCGCGGTCTGTAGAGCCTTGCAGATGCTATGGTCACGCCCTGCCGACCCCGGCATGGCCCTGACGGGCCACGGACCTAGACGAACCGGCGCTGTGCGCCGCCTGCTGAACGATGAACACCGAAATTCTGGTCTGCGTGCTGTGCCGCCCCGCCGGCGCACCACGCGACGAGCCCCGCGCCGGGCTCGCCCTGTTTGAAGCCGTGCAGGAAGCCGCCCTGCGCGACGACCTGCCATTTGCGGTGCGCCCGGTGGAGTGCATGAACGGCTGCTCGCGCTCCTGCACGGTGGCGCTTCAGGCACCGGGCAAGAGCGTTTACTTCTTTGGCGACCTGCCGGCCGACGCCGAAACGGCCCAGCAGGTGCTGGACTGCGCCCAGATGCACCAGCACAGCCCCGACGGCACCCTGCTGCGCGCCGAGCGGCCCGCTCGACTGCGCGAAGGCATCATGGCCCGTCTGCCGGCGTGTCTGCCGGCGGCCTGAAGCCACCAGGGCAGAGGCCCGGAATCGATCAGCTGCGCGCCAGGCGCGCAAAGGTCTTGCGGAACTTCGCCACCTTGGGCGCCGCCACCGCCATGCAGTAACCCTGGTGCGGGTTGCGCTCGAAGAAATCCTGGTGATAGGCCTCGGCCGGCCAGTAGTGCGCCAGCGGCAGCAGCTCGGTGACGATGGGAGCGTCGAAGGCGTTCTCGGCCGCAAGCTCGTCCATCAGCGCCTGCGCGGTGGCGCGCTGTGCGTCGGTGCTGAAGTAGATGCCGCTGCGGTATTGCGTGCCCACGTCGTTGCCCTGGCGGTTGGGCGTGGTGGGGTCGTGGATCACGAAGAAGATTTCCAGCAGCTCACGCAGGCTCACCTGCGCCGGGTCGTAGACCAGTTTCACCACCTCGTTGCAGCCGGTGCGCCCGGTGCACACCGCCTCGTAGCTGGGCTGCTCGGCCTGCCCGTTGCTGTAGCCGGATTCGACGTCCAGCACGCCGCGCACTTCCTTGTACACGCTCTCGGTGCACCAGAAGCAGCCACCGCCCAGCACGATGTTCTGTGTGTGGCCCAGGTTGTTGTCGCTCATGTTTGCTCTCCGTTTCGGTTTCAGTCGTTGGGACGATGGTGCACCGTCTGCGCCGCGGCGCGCACCGCGGCCAGAAATGCCCCCAGCGCCGACTGGTCGCGCCCGGTGCGCCAGAGGCAGTGCGTGTCGTAGGGTGCCAGCGGCTGGGCCAGCGGCACGAAGGCCACGCCCGGCAGCCCGGCCTGCTGAAGCGCCGCGGGCACCAGGCCCACACCCAGCCCCTGCGCAATGACCGAGACCACGCTCAGCCAGTGGCGCAGCTCAAAGGCCAGCGAGGGCTCGAACCCGGCGTCGGCACAGGCCGCGAGGATGCGGTCGTGGTAGTCGGGCGAGACCGGGCGCATGACGATGGCAAACGCCTCGCCCCTGAGCGCTCCCAGCTCCAGCACGGCAGCGCCGGCCAGCGGGTGCGACGACGGCAGACAGGCCATGAAGGGCTGGCTCGACACCAGAATCTGCGAAAAGCCGGCGGGCACCCGCGTGGTGTGCACAAAGCCCAGGTCGAGCCGGTCGTGTACCAGTTCCACCAGCTGCTCGCTGCTGGAGAGTTCGCGCAGGGCCAGTCGCAGGCCGGGGTGCGCCATGGCGAAGCCACGCAGCACCTGCGGTAGGCCACGGTAGAGCACGGTGCCGGCAAAGCCGATCTGCAACTGGCCGGCCAGGCCCTGCCCCACGTCGCGCGCCTCACGCGCTGCCTGCGCGGCCTGCTCCAGCAAGGCCAGCGCGCGCGGCAGGAATGCAAGCCCGGCCGCGGTGAGCGCCACACCCCGGCTGTTGCGCTCAAACAGGCGCGCACCTACATCGGCCTCCAGCTGCTGGATGTTCATGGACAGCGGCGGCTGCGTCATGGCCAGACGCTGGGCTGCGCGGCCGAAATGCAGCTCTTCGGCGAGCACAGTAAAACAGCGCAGGTGGCGGAATTCCATGAATCTGGTTTACGTATTGATCAATCGGTAATCAATATTAGACAGCTATTCATGAGGCCGCCACAATCGCCGCCAAACCCTTCAACGGAGACTCCTCATGGCCTCGAACAAAAACACCTTCAACTGGGAAGACCCCTTCCACCTGAGCAGCCAGCTCACCGACGATGAGCGCCAGGTGCAGGACGCCGCGCGCGCCTACTGCCAGGAAAAGCTGCTGCCCCGCGTGACGGAGGCCTTCCGCCATGAAACCACCGACGTGTCCATCTTCCGCGAGATGGGTGAACTCGGCCTGCTCGGCCCCACCATCCCCGAGCAGTACGGCGGCAGTGGCCTGAACTACGTGTGCTACGGCCTGGTGGCGCGCGAAGTGGAGCGCGTGGACTCCGGCTACCGCAGCATGATGAGCGTGCAGAGCTCGCTGGTGATGGTGCCCATTTTTGAGTTCGGCAGCGAAGCGCAGAAGCAGAAGTACCTGCCCAGGCTCGCCACCGGCGAGTGGATCGGCTGCTTCGGCCTGACCGAACCCAACCACGGCAGCGACCCCGGCAGCATGGTCACCCGCGCCAAGGCCGTGCCCGGCGGCTACTCGCTCAGTGGCGCCAAGATGTGGATCACCAACAGCCCGATTGCCGACGTGTTCGTGGTCTGGGCCAAGGACGACGGCGGCCAGATCCGCGGTTTCATCCTGGAGAAAGGCTGGAAGGGGCTGAGCGCCCCCGCGATCCACAGCAAGGTGGGCCTGCGCGCCAGCATCACCGGTGAGATCGTGATGGACGAGGTGTTTGTGCCGGAAGAAAACGCCTTCCCGGACGTGCGCGGCCTCAAAGGCCCCTTCACCTGCCTCAACAGCGCGCGTTACGGTATTGCCTGGGGTGCACTGGGTGCGGCCGAAGACTGCTACTTCCGCGCCCGCCAGTACGTGATGGACCGCCAGCAGTTCGGCCGCCCGCTGGCCGCCAACCAGCTCATCCAGAAAAAGCTGGCCGACATGCTCACCGAAATCAGCCTGGGCCTGCAGGGCTGCCTGCGCCTGGGCCGCATGAAAGACGAAGGCACGGCCGCGGTGGAGATCACCAGCATCCTCAAGCGCAACAGCTGCGGCAAGGCACTGGACATTGCCCGACTGGCGCGCGACATGATGGGTGGCAACGGCATCAGCGACGAGTTCGGCGTGGCCCGCCACCTGGTGAACCTCGAAGTGGTCAACACCTACGAAGGCACGCACGACGTGCACGCACTGATTTTGGGCCGGGCCATCACCGGCATTGCAGCGTTCTCGAACTGAGCGGCGCCGCCTTTACACACCAAAAGGGCTGCCACTGGCAGCCCTTTTGCTTTCTGCTGGGCCAATGAAGAGCAAGCCCGCCTGGCTCACCGATCCAGGATACGGGCAGCGTCGATGAACGCCCCGGCCTCGGTGTCGAAATCCGGATGCAGACCCAGCCCCCGGTGGGAGAAACCGACTGCCACCGCAAGACCAGGCTCCCGCGGGTGCAGGCAGTAAAGCGTGAGCGCCTGCAGCGTGAGCGTGCCGGTGCCGCCCGAACGCAGCCGGGCCTGCCGGTCGTCGTGCACGGCAGCGAGGCGCACACACCAGGAACTCCGAGCATCATCGTGGCGGATGTCGACCTGGCGTTCGGTGAAGCGCTGCGGCGGCGTGTCAGCGGCCGCGCCGGTGCGGACGATCTCCAGGAAATGTTCGCGATCACGCGGCTGCTCGATGCGAAAGACCAGCGCAAAGCCAGCGAAGCTGTCGTCGGGCTCGCGACCTGGCCGCGCCAGCGCGATGCGCCCCGGTGAAGGTGGTGCCAGGCGCCAGCCGGGCGTGGCCGGCACCTGGACCTCGACCCATTCATTGCGGATGCGCTCACCAGGCGTGGGCGTCTGGGCCCAGGCGAACGAGGCCGCGAACCAGAGAAGAAGGGCAATGACCGGTCGGTGCATGAGCTGAACCCTGAAAAGTGATCCCTGACGCGCTCAGGTACGGGCACCCGTATTTTGACGAATCTGCACGCCCCTGGCTGCGCCGCGGCGAGCCGAACAACAGGCGCACATTCTGTTAGCTTCCCAGCATGCCCGCTCTTTCGCTCGATTTCCTCTCTCTTCCCCTGCTGGCCGCTGCCTCGCTGGTGTTCATCAGCGTGCTGGCCGGGGTGCTGTCGGCGCGCATCGGGTTTTCGTTCCTTCTGGTGTTTCTGCTGGTGGGCAGCCTCGCAGGGGAGGACGGCCCCGGCGGGCTGGCGTTTGACGATTTCCGGCTGAGCTTCTGGGTGGGCAACGTGGCGCTGGCGGTGATCCTGCTGGACGGCGGGCTGCGCACCCACATCAACACGTTTCGCACGGGCCTGCGGCCTTCGCTGCTGCTGGCCACCGCCGGGGTGCTGATCTGCACCGCCATCACGGGCGCGGCGGCGCACTGGCTGCTCGATCTTTCCTGGCCCCTGGCCCTGCTGGTGGGGGCGATCGTGGGATCGACCGACGCCGCGGCGGTGTTCTCTCTGCTGAAGTCTTCGGGCGTGCGGCTGAACGAGCGGGTGGCGGCCACGCTGGAAATCGAGTCGGGCATGAACGACCCGATGGCGGTCTACCTCACGCTCACCTTCATCGCCATCGCCCTGGCCGCCGCAGGCAGTGGCGCCCTGACCGCCGGGGATGTGCTGCTCTCGCTGCTGCAACAGTTTGGGTGGGGCACGCTGCTGGGACTGGGCTGCGGCTGGGCACTGGCAGAGCTGCTCAAGCGGGTGGGCCGCAGCGTTGACGGCGGCGGTGGCATCCGGGCTCTGCTGGTGGTGTCGGGCGGGCTGGCGGTGTTTGCCTTCACCACCTGGTTCGGCGGCTCGGGCTTCCTGGCGGTCTACATCATGGGCGTGGTGGTGGGCAACCGCGCAAGGCGCCAGGTACGGGCCTCGCTCTCGGCCATGGACGGCTACGCCTGGCTGTCGCAGGCGGGCATGTTCCTGCTGCTGGGCCTGCTGGTGACGCCCAGCGAGTTGCTGCGCACGCTGTGGCCGGCGCTCGGGGTGTCGCTGGTGCTGATGCTGGTGGCGCGACCGCTGTCGGTGTGGCTCTGCCTGGCGCCGCTGCGCTTCAAGCCGCGCGAGATCGCTTTCATCTCGTGGGTGGGCCTTCGTGGCGCGGTGCCCATCGTGCTGGCGGTGTTCCCGGTGATGGCGGGCCTGCCCGGCGCGCAGACCTTCTTCAACGTGGCCTTCGTGGTGGTGCTCACCTCGCTCCTGCTGCAGGGCTCCACCATCGCCTGGAGCGCCAAGCGGCTCGGCATGGTGCTGCCCGACCTGGACGACACCGAGCACGCGCGCCAGGTGTTCGGCGATTTCGTGCTCAGCGCCGACATTCCGCTGGACAGCCTGTGCGATTTCTACGGCCTGCCGGGTCCTGACGATGCGAAACGCCCGGTCGGTGACTGGCTGCGCGACGAACTGAACCGCCCCCCGGTGGTGGGCGACTGCGCCCTGCTGGGCACGGCCGAGATCAGCGTGCGCGAAATGGAGGCCGGGCGCATCAGCCGCATCGGCATCCGACTGGACTGAACGCAGGCGTCGTCGCGCGAGCGCGACACACATACGCACGGGGGTATACCATCGGCTACATTACTAACCCAATGGTCATTAACCTTCCGGCATGACGCCCGATCCTCTTCAACCCCTCGCGCCGGGCGAACCCGCGGCTGCCACCGAGCAGAAGCAGCGGCGCGCTCGCCGCAAGGAAGCGCGGCCCGGTGAGCTGGTGGACGCGGCGCTCGCGCTGTTCGTCGAGAAGGGTTTCGCCGCCACCCGTGTGGACGAAGTGGCCGCCCGGGCCGGCGTTTCCAAAGGCACCCTGTTTCTGTATTTCCCCAGCAAGGAAGAATTGTTCAAGGCCGTGGTGCGCGAAACCATTGCCGGCCGTTTTGGCGAATGGAACGACGAGCTGACCCGATTTGAAGGCAACAGCGCCGAGCTGCTGCGCTACTGCATGCACAGCTGGTGGGAACGCATCGGCATGACGGCCGCCTCGGGCATCACCAAGCTGGTGATGAGCGAGGCCGGCATGTTTCCCGAGATCGCCGCCTTCTACCAGCAGGAGGTGATCGGCCCCGGCCACGACCTGCTGCGCCGTGTGCTGCAGCGCGGCATGGACCGCGGCGAGTTCCGCCCCCTGCACATGGAATACGCGGTCTACAGCCTGATCGCCCCCATGATCTTCCTGCTCATGTGGAAGCACTCCATGGCGCCGTGCTGCCCGCCCTCGCAGCAGCTCGACCCGGTCGAGTTCATCGACAGCCAGGTGAGCCTGCTGCTGGGCGGCATGCTGGTGAACCCCGCCGCACGCTCGACCTGATTCCTCCTCCTCGTAACACCGACACCCCATGAACACGCCCCGCCCCCGTGCCCGCTGGATCACCTGGTTGCTGCTGGCCCTGGTGGCGCTGGCACTGGCATTCGGCGTGGTACGCGCACTCGGCAAACGCCAGGCGCAGCAGAACGCCGCCAACGCCGCGGCGCAGGCGCTGCAGCAGGCGCCGGTTTACGAACTGACCGGGCAGGACGTGGTACCGGTGCAGCTGCTCACGCTCTCACGCACGGTGGCGGTGTCGGGCTCGCTGAAGGCCGTGCAGACCGCGGCCGTCAAGGCCCGCGTCGCCGGTGAGGTGCAGGGGCTGAACAAGCGCGAGGGCGATGCCGTGCGCGCCGGCGAGGTGCTGGCCCGCATCGACAGCACGGAAGCCCAGGCCCGCGTGCGCCAGGCCACCCAGCAGGCCCAGGCTGCGCAATCGCAGGTGAGCATTGCGCAGCGCACGCTGGACAACAACCAGGCGCTGGTGCGCCAGGGCTTCATTTCCGGCACGGCGCTGGACACGGCCGTGGCCAGCCTTGCGGGCGCCGAAGCCAACCACCAGGCAGCCCTGGCGGCGCTCGACATCGCGCGCAAGGCACTGGACGACACCACGCTGCGCGCCCCGCTGTCGGGGCTGGTCTCGGCGCGACTGGTGCAGAACGGCGAACGCGTGGGCGTGGACGCCCGGCTGCTGGAGATTGTCGACCTCTCGGCCTTCGAGCTGGAAGCCGCCCTGGCCCCGGGCGATGCCAGCGCCGTGAACCCCGGCCAGGCGGTGCGCCTCTTCGTGGAGGGCCTGCCGGAGCCGGTATCGGCCACCGTGGCCCGCATCAACCCGAGCGTGCAGGCGGGCAGCCGCAGCGTGCTGGTCTATCTGAAGGTGCCGGCCGTGCCCGGCATGCGCCAGGGCCTGTTTGCCCAGGGCCAGATCGTCACGGGACAGCTGCAGGCGCCCGCCGCACCGCTCACCGTGGTGCGCAACGACAAGCCCCAGCCCTATGTGCAGCTGCTGCGCGACGGCGTGGTGCAACACCAGACGGTGCAGCCGGGTGCACAAGGTCTGCTGGGCCGCGAACCGATGGTGGCGCTGGACGGCATACCCGTGGGCACGGTGCTGCTGCGCGCACAGGCGGGGCTGATCCGCGAGGGCACGGCGGTGCGACTGGACGCAACGGGCTCGAACGCCGCGCCTCAGGCCGGCTTGCCGGCCGCTCCCGCCACCACCGCCCACTGAGAGCCGCACCATGTGGTTCACCCAGATTTCGCTGCGTAACCCGGTCTTCGCCACCATGGTGATGCTGGCCTTCGTGGTGCTTGGCCTGTTCTCGTTCAACCGTCTGCAGATCGACCAATTCCCCAATATCGACTTCCCGGTCGTGGTGGTGACCACCGAGTACCCGGGCGCGTCGCCCGAGATCGTGGAATCCGAAGTCACGAAGAAGGTCGAGGAAGCGGTCAACGCCATCGCCGGCGTGAACACCCTGAGCTCGCGCAGCTACGAAGGCCAGTCGGTCGTCATCATCGAATTCCAGCTGCACATCGACGGGCGCAAGGCCGCCGAGGACGTGCGCGAAAAGATAGCCATCCTGCGCCCGGCCTTCCGCACCGAAGTGAAAGAACCGCGGGTGCTGCGTTTCGACCCGGCGGCCCGCTCGATCTGGTCGGTGGCTCTGGCCCCTGAAACCACATCCGGTCGTGCGCCTTCGGCGGTGGAGCTCACCACCTGGGCCGAACAGACGCTGAAGAAGCGCCTTGAAAACGTGCGCGGTGTCGGCTCGGTGACGCTGGTGGGCGGCACGCGCCGCGCCATCAACATCGACCTGGACCCGGGCGCCATGGAGGCGCTCGGCGTCACGGCAGACCAGGTGACGGCCGCCGTGCGCAGTGAAAACCAGGACCTGCCGGTGGGCACGCTCAAGAGCGGCGAGCGCGACCGCGTGGTGCAGGTGCTCTCGCGCCTGCAACAGCCGCAGGACTTCGAGCAGATCATCGTGGCCCGCCGCGGCGGCAGCCCGGTGCGCCTGGGGCAGGTGGCGGCCATCAGCGACGCCACCCTGGAGGTGGAAAGCCTGGCTCTCTACAACGGCCAGCGCACGCTGCTGTTGCAGGTGCAGAAGGCGCAGGACGAAAACACGATTGCCGTCACCGACGGCCTGAAAGCCGCGGTGGAGGCGCTGCGCGCCGAACTGCCACCCGGCATGCGCCTGGAGCCGGTGGCAGACGGTTCACGGCCCATCCGCGTGTCGGTGGACAACGTGCGCCGCACGCTGATCGAGGGCGCCGCGCTCACGGTGCTGATCGTGTTCCTGTTCCTGAACTCGTGGCGCTCCACCGTGATCACCGGCCTGACGCTGCCCATCGCGCTGATCGGCACCTTCTTCTTCATGTACCTGTTCGGCTTCACCATCAACATGATCACGCTGATGGCGCTCACGCTGTCGGTAGGCCTGCTGATCGACGACGCCATCGTGGTGCGCGAAAACATCGTGCGCCATGTGCAGATGGGCAAGACGCCCTTTGACGCCGCCATGGACGGCACGCAGGAAATCGGGCTGGCCGTGCTCGCCACCACACTGTCCATCGTCGCGGTGTTCCTGCCCATCGGCTTCATGGGCGGCATCATCGGCAAGTTCTTCCACGAGTTCGGGATCACCATGGTGGCCGCGGTGCTTATCTCCATGTTCGTGAGCTTCACGCTCGACCCCATGCTGTCGTCGGTGTGGCACGACCCCGAGATCGAGAAACACGGCCGGCACGGCGCCCCACGCACGCTCTACGACAAGTCAATAGGCCGCGTCACAGCCTGGTTCGACCGCCGCCAGGACGACATGACCGAGGCCTACCAGGGCGCCCTGCGCTGGTCACTCAAGCACAAGCTGGCCACCATGGCGCTGGCACTGGCCACCTTCGTAGGCAGCATCTTCATCGTGCCGCTGCTGGGCACGGAGTTCGTGCCCAAGGCCGACTTCTCGGAAACCCAGCTCAGCTTCCATACCCCCGTGGGTTCATCCCTGCAGACCACCGAGGCCAAGGCGCGCCAGGTGGAAGCGGTGCTGCGCGAATTCCCGGAAGTGAAATACACCCTGACCACCATCAACACCGGCAACGCGCAGGGCACCATCTACGCCAGCGTCTACGTGCGCCTGGTGGACCGGGCCGAACGCAGCCTCAGCGCCGACGCCATGTCGGCCCGGCTGCGCGAGCGACTGCGCAGCGTGCCGGGCATCACCGTCACGCACGCCGGCCTGCTCGACCCGGTGGGCGGCAACAAGCAGATCGAGTTCTCGCTGCAGGGAGATGACCTGGCCGAGCTGGAGCGGCTCACCGCCCAGGTGATGGAGCGCATCCGCCCCATCGTCGGCCTGGTCGACCTCGACGCCAGCGTGAAGCCCGACAAGCCCACAGTGGACGTGCGGCTGCGGCGCGACATCGCGTCGGACGCCGGGCTCAACGTCGGTGCCGTGGCCAGCAGCCTGCGGACACTGGTGGCGGGGCAGACCGTGGGCAACTGGCGCGCACAGGACGGCGAAAGCTACGACGTGAATGTGCGGCTCGCGCCGGCAGAGCGCGCCCGCACCAGTGACCTGGCGCAACTGCCCTTCGTGGTCGGCAGCGCCCCCGACGGCACGGCCCGCGTGGTGCGGCTCGTCCAGGTGGCCGAGGTGGTCGAATCCACCGGCCCGAACCAGATTAACCGGCGCAACCTGAACCGCGAAGTGGCCATCAACGCCAACGTGTACGGCCGCTCGGCCGGCGAGGTGTCGGCCGAGATCCGCCAGGTGCTCGACGGCACCAGCCTGCCGCCCGGCTACCGCTACGAGTTCGGCGGCTCCACCAAGAACCTGCAGGAATCCTTCGGCTACGCCGTCTCGGCACTGGCGCTGGCCGTGATCTTCATCTACATGATCCTGGCCAGCCAGTTCCAGAGCTTCCTGCAGCCGCTGGCGCTCATGACCTCGCTGCCGCTCACGCTCATCGGCGTGGTACTCACCCTGCTCATGTTCGGCTCCACCCTGAGCATGTTCTCGGTGATTGGCATCGTGCTGCTCATGGGGCTGGTCACCAAGAACGCCATCCTGCTGGTGGACTTTGCCATCCGCGCCCGCAACGGCCTGGCCGGCGCCGCGCCCCTGGACCGCGAGAGCGCCCTGCAGATGGCCGCGCGGGTGCGGCTGCGCCCCATCCTCATGACCACGCTGGCCATGGTCTTCGGCATGGTGCCGCTGGCTTTCGCGCTCACCGAGGGCTCGGAGCAGCGCGCACCCATGGGGCAGGCCGTCATTGGCGGCGTCATCACCTCATCGCTGCTCACGCTGGTGGTGGTGCCCGTGGTGTACTGCTACATGGACGATCTGGCGCAGTGGCTGAAGCGCCGATTCGGCAAGCCCCACCCAGGCGACCCCGCCGCAGCCGCCGTCAGCGAGCCCCTGGGGGCCGCTCAGTAAAATGGAAACAGATCGGCTAATATACCCACCGGAGTATTCAACATGACCACGCAGACCGCCCCAGCCACCGCCCTGAGCCACGCCCAGGCCCGCTTCAACATGATCGAGCAGCAGATCCGCCCCTGGGAAGTGCTCGACGCGAACGTGCTCGCCCTGCTCGCCGAGGTGCGCCGCGAAGCCTTCGTGCCCCCGGCACACGAATCGCTGGCCTTTGCCGACATGGAGCTCCCGCTGACCCAGCCCGCCGTGGAAGGCAAGGCCATGCTGTCGCCCAAGGTCGAAGCCCGCATGCTGCAGGACCTGCAGCTCACCCCGTCGGACAAGGTGCTCGAAGTCGGCACCGGCAGCGGCTACATGGCCGCGCTGCTGGCCAGCCTGGCCCAGCGCGTGGTGTCGATCGAGATCGACCCGGAGCTGGCCCGCTTCGCCCGTGAGAACCTGCGCAAGGCCGGCATCACCAACGCCGATGTGCGCACCGCCGATGCCGCCGCCAGCGACTTCGCCGCCTGCAAGTCCGAAGCCCCGTTTGACGCCATCGTGCTGAGCGGTTCGGTGGCCGAGATTCCCCCGGCCCTGCTGGCACTGCTGGCACCCGGCGGCCGGCTGGTCGCCATCGCAGGCCACGAGCCCATGATGCGAGCCACCGTGGTCACGCGCGTGGCCGACGCCTCGTTCCAGACGGCCCAGCCCTGGGACACCGTGGCCCCCCGCCTGCGGAACTTCCCCGAGCCCTCCAGCTTCCGTTTCTGATAGCCCGGCGGGTCTGCCGCCCGCCGCTTCTTCCACCGCTGCAAGAGTCCACCGCCATGAAGTCGATCACACCCGCCCAGCTCACGGACTGGCTGCAACTGGCCCAGGCGCCCCGTGGTGGCCTGCCCCTGGTGCTGGACGTGCGCGAACCCTGGGAGCTGCAGACCGCCTCGGTGAAGCCCGAGGGCTTCGAGCTGCAGCACATGCCCATGCGCAGCGTGCCGGCGCGCTACATGGAACTTGACCGCGACCAGCCGATTGCTGTTCTGTGCCACCACGGCGCACGCAGCGCCCAGGTGGCCCAGTTCCTCATCAACAACGGCTTCACCGCGGTGGTGAACGTCCACGGCGGCATCCACGCCTGGTCGCAGCAACGCGACCCCGGCGTGCCGGTGTACTGAAACCGCCCTGCCCCCCGGATCACCCTTCGCCTGAAAGTCACGCCATGAAAACCCCGACTGCCCATCCGCTTCGCACCCCGCGCACCGCCAACCTCACCCAGCTGGCCGTGGGCGCCCTGCTGGCGCTGGCCGGCACGGCGCAGGCGCAGAGCCTGGTCGAGGTGTTCGAGGCGGCGCGGGGGTTCGATGCCACCATCCTCTCAGCCCGCTCGCAGTTCGATGGCAATGTGGCCCGTGCCGCGCAGGCCCGCGCCGGCATCCTGCCGCAGGCCGGCCTGTCGGGCGGCGCCAACTGGTCGCGCCGCGACAGCCCGACACCCCAGCTCGACGGCAGCAGCAACAGCCAGAACGTGACGCTGGCCGCCAGCCAGCCGCTGTACCGCCCGGCCAACCAGATCGCCAACGAGCAGGCCCTGCTCTCGCTGGACGTCGCCAGGGCCCAGCTCGCCGCGGCCGAGCAGGATCTGATCGTGCGCACCACACAGTCCTACTTCGACGTGCTGGCCGCGCAGGACACGCTGGCTTTCGTGCGGGCGCAGAAGGCCGCCGTCTCCGAGCAGCTGGCCGCCGCCAAACGCAACTTCGAGGTGGGCACCTCCACCGTCACCGACTCGCGCGAGGCGCAGGCCCGTTTCGATCTGGTGCTGGCACAGGAAATCGCCGCCGAGAACGACCTGCGCGTGCGCCGCCTGGTGCTCGACCAGCTGGTCGGCCGCAACGTGACGCCGCGCCCGCTGGCCGCGCCCGTGGCGCTGCCCACCATCGAACCGGCCGACCCCGAGGCCTGGGTCGCCCGCGCCGAGGCCACGCACCCGACGCTGCTGCAGGCCACGCGCGCCCTGGAAATTGCCCAGCTCGAAACCCGCAAGGCTGAGGCCGGCCACAAGCCCACCGTCGATCTGGTGGGGCAGTACCAGCTGGCGCGGGGACCGGTTCAGACCTTTTCGAACGCCCGCACCAACACCGGCACCGTCGGCGTGCAGTTCAACATGCCGCTGTTCGCCGGCTACGCCATCCAGAACCGCGTGCGCGAAACCCTGGCACTGGAAGACCGTGCCCGTACCGATCTGGAAGGCGCCCGCCGCGGCATCAACCAGGCCACCCGCAGCGCCTATTTCGGCGTGCTCTCCGGCCAGGGCCAGGTCCGCGCACTGGAAGCGGCAGAAGCCTCCAGCCAGAGCGCGCTCGACGCCAACCAGCTCGGCTACCAGGTGGGCGTGCGCATCAACATCGACGTGCTCAACGCCCAGAGCCAGCTGTTCCAGACCAAGCGCGACCTGGCCGTGGCCCGCTACAACGTGCTGCTCGGCGGCCTGCGCCTGAAGCAGGCCAGCGGGCAGCTCACCCCTGCCGACCTGCAACCCGTGGACGCCCTGCTGGCCCGCTGAGCTGGGCTAAACTGCGTGCCCGCGGCAGCTGTGCCGCGATCGAACACAAGGTGATCCATGCAAGCTGTCAATGTGCTGTGCATCAAGTGGGGCAGAAAATACGGCCCCGAATACGTCAACAAGCTGCACAGCATGGTCAGCCGGCACCTGAAGCGACCGTTCCGTTTCGTGTGCCTCACCGACGACAGCGAAGGCATCGCCCCGGGCATTGAAGTCAAACCCATCCCCATGGTGGGCTTTGACGAATTCGACCAGCGCAAGCCCTGGTCGTTTGGTCACGGCTGGCTCAAGCTGACGAGCTTTGCCGACCCGCTCTACGACCTGCAGGGGCGCACGCTGTTCCTCGATCTGGACATCGTGATCGTGGACAGCCTGGACCCCTTCTTCGATCAGGAAGGCGAGTTCATCGTCATCAAGGAGTGGGACAAGAAGGATGACACGGGCAACACCTCGTGCTACCTCTACACCATCGGGGCGCACGCCGACGCGCTGGCGCACCTGAAGAACGACTACCCGGAGTCCATTGCGCAGGTGCGCAACGAACAGGAATTCATCACGCAGTACCTGGCCCGCCAGGGCAAGCTGCGCTACTGGCCTGCCGAGTGGTGCCGCAGCTTCAAGCGCCACTGCATGCGCGGTGGCCTCATGGGCTGGTTCTCGCCACCGGTCATCCCGCCGGGCGCGAGGATCATCGTGTTTCACGGCAAACCCAACCCGCCAGACGTGATCGCGGGGGTCAGCGGCAAGTGGTACCGGCGCGTGATACCGGCTGCCTGGGTGGCCGACAACTGGCGCTGAGCAGATGCCCATCGCCCACCGGGCCTACCGCCTGCTGGCGCGCCTGCTCTGCCTGCCGCTGCTGGCCTGGCTCTGGTGGCGCGGTCGCCGGGAACCTGGCTACCGCATCGGACTGACCGAACGCCTGGGCTTCATCGACGTCCAGCCGCAAGGTTTTGGCGGGGTCTGGCTGCACGCCGCCTCGGTGGGCGAAGCGCAGGCCGCGCGGCCCCTGATCTCGGCGCTGCTGCGCCAGCTGCCGACGCACCAGCTCACCATCAGCTGCCAGACCCCCACGGGCGCGGCCTCCCTGCGCGAGTACTGGGGTGCACGCGTGCGCGTGGTCCACGCACCGGTGGACACACCGGGTGCCTGCCAGCGCTTCCTGAACCGGCTGCAGCCGCGGCTGCTGATCTTGGTGGAGCGGGAGTTGTGGCCCGAACTGCTGGCCCAGTGCCGTGCGCAGGCCATCCCGGTGGCGCTGGTGAACGCGCGGCTTTCGGCCGCCTCGGCCCGCGGCTACGAGCGATGGCCATCGCTCATGGGGCCGGTCTGGAAGCAACTGCAGTGCGTGGCAGCGGCCGACGAGGAGAGCGGGCGCCGTTTTCAGGCGCTGGGTGTGCCACCCGGGCGCGTGCTGGTCACGGGCAACCTCAAGTTCGATGACCCGGCGCTGTCCGCTCAAGCGACATCGCCCGAGGACCGGCCCGACCTGCAGGGACGCACGGTGGTGGTGGCCGGCAGCACGCACGCACCCGAAGAAGCCGAGCTGCTGGCCGCGTGGCCTGCATTCCAGCACCGACACCCCGATGCCTTGCTGGTGCTGGTGCCGCGGCACCCGCAACGCTTTGACAGCGTGGCCGAACAGATCACCCGGCAAGGTCTGCCCTTTGTCCGCCGCAGCACGGCGCAGCCCTTGAAGGCCCACACCCAGGTGCTGCTGGGCGACACCATGGGTGAGCTGACCGCGTGGTACCGCAGCGCACGGATCTGCTTCATTGGAGGCAGCCTGGCGCCCATCGGGGGGCACAACGCGCTGGAAGCGCTCGGCGTAGGCAAGCCGGTGCTGTTCGGCCCTCACACCACGCATTTCGCCAGCCTGTATGCCGACGTGCAGCGGCAGGGCGCCGGCCAGCAGGTGGCCAATGCCCGCGCCCTGCTGGACACGGCCAGCGAATGGCTGGAGCAGCCCCAGCACTGGCAGCAGATGGCCAGCGCCGCCGCCCGCTTCTTCGCCGATAACCAGGGCGCCTGCGAGCGCACCCTGAAGAGCCTGCAAGGGCTGCTGCCCGTCCAACCCGCCGCAGACCTGCGCTCGTACTCACAGGGCACGCACAGCGTCTGGTTCGACCCCGCGTGTTTCGACACGCTGGACGTGGCGGCTTTCTCGCCCACGCATTGGGGCGCCGCCGGAGAAGCCTTGCAGGCCGGCAGCGGGCGTGGCCAGGTGCTTCGCATCGCCCACGCCGGGCGCCAGTTCCTGCTGCGGCATTACCACCGCGGGGGGTTGATGGCCCGCCTCAGCCGCGACGCGTTCTGGCGCGTCAGGCCCCACCAAAGCCGCGCCATGCGCGAATTCGCGCTGTTGCGCCAGCTGCGCGCCTGGGGCCTGCCCGTGCCGCGCCCCGCCGCCGCCCATCAGCACCGCAGCGGCGGGTTCTACCGTGCCGACATCGTGGTGGAGTGGATTCCCGACACCCGCAACCTGGTTCAGCTGCTCACCCAGCGCCCACTGCAGGCGGGCGAGTACGAAACCCTGGGGCGGGCGATACGCCGCCTGCACGCGCGCCAGGTGTTCCACGCCGACCTGAATTGCCACAACCTGATGCTGGATGGCGGTGGGCAGGCATGGATCGTGGACTTTGACAAATGCGGGTTTCGCCCCGCGGGGCCGTGGCAGCAGGCCAATCTTGAACGCCTGCTGCGCTCCTTTCGAAAGGAAGCGCGAAAAAACCCCGTGTTCCACTGGAGCGAGGCCGACTGGCCACACCTGCTGGCGGGGTACGAAGCCCCGCCCGCCTGAGCGGCGCGCGAACCGGTTTCAGTGTGCGCTGGCGCCAACCACCGCGTCGGGCTTCACCTGCTGCATCAGGCTGAGCATCACCCCTTCAATTCGGTGCAGGGCCTCTGGCGTGTGGCCCTCGAAGCGCAGCACCAGCACCGGCGTGGTGTTGGACGCGCGGATGAGTCCGAAGCCGTCGGGCCAGTCCACCCGCACGCCGTCGATGGTCGAGACCTTGGCCGGCGCGCCCAGCACGGGGTGATCGGCCGCCAGCGCCACCAGGGATTCGACCACCGCGTGCGGCTCGCCCTCAGCGCAGGCCACATTGAGTTCGGGCGTGCTGAAGCTGGTGGGCAAGGCCTCGAGCACGGCGTTGGCGTCCGAGCTGCGGCTGACGATCTCCAGCAGGCGGGCGCCCGCGTAGGTGCCGTCGTCAAAGCCGTACCAGCGCTCCTTGAAGAAGATGTGTCCGCTCATTTCGCCGCCCAGCGGGCTGTCAACCTCTTTCATGCGGGCCTTGATGAGCGAATGGCCGGTCTTGTAGATGTGCGGCACGCCGCCAGCGGCTTCAATGGCGGGGGCCAGGCGCTGGGAACATTTCACGTCAAAGATGATGTTGCCGCCGGGCACCCGCGAAAGCACGTCCTGCGCGAACAGGATCATCTGGCGGTCGGGGTAGATCGTGTCGCCGCTTTTGGTGACGATGCCCAGCCGGTCGCCATCACCGTCGAAGGCCAGCCCCAATTCGGCGTCGGTCTCGCGCAAGGTGCGGATCACGTCCTGCAGGTTCTCCAGCTTGCTGGGGTCCGGATGGTGGTTGGGGAATTCACCGTCCACCTCGCTGAAGAGTTCGATGACCTCGCAGCCCAGCGCCCGGAACAGCGCCGGGGCCGACGCACCGGCCACGCCGTTGCCGCAGTCCACCACGATCTTCATCGGACGGGACAGCTTGATATCACCCACGATGCGGTCGCGGTACGCGGCCAACACATTGATCAGGCGCACCCGGCCACCAGCGACGCGCTCACCCGTTTCCTGCTCCATGCTGCGGCGCAGGGCCTGGATGTCTTCGCCATAGATGGCCCGCCCGGCCATCACCATCTTGAAGCCGTTGTAGTCTTTCGGATTGTGGCTGCCCGTGACCTGGATGCCGCTGGTGCACAGCGTGCTGGCCGCGAAGTACAGCATGGGCGTGGTCGCCAGACCGATGTCGATCACATCTATGCCCGCCGCCACCAGTCCGCGGATCAGGGCGGCCGACAGCGCCGGCCCGCTGAGGCGCCCGTCGCGCCCCACCGCCACCGTTTTCTCGCCCTGGCGCAGTGCCTCGGTGCCGAACGCCCGCCCCAGCGCCTCCGCCACGTCCTCGTTCAGCGTGGACGGCACGATGCCGCGGATGTCATAGGCTTTGAATATCGAGGCGGTCACTTGCATCTGAAACCCTTTGTTGGTGCTTTGCTGGGCATTTTAAGGATGGGCTTTCGCCCCTTTGCAACCAGATGTCCGGAAACGGCCAACGATGGCCCAGTGCGGGTCGTACCATCACGGCATGCACACCATGCACCGAACCGGCGATGACGACGATGCGCGCTACCGCGCCTTGTGCTCGCACGACGCCCGCTTCGACGGTCGCTTCTTCGTCGCGGTGACGTCCACCGGCATCTACTGCCGCCCCGTCTGCCGCGTGCGCACGCCCCGGCGCGACAACTGCCGCTTTTTTGACCATGCCGCCCAGGCCGAACACGCCGGTTTTAGGCCCTGCCTGCGTTGCCGACCCGAGCTGGCGCCACTGGACCGGCACTGGTCGGCCAGCGACGCGTCCGGCATTCTGGTGCGGCAGGCCACGCACTGGCTGAACGACCCCCGCCACTGGCTGGCACCCGAGGGGAGTGCTGGCCGCATGGCAGTGTTGGCCAGCCGCCTGGGCGTGAGCGACCGGCACCTGCGGCGACTGTTCGAGACACAGCTTGGCGTGTCGCCGCTGCAAGCGCTGCTGACGCGCCAGCTGCTGGCGGCCAAACAACTGCTCACCGACACGGCCTTGCCGGTGGCCCAGGTGGCACGGGCGAGCGGCTTTGCCAGCACACGCCGCTTCAACGCAGCCTTTCAATCACGCTACGGTCTCAACCCCACCCAGTTGCGCCGCGGTCAGGACACGCGGGCAACGCAACAGCGACCCGGTGCCGCCCCAGTGAAGCTGTCGTGGCGCCCGCCACTGGACGCCAAAGCCTTACTGGGCTTCATGGCAGCGCGGCAGCTTCCCGGCCTGGAGGTGGTCGACCCGATGTCCCTGAGCTTGCAGCGCACGGTGCGGCTGCACAGTGGTGGGCAGGTGCACACCGGCTGGCTGGCCGCTCGATTCGACACCGACTCGCACCGCCTGCTGCTGCAGGTGAGCGACAGCCTGCACCCTGTCCTGCCCAGTGTGATCTGGCGCGTGCGCGCCCTGTTCGATCTGGACGCCGATCCCGCCGCCATCAACCGCGTGCTGCACGACCACTTTCCCGGCGGCGACGGGCTGCGTGTGCCCGGCGTGTTCGACGGCTTCGAACTCGCGGTGCGCGCCGTGCTCGGCCAGCAGATCACGGTGGCCGCTGCCCGAACGCTGGCGGTGCGCCTGCTCGAGCGTTTTGGCGATCCGATCGAAACGCCGATTGCCGGCCTTCATCGGCTTTTTCCTTCCGCCGAAGCACTCGGATGCGCCGACCCCGCATCGATCGGCGAACTGGGCATCGTGCGGCAGCGCCAGGCAGCCATACAGGCGCTTGCCCGCGCAGTGGCCGGCGGCGAGCTGGACCTGAACGACCAGGCCGACCCCATGGAAACGGTGCGCCGGCTGGAACAGCTGCCCGGCATCGGCCCCTGGACCGCGCAATACATCGCCATGCGGGCCCTGCGCTGGCCCGACGCCTGGCTGGTCGGCGACGTGGCCCTGCACCAGGCCCTCGGCCTCGACCACCGCCTGGGCGCAGCCACCCGGCGTGAAGCAGCACGCCTGGCCACAGCCTGGCAACCCTGGCGCAGCTACGCCACCCTACGGGCCTGGGCGGGCTGCCACGCGCCCTGCCCCAAAAGCCCCCCGCTGGAGACCCATCCATGACACCGCAACCGCCCCGCGTCTGCACCAACATCGACTCGCCGCTGGGCCCGCTGCTGCTGGCGGCCAGTGCACAAGGCCTGGCCGGTGTGTGGTTCCTGGATCAACGCCACCGACCGCTGGAAGCCGTGGTGGCGAGCTGGGGCAACGGCGCGGACCACCCAGTCCTGCGGGCCGCGGCGGTGCAATTGCACCGCTACTTTGCCGGCAGCCCGCCGGTCTTCGATGTCCCACTGGACCTGTCGGCCGGCACACCCTTTCAACAGAGCGTGTGGCAGGCCCTGCTCGCCATCCCGCCCGCCAGCACCCACAGCTACTCCGAAGTGGCTCAGCGCGTCGGCCGGCCGGCCGCCGTGCGCGCGGTGGGCACCGCCATCGGGCGCAACCCGCTGAGCATCGTCGTGCCCTGCCACCGCGTGCTCGGTGCGGGCGGCGCGCTCACGGGCTATGCTGGCGGGCTTGACCGCAAGGCGGCGCTGCTCCGGCTGGAGCGCGGCGTCGGTCCGTCCGCCTGAGCACCCTGGTCCATGTCGCCTTCCCTGATCGCCGAATTCATCCTGCTCGCCGCCTTGTGGGGCTCCTCTTTCCTGTTCATGCGCCTGGGTGCCGCCGAGTTCGGCGCCGTTCCGACCGCGGGCCTGCGGGTGGCGATGGCGGCACTCTTTCTGCTGCCGGTGTTCCTGGTCAAGGGCGTGTGGGCCGACTTCAGGCAACGCGCCCGGCCGATTCTGCTGGCAGGCCTTCTCAACTCGGGCATTCCCTTCGCGCTGTTTGCCTTTGCGGTGATGCACATCAGCACCGGGTTGACCTCAATCCTGAACGCCACGGTGCCGCTGTCCGGCGCTTTGGTGGCCTGGCTGTGGCTCAAGGACCGGCCGGGCGCCTCGCGCATGTTGGGCCTGCTGATCGGTTTCGCCGGTGTGAGCCTGCTGGTCGCGGGCAAGTCGGGCTTCAGTGGCGTCGGCTTCACTGGTGCCGGTTCCGCCACCAACCTGCTCGCCATGGGCGCCTGCCTGCTCGCCACGCTCTGCTATGGCCTGGCCGCGAGCTTCACCAAACGTTACCTCACCGGCGCGCACCCACTGGCAACCGCCACAGGAAGCCAGATCGGCGCGGCGCTGGGGCTGGCCTTGCCCACCTTCTGGCTCTGGCCCGCCCAGCCAGCCTCCTTCACTGCGTGGGGCGCTCTGGCTGCCGTGGCGCTGTTTTGCACCTCGCTGGCCTACATCCTGTTCTTTCGCATCATCGAACAGGCGGGGCCGAGTCGCGCACTGACGGTCACTTTTCTGGTGCCGGTCTTCGCGCTGGCCTACGGTGCGGTCTTTCTGAACGAGCAGATCACCGCCTGGATGGTGGGCTGCGGTCTGGTCATCGTGTGTGGAACTGCGCTATCGACGGGTCTGCTGCGCCTGCGCTGGCTTGAACGGGTGCATTGAAGCGCCGAACGCCTGTAGATGACGTGATCGCGGCACCGCTGGGGTGAACAGCGACCCTTGCCCACCCGACAGACAGGCATAAAAAAACCGCTCAGACTTTGCAATCTGAGCGGTCAATTCAACAACTGGCGGAGTGGACGGGACTCGAACCCGCGACCCCCGGCGTGACAGGCCGGTATTCTAACCAACTGAACTACCACTCCGCAGTGGTGCAGCTTTTGCCTGATGTCTCGCGACTTCAAGCCAAGTGCCACAAACTTGGCGACCCTACGGGGATTCGAACCCCGGTACTCACCGTGAAAGGGTGATGTCCTAGGCCTCTAGACGATAGGGTCAAAACCTTGGAACTTCCGAGCCTCTTATTATATATCGGCAATTTGCCGGCATTTAACAAGATACTTAAATTTTTGGTGGAGGTAAGCGGGATCGAACCGCTGACCTCTTGCATGCCATGCAAGCGCTCTCCCAGCTGAGCTATACCCCCACAGGGTTTACCGATTTGCGCTTCACAATTTTCATTGTGCTATGCATCTCAGCAAGCCTCAAATTATAGGACAAATTTCAGGCGTTTTTCAATCTGTCGAAAATTGTTTGTGGTTTCTGCAGCTCGAGCACCGCGTCGAGCGACGGCGTCTGGGCCGTGCCCATGACGAGAACCCGCACCGGCATGGCCAGTTGCGGCATCTTCAGGCCGTGGGCTGCGAGCACATCCTTGAGCGCGGCCGAAATGGAAGCCTTGTCCCATGTGCAGGCCGACAGTCGCTCGGCCAGCGCCGCGATGGCGGGACGCACCGCATCGGTCACGTGCTGCGCATGTTCTTCTGCGTTGGGCGTGATGTCGGCGTAGAACGCCGCTGCCCAGTTTGCCAGCGCCACGGTGGTGTCGCAGCGGTCTTTGAACAGGGCACAGATGCGCGGCAGACGCTCGTCGGCGGTGATCCCGCGCTGAGCCAGCTGTTGCTCGACCAACACCGACAACGCTGTGTCGTCCATGGCCTTCAGGTGCTGGGCGTTCACCCAGCGCAGCTTGGCCTCGTCGAACTGCGCGGCGCTGCGGCCCAGGTGGTCCAGGTTGAACCACTCCAGGAACTGCGCACGGCTGAAGATTTCATCGTCGCCATGGCTCCAGCCGAGGCGGGCCAGGTAGTTCACCATCGCGTCGGGCAGGTAGCCTTCGTCGCGGTACTGCGTGACCGGCTTGGCGCCGTTGCGCTTGCTCATCTTCTCGCCCTGCTCGTTGAGCACGGTGGGCAGGTGGGCGTACACCGGCGGCTCCTGGCCCAGGGCGCGGAAGATGTTGATCTGGCGGGGCGTGTTGTTCACATGGTCGTCGCCGCGGATCACATGGGTGATGGCCATGTCGATGTCGTCCACCACCACGCAGAAGTTGTAGGTGGGCGTGCCGTCGGGGCGTGCGATCACCAGGTCGTCGAGTTCGTCGTTGCGGATCTCGATCAGGCCTTTGACCTTGTCGTCCCAGGCCACCACGCCGCCTTGCGGGTTCTTGAAGCGCAGCACGGGCTTGACGCCTTCGGGCACGGGCGGCAGCACCTTGCCCGGCTCAGGCCGCCAGGTGCCGTCGTAACGCGGTTTTTCTTTCGCGGCCATCTGGCGCTCGCGCAGGGCATCCAGCTCGGCCATGCTCATGTAGCAGGGGTACACGTGACCGCCAGCCACCATCTCGGCCAGCACCGCCTTGTAGCGGTCCATGCGCTGCATCTGGTAGAACGGCCCTTCGTCGTGGTCCAGGCCGAGCCACTTCATGCCTTCGATGATCACGTCCACTGCCGCCTGGGAGGAGCGTTCCAGGTCGGTGTCTTCGATGCGCAGGATGAAGCTGCCACCGGTGGCGCGGGCGAAGGCCCAGGGATAGAGCGCCGAGCGGATGTTGCCCAAGTGGATGAAGCCGGTGGGCGATGGCGCGAAGCGGGTGCGGATGGTCATGTAGGCGATTGGGAAGATTCAGAGACTGGAGAGGCCACGGTCGAGATCGGCGCGGATGTCGTCCAGGTGTTCGAGGCCGACGGCCACGCGGATCAGGCCCTGGCCGATACCGGCGGCCTGGCGCTGCGTCTCGGCCAGCTTGCCGTGCGAGGTGCTGGCGGGGTGGGTGCACAGGGTCTTGGTGTCGCCCAGGTTGGTGCACAGGGACAGCACCTGGAGCGCGTCCAGCACGTGGAAGGCGCGCTGGCGCGCCTGATCAGCGTTGTCGGCCTTCACGTCGAAGGACAGCACCGCGCCGCCGACACCATTCATCTGGCGCATGGCCAGTTCGTGCTGCGGATGGCTGGGCAGGCCGGGGTAGTACACGCGGCCCACGGCCGGGTGCGCTTCCAGCCATTGCGCCAGGGCCAGCGTCTGGGCGCTTTGCGCTTTCATGCGCAGGTCGAGCGTTTCCAGTCCTTTGAGCACGACCCAGGCGTTGAAGGGCGAGAGCACCATGCCCGAGTTCTTCTGCACCGGGAGGAATTTTTCGCGCACCATGGCTTCGCTGGCGCACAGCGCACCCGCCATGACTCGGCCCTGCCCGTCCAGGTACTTGGTGCCGGAGTGCATGACGATGTCGGCACCCAGTTCGATCGGGCGCTGCAGGGCCGGCGTGGCAAAGCAGTTGTCCACGGCCAGCAAGGCACCCGCGCTGTGCGCCAGCTCGGCCAGCGCCCGGATGTCGCACACCTCGCCCAGCGGGTTGGTGGGCGTTTCAGCAAAGAGAAGCCGCGTCTGCGGCCGCATGGCGGCCTGCCAGGCCGACAGATCGGTCTGCGGCACCACCGAGGTCTCGACGCCGAAGCGGCCGAACTCGGACCCGATCAGCTTCAGCGTGGAGCCGAACATGGACTGCGAAATGATGACGTGGTCGCCCGCCTTGAGCAGGCTGAAGCACATCAGCATCACCGCGGCCATGCCGGATGCGGTGGCCATGCAGGCCTCGGCGCCCTCCATGGCCGCCAGGCGCTGTTCAAAACTGCTGACCGTGGGGTTGCCCGTCCGGCCGTAGGTGTAGCCATCCTCCTCGCCCGCGAAACGGCGGGCAGAGACCTCTGCCGAGGGCTGAACATAGCCCGTGGACAGGAAGAGTGCTTCGGAATTCTCGCCGTACTGGCTGGGTTCAACGGCCAGGCGCACCGCCAGCGTTTCACGGTGCAGGCCAGCCATGACTTCTTTTTTCATCTCAAGCCTCAGGCGGTCTGTGCGTTGGGCAGTGCCAGGCGCGAGGTATCTTCTTCACCCTCTTCCGCCTGGTCGCGGCCCTGGTTCAGGCGCGCGATGTCTTCTAGCGTGATGTCACCGGTCACATAGACGCCATCAAAGCAGGAAGCATCAAAGCCCGCGAGCTTGGGGTTGAGCGAACCAATCGCCTGCTTCATGGCGTCCACGTCCTGGTAGATCAGAGCGTCACAGCCGATGCTGATGCGTACCTCTTCCACCGTGCGGTCGTGCGCCACAAGCTCTTCGGGCGTGGGCATGTCGATGCCATACACGTTGGGGTAGCGCACCGGCGGCGCGGCGCTGGCGAGATACACCTTGCGTGCCCCGGCGTCGCGCGCCATCTGCACGATCTCGCGGCTGGTGGTGCCGCGCACGATGGAGTCGTCCACCAGCAGCACGTTGCGGCCCTTGAACTCGCTGGCGATCACGTTGAGTTTCTGGCGCACCGACTTCTTGCGCACGCCCTGCCCCGGCATGATGAAGGTGCGGCCCACGTAGCGGTTCTTCACGAAGCCTTCGCGGTAAGGCAGGCCCAGCAGCTGGGCCAGTTCCATGGCGCTGGGGCGTGAGGATTCGGGGATGGGAATGACCACGTCGATCTCGTTCGGCGGCACGGTGGACACCACGCGCTTGGCCAGCGTCTCCCCCATGTTCAGGCGCGCCTGGTAGACCGAGATACCGTCCAGCACCGAGTCGGGGCGGGCGAGGTAGACGTATTCGAACACGCAGGGGTTGTGGCTGGTCTTCTCGGCGCACTGCTCGAAGGAGGCATTGCCTTCAAGGTCGACGAACACCGCTTCACCCGGCAGGATGTCGCGGTCGAGTTCGAACCCGTTGCCTTCCAGCGTGACGGACTCGCTGGCCACCATCACACCAGCGTCGCTGCGGCCGATGCACAGCGGGCGGATGCCGAAGGGGTCGCGGAAAGCCACCATGCCGTGGCCGGCGATCAGGGCCACCACGGCGTAGGAGCCGCGCACCCGCTGGTGCACGCCGCGCACGGCGGCAAACACGTCGGCCGGCTTGAGTGTGATGCCGCGCGTGACCTTCTCCAGCTCGTGGGCCAGCACGTTGAGCAGCACCTCGGAGTCGCTGTCGGTGTTGATGTGCCGGTGGTCGGTCTGGAACAGCTCCTTCTTCAGCGCGTGGGCGTTGGTGAGGTTGCCGTTGTGCACCAGCACCAGGCCGAACGGCGCGTTCACGTAGAAGGGCTGCGCCTCCTCTTCGCTGTAGGCGTTGCCCGCGGTCGGGTAACGCACCTGCCCCAGGCCGCAGTTGCCCGGCAGCGCGCGCATGTTACGGGTGCGGAACACGTCGCGCACCATGCCCTTGGCCTTGTGCATGAAGAACTTGCGGCCTTGCTGCGTGACGATGCCCGCCGCGTCCTGGCCACGGTGCTGCAAGAGCAGCAGCGCGTCATAAATCAGCTGGTTGACTGGTGCTTGGCTCACCACGCCGACGATTCCACACATGTTTGATCCTTGACGAAAAACGGAAAAATTCGGTCTGCCTCAGGGCAGGTAGCGGGACATGGACTCGGGCAGCAGGGGCTTGACCTCGTGCAGCGTGCCCGAGACCACACCGGCCACAGGCGAGGCCTGCCAGGCGTCCTGCTGCTGCAGCGGGGTCATGCTCACCACCACGGCCAGCCCCAGCAGCATCACCGCGCCCCGAGCCACGCCGAAGCCCGCGCCGAGCACGCGGTCGACCGGTCGCAGCCCCACCGAATCCACGAGCTTCTTGACGACCCAGGCCACCAGCCCGCCCGCGAAAGCCGCCGCCATGAACACCACGGCGAAGCCCACCGCCAGCTGCAGCGGCGGCGCCAGGCCGTCAATAGGTAGCCAGCCTGCCGCGTCCACCGCATAGGCCTGGGCGAGCACAAAAGCCACCACCCAGCCGGCCACGGAAATCACTTCATACACCAGACCGCGCCACAGGCCCAGCAGCGCCGATAGCACCAGCACGGCCAGCAGGGACCAGTCCACCCAGTTCATCGGCTGCGACGTTTGTGGCCAGCGAGCAGGCTCACAGGGTGAGTATGGCGGCGGGCAGGCCCAGCGCCTTCACGCGGGCCGCGGCCCTGTCGGCTTCGGCGCGCGTGGCGAAAGGACCCACGCGAACGCGGATACGGCTGCCCTCGGCCGTCTGGGCCACATGGGTATAGGTCTTGAGGCCGGCCGCTTCCACCTTCAGCCGCACCTCGCGGGCGCGCGCGGCGTCGGCAAACGCACCCACCTGCACCACGATGCGCTCGGCGGCTTCGGTCGTCTGCGCCACCGGCTTGCCATCCAGCAGGGCCTTGGCGCGGGCCGCTTCCGCCGCGGCGCTGGGCCTGGCAGGTGCCGCGGCCACAGGAGCCGCCGCCGCGACCGTCGCAGGTGCCGCCGGCCGGGCCTCGGGGGCAGGATCGGGACGGGGTGTCGGCGCGGGCCGAGCCGGCTCGCTCACCATTTCCTCACGGGCGCTCAAACTCTCCTGTGCAGACAACGCGGGAGCGCTCGGCTCGGCAGCGCGGCGCACCTCAGCAGCAGGTGATTCGGGGACGGGCGGGACCGCAGGGCTGGTCGGGGCCGCCTTGCGCGAGGCGACACCAGATGCCTGGTTCTTCGCCGGAATTTCGATCGGGATGTCGACCGAGATGGGGCGTGGCTGGGTATCGAACAGCAAGGGAAATCCCAGCACCCCCAGCAACACCAGCACGCTGGCGCCGATCAGGCGATGGCGCGCGCGTCGCCGCACGGCCTCGATGCTCTGGGGCGGCTGCGCTGCGGCACTGCCGGGCGCGGCTGAACGGGATTTGAACATGCGGGGTGAACCTAAGGGCCGTCACAGCCGGGCTGCGCCAGCACGGACGGCTTCAGGAAACCAGGTGTTTGGCGGACATTCGGGGGGTACCGTCCTGCAGCACGCCACCCACGGTGTAGAACGATCCAAAGACCACGATTCTATCAGCGGGGTCGGCTGCGGCCACGGCTGCGCGCAGCGCGTCCATCGGGTCGGCGTGCCGTCCCGCCACCCGGCTTTTGCCTCCCGGCGCGGTCGCCGGCTGGCTGTCGAGCACCCCGGCCAGCGCATCGGCGGTCATGGCCCGTGCCAGCGGCAGATCGGTCAGGTGCCAGTGGTCGATCAGGGGTGCGATGCGCTCCAGCATGGCGGGCAGATCCTTGTCGGCCATGGCGCCAAACACGGCGTGGGTGGTGGGGTAGTAGCCCATGGCGTCGAGGTTTTCGGTAAGCGCGGCCACGGAATGGGGGTTGTGCGCCACGTCCAGCACGAGCGTGGGCGTGCCCGGCACGATCTGGAAGCGCCCGGGCAGCTCCACCATGGCCAGGCCGTTGCGCACCGCCTGGGCGGTAACGGGCAGCCGCGAACGCAGCGCCTCCACCGCCGCCAGCACACCCGAGGCGTTGACGAGTTGGTTCGCGCCGCGCAGCGCCGGGTAGGCCAGGCCGCTGTAGCGTCGCCCACCGTGCGAGGGGTGCATGGCCCAGCCCCATTGCTGCTGGTCGCCCGCAAAGTGGAAGTCCTTACCCACGCGCCAGAGTTCAGCGCCGATCTCCAGCGCCCGGTCGAGCACGCTCTGGGGCGGCACCGGGTCGCTCACCACCACCGGGCGGCCGGTGCGCATGATGCCGGCCTTCTCGTAACCAATGGCCTCGCGGGTGTTGCCCAGCAAGGCCATGTGGTCCAGCGCAATGCTGGTGATGACGGCACAGTCGGTGTCGATGATGTTCACGGCATCCAGCCGCCCGCCCAGGCCCACCTCCAGAATGGCCACGTCCAGCCCGGCCCGCGACAGCGTGCGCAGGATGGCCAGCGTGGTGAACTCGAAATAGCTCAGGCTCACCTCGGTGTCGTCGCCCTGCCCCTTGCGGGCCACCTCCACCTCGGCGAATGCCGGCAGCAGCTCATCGGTGGGCACGGCCTGGCCGGCGATGCGGCAGCGTTCCTCGAAGTGCACCAGGTGCGGCGAGCTGTAAACCCCGGTGCGGTAGCCCGATTCACCGTAGACCGCCTCCAGCATGGCGCAGGTGGAGCCTTTGCCGTTGGTGCCGGCCACGGTGATCACCGGGCAGTCGAGCTTGAGTGCCATGCGTGCGGCGACTTCTTGCACCCGCTCCAGCCCCATGTCGATGGTGACGGGGTGCAGGCGCTCGCAATGGGCCAGCCATTCGGGCAGCGTTCGGGGGTGGGCGGGCAGGTCGATGTCAAGCATGGGCGGTATTGTCCCATCCGCATGGCAGTCGGCCGGGGTCTCCGGCCTTTGCGCCACAATCCCGGCCCATGATCACTGTCTACGGCATCCCCAACTGCGACACCGTCAAGAAGGCCCGCGCCTGGCTCACCGCTCAAGGCGTGGACCATACGTTTCACGACTTCAAGAAGCTCGGCGTTCCAGTTGCCGAACTCGACCAGTGGCTGGCCGCACTGGGCTGGGAAGCGGTGCTGAACCGCAAAGGGACGACCTGGCGCCAGCTCGACGAGGCCACCAAGGCCGGTGTGACAGACGCCGCCAGTACCCGCGCCCTGCTGCTGCAGCACGCCAGCGCCATCAAGCGGCCCGTGGTGCGCTGGACCGACGGCAGCCTCAGCGTGGGTTTCGACGGCGGCGCCTGGCAGCAGCGCGTCTGACCCTGCCGGCGTCCGGGGGCCTCCCCGGCAAGAGACCTAAAATCGAGGTTTCGCCTCTTTCTCCTATTTAGCTCTGCCCATGACCACCACCCACATCGACGGTGTCACCGTCAGCACCCAGGCCAGCGTGTACTTTGACGGCAAATGCGTCAGCCACGGCATCACCTACCCCGACGGCACGAAGAAGTCCGTGGGCGTGGTGCTGCCCGCCACGCTGACCTTCAACACCGGCGCGCCGGAAATCATGGAGTGCGTGGCCGGCGGCTGCGAATACAAGCTGGCCGGCAGCGACGCCTGGCTCAAATCGGCTCCTGGTGAATCCTTCAGCATCCCAGGCAACAGCAGCTTCGACATTCGGGTGACCGAGCCCTACCACTACATCTGCCACTTCGGTTGAAGCTACTGCGGCGTCGTGATGCTTCGTTGCAGCCCAAAGAAAATCCTCACGCACGTGGAGTGCGCTCCGGTTTTCTTCGGGCACCCGCGCCTCGCCTGACGACGCCTCGCTACGCTTCGACTAACAACACGGACATCACATGGCCACCATTCTTCAGAACCTGCCCACGAAGCAGAAAGTCGGCATTGCCTTTTCGGGCGGCCTGGACACCTCCGCCGCCCTGCTGTGGATGAAGCAGAAGGGCGCGATTCCCTACGCCTACACCGCCAACCTCGGCCAGCCCGACGAGAGCGACTACGACGAGATTCCCCGCAAGGCCATGGCCTACGGTGCCGAAAAAGCCCGTCTGATCGACTGCCGCGTGCAGCTGGCCCACGAAGGCATTGCCGCCATCCAGTGCGGCGCCTTCCACATCAGCACCGGCGGCATCACCTACTTCAACACCACGCCGCTGGGCCGCGCCGTGACCGGCACCATGCTGGTGGCCGCGATGAAGGAAGACGACGTCCACATCTGGGGCGACGGCAGCACCTTCAAGGGCAACGACATCGAGCGCTTCTACCGCTACGGCCTGCTGACCAACCCCAGCCTGAAGATCTACAAGCCCTGGCTGGACCAGCTGTTCATCGACGAGCTGGGTGGCCGCGCCGAAATGAGCGCCTTCATGACGGCCAACGGCTTCGGCTACAAGATGAGCGCCGAAAAGGCCTACAGCACCGACAGCAACATGCTCGGCGCCACGCACGAGGCAAAAGACCTGGAAGAGCTGTCCACCGGCATCCGCCTCGTCAACCCCATCATGGGCGTGGCGTTCTGGAAGCCCGAAGTAGAGGTCAAGGCAGAAGAAGTGACCGTGCGCTTCGAAGAAGGCCAGCCGGTCGCTCTGAACGGCCAGACCTTCGATTCGCCGGTGGAGCTGTTCCTGAAAGCCAACGAGATCGGCGGACGACACGGCCTGGGCATGAGCGACCAGATCGAGAACCGCATCATCGAAGCCAAGAGCCGCGGCATCTACGAAGCCCCCGGCATGGCGCTGTTGCACATCGCCTACGAGCGCCTGGTCACCGGCATCCACAACGAAGACACCATCGAGCAGTACCGCATCAACGGCCTCAAGCTCGGCCGCCTGCTCTACCAGGGCCGCTGGTTCGACCCGCAGTCCATCATGCTGCGCGAAACCGCCCAGCGCTGGGTGGCCCGCGCCGTCACCGGCGAGGTGACGCTGGAGCTGCGCCGCGGCAACGACTACTCGATTCTCAACACCGAGAGCCCCAACCTCACCTACGCGCCCGAGCGCCTGAGCATGGAAAAGGTGGAAGACGCGCCGTTCAGCCCCCTGGACCGCATCGGCCAGCTGACCATGCGCAATCTCGACATCGTGGACACGCGCGCCAAGCTCGGCATTTACGCCAAGACCGGTCTGCTGTCGCTGGGAGAAGGCGCGCAGATGCTGCGTCTTGAGGGCGACAAGGGGCAGTAAGCTGCTTCGCCCCATGCTGAAAGCCGCTCGTTGTAGCGGCTTTTTTCACGCTATTGAATCACGCCGCCGCCTCGCTGGATCGGTACGCTGCGGCACTCTGCTCCGCGAATGTCCCCCGGGCCGACGGTGCCGGCCCTCCTCCTTTAGTTCGCTGCGCAAAGCGCCGCAGCGCACCGATCTGAACGGGTGATTAAGCGTGGGGAAAAAAGGCTCCGAAACCCTGGGATCACGCATATGCGGCTTATGCGAACCCGCACGTTCGCGGGGCGTTGGTGCGGTGGGCCTGACGCAGCGAAGTAAAGGAGGAGAGGCGGCAGCGCCGCCTCGGGGGACATTCGCGGAGTCGGGCCCACCGCGCCAGCGCACCTTGACGTTATGACGGTGAGAAAAAACCTGTCCGACTCAAACCACAACAGGCTCCGGCTCCAGCCGGATGCCGAAGCGCTCGTAGACGCTGGTCTGAATGGCCTTGGCCAGCGTCATCACCTCGCCGCCGGTGCAGGGGTGTTCGCGGCCACCGCGGTTCACCAGCACCAGGGCCTGTTTCTCGTACACGCCCGCGTTGCCCACGCTTTTGCCTTTCCAGCCGCAGGCATCGATGAGCCAGCCAGCGGCGAGCTTGATGCTGCCGTCCGCCATGGGGTAGTGCACCACTTTCGGGTCGCGCGCGATGATGTCGGCGCACTGCTCCGGCGTCACGGTCGGGTTCTTGAAAAAACTGCCGGCGTTGCCGATCACGGCCGGGTCGGGCAGCTTGGCACGGCGGATGGCCACGATCCAGTCAAAGATCTGCTGGGCGTCGGGCGCGTGGATGCCGGTCTCGGCCATCTTGCGCTCCAGATCCAGGTAGCCCAGCACCGGCTTCCAGGGTTTGGGGAGCCAGAAGCGCACGCGGGTGATGAGTGCACGCCCTTCAAGGCCAAAACCCTTTTCGCCCGCCGGTACATGCTTGAACACCGAGTCGCGGTAGCCGAAGCCACACTGGGCAGCATCGAGCGTGAACGGCTGGCCGGTCTGCAGGTCTACCGCTTCCAGCGAGTGGAAGCGGTCCTGTAGCTCGACGCCATAGGCGCCGATGTTTTGCACCGGTGAGGCGCCCACGGTGCCCGGAATGAGGGCCAGGTTTTCCATGCCCGGCAGGCCTTGCGCCAGCGTCCAGGCCACGAAATCGTGCCAATTTTCACCCGCGCCGCCCTCGACCACCCAGCCACGGGGCGTTTCCTCGACGACGCGGCGCCCGGGAATCTCCACCTTCAGCACCAGTGGCTTCACGTCGCCGGTGATCACCAGGTTGCTGCCACCGCCGAGCACGAAAGGGCGAGCGGTGGGCGTGGCGCCGCCGGGCCATTCGGGGGAGGCCATCAGCTGCGCGACATCGGCCTCCTCTCGCACGCGCACCAGGCGCTGCGCCCGGGCCACGATGCCGAAGCTGTTGTAGGGCTGGAGCGCCACGTTGTTCTCGACTAACATCGTCCGATTGTCTCATTCACCCTCTGTGGACCCCTACCCTCATGCCTACTTTCGACACCAAGCTCGAAGCCGATTTCGTGGAAGTGAAAAACGCCGTGGAGAACACGGCCAAGGAAATCGGCACCCGTTTCGATTTCAAAGGCACCAGCGCCGGCATCGAACTCAAGGACAAGGACATCACCCTCCTGGGTGACGCCGACTTCCAGCTCCAGCAGGTGGAAGACATCCTGCGCAACAAGCTGACCAAGCGCGGCGTGGACGTGCGCTTTCTCGACGTGGGCAAGGTCGAGAAGATGGGCGGCGACAAGGTCAAGCAGGTCATCAAGGTCAAGAACGGCGTCAGCAGTGAAGACGGCAAGAAGATCCAGCAGGCCATCAAGGCCAGCAAGATGAAGGTGCAGGCCGCCATTCAGGGTGACGCCGTGCGCGTGACCGGCGCCAAGCGCGACGACCTGCAGGCGGCCATGGCCCTGATCCGCAGCGAGATGAAAGACCTGCCACTCACCTTTGACAACTTCAGGGAGTGACCGTGCCCCCACGCTCCGCCGCTTCGCGGGTCACTGCCCCTCAAGGGGGTGCACCCGCCTTGGGGCGGCCCGGCGGAGGGCGGTAGAACACCCCCGCACCGCGCTGCGCGCGTCACCCCCTCAAGGGGGCGGCGTTGTCGACCCGGCAGAGCCGGTTCCGCTGCGCCCTGGAAACAGACACCTCATGCCACTGCGTCTTCTGCTCGCTGCTTTTCTGGGGCTCGCACCGCTGGTCGCTCTTGCCCAGTCCGTCGCGCTCACGGGCGTGTCGGGGAGCAAGGCGCTGGTCGTCATTGATGGCGCAGCGCCCCGCTTTCTGTCGGCCGGGCAGTCACACCAGGGCGTGAAGCTGCTGAGCACGCAGGGCGAGAGCGCCGTGCTCGAAATCGACGGGCAGCGACAGTCGCTGCAGGTGGGCGATGCACCGGTGAGTGTGGGACGTTCGGCGGGCCATGGCGGATCGCGACGGATCGTGCTTACCGCCGACAGCCAGGGGCATTTCATGCCGGCCGGCCAGATCAACGGCCGGTCCGTGCAGTTCATGGTGGACACCGGCGCCACCCTGATCGTGATGAGCGAAGCGGATGCCCGGCGCATACGGCTTCCCTTCGAGCAAGGCCAGAAGGTGCGTGTGAGCACCGCCAACGGGCCAGCGATGGGCTATCAGGTGCGGCTGGATTCGGTGAAGCTGGGCGACGCGCTGGTGTACGAAGTGCCCGCCATCGTGCTGCCGCAGGCCATGCCGTATGTGCTGCTGGGCAACAGCTTTCTCACGCGCTTCCAGATGCAGCGCACCAATGACCAGCTGACGCTGGACAAGCGGTACTGAGCGTCAGGCGCCGGCCCCCGCCTGCGCGGCCGTGACCACGATTTCGATTTTCCAAGCCGGGTCGGCCAGTGCTGCCTGCACCGTGGCGCGCGGTGGCGCGGTGCCGGGCACCACCCAGGCATCCCACACGGCGTTCATGGCGCCGATTTCTCCAATGTCCGACAGGTAGATCTGCGCCCGCAGAATGCGCGATTTGTCGCTGCCGGCTTCCAGCAGACGCTGCTGCACCTGCTCCAGCACGTCACGCGTCTGTCCAGCGATGTCTGTGTCGCCCCGCTCGGGCACCATGCCGGCGAGATAGACAACGCCGTTGAACACGGCGGCTTCGCTGTAGCGGGCAGCCATGCCGTGGCGAACAATGTCCTGGCTCATTTCTTGGCTCCCAGACGGCTTTCCTTGCCGGCCAGCAGCCGGTTGATGTTCTCGGCGTGGCGCCACACCAGCAGCAGCCCCATCACGGCCAGACTCAGCACGATCACGCCGGGCGCGTTCCACGCCACGCGGTCGCCAAACAGGTAATGGGCCGGCGCAAACGCCGCGGTGACAATGGAGGCCAGCGAGGAATAACGGAAGAAATACGCCACGATGACCCAGGTGAGCAGCGCCGCCAGCCCCAGCCAGGGCTCGAAGCCCAGGATCACGCCGGCCGCCGTGGCCACGCCCTTGCCGCCCTGGAAGCGGAAGAACACCGGATACAGGTGCCCGAGGAAAGCGGCCAGCCCGACCAGGGCCACCGTGCCGTCACCCAGGCCGTAGGCCTCACCCCACCACTTGACGGCCACCACCGGCACCCAGCCCTTGAGCGCGTCCAGCATCAGGGTGGTGATGGCCGCGGCCTTGCTGCCCGAGCGCAGCACATTGGTGGCACCCGGGTTTTTGCTGCCATAAGTGCGCGGGTCGTTCAGGCCCATGACGCGGCTCACGAGCACGGCGAACGACAGCGAGCCGATCAGATAGGCAGCCACGGCGGCCAGCAGCGGAAGGACGGATTCCAAGTGAAACTCCTGTGTGAGGGTCGGCCCGAAACCCGTGTAGCGGGCCCCGGCGGTGCGCTATTCTGCCAGCGCGCAATGCACCGGCCTGGCGCCCAGCGGGCTGCTCAGCACAGCGGGCGATAGCCCGACCAGAAAGCCGCGCCGCCCGCCATTGATCCAGATCGCCGGCAGGTCGAGCACAGAGGCTTCCACCCAAACCGGCATGGCCCGTTTCAGGCCGAACGGCGAGGTGCCGCCCACCAGGTACCCGCTGTGCCGGTTCGCCACCTCGGGCTTGCAGGGCTCCACCGACTTCACGCCGATCTGCCGCGCCAGGTTCTTCGTCGACACCGTTCGGTTGCCATGCATCAGCACCGCCAGCGGCCGCGCCCGCTCGTCCTGCATGATCAGCGTCTTCACCACCGCAAACGGGTCCAGCCCGAGCACCTGTGCGCTGTGCTGCGCACCGCCACGCTCCAGGTACTCGTAAGGATGCTCGGTAAATGCCACCCCATGCCCCTTCAGCCAGGCTGTGGCAGGCGTTTCGGAAATATGGCACTCCCCCCTGCGCCGTTTCACGGCTTCCCCCCTCTCTGGCGCGCTTTCAGCGCTGGGAGGGGGGACGGCGCCTGTGGCCTGGCGAAGCCAGTTCCCCGGCGCCTCTGAACGACTCCCCCTCGCGCACGGCGTTGTGGCGTCATTGAGCGGGGTCGCGCAGTTCCCAGCGGATCTTGTCGATCTGGGCCAGCAGTTCGGGCGAAAGTTGTGTGTCCCAAGCGTCCAGGCACTCGTCCAGCTGCGTCAGCGAGGTCACGCCAATGATGGTGCTGGCCACGCGCCAGTTGGTGTAGCAGAAGGCCAGTGCCAGTTGCGTGGGGGTCAGGCCGTGGTCGCGTGCCAGGGTGTTGTAGCGGCGCGCGGCGTCCAGCGCTTCAGGTCGGCCCCAGCGCTGCTTGCGCATCGATTCATAAAGTGCCATGCGCCCGGCATCGCCCACCAGGCCGGTGGCGTCGTACTTGCCGGTGAGCAGGCCGAAGCCCAGTGGCGAGTAGGCCAGCAGCGACACACCCAGGCGGTGGCAGGTTTCGTCCAGCCCGTTCTCGTAGCTGCGGTTGATCAGGCAATAGGGGTTCTGCACCGTGTCCACCCGCGGCAGGCCGTGCTGCTCGGCCAGGCGAACGAATTCGTGCACGCCGTAAGAGGTCTCGTTGGACAGGCCGATGGCGCGCACCTTGCCGGCCTTCACCAGTTCGGCCATGGCGTCCAGCTGCTCATGGATCGACGCGCAGGGTTTGTCTTTCGACGGGTCGAAGTACACGGCGCCGAAGGCGGGCACGTTGCGCGCCGGCCAGTGGATCTGGTACAGGTCGATCACATCGGTCTGCAGGCGGCGCAGGCTGCCTTCGCAGGCCTTGATGATTTCGGCCTTGCTCACGCCCGCGTTTTCACCGCGAATCCAGGGCATGCCGCGCGAGGGGCCTGCCACCTTGGTCGCCAGCACCAGCTTCTGCCGTGCCCCGGGCGTCTTCGCGAACCAGTTGCCCAGGATGGATTCAGTGGAACCACAGGTTTCGGCCCGGGCGGGCACGGAATACATCTCCGCCGCATCCAGGAAATTCACGCCACGTTCGAAGGAACGGTCGAGGATCGCATGCGCGTCGGCCTCATTGACCTGCTCGCCAAATGTCATGGTCCCGAGACAAATGCTCGTTACTTGCAACGAACTCGTGCCAAGTGGAGATGTTTTCATGCAAATGTTTGTAAGTTTGTGTTGAAAGGGTGGTCAATGCACACCGGCGGGTTATAAGTTTAGAGGGCATCGCTCATGCATGGTGGTCACACCAGCAACAGGCGGGCCCGCATTGACTCAGCGTTTTCAGGGCACAGCCCTTTCAGGAGCATCACATGAACAAGACCACTCGCCTCTTCACCCGCAGTTTTCTGGCCGTTTCCGTAGCGGGAGCCATCGCCCTGACCGGCTGCGCCAACATGAGCCAGACCCAGGAAGACTCCGCCAAAGGCGCAGGCATTGGTGCACTGGCGGGCGCAGTACTCGGGGGCGTCACAGGGGGTTCCAAGGGGGCCACGCGCGGTGCCGTGCTCGGTGGCGCGGTGGGCGCAGCCGGTGGCTATGTGTGGTCGCAGAAAATGCAGGACCAGAAGGCAGCCATGGAGCGTGCCACCGCCGGCACCGGCGTGGCGGTGAGCCAGACGGCAGACAACCGCCTGAAGCTCGACATCCCGGCTGACATTTCGTTCGACGTGGGCCGCTCCAACATCAAGTCGGACTTTGCCGGTGTGCTGAACCAGTTCGCGGGCACGCTCAATGCAAACCCCGCCACCTCGGTGAGCATCATCGGGCACACCGACAGCACGGGCAGCGATGCGATCAACAACCCGCTGTCGCTGGACCGCGCCAACAGCGCGCGCGACTACCTGATCTCGCGCGGTGTCGCCGCCACCCGCATCGGCACCGACGGACGTGGCGCGCGCGAGCCTGTGGCTGATAACAACACGACCGCAGGCCGCGCCAAGAACCGCCGTGTGGAGATCTACGTGGCGGAACCCGCCCAGCAGGCCGCCCGCTGATCACGGCCATCCGATGACCGCAGCGCGCGCCGGCTGGCGCGCGCTGCTCTCAACGCCTCAACAGGGACGCGCCGTCAGGCCCGTCCCTGTTGTGCTTGATGGCGGGCCTCTTCCTGCAGGCGCAGCACGCGCCGCTGCACCTTGCCGGTGGTGGTCATGGGCAGGGAATCGACAAACTCGATCTCTTTCGGGTATTCATAGGGCGCCAGCTTGCCCTTGACGTGCGCCTGCAGCTCGGCGGTCAGTCTCTGCAGAAAACCCGTGTCCGTGCGTTCCGGCTGCTTCGCCAGGTACTCCTGGGCGAGCACCACGTAGGCCTTCACCACCGCGCCGCGCTCGGCGTCGGGCTTGGGCACCACGGCGGCATTCGCCACCGCCGGATGCTTCACCAGGCAGTTCTCGATCTCGCTGGGCCCGATGCGGTAGCCAGCAGCCTTGAACACATCATCTGCACGCCCCTGGTACCAGAGATAGCCATCGGCATCGCGCACGGCCAGGTCCCCGGTGCGGCACCAGCTGCTGGCCGGATCGCCAGTGAACTTGGCGCGGGTCGAGGCTTCGTTCTTCCAGTAGCCTAGGAAAAAGATGGGGTCTGGCTCACCGTGGATGTCCAGCCGGTGCACGGCCACGTCACCTGGAACGCCCACCGGGCACTCGTCCCCCGCATCGTCGATCACCGCCACCCGGTGGCCGGGGTAGCCTTTGCCCATGGAGCCCGGGCGGGCTGGGTACAGCCGTGCGCAGTTGCCCACGATGTAGTTGATCTCCGTCTGACCGAACATCTCATTGACCGTCACCCCCAGCTGCTGCTGGCAATAGGCGAATACCGCGTCGCCCACCGCCTCGCCAGCGCTCATGAGGCCCTGGAGCTGCAGGCGAAACTGTTCGCGCGGCGCCGGGTAGGCTTTCATCATGGCCTTGAGCGCGGTCGGAAACAGGAAGGTGTGGGAGACCGCGTGACGCTCCATCAGTTCCAGCGCGGTCTGCGGGCTGAAGCGGCCGTTGTAGCCCACGATGGGGCGCCCGAAATACAGGGTGGGCAGCAAGGCATCCATCAGGCCGCCGGTCCAGGCCCAGTCCGCCGGCGACCAGAAGACCGCCTCTGACGCCACCGACGCGTCGAACGGGTCGAAACCAAACCAGTTCTGGCTACACACAAAACCCGTCAGGTTGCCGATGAGCGCGCGGTGCGGAATCAGCGCACCCTTGGGATTGCCCGTGGTGCCACTGGTGTAGATCAGCACCGCTGGCTCGTCGGCGCGGGTGGGCACGACCTGAAAATGGCCGGGCTGCTGCGCCAGCAAGGGTGCCCAGTCGAGCGCCGCGCTGGTCGCAGCCGCGTCCACCGCGATCACGCTGGACAGCAGCGGGCAGTCGGCCGCCACGGCCTGCAGGGCCTGACAGGTGCTTGCGTCGCAGATGGCGGCCACAGCCTCGCTGTCGTGCAGGCGGAAGGCGAGCGCCTCCGGGCCGAACAGCTGTGACAGCGGCATACCCACAGCCCCCATCTGCAGTACCGCCATGTACGCCACCGCGGTCTCGAAACGCTGCGGCAGAACAATGGCCACGCGGTCGCCGCGGCGCACGCCCAGCGCCGTCAGCGCGTGGGACAGCCTGTTGGCCTGGTCCTGCAACTCGGCATAGCTGTGGTGGCGGTCGGGCTGGTCGGGCGCGCACGCGATCACCGCGGTCTGCCGGGCCACTGCCGGGTCGGCCGCCCAGCGGCGCATGCACACCTCGGCCATGTTGAAGTGCTCGGGCACGGCCCAGCGAAAGCTGCTGTGCAGTGCGCCATAGCCATCGCTTGCCGATGCCTGTCCTGACCGGTTGGCCCGCCCACGTGCGGGCGACGCCTTGTCTCTGCCTTGACTCCTGACCATCGCTTGTCTCCGTCTCGTTCTCTATGATCCGGCGAATGTACCAAGCCCTCAAGCCTGCGCGCAGCGAACACATCGCCGTGCGGCACCTGTCCTATCACGTCCGCGTCTGGGGCGAGCCCAGTCCTGCCCTGCCACCGCTGGTGCTGGTGCACGGCTGGATGGACGTGTCCGCCTCCTGGCAGTTCATGGTGGACGCGCTGCAAGCATCGCGCTGGATCATCGCGCCCGACTGGCGCGGCTTCGGCCTGACCCGCGCCAGCGCGCCGGTGGACAGCTACTGGTTCCCCGACTACCTGGCCGACCTCGACACCCTGCTCGACCACTACGCACCCGGCATCCCGGTGGATCTGGTGGGCCACAGCATGGGCGGCAACGTGGCCATGGTCTACAGCGGTGTGCGCCCGCAGCGCATCCGCCGTCTCGTCAACCTGGAAGGTTTTGGGATGCCCGCCACCCGACCGGCCCAGGCACCCGGGCGCTACGCCCAGTGGATGGACGAACTCAAGGCGCTGCACCTGGGTGACAGCGCGCTCAAAGCCTACGAATCGGTGGATGCCGTGGCGCGGCGCCTGATGAAGACCAACCGCCGCCTGCCCGCCGACAAGGCCGAATGGCTGGCCCGCCAGTGGGCCGCGCCCAACGCGCAGGGCCAGTGGGAAATTCTGGGGGACGCGGCACACAAGGTGGTCAGCGCCCAGCTATACCGCGTGGACGAGGCCCAGGAGATCTTTGGCCGCATCAGCGCGCCGGTGCTCTCCGTCACCGCCAGCGACGACAGTCTGGGCCAGTGGTGGAAAGACCGGTTCACGCTCGACGAATTCCATGAGCGCATGAAGGTCGTGCCGCAGTTGCGCAACGAGGTGGTGCCAGACGCCGGCCACATGATGCACCACGACCAGCCGCAGCTGCTGGCCCGGATGATCGAGTCATTCCTGGCCTGAACGCCCCGCAGCACCACCTTCTCTGGCGGCGCGCCCGCCCAGCGGGCGGGGACGTGAGAAAATCGCGGTTTCGTCCCGGCACCGCATCCCATGCGAACGACCGGCGACCGCCCCCTCATCCGTACCCGCCGACACAGAAGGATCCCCCATGGAAGCCGAACGCAGCAACGCCATCCGAAGCCAGCTCGAAGACCTGACCACCCGCGTGGTCGAGCTCCGGAGGTATCTTTGACTACGATGCCAAGGCATCGAAGCTGAAGGAAGTCGAGTCCGCGCTGGAAGACCCGACGGTCTGGAACGACCCCAAGCGGGCGCAAGACCTGGGCCGTGAGAAGAAATCGCTGGAAGACGTGGTGGTGGTGCTGGACCGGCTCACGAACGACCTGTCCGACAACACCGAATTGTTCGAGATGTCGGAGTCCGACGGTGACGACGCCGGGCTGATCACCATCGAGGGCGAGGCCGCCAAGGTGGCCGCCGAGGTGGAAAAGCTCGAATTCCGCCGGATGTTCAACAACCCGGCCGACCCGCTCAACTGCTTCCTGGACATTCAGGCGGGCGCGGGCGGCACCGAGGCCTGCGACTGGGCCAGCATGCTGCTGCGCCAGTACGTGCGTTACGCCGAGCGCAAGGGCTTCGCCGTCACGATCGAAGACGAGACGGCGGGCGACACCGCCGGCATCAAGGGCGCCACGATCAAGATCGAGGGTGACTACGCCTTCGGCCTGCTGCGCACCGAAACGGGCGTGCACCGTCTGGTGCGCAAGAGTCCGTTC
>JAUXNG010000093.1 GCA_030682835.1 Hydrogenophaga sp. | reverse complement strand
AGCTGGGTCCCCCTGGCCTGCGCAGTCCAAGCCTTGCGGAAGTCTACGGAATTGTTCTCGCAGGTTCCAGAAGGTTTGAGTGAATGCGGGTTAACCCTCGGGCGCTAACCCGGCGTTCTGAACCGGAAATGAGGTCACCCCAAGAACGGCATCGACCACCACAAGGCCGACCTGGTGTTCGCCAGCGTGCCCTACAAGATCATGCACAGCTTCCACATCCCCGTGTACGAGGAGATGAAGAAGCGCGACGCCGACCTGTACGACCGGCTGGAGAAGGCGGGCTTCATGCTCGACTTCGGCGACGACGGCTCGGGCCTGTTCATGAAGTACCTGCGCCGCGGCTCGGGCTACTACATCGACGTCGGCGCCAGTGAGCTGGTGGCCAACGGCAGCATCAAGCTCAAGAGCAGCGTGACCATCGAGCGCATCAATCCGAAAAGCGTGACGCTGACCGACGGCACCGAACTGCCGGCCGATCTGATCGTCTATGCCACCGGCTACGGCTCGATGAACCACTGGCTGGCCGACCTGGTGTCGCCCGAGGTGGCCGACCGCGTCGGCAAGGTCTGGGGCCTGGGCTCGAACACGACCAAAGACCCGGGGCCGTGGGAAGGCGAGCTGCGCAACATGTGGAAGCCGACCAACCAGAAGCAGCTGTGGATCCACGGCGGCAACCTGCACCAGAGCCGCCACTATTCACAGTTCCTCTCGCTGCAGCTGAAGGCGCGCTACGAGGGTCTGGACACGCCGGTCTACGGGCAGGCGGCGGTGCACCACCTGCGCTGAGGCTCCTGTGGATGTGCTGGTCAGCCCCTGCGGCTCACCAGCACAATCCCCGCCGCCACGCCCAGCAGCGCCAGCACCAGTTGCAGCGTCAGCGGCTCGCTCAGCAGCACCACGCCAAAGATCAGCGCGAACACCGGCGTCAAAAAAGTGAAGGTGCTCATTTGCGTGGCCGGGTAGTGGCGCAACATCCACATCCAGGCCAGGTAGCTGGCAAAGGCGCCCACGGCGGTTTGCAGAAACACAGAGCCCCAGGCCAGCGCGGAGTAGTTCAGGCTCCAGGTTTCGCCCAGGGCAATCGACAGCAGGGGCGTGACAGCGGCGGTGACGCCGAGTTGGTAAAACAGCGACTTTTCGGCCACTGCGGTGGCAATTTTTGTGGTGCGGATGGCCAGCGTGGTCAGGCCCCAGAGCATGCCGGCGGCCAGGCCCATGGCGTCGCCTTTCCATTGCCCGGCCACGGGCGAGCTGTGCATGAAGCCTTCGCTGAAGGCCACGGCCACCGCGCTGAACGCGACGAACAGACCCACCCACTGGATGCGGCGCAACTTTTCAGCCGCCACGAAGCGGGGCAGCAGCAGCGCCACCCAGAACGGGCTGGTGTAGAGAAACACCGTGAGGCGCGAGGCGCTGGTGTGTGTGAGGCCCAGGTAAATGAAGCAGAACTCGCCCGCAAACAGCAGGCCCACCAGTAAGCCGCCCCACAGTGTGCCGTCGCGTTTGAACAGCGGCACGCCACGGTATTGGCACCACAGCCAGAGCAGGGCGGTGGCGCCCCACATGCGAATGGAGGCCTGCCACAGCGGCGGGATCTCGCGGCTGGCAAATTTGATGAGGATTTGCTGGAAACCCCAAAACGCGCAGCACGCCACCAGCAGGGTGATGGCGAGGGTGTCGAGGTGGTCTTTGCGTTGAATCGTGGTCATGGCATCAGCGGATGTGGGTCAGCGCGCGCAGCTGGGCTTTGAGCCGCTGAATGTCGGCGGCGCTCAGGCCCGTCAGGGTTTGTTTTTCGTGCTCTCTCGCCTGGGCCATCAGGGGTGTGACCTTTGTTTGCCCGGCGGCGGTGATGGCCACCAGCGTGCGCCGCTGGTCTTGTGGATCGTCTGTCAGTTGCACCCAGCCTTGCGCGCTCAGACGCTGCAGCAGCTTGGTGACGGTGGGCTGCTGGCTCAGCACCTCCTGCGCGAGCTCGCCCACCGGCATGGGGGCCTGATCGCTCAGGGTGGCCAGCACGCGCCATTCCAGCGAGCCCAGCCCGGCGGCGCGCACCACGGCTTCAAAGTCTTTGAACAGCGCATGGTTGGCCTGGCCCAGCAGGTAGCCCAGGTAGTTGTGAACGAAGCGTTCGCGGGGCTGGCTCATGGTTTTGGCGCCGGGCCGCCCCAAGGCAAAACGCACCCCCTCGGGGGGCAGCGACCCGCGCGGCGGTGGAGCGTGGGGGTCATGCTCACAGCGGGTGTTCGGTGTAGAACTTGCCGCCGTGGTAGAGCAGCGGCGACGCATCGGCGCGGTGGGCGCAGCGTTCCACTTCGCCCACAAAAATCACGTGGTCCCCTTCGGCGTACTGGCTGCGGTTGAAGCATTCAAAGGTGGCGGCGGCGCCGGCCAGCAGCGGCGCACCGCTGATGCCCTCGGTGAAGGCCACGCCGGCCCAACGGTCGGTGCCCTTGGCTGCAAACTGCTCGGCCAGCGCTTGCTGGTCGGCCGCCAGCACGTTGATGGCGTAGTGCATGCCGTTGGAAAAGGCCGCCATGGACCCTGCGGCGCGGCCCAGACTCCAGAGCACCAGCGGCGGGTCCAGCGAGACCGAATTGAACGAATTCGCCGTCAGACCCACCAGTTCGCCACGGGCTGTGCGCGCCGTGACGATGGTGACGCCGGTGGCAAACATGCCCAGCGAGGCGCGGAACTCGCGCGCTGAAAAATCAGGGGGCCGGGCCTGATGGCCGGCTTTTCGGGATGGGGACATCGCTTTAATTTATATGAAAATTCATGAATAATGCATTTTTGGCCCGACTCATTCGCTAGAGATCAGGGTTGATCCATTCAATTTACAGCGCACGTGCCATCGTCAAGGATGCCGTGGAACCGGTCGTTGACATGCTCAGACCGGGCCACTGGCATCGTCCCTGGGGGTGAGGCCGACGGTGCCGCGGAGAACAGGAGCCATTTATGTTGCAAGAGCGGACCGAGCCGGCCTGGATCGACGCGTTTGAGGCCGTGTTGCGCCGCTGCGCGCTGCAACCGGGCGATACGGTAGCCATTCTCTGTGAAACCCAAAGCCGCCCGGTGCTGATGGAATTGGCGCGCCTGGCCGCCGCCCGCCTGGGGGCGCGCAGCTTCACGCTCACGCTGCCGTCGGTGTTCAGCGCAGGGGAGCCGGTCACCCGGTCCACCGGCGCCACGCCGGCCATTCGGCAGCTGGCGCCGGTGGTAGCCGCGCTGGCGGCCTGCACCCTGGTGGTGGACTGCACCGTGGAGGGCCTGATGCACGCGCCCGAGCTGCCTGCCATCTTGCAGGGCAACGGCAGCACCCAGCCGCGCGTGGTGTACGTGAGCAACGAACACCCCGAAGCGCTGGCCCGCCTGCAGCCCGACGACGCGACCGAAGCCCGTGTGAAGGCGCATGTGAAACGCCTGCGCGGCGCCCAGGCCATGCGCGTGCGCTCAGCCGCCGGTACCGACCTCAGCATAGCCCTGCAAGGCGCCGTGGCCGGTGGCAACTGGGGCAGTACCACGCGCCCCGGCACGCTGACCCATTGGCCCGGCGGCCTGGTGCTCGCATTCCCCGCCGCGGGCAGCGTCAACGGTACCCTGGTGCTGGCCGAGGGCGACGTGAACCTGACCTTCAAGCGTTACATCGAACGCGCCATCACGTTGACGATTGAAAACGACTACGTGACCCGCATCGAGGGCGGCGGAGTCGATGCCGAATTGCTGCGCAGTTACTTCGCGGCCTGGAATGAAAATGAGGCTTACGCGGTGAGCCACATCGGCTATGGCCTCAACGACGCCGCGCGTTGGGACAGCATGGCGCTCTACGACAAGCGCGACTTCAACGGCACCGAACTGCGCGCCTTTGCCGGCAACTTCCTCTACAGCACCGGCGCCAACGAAACCGCCGGCCGCTACACCCGCGGCCATTTCGACTGGCCGATGCGCGGCTGCACCGTGACGCTGGACGACGCGGTGGTGGTGGACGCTGGCCGGGTGGTGGACGCATGAAAACGCCTTGCCCGGAACGCAAGGGGGCAGCGACAGCAGGCCGCTGCGCCGGGCCGCCCCAAGCAAGGCCAGCCCCCTCGGGGGGCAGCGCAGTACGCGCAGCGACCAGCGCGGGGGCATTTCTATGACCTTGCCCAAGTTCATGACGTTGGGCAGCGGCCCCACCGTGCTCATGCTGCACGGTATTGGCGGTGGCCACCGGGCGTTTGCGCCGCAGGTGGAGACGCTGGCCAGCCTGGGCTACCGCGCCGTGGCGTGGGACATGCCCGGCTATGGCCGCAGCGCGCCCATCGAGCCTTACACCTTCAAAGGCCTGGCGCAGCGTTGTGTGGACTTGATCGACGCGCTGCAGTGCGACAGCGTGGCGTTGCTGGGCCACAGCATGGGCGGCATGGTGGCGCAAGAAGTCATCGCCCGCCGCCCGGACAAGGTGAACAAGTTGATCCTTTGCGGCACCTCCGCTGCGTTCGGCAAGCGCACCGATGGCCGCAGCGCCGAGGCCTGGGCGCAGCAGTTCATTGCGCAGCGCACCGCGCCGCTGGACGCTGGCCAGACCATGGCCGACATGGCGGCCAGACTGGTGCCGCAGATGGTCGGCCCCGGCTCGCTGCCCGAGGGACTGAAGCTGGCCGAGCACTGCATGGCCAGCGTGCCCGCCGCCACCTACCGCCGCGCGCTGGAATGCCTGGTCACGTTTGACCGGCAGGCCGCGCTGGCTGATATCCGCGTGCCTGCGCTGCTGATCGGCGGCGAATTTGACCGCGTGGCTGCGCCCGCCGTGATGAAGCAGATGGCGGCGGCGATCCCGCGCGCACGCTACGCCGAACTCGCCGGCATCGGCCACCTGATGAACCTGGAAGCGCCCGACGAGTTTGACGCGGTGCTGCTCGACTTTCTGGGCGAGCCCACGCCCGGACCCCTGCCCGACGTGCACTGACGAACCCCACAACCCGCAGACACAACCCCATGAACAAGCCCGTCAACCCGACCACCGGCCTCGACTTCACCCCCGCCGTGGGCGACATGCCGTTCACGCCGCTGCAGCGCGAGTGGCTGGCGAAAGCCCACGCGCTGGGCCGCGACAAATTTGCCGCGCGCGCCCCGCAGTGGGACCGCGAAGCCAGCTTCCCGTTTGCCAATTACGACGACCTGCGCGAAGCCGGCTTCCTCAAGCTCTGCGTGCCCACCGCCCACGGGGGCCTGGGCGCCGACTACACCACCTACATGATGGTGGCGGCCGAGATCGGGCGCTTCTGCGGCGCCACCGCGCTCACCTGGAACATGCACATTTGCAGCACCATGTGGACCGGCGTGCTGGCCGACGGCATTGCCATGACCGACGAGCAGCGCACCGAGCACCTGGCCCGGCGCGAGCTGCATTTCAGCCGCATCGTGAACGACGGCGCCATTTACGCCCAGCCCTTCAGCGAAGGCACCGCCGCCGCCGCCGGGCGCGCACCCTTTGGCACCACCGCCAAAAAGGTGATTCAAGGTGGAAAGAGTGGCTGGCTCATCAACGGCCGAAAAATCTGGGCCAGCCTGTCGGGCGCCGCCGATTACTACGGCATTTTGTGCACCGAAGACAAAGGCGACCACCACCCCGACGCGCGCGACACGCTCTACATCAGCGTGCCCGCCACGTCTGAGGGCTTCAGCATCAGCGGCGACTGGGACCCGCTGGGCATGCGCGGCACCGTCAGCCGCAACCTGGCCTTCAAAGACGTGTTTGTGAGCGACGCCGAGCAGCTCATGCCGCGCGGCATTTACTTCAAGGGCGCGCAAACCTGGCCCGCCATGTTCTTCACACTCTCGCCCACCTACCTGGGCCTGGCCAACGCGGCTTACGACTTCACCGTGAAATACCTGCGCGGCGAAGTTGAAGGCGAGCCGCCCGTCAAGCGCCGCCAGTTCCCCACCAAGCAGATCACGGTGGCGCAGATGCGCATCCAGCTGGAGAACATGAAGAGCATCTTCGCGCGCGCCATCGCCGAGGCGAAGCCCAATCCCAGCAAGGACGAGAAGCTGCGCCTGTACGCCGCGCACTACAGCGTGATGGAAGGCGCCAACGACATCGCTCGCCTGGCCATTCGCACCTGTGGCGGCCAGAGCATGCTCAAGCACCTGCCGCTGGAGCGGCTCTACCGCGACAGCCGCTGCGGCGCCCTCATGCTGCCCTGGACGGCCGAACTCATCCTCGACCGCATGGGCCGCGAGACGCTTTACGAAGCTGGCGAGAAGGATGCCTGAGGCAGATCGCCAGACGGTCTGAAACCCCGGCGCGGGCATCAATAGAATGCCCGGCATGCGAGTTCCTCATCTTCTTCGGCCCCGCGCCCTCTGGGTGGCTGTAGCGACCGGCCTGTTCACCCCTCTGGTTGCGGCGGCGGCGCCGTCGATCGACGCCAAGGCCGATCCCTGCACCGAATTCGTGGCGCGACTGCCCAATGTGAGGGCGCCTTTGTGCGCCAGCGCCCAGCTCAAGCCCACCGGCGGGCGCTCGGTGCAGGGGCGCACGCTGCACGCCCGCGACGTTGTGGCGCCCGACGCCCGCATCCGCGTGCTCGTGATCGGGGGCATTCACGGCGACGAGCTGTCTTCGGCTGCGCTGGCCTTGCACTGGATCCAGCGCGCCACCGAGACACCGTCCAACGCGCACTGGCGCTTCCTTCCGGCGCTCAACCCCGACGGCCTGATGGCCCGCCCCGCGAAACGCGTCAACGCCAACGGCGTCGACCTGAACCGCAACTTCCCCACGCCCAACTGGGCGCGCGACGCCAAGGTCTACTGGGAGCAGCGCACCCGCAAAGACCCGCGCCGCTGGCCCGGGCCGAGGCCGCTGTCCGAGCCGGAATCGCGTTTCCTGCACGACGAGATGGAGCGCTTCCAGCCCGACCTCATTGTCAGCATCCACGCGCCCTACGGCGTGCTCGATTTCGACGGCCCGGGCGTGCCGCCGCCGCAGCTGGGCCGCCTGTATCTGGACCAGGTGGGCATCTTTCCCGGCAGCCTGGGCAACTACGGCGGCGTGCACAAAGGCATGCCCGTGGTGACCATCGAACTGCCCAGTGCGTTTCGCACGCCGCTGGACGCCGAGATGCGCCAGATGTGGCTGGACCTGCTGCGCTGGATGAGCGAGCGCGTGGTGCCCGCCGCGCCCGAGCCCAAGGTGCTGCCGGTGAAGGTGAAGCCGCTCGGCTGAACGCGCCACGCCTGCCGCGAGGATGGCAGCGGGCAGCGTGGGTGCTCCGTGGCTCAGCGCGTGCTGGAAATGCTGCCGTCCTGGATGCCAGCCCAGTAGGTGTTGAGTTCCTGCTTCACCACCGGCATCAGCCAGTACAGGCCGACAATGTTGGCCAGTGCCATGGCGAAGATCATCGAGTCGGAGAAGTCGATCACCGGCCCCAGGCCCATGCTGGCGCCCACCACCACGAAGGCCAGGAACAGCAGCTTGAACGCCAGTTCCGACGCGAAGCTCTCGCCCAGCAGGTAGGTCCAGGCCTTCAGGCCGTAGTACGACCAGGTGATCATGGTGGAGAAGGCAAACAGCACCACCGCCAGCGCCAGCACATAGGGGAACCAGCTCACCGCGCTGCCGAAGGCGGCCGAGGTCAGGCCCACGCCCGTGGCGCCGTTGGCCAGCGGGGTGAGACCGCCGGCGTTCACGTGGCCGGTGATGATGATCACGAGCGCCGTCATGGTGCAGATCACCACGGTGTCGATGAAGGGCTCCAGCAGCGCCGCAAAACCCTGCGACACCGGCTGGTCGGTCTGCACGGCGGAGTGGGCGATGGCCGCCGAGCCCACCCCCGCCTCGTTCGAGAAGGCTGCGCGCTTGAAGCCCTGGATCAGCGAGCCAATCACACCGCCGGCCACGCCTTCGGCCGAGAAGGCGCCCAGGAAGATCTGGCCGATGGCCCAGGGCAGGCGGTCCACGTAGACGAACAGCACCACGAAACCGGCCAGCAGGTACAGGCCGGCCATGAAGGGCACCACCTTTTCGGTCACGCGGGCGATGGTGCGGATGCCACCGATGATCACCAAGCCCACCAATGTGGCCATGATGAGGCCGAACAGCCAGCCGCGGCCCGCCAGGAAGCTGGCGTCGCCGCCGGTCACGCCCAGCACCTGCTGGAAGCTCTGGTTGGCCTGGAACATGTTGCCGCCGCCCATGGCCCCGCCCACGCAGCAGATGGCAAAAAAGATCGCCAGTACACGCCCGGTGACCGGCCAGCCGCGTTCGGCCAGGCCTTTGGACAGGTAGCGCATGGGGCCACCCGACACCGTGCCGGCCTTGTGGTGCACGCTGCGGTACTTCACGCCCAGCGTGACTTCGGTGAACTTGGAGGCCATGCCCAGCAGCCCGGCCAGGATCATCCAGAACGTGGCGCCAGCGCCGCCAATGCCCACCGCCACCGCCACCCCGGCGATGTTGCCCAGACCCACGGTGCCCGAGACGGCGGTGGTGAGTGCCTGAAAGGGCGTGACCTCACCGGCCATCGAAGGGTGTGAATACCGCCCCCGCACCACCTGAATGGCGTGCGCAAAGCCGCGCAGCTGGATGAAGCGGAAATAGAAGGTGAAGACCAGGGCGGCCAGGATCAGCCAGCCCACGATCAGCGGGAACTGCGTGCCGCCGACCGGCACTGAATAGAAGATGGCACCCGCCACTGCATCCGAATAGGGCTGCACGGCCGCGCTGATGCGGTCGTCCAGCGTGGGGGCCACCACGGGGGCGGCGTCCTGGGCGAGCGCGGCGCCGTGCGCCAGGGCCGCGCCGGCGGCGAGCCACGCAGGGGCAGCGCGGCGCGGGCGCGAACGGTCGATAGGCTGCGGGGGTTGGGTCATGTCTGTCTCCTGGTTTTTTTGTGGAAAGAATCCGGCAACTGTTGTGCCAGGCCCCGGCCTCCGGATGGAAGGCCAGGGTACGAAAAAGGCCGGTACCGCGTGTGGCGGAACCGGCCTGAAACAGGGGCCCGTGATCAGCCGGGCTGTTGCGGTGCGTCCAGCTGCCGGCGCATGCCCGTGGCCTTGCCGGCGGCAGCCCCGCGCAGCTCCAAGCCGTGGAACGAGAAGCGCATGGCCGGCTGTTCGCCGCTGATCAGCTCGGCCAGCGCCTTGCCGGAACCGGCGCCGTGCGTCCAGCCCAGTGTGCCGTGGCCGGCATTGATCCACAGGCGGTTCAGCCGGGTGCGGCCCACCAGCGGGATGTTGGTGGGTGTGGCCGGACGCAGCCCGGTCCAGAACTGCGGGTCGCCGCCCTCTTCGGGTGTGCGCGTGTCGGCCACGCCGGGGAACACCTCTTCGATGCGGCGCACCAGCATCTCGCAGCGCTTGCGAGCCAGCGGCGTGTCCAGCGACAGGTCGAAGCCGCCGAGTTCGATGGTGCCGGCCACGCGGAGCTGGTTGCCCAGGCGCGAGAGCGCGATCTTGTAAGCGTCGTCGATCATGCTCACGTGGGGCGCGGCCTCAGGGCGCAGCAGCGGCAGGGTGGCGCTGTAGCCCTTGCCGGGGTAGATCGGCACCTTCACGCCCACCTGTGCCAGCAGCGGGGTGGTGTACGAGCCGCAGGCCACCACGTAGGCGTCGGCCTTCAGCGTGCGGGCTTCGCCGCTGCTGCGGTCGCGCACGCGCACCTGCTGCATCGCGTCGCCCGAAGCTTCCAGCTGCTCGATGTCGTGCCCGTACAGCATCTGCGCGCCGCGCTGGGCACACAGACGGGCCAGCTGCTGGGTGAACACGCGCGCGTCGCCCGACTCGTCGCTGGGCGTGTAGGTACCACCCACGATCTGGCTGGCGAAGCCCTGCAGCGCGGGTTCGATGCGCATCAGTTCGTCGCGGTCGATCACGCGGCGCTTCACGCCGAACTTCTGCATCACCGCAGCGGCCGCGGCGGCGCCGTCGAAGGCGCGCTGGTCGGTGTAGTAGTGGGCAATGCCGCGCTCCAGCCGGTGGTAGTCGATGCCGGTCTCGGCCACGATGTCTTTGAGCGCCGCGTGGCTGTACGAGCCGAGCGCCACCAGCTGGGCCACGTTGCGTTCGAAGGCGGCGTCGTTGCACTGGCCGAGGAACTGCAGGCCCCAGCGCCACTGGGCGGGGTCGAGCTGGGGGCGAAACAGCAGGGGCGACGTCGCGGAAAACATCCACTTCAGGGCCTTCAGCGGCGCCTCGCGGTTCGCCCAGGGTTCGCAATAGCTCACCGATATCTGGGCGGCATTGGCAAAGCTGGTTTCCAGTGCCGCGTCGGGCTGGCGATCCACCACGGTGACCGTGTGACCCCGCTGCAGCAGGTGCCAGGCCGTGCTGACCCCGATGATTCCCGCTCCCAGTACCGTGACGTGCATGACCCGACCCCAAAAAATGGACAAACAGGTGCGCAGTATGGGAAAACCCCGGGGGTTCGTGAAGAGAAATTAACCTAAAATTTCTTACATCAGATTCGCTTATGCATGTGTGACCCGCATGCAAGGCGCCCTCGCCATTCCCTGCAGACCCGGGCAATGGCTGTGTTTCCTGAAGACGCCCTGGAGATCCCTTGAGCACCTTTGACCCCGACGCCCTGGAATGCCTTGCCGCCATCATCGAAGAGGGCGGTTTTGAACGCGCAGCGCAGCGCCTGTCCATCACCCAGTCGGCGGTGTCGCAGCGGCTGCGGGCGCTGGAAGCGCAGGTGGGCACCGTGCTCATCGTGCGCAGCCGACCGCTCAAGCCCACCGCGGCCGGGCAGCTCATGCTCAAGCACGCCAAGATGATGCGGCTGCTGCGCGCCGACCTGGAGAAAGACCTCAAAGAGCTGGCGCCCAGCTCCACCGGGAACGGCCGCGACGAAGAGCGCATCTCGGTCGCCATCAACGCCGACAGCATCGCCACCTGGGCGCTGCCGGCGCTCAACACCCTGGCGCAGGACGGACTGCCGATCGAAATCATCACCGACGATCAGGAGTTCACCCACGAGTGGCTGCGCGAAGGCCAGGTGCTGGGCTGCGTCACCTCCCTGGGCCAGGCGCTGCGCGGCTGCAAGATGGAGCCGCTGGGCACCATGGACTACGTGGCGGTGGCCAGCGCCCGCTATGCCGCCGAGCACCTGCCCCGGGGGCTGAACGCCCACAACTTCCGCCAGGTGCCCTTCGTGGCCTTCAACCGCAAGGACAACCTGCAGCACGGCTTCGTGACCCAGGCCTTCGAGCTGCCGCGCGTCATGCTCAAGCAGCTGTTCGTGCCCTCCAGCGAAGGCCAGGTGCGCGCCGTGCAGGCCGGCTGGGGCGTGAGCGTGCTGCCTGAGCTGCGCGTGCGTGACCTGCTGGCCAGCGGTGAACTGGTGAACCTCGCCCCGCGCCACCGGCTGGGTGTGGCGCTGTACTGGCATTGCTGGAACCTCAGCTCGGATGTGCTCGACGCGCTCAGCGCCGCGCTGCGCCATGCAGCCGGGGAATCGCTGCGCCACGCCGTGGCCGAACCTGTGCAGCCCCGGCGCCGCGCTGTCCGTGCGGTCCGGCCCGCCCTTGTACAGGCATGAAAAAGCCCCGCCGTGGCGGGGCTGGTGCGCAGGGCATGCCCGGAAGCGGTGAACTTACTTCGGCATGATCACGCTGTCGATGACGTGGATCACGCCGTTGTCGGCCGCGATGTCGGTGGCCGTGACCCGGGCCTTGTCCACCGTGACGCCGCCCGTGGTGCCCACGGTGATCGAAGAGCCCTGCACCGTTTTCACCATGCCGGCCGAGACGTCCTTGGCCATCACCTTGCCCGGCACCACGTGGTAGGTCAGCACGGCGGTGAGCTTGGCCTTGTCCTTCAGCAGCGCATCCAGATCGGCCTTGGGCACCTTGGCAAATGCCTCGTCGGTCGGCGCGAACACGGTGAACGGGCCGGGCCCCTTGAGCGTGTCCACCAGACCGGCGGCCTGGATGGCCGTGACCAGCGTCTTGAACGAACCCGCGGCGATGGCGGTGTCCACGATGTCCTTGGCCTGGGCCGAGGTCAGGGCGCCGAATGCGATCAGGGATGCGATGAGGGTCTTTTTCATGGGGAACTCCAGCAGTGGGGTTGAAGGAAGCGAGCAGTTTGAAAAAGAGGATGCGTTTTCAACTGGGCACCGGACCAGCGCCATGTGGGTAGGCGCTGATCCGATGCGTCGAATATTAGTCACATAAGGTCAAACCGATACTGATTAGTATGAAACAATACGTATCAGTGGGGTTATCGACCTGTCCGTCGAAATCGGGCAGAATTCGAGCTCTACCAATAGGTCACACATGGTCATCGCCGCTCAGAAAACCCCCTCTGCCTCCGCCAAGCTCAGTTTTCGCGAGCAGATGCACATCGCCCGCGAGGACGCGATCGTGTCCGCCGTGAACCGGCTGCTGGCCGAAAAAGGGTTCGAGGCCATGACGGTGGACGAGGTGGCCGCCGAGGTGGGCATTGCCAAGGCCAGCCTGTACAAGCACTTCCCGAGCAAGGAAGACTTGGCTGCCGCCGCCATGGTGCGGGTGATGAACCGCGCCCAAGCCTTCTTGGACAGCCTGCAGGCGCAGGACGTCCAGACGCCACCCATCGAACAATTGCGCGCCGTGGCGCGCTGGACCATGCAGGTCCAGCTGGCGGGCGAAATGCCCTCACTGCCAAGTGAGAACTCCACCCTGCGCGCCGCACTGACCACCAACAAGGCCTACGTGGACGGTCTGATGGACGTGAGCGACCGACTCGGTGCCTGGATCACCGCCGCACAGGCCAGCGGCAGCCTCAACCCAGCGCTGCCCCCCATTGCGGTGCTTTACACGCTTTATGCGCGCGCCTGCGACCCTGTACTAGGTTTCCTGAAGGGCGCCGGCCTCTACACCGACGAGCAGATCATCGACATGGTGCTCAGCACCTGCTTCGACGGACTTAGGACCAGGTAAGCCGCTGCGCGGCTTTGGGGAACCAGTTCACCTCACCAGCAGCACCGGCACCTTGCAGTGCGCCAGCACCTGCGTGGTGACCGAACCCATCACCAGTGCGCCCAGGGCACCGTGGCCGTGGGAGCCCATCAGCAGCAGGTCGAATTTCCCGGCTTCGGCGGCTTTGGCGATCAGTTCGCCGGGCGAGCCCACCTTGTGCACCACCTGCGGCTGGATGCCGTGGCGGGCCAGGAACTTCACCACCGGTGCGGTGACCTTTTCGGCTTCCTCCGCGTAGTAGCCCTTGGCGATCTCGGTCCCCACGGCGGCACGGGCACGGGGCGGCAAGGGCGCCTGCACCGTGTAGACCGTGTAGCTGTTGTCCGTTCCGAACACCTCGTCGTGCGTGGTGAGATAGGCCAGCATCTTCTTGGTGTAGGCGCTGCCGTCCACGGCGAGCAGGATCTTCATGGCGTCTCCTTCTGCGTTGATGAGTCGCCAGTTTAGAACGCAGGCCCGGCGTGGCCTTGCGCTGACGCAAACCGGTGGTGCCTTTTGCGCTCAGCCGACGCGCAGGATCTGCTGCGGCTGGAACCTGAGCTGTTCGTTCTTCTGGGCGTAACCCAGCGGATTGGCCACGATGCGGCAGCGGCCGACCTGCTGGTCCTGCGGGCAGTGCAGGTGTCCGTGCAACCACAGGTCGGCCAGCGGCAGCAGCTCGTCCAGGCCGTTGCAAAAGCCCGCGGTGCCGGGGCTCAGGCCGTAGCGCGGGTCGGTGCTGTGCAGTGTGGGCGCGAAGTGGGTGATCACCACCGTGGTGCCTTCGAAAGGTTCAGCGAGCGCCTGGCGCAGCCAGTGCTGGCAGTCCAGGCCCATCGCGCGCATGGCCTCGGCATCAAAGGAGCGGCCGTGGCGCTGCGTGTCCATCTTGCTCAGGTAGAAGTTGGCGGCCCGGAACGCCTTTTCGCGCTGGCGCAGGCGGTGGGTCAGCGGATCGGTCGGTCGTGGGGTCGCAATGGGCGTGCGCGGGCCAGGAGCTCGTGGCGCCGCGCGAGGCGCAGCAGGTGGCAGCTCTCCGAGCGCATCGAAATCGGTCCAGAGCGTGGTGCCGATGAAGCGCACACCGTCCATGACCAGGCTTTCCCGTTCCAGCCAAATGATGCCGAGCCGCTCGCAGGTCTGGCGCAGATCGGCGTGCGCCCGGTCCACGTCCAGGCCGTCGTATTCGTGGTTGCCCGGCACGAACAGCACCGGCGTCGGCCAGCCGCCCCACTGCGGCAGCGGTGAAAAGCGCCGCAGGCCCCAGTCGGGCTCGTCCATCACGGTGCCGTCGCGACGGGTCTGGTACGAACCGATGTCGCCGGCCAGCACCAGCAGGTCGGCGCCCTCGGCTGGAGTGGCCTGGAAGCCCGGGTTGGCTTCCAGGTGCAGGTCGCTCAGCAGCTGGATGTTCATGAAGGCATTTTCGGGGACACGGGGGGCGCGGCCCGGGTGTCGGCATGAAACCCACTTGCCGAGGCACGTTCAACGGCCTCGCGCAACCAGCGGTGCGCGCTGCTGTGCGCGGCCTGGCGGTGCCACAGCGCGTCCACGTGCACGGCGGGCACGGGCAGGGGCAGGTCGGCCATGGCCAGCTCGTGCTCGCGGCCCGTGGCCTCCACGAAATGGCGCGGCAGCACGGTGAGCAGGTCGGTGGTGGCGACCACGCGGCCGGCGGTGAAGAACTGGTTGACGGTCAGCACCACGCGCCGCTGGCGCGACAGGCCGGCCAGCGCCTCGTCCACGAAGCCGAAGGCGCGTCCGGAAAAGCTCACCAGCAGGTGGCGGGCGTTGCAGTAGTCGTCCAGGCTGATGGGCCGGCCCGCCAGCGGGTGGCCGCGGCGCATCACCACCACGTACTCGCCGTCGTAAAGCCGCTGGTACAGGAAGCGCGGCGAGGTTTCCTGCAGGTGCAGCGCACCCAGCTCGGCAACCACGCCGGGAAAGTGGCCGATGGCCAGATCGGCCGAGCCCGACTCCAGGAGATCCCGCGGGTCGCGGGTGGTCAGCGGCAGCACGCGCAGGTTCACCCCGGGCGCCTCGCTCTCCAGAATGTCCATCAGCCCCGGCACGATCTTGGCGGCGGTGGCGTCGGCCATGGTGAGCACGAAGGCGTTCTGGGCGGTGGAAGGGTCGAAGGCACCCGGCGCCAGCGAGTTGCGCAGCTGCTGCAGCGCGTCGCGCACCGTGGGCCAGAGCAGCTGGGCCACCGGCGTGGGCTCGATGCCGTAGCCCGAGCGCCGCACCAGTTCGTCGCCCAGGGTTTCGCGCAGCCGCTTCAGCGCGTTGCTCACCGCCGGCTGCGTCATGGCCAGGTTGTGAGCCGCCCGGGTGAGGTTGCGCTCGGCCATCACCTCGTCAAAGACACGCAGCAGGTTCAGGTCAAGGGTGCGGAAGTTGCGCTCATTCATATGCTTGGTGAATGTAAGGCATCACAAATCTAAAGTGGCACAACTACCGGGTTTACCCTAGTATCCAGCCATTCCAGATATTTTTCCTGTTTCAGGAGCCCGTCATGAGCACACTTGCTACCGTTTCCGTCGCTGCCCCCGTGGGCACAAATGTTTCTTCCGCCGCCCCCAAGGCTGGCATGTACCGCGCCACCCGCAGTTTCGACGGCGCCCGTGGCCTGGCCGGCATGTTGCTGGCCGCTGCGGTGGCCACGCTGGTGGTGGTGGCCGACCGCGTCATCAGCACCTGGGCCGATGACCATCTGTTGCTGGCCTGGGTGGCGCTGTGGGTGGTGATCTTCGCCGGCCTGGCGCTGTTTGGCGGCGCGGCGCGCAACCTGGCCCGCCGCACCATGCGCTCGCTCGACGGCTGGTCGCAGAGCCTGGCAGAAGCCCGCGCCGAAGCCCGCCTGTGGGACATGGCCCGCAGCGACCCGCGCCTGATGGGCGAGCTGATGCAGGCGCGCATGCGTGAATACGACGCCGTCCACGTGGCGGCCGAAGTGGCACCGACCGATTTCAGCGAAGCCCTGGCACCGCTGGGCATCGAGCCCGCCATCAGCCCCGCGACGCAGGGCAGCGCCTGGGAGCGCTTCGCCACCCGCATGGTCGAGCAGCGCAGCCGCAACGTGTACCTGCACTACATCTGACCCCCGCGCGGCCCCAGGGCCGCGGCTCAGACACAAAAAAGCCACCGCATGCGGTGGCTTTTTGCTGGGCGGGTGGTGTGTGCCACCCGCATAAAGCCGTCTTCTCGGCCTCTCAGCCCTGCAGCCGCTTCTGAAGCGCGGCCTTGGTGTCCACCAGCGCCTGGGGCAGGTGGTAGGCGAGCTGCTCGAAGTGCGCATCGTGCAGCTTCAGCTCGTCGACCCAGGCGGCCTTGTCGATGTGGGTCACGGTTTTGAACTGTTCGGCCGTGAAGTCCAGGCCGGTCCAGTTCAGTTCCTCGTATTGCGGCGCCACGCCGAACATGGTGTCAGTACCGGCGGCTTGGCCTTCGATGCGGTCGATCATCCACTTCAGCACGCGCATGTTCTCGCCGAAACCGGGCCAGACGAACTTGCCTTCGGCGTTCTTGCGGAACCAGTTCACGCAGAAGATCGGCGGCAGGCTGTGGCCCTGGCTGCTCATGCGCTGCTCCATGTTGAGCCAGTGCTGGAAGTAGTCGCTCATGTTGTAGCCGCAGAAGGGCAGCATGGCGAAGGGGTCGCGGCGCACCACGCCCTGGGCGCCAAAGGCGGCAGCGGTGGTTTCCGAGCCCATGGTGGCGGCCATGTAGACGCCTTCGGTCCAGTTGCGGGCCTCGGTCACCAGCGGCACGGTGGTGGAGCGGCGACCGCCGAAGATGAAGGCGTCGATCGCTACGCCGGCCGGGTCGTCCCACTGGGGGTCGAGCGCTGGGTTGTTGGTGGCGGCCACGGTGAAGCGGGCGTTGGGGTGCGCGGCCTTGGCACCGGTTTCCTTGGCGATGGCCGGCGTCCAGTCCTTGCCCTGCCAGTCGACCAGGTGGGCGGGCTTGTTGCCAGCGTCCTGCTCCATGCCTTCCCACCACACGTCGCCGTCGTCGGTGAGCGCCACGTTGGTGAAGATCACGTTGTCGTTCAGGCTGGCCATGCAGTTGGGGTTGGTCAGCGTGTTGGTGCCCGGCGCCACGCCAAAGTAACCCGCTTCGGGGTTGATCGCGTAGAGCTTGCCGTCGGCATTCGGCTTGATCCAGGCGATGTCGTCGCCAATGGTGGTGACTTTCCAGCCTTCGAAGCCCTTGGGCGGCACCAGCATGGAGAAGTTGGTCTTGCCGCAGGCGCTGGGGAAAGCGGCGGCGACATGGTATTTCTTGCCCTGTGGATTCGTCACACCCAGGATCAGCATGTGCTCGGCCAGCCAGCCCTGGTCACGGCCCATGGTGGATGCGATGCGCAGCGCCAGGCATTTCTTGCCCAGCAGCGCGTTGCCGCCGTAGCCCGAGCCGTAGCTCCAGATCTCGCGCGTCTCGGGGTAGTGCACGATGTATTTGGTGGTGGGGTTGCAGGGCCAGCTGGTCTGGTCCTTCTCGCCCTCGGCCAGCGGTGCGCCCACGGTGTGCATGCAGGGCACGAACTCGCCGTCGGTGCCCAGCACGTCGTACACGGCCTTGCCCATGCGGGTCATCAGCTTCTGGTTCACGGCCACGTAGGCGCTGTCGCTCAGCTCCACGCCGATGTGGGCGATGTGCGAACCCAGCGGGCCCATGCTGAAGGGCACCACGTACATGGTGCGGCCCTTCATGCAGCCGTCGAACAGGGGCTGCAGCGTCTGGCGCATCTCGGCCGGGGCCATCCAGTTGTTGGTCGGGCCGGCGTCTTCCTTCTTCTCGGAGCAGATGTAGGTGCGGTCTTCAACGCGCGCCACGTCCGACGGGTCGGACCAGGCCAGAAAGCTGTTCGGGCGTTTGGCCGGGTTCAGCGGCTTGAAAGTGCCGGCGTCCACCAGCTGCTGGCACAGGCGCTGGTATTCCTCGTCGCTGCCGTCGCACCAGTGGATGGCGGCGGGTTTGCACAGGGCGGCCATGTCGGCGACCCAGGCGATGAGGCGGGCGTTCTTCACATACGGGGGCACGTTGAGGGCCAGGCCCTGCATCACGGGTGAGTTCATGCTTGAGGTTCCAGGAGTTGCAAAGCGGCGTGCGAGAGAGACGCCAACAGCCGCCCTCGGCTGCATGCAGTGACGAGGCGGCTGAACAGGGTCCCGCTGGCAATAAAGGGGGCGGACGGCGCAAGCGCTGCTGGCCGGGTGTTGCCAGCAGCAGGTCGGAAACCCGGGGCGGATGTGCCCGAGGGGTCCGTGTGCCGGCCTACAAACCTGATTTTAAGAAGCCGGTCCGCAAGTTACCAGCAAGTTACATGCAAAACCCGCATAACCTGATGCCCTTTATGAGGGGCGGCTGTGCTTCGTGGAGCCGTGACTGCCCTTGTCCCGTGCCACGCTTCTCCCGGGAAGGCGCGCATAAAAAAGACCGGATCACCCCAGGGCGTCCGGCCTTCGGCGTCGGCCTGGATCAGGCCATGTACACGGCGATGAAGGCGAGCAAGAAGATCAGCACGCCGCCGGCCACAGGCAGGACCAGGGGCATCATCGGGACGATCGACTCCACCACGTCCTGCGGCTGGTTGTCGTGGCTGTCATGGGCGTGCTGGGACATCAAAATCTCCGGGGATTAGGGGGAAAGACCGCCGATTTTAGGGCAGTCGCCGCGTCCGGTACAAGCCGGGCATTACAGCAGCGCGTAGGTGGTGCTGGCCCGGCAGACGCTTTGGCCATCGCGCGCGCCGCAAATGTCGATTTCGCCGAAGACGAGGCTCTTGCCGGCACGGATCACGCGGGCCGTGACCAGCGCGTCCTGGTTCGACAGCGGTTTGAGAAAGCTGGTGTTGAGCTGCACCGTGGTCATGGGCCGGGCATTGCCGAGCCGGGTCACGATGGCCAGCACCATTGCGGTGTCGGCCGCCGACATCAGGGCCTGCCCGCACACCATGCCGCCAATGCGGCTGAGCGCCGGGTTTTGCGGCAGGCGCAGCGTGGCTTCGCCGTCGGCAAACGACTCGACCTGCAGGCCCAGGTCCTGCACCCAGGGCGCGAACCAGTCGGCCAGCGCTTCGCGCAGGGTCTCGATGGTCACCGCAGAGGGTGTGGGCGGCGGCGTGTCGTTGGTCGGGCGGGTCATGGGCGTTTCTCGCGGCGCAGTCGGGTGAGCCAGTGGTCGAGCAGTTTAGCGGCCGCTTCGCGCCCCCCCAGGCCGAAAGCCAGTGCCACCGCGACCGCCACCGCGCCCAGCGTCAGGCCGAAGGCGAGGTTGACGATGTCGTCGGCGATGCCCATGGCGCGCAGGCCCATGGCCAGCACCAGCGCCAGGATGGCGTAGCGCCCGATGAGCGCCAGGCCGCGGCTGTCGGGCCCGCTGGCGCGTTCGATGGCCCGGTGGGCCAGGTTCGCCAGCCAGAAGCCGATGACCAGAATCACCGAGCCCAGCAGGATGTCGGCACCGAAGCGGATGAAGCTGTCCAGCAGTTGGCTCACCTGCTCGAAGCCGAGCTGCCCGGCGGCTTCCACGGCGGCTAGCAGCATGGCCAACACCAGCGCCAGGCGCCCCACCACGACTGAGGCCGGGGTGTGCTCGAACGCGTGGGCCAGGCCCAGCCGGGCGGGCAGCGTGTTGAAGCCCAGCCCCGCGAGCAGGCTGGCGAGCAGGCGCGCGCCGTAGCGGGCCAGCACCCAGGTCACCAGCAGGATCAGCGCGGCCGCCAGTAGACGGGGCACCGCCTGCATCAGCGTGCCGAGCATGGCGGTGGCGGGTCGCGAGATCGCCTCGATCTGCAGGGCATCGAGCGCGGCGATGATGGACGGCACGAGCACGGCCAGGAACACCAGCAAGCCGATCAGGCCTGACAGCGGCGCCTCGGGTGACACGCCGGCCCGCGCACCCAGCCGGTCGACCCCGGCGGCGCGGCTGAGCTGCGTGCCGAGTTTGCGCAGCACGGTGGCCAGGATCCAGCCCACGCCGGCGATCACCACCGCGCCCACCGCGTTCGGCAGCACGCCCAGCATCTGCGCCACCATGCCGCGCAGCGGCTCCAGCAGGCCTTCCATTTCCAGCGCGCCGAGAATGCCCGGCACGAAGAGCAGGATCACCAGCCAGAACACCGCGCTGGCCAGGCCTTCGCTCATGGGCGCCATGCCCGCGTGGGCCGAGAGCCGCTCGTCCAGCGTGGTGGCGTCCAGCAGTTTCTGGGTGAGCGCCCGCACCACGCTGGCCACCAGCCAGCCCAGCAGGGCGATCAGCAGCCCGCCCAGCACACGCGGGGCGTAGGCGAGCAGCTGGGTCGCCATGGCCGAGAAGGGGCCCGAGACGATGGCGAGATTGAGCGAGTTGAACACCGCCACCAGCGTCAGCAGGATCACCATCCAGAACAGCGCCAGCGCCACCGCGCCCTCAAGGTCAACGCCCGTGCCGGTCAGCTTGCCGAAGCGGTGGTTCACGCCGATGAAACCCAGGCTCTTGCGCACCGCGGCGCGCACCACCACGGCGATCAGCCAGCCCAGCAGGAAGATGGCCAGCGCGCCCAGCAGCTGGGGAATGTGCGTGCCCAGCGTGCTTTGCAGGGAGTCCCACAGGGCGTTGGTGTTCATGGCCGGCTCCGGTCGGGTTGCGTCTCGCCGATCATGGCAGAGCGGCTCGGCGCGCGTCAATGCGGCCTGCCGCCGCGCGCAAACCCTTCAAAAAGCCGGCGCTCAGACCACGGAAGCGTCGAACCCGGCCTGGTGGAGTTTGTCGATCACCTGGGCGATGTGTTCGCGCCCGCGCGTCTGCAGCACCAGTTCGATGGCCACGTTCTGCACCGCCAGCAGGTTGAAGGCGCGCTGGTGGTGCACCTCGTCGATGTTGGCGCCCGCCTCGGCCACGGTGGCGGTGATGCGGGCCAGGTTGCCCGGCACGTCGCGCGCGTTCACCACCACACGTGCCAGCCGCCCGGCACGCACCATGCCACGCTCGATGATGGAGGCCAGCAGCAGCGGGTCGATGTTGCCGCCACACAGCACCAGCCCCACGCGCTTGCCCGCAAAGCGCTCCGGGTGCCGCAGCAGGGCCGCCAGGCCGGCGGCGCCCGCGCCTTCCACCAGCGTTTTCTCGATCTCCAGCAGCATCACGATGGCCTGCTCGATGTCGCCCTCATCCACCAGCACCAGGTCGTCCACCTTCTGGCGCACGATGGCCTGCGTGATCTCGCCGGGCGTGCCCACGGCAATGCCTTCGGCGATGGAACTCGCGCCCTGTGGCAGCTGCGTGCCCTTGATGGCGTTGACCATGCCCGGGAAGCGCTCGGTCTGCACGCCGATGATTTCAATGCCCGGCCTGAGCGCGCGCGCGGCGGTGGCCATGCCCGCGATCAGGCCGCCGCCTCCGACAGCCACCACCAGCGTGTCCAGGTCCGGCTGCACGCGCAGCATCTCCAGCGCCACCGTGCCCTGGCCGGCCACGATGGCTTCGTCGTCGTAGGGGTGCACGAACACAAGGCCCTGCTGCGCGGCCAGTTCGCGGGCATGGGCGCGCGACTCGTCCAGCGTGTTGCCGTGCAGCACCACCTCGGCGCCGAAGCCGCGCGTGCGCTCGATCTTCACGCCCGGCGTGAAGCAGGGCATGACGATCACGGCCCGCAGGCCCAGCCGCTGCGCGTGGTAGGCCACGCCCTGCGCGTGGTTGCCGGCACTCATGGCGATCACGCCGCGGGCCCGGTCGGCCTCGCTCAGCTGCGCGAGCTTGTTGCAGGCCCCGCGCTCCTTGAACGAGGCGGTGTACTGCAGGTTCTCGAATTTCAGGAACACCTGGCAGCCGGTCAGCTGCGAGAGGGTGCGCGATTCGACGAAAGGGGTGTCGAGCACCTGGCCTTGCAGGCGGGCGGCGGCGGCTTCGATGTCGTGTAGTTCCAGCATGCCGGGATTGTGGCGTGTGCCGGCCGTCGGCGCTCCCGGTGAATGCCCCCACAAATCCCACCGGCACGCTCCATCACGCTCTTCCATGATCGATCAAGCTGGGTTATGTTCCGCACAGAGCCGAGCAGGCCGCTCTGGTAGCGGTCCCCGGTTTTCCTGGAGGTGACTGGATGACCAAACGCACGGCGCTGCTGCCCGGGGTGCTCCCCCGGCCCGCGCTGGAACCGCGAGAGACCCGTGAACCCCGCAACCCCTGCGCGGCGGACGGGCGTGTGTTCGTGCCCCACGGCCTGCGCCAGGCGCCCGTGCTCGACCTCATGTGCTCGCACTTCGTGCTCACGCTGGCAGCCCGCCAGGGCCCGCGCTTCAACGTGCGGCGCGACCTCAACACGCTGCTCTCGCTGGCCGGGCGTCACCTCGTGTGGCCGTTGACCGTGCTGGCCCGCCTGCGCGAGTTCGTGGAGCGGCGCTGCAAGGACAACGAGCTGTGGAGTGGTCACGAGCGGCTCACCACCACCGCGTTCATGGAGCGCTATGGCATCTGGCGCGGCCCCTATGAAGAAGGCACGCTGTTCTTCTACCTCGACGAGTACGCCAAGGAATCGCCGAAAGACCTGCTGGCGGTGCTGGCCGTCACCGGCGAGTGGCTGAGCCAGTCGCTGAAGAAGCAATCCACGCTGGTGGAAAAGAACATCGACGCGCTGGCCGGTCTGCTGCAGCTCAACCGCGCCGAACGCGCCCTGCTGCTCTACGGCACGCTGGCGCGCTACCAGCGCGACCTGCGTTCGATCCTGGTCGAGTTCAAGGTGAACAACGCGCCCGAGGCCTATGCGGCCATTGCCGATGTGGCGGGCGTGAAGGCCAGCGACGTGGGAGAGGCCCTGCGTGCCGGCTCGCGGCTGGAGCGCATCGGCATGGTGGAAAACCTCATCTCCGAGCACAACATCACCGACCTGGCCGACCTCATGAAGGTCAGCGAAAAACTGCCGCCGGTGCTCATGCGCGAGTACCGCACGCAGAGCGAACTGATGGCCGTGTTCACCCGCCCGGCCGCGCGATCGGCGCTGGCGGTGAAAGACTTCTCCTTCGTGGGCGAAGACGTGAGCCTTCTGTGCAGCCTGCTGCGCGAGGCCGTGAGCCGCAAGGAGCCGGGGGTGAACGTGCTGCTGTACGGCCCGCCCGGCACCGGCAAGACCGAGCTGGCGCGTGTGGTGGCCGCGGCCGCCGGGCTGGAGCTGTTCGAGGTGGAATACGCCGACCGCGACGGCAACGCGCTGAGCGGGCGCGACCGCTACCGCTCGCTGCAGATTGCCCAGGTGTTCCTCAAAGGCACGGCCCGGTCGGCGCTGCTGTTCGACGAGGTGGAAGACGTGTTTCCCCCGATCTCCAGCGAGGCCGCGCAGCTGATGGCCCGGGCCGAACACGTTCCGGCGACGCACAGCAGCAGCGTCAGCGGCAAGGCCTGGGTCAACCAGATCCTGGAAACCAATGCCGTGCCCACGCTGTGGGTGACCAACCGCATCGAGCAGATCGACCCGGCCTTTCGCCGACGCTTTGCCTACCACCTGGAGCTCAAGAGCCCGCCGCCCGGGGCGCGCGAGCAGCTGGTGCGCAAGACGCTGGAAGACGTGCCCGTGTCCGACGCACTCGTGGCCCGCCTGACCGAGCGCAAGGGCCTCACGCCAGCGCAGATCCGCACGGCGGTGCGCTTCGCCCAGCTGGCCTCGGCGCCCGTCAAGGCACCCGCCCGGCGCTCCGCCAAGGCGACCACGCAGGCCGCGGCGGCCCCGCTGCTGGACGACTTGATCGAGCGCCAGCTGCGCCACGCCGACCAGGCGCTGGGCCGCCAGCCCGACACGGTGCAGCGCCCGAGCGTCACGCAGTACAGCCTGGACATGCTGAATGTGGAATCGCGCCACGAGCTGCCGCGCATTGTCGCGGCGCTGAAAGCGCGCGGCCATGGCGCGCTGTGCTTCCACGGCGCGCCGGGCACCGGCAAGACCGCGCTGGCCGAGCACATCGCGCAGCAGCTGGAACGCCCGTTGATGATCCGCCGCGCCAGCGACCTCATGAGCAAGTTCGTGGGCGAGACCGAGCAGCAGATGGCCGCCATGTTCCGCGAGGCCGAGGCCGAAAAAGCCGTGCTGCTGCTGGACGAAGCCGACAGCTTCCTGCAGGACCGCCGCGGTGCGCAGCGCACCTACGAGGTGACGGAAGTCAATGAAATGCTGCAGGGCATGGAGCGCTATGCCGGCATTTTCATCTGCACCACCAACCTGATGGACAGCATCGACCAGGCGGCGCTGCGGCGATTCACATTCAAGATCCGCTTCAAGCCGCTGAACCGCGAGCAGCGCGAACGCATGTTCGTGGTGGAAGCCCTGGGCGGCGACGCGGGCGCGCTGCCTGCCGAGCTGCGCGACCGCCTGGCGCGGCTGGATCAGCTGTGCCCCGGTGACTTTGCCGCCGTGAAACGGCAGGTGGAGATTCTGGCCGCCGAGCTGGACCCGGTCGAGTTCCTGGCCCAGCTCGAAGCCGAGCACCGCATCAAGCCCGAGGTGCGGGAAGCCCGCACGATTGGGTTTTAGGGACACCCCCGCCGCGCTTCGCGCGACCCCCTCAAGGGGGCAACGCTGGCGGCCCGGCAGAGCCGGTTCCGCGGCGTTCTGGGTTGGGCATTTCGCGCCGGAGGCTGTGCGGTCCACCCCCGCCGCGCTGCGCGTGACCCCTTCTAGGGGGCGATGCGAGTGGCCCGGCGGAGCCGGTTCCACCGCATCTTTGGGTAGGGCATTTCGCTCCGGAGGCGGTGGGGTCCCCTCCTCCCGCACTTCGCGATAGCATTTCGCGTCAGAGGGTGTTCCGCTCGCAGCCTAATGCCAGGCGCGCAAACCGGGGCAGGACCGAAGCTGCGTCCGGGGTGTCCTTCAGCTCGGCGCTGATCCGGGCCGCATCAAGCCCTTCGCGCGCCAGCGCCTCGCCCAGGCCGTCCAGGTAGGCGCGCAGGGCTTCGGCTGAAAACTCCGGGTGAAACTGCACGCCCCAGGCACACGCGCCGATGCGAAAGGCATGGTGTGCTTCATGTGCGCTGCTGGCCAGCAGCACCGCACCGGGCGGCAGACGCCGCACCGACTGCCAGTGCACCGCTTGCGCGAGGAAGGCCTCGGGCAGTTCGCCCAGCAGCGGGTCATGTGCCGCCGTGTCGTGGCATTCCACCGTCACGGTGCCGATCTCCACGCCCTGCGTGTGGTGCGCCACTTCGCCGCCCAGTGCATGGGCCAGCAGCTGGTGGCCGTAGCAGATGCCCAGCACCGGGGTCTGCGTCTGCACGGCAGCCTGCAGCCACGGCACCAGGGCCTCGCTCCAGGGCTCGCGTTCGCTCACCATGGCGTGGGAGCCCGTGAGCACGATGCCCGAGAAATGGTCTGGTGGCGGCGGCGGCCCGGTGCGCGCATCGTGCCGCTGGATGGCCTGCGCGCCACCCTCGACCAGACCCGCAGCGATCCAGTCGTCGAAGTCACCCAGCTGTTCGCGGATGTGCGCGTGCGTGTTGCCGGTGCTGACGATGAGCAGGGGACGATCAGGTAGCGAGAAGTTCATCGCGCCGATTTTAGGAAGGCGGCGGTGGTCCGCCGATGGGCCAAAAAAAAGCCCGTCACCAGGACGGGCAAGAGGAGGGCCATGAAATCTTGGCGTCAGGGCAGGGATGCCCTTTCGGTTGGCCGTGCGTGATGCGGCGCAGCGGGTCAGTGCAACAGCGCCATCGGCCCCGAGGGCAATTCCTCGGGAGAGTAGTCCGGGTGGTGGCTGACGAAGAAGCGCAGCTTGTGGTCGAGCCGGCCCACGCGCTGGTGTGCTTCGCTTTCGCAGTGGTGTTTGGAAATCAGGTTGAACAACTTGCCGCGCAGGAACCACAGGTCCTTGGGCGTCTGGCAGGAGATCAGGGCCGCGTGCAGTCGCGTGCGCACCGGGTCCTTGATGTCGGCCATGGCATCGTGAAACTCGTCAACGAGGAAGTCCAGTTCCAGTACCTGGGTGTCGTGGAAATTTTCCTGGCGGCGTTTGCCAAACCATGGCAACTTGAAAAACATGCCGCGCTCCGTTCTCGGTGGTCAGTGGTGAACTCCGGGCTTTTTCCCGGGACTTGTCAGCACCATCGGCGGACCACCGCGAGGCTTGAGTAGGCGAAATGCCATTTCGCCGCCGTCTCCGACAGGCGGTTGACGTGTCGCGCAGCCTGTCAAAAATTGGTATTCAGAAAAAGGTCGGCTTCGGAAGTGGTCTATCCGAAAGCACTCACCACCCGCAGCACGTCGGCACCGTAGGCTTCGCGCTTTTTCTGGCCCAGACCGGCGATGCCTTCCAGGTCGGCGGCGCTGCGGGGGTGCCGGCTGGCGATGGCGCGCAGCGTGCTGTCGTGAAAGATCACGAAGGCCGGCAGGTTGTGTTCGCGCGCCACCTCGGCGCGCCAGGCCTTGAGCGCGTCCAGGCATTCGCGCTCGGCCAGGCTCAGTGGCTGGCCGTCTGGCGCGGCCGCCGCCGCCGTGCTGCGGGCGGATTTGCTGCGGCTGGTGCGCCCGGGCGTCTTCTCGGCGGCCAGCTTGAGCCACACCGGCCGCTCGCCCTTGAGGATGGCGCGCGCCGCGTCGGCCAGGTGCAGGGTGTTGAAGTGGGCCGCGTCCACCTGCACCGCCTCGATGGCGATCAGCTGGCGCAACAGAGCCCGCCACTGCGTTTCGCCCAGCTCGGCGCCAATGCCGAAGGTTGAGAGTTTGTCGTGGCCGTACTGGGCCATCTTCTCCGTCTGCTTGCCGCGCAGAATGTCCATGATGTGGCCGGCGCCAAAGGCGGTGCCGCTGGTCTGCTGCACGCGGTAGATGCACGAAAGCAGCTTGCGCGCCGACTCGGTGGCGTCCGTCAAGGCTGGGGGGTGCAGGCAGTTGTCGCAGTTGCCGCAGGGCTCGCTCTTCTCGCCAAAGTACGCGAGCAGGCGCACCCGTCGGCAATCACTCGCCTCGGCCAGGGTCAGCAGTGCGTCGAGCTTGCCGCGCAGCACCTGCTTGAACTCGTCGGCCGCGGGGCTTTCGTCGATCATGCGGCGCTGGTTCACCACGTCCTGCAGGCCATAGGCCATCCAGGCGTTGGCCGGCTCGCCGTCTCGCCCGGCACGGCCGGTCTCCTGGTAGTAGCCCTCGATGTTCTTGGGCATGTCCAGGTGCGCCACGAAGCGCACGTCGGGCTTGTCGATGCCCATGCCGAACGCGATGGTGGCCACCATGATCAGGCCTTCTTCGCGCAGGAAGCGGTCCTGGTGCTGCTGGCGTTTGCCTGCGTCCATGCCCGCGTGGTAGGGCAGGGCGTTCAGGCCGGCTTCGTTCAGCATGCCGGCCACTTCCTCCACCCGGCGGCGCGACTGGCAGTACACGATGCCGGCATCGTGCCCGTCGCTGCCGGTGTGCTCGTCGCGGATGAAACGCATCAGCTGGGTCGTGGCGTCCTTCTTTTCCACCAGCTGGTAGCGGATGTTGGGCCGGTCGAAGCTGCTGATGAAGGTGCGCGCCTGTTGCAGCTGCAGCCGCTCCACGATGTCGGCCCGCGTGAGGTCGTCGGCGGTGGCGGTGAGCGCCACGCGGGGCACGCCGGCGTAGCGCTCGTGCAGGATGGCCAGCGCGCGGTACTCGGGCCGGAAGTCGTGTCCCCACTGGCTCACGCAGTGCGCTTCGTCGATGGCGAACAGGCTGAGCTTGCCGCGTTCGTGCAGCGAATCGAGCAGTGCGAGGAAGCGCGGCGTGGTCAGGCGCTCGGGCGCCGCGTAGATGAGCGTGAGTTCACCGCGCAGCAGCTGCTTTTCGGTCTGCTGGGCTTCCTCAAGGGTGAGGCTGGAATTGAGGAAAGCGCCGGCCACGCCGGCCTCGATCAGCGCGCCCACCTGGTCGTGCATGAGCGCGATCAGTGGCGACACCACCACCGTCAGGCCATGGCCGGCGCGCTCGCGCACGATGGCCGGCACCTGGTAACACAGTGACTTGCCGCCGCCCGTGGGCATGAGCACCAGGGCGTCGCCGCCCGCGCTCACATGGCCAACAATGTCGGCCTGCGGGCCGCGAAAGGCGTCGTAGCCAAAGACTTCCTGCAGCACGCCCACGCAGGCTTCCAGCGTCTCACCGTCGGCGGAGATGTCAATGGCGTCGAGCATCGGCTACATCTGCTCCCACGGCAGGCCGGCATGGCGCCAGCCGTTGATGCTGGAGCGCTTGAAATCGTCGTTCAGGTCGCCCTCGAAGCCGTGGACCACATGCGCCACCTGGGTGAAGCCGGCGGCTTCGAGCGCCGCGCCCGCTTCCTGCGTGCGCTTGCCACTGCGGCAGATCAGAAGGATGGGGCGCTGCCGGTCGCCCGCCTCGCGCTCCACGGCCGCGGCAAAGCGGGCCGGGTCGGGCGTGAGGTCGGGGTATTCGTACCAGGGAATGTTCTCCACCTCGGGCGGGCGCCCCACGTAGAGCGATTCGATCTCCATGCGCACGTCGACAAACAGCGGCGCTGGGCGGCCCTTGGCGGCGCTGCTCGCGCGTTGCTCTTGTAGCCAGGCCCAGGCGTCCTGGGGGGAGAGGTTGGTCATGGCCGGTATTGTCGGGGAATTCGCGGGGGCTGCCCCAGCGGCGGGCGGCGCCCGGGGTGGCGTTTCCTACAATCGGGCGATGAACCGACCTGCCCACTCCGTCCGCTACACCCGCGCCCAGGCCCTGCCCGAGATCCTGTCGCAACGCATCGCCATCCTGGACGGCGCCATGGGCACCATGATCCAGCGCTTCAAGCTGGGCGAGGCGCAGTACCGCGGTGAGCGCTTCAAGGACTTCCACCAGGACGTCAAAGGCAACAACGAGCTGCTGAGCCTGACCCGGCCCGACGTGATCCGCGACATCCACGAAGGCTACCTGGCCGCCGGCGCCGACCTGATCGAGACCAACACCTTCGGCGCCACCACGATTGCGCAGGAAGACTACGACATGGCGCACCTGGCGCGCGAGATGAACCTGGCCTCGGCCCGCATCGCCCGCGAAGCCTGCGACAAGTTCAGCACGCCCGACAAGCCCCGCTTCGTGGCCGGCGCCCTGGGCCCCACGCCCAAGACCGCCAGCATCAGCCCCGACGTGAACGACGCCGGCGCCCGCAACGTGACGTTTGAACAGCTGCGCGCCGCCTATTACGAACAGGTGGAAGCGCTGGTGGAAGGCGGCAGTGATGTGCTGCTGGTCGAGACCATTTTCGACACGCTCAACGCCAAGGCCGCGCTGTTCGCGATCGACGAGTACTTCGAGAACAGCGGCGAGCGCCTGCCGGTGATCATCAGCGGCACTGTGACCGACGCCTCGGGCCGCATCCTCAGCGGTCAGACCGTCACCGCCTTCTGGGCCAGCGTGCGCCACATCCAGCCGCTGGCCGTGGGTTTGAACTGCGCGCTGGGCGCCACGCTCATGCGCCCCTACATCCAGGAACTGGCCAAAGTCGCGGGCGATACCTTCATCAGCTGCTACCCCAACGCCGGCCTGCCTAACCCCATGAGCGACACCGGCTTTGACGAAACGCCCGAGGTCACCAGCCGGCTGCTGCACGAATTCGCGGCCGAGGGGCTGGTGAACATCGTGGGCGGCTGCTGCGGCACCACGCCCCAGCACATCGGCGCCATTCACGACGCCGTGGCCAAGCAGGCGCCCCGCGTGGTCGGGCGCTCGATGTTCTACAAAGAAGCCGCCTGAGCGTTTCGCTATCGGTACGGTGGGGCTGAGCGCCGGCTGGCACGACCTTCCCGTATCGCCTGAAGTTTCCTCAGCTTGTTCTGAGGCTGCCCCCGGCCGATAATCGCGGGTTCCCGTCAAGGGGAGTAACCAGCCCGCCAACGACTGCACCACGCGGCCGCTGCGGGCGGGGTTTTCGTCAGTACGTGGTCCGCCTCCTTGCAGAAGCGGCCACCGGAAACCCCGGGCCCGGCCGCACGCCGGGTCCAGGCCAGACCTTGGAGGGTGTGTCCACACCGTCCCTCAAGGCCTGTATTCATGCAAACCATCGCGCCCCTGTGGCTCTGGATCGTTTTCGTCGCGTTCGTGCTCGTCGCGCTGTTCGTCGATTTTGTCGTGCTCAAGAAGCAGGGTGCGCACGAGGTGGGCGTGCAGGAGGCGCTCAAGTGGTCACTGGCCTGGGTGGTGGTGAGCCTGGTGTTCAACGCCTTGTTCTGGTGGGCCGTGAAGGACATGAGCGGGTCAACCGCCATTGCCAATGAAAAGGCTCTGGAGTTCCTCACGGGCTACCTGATCGAAAAGAGCCTGGCGGTGGACAACATCTTCGTCTTCCTGCTGATCTTTTCGTACTTTGCGGTGCCCCCGACGTTCCAGAAACGGGTGCTGATGTTCGGCATTCTGGGCGCCATCGTGCTGCGCACCATCATGATCCTGGTGGGCGCCTGGCTGCTGGACCAGTTCCACTGGATCCTCTACCTGTTCGGCGCTTTCCTGATCCTCACCGGCGTCAAGATGTGGCGCGGTGCCAATGAGGAAGAAAACCTGGACGAGAACGCGGCCCTGAAGCTGCTGCGCCGGTTGATGCCTGTCAGCAAGCACTACGACGGCGAACGCTTCTTCACCCTGGAGAACGGCAAGCGAATCGCCACGCCGCTGCTGATGGTGATCACCATGGTGGCCATCACCGACGTGATCTTCGCGGTGGATTCGATCCCCGCCATCTTCGCCATCACCAAAGACCCGTTCATCGTGCTGACCAGCAACGTGTTCGCCATCCTGGGCCTGCGCGCCATGTTCTTCCTGCTGCAGGCCGCGGCCAGCCGCTTTCACCTGCTCAATTACGGTCTGGCCATCATCCTCGTGTTCATCGGCAGCAAGATGATGCTGATCGACATCTTCAAGATCCCGGTGGCGGTGTCGCTGGGCGTGGTGATGGGCGTGCTGGCCATCACCATGGTCTGGAGCGCCAAGACGGCACCCAACACCTGAGCGGGGTGGGCATCGCCTGGCCCGACCTCTGGCACCATGGCTTTCCTACTTCACTCGAACGGGAGCGGCACGATGTCGGCAGGTGACTGGAAAGACCTCTACCAGGCAGCGCTCAGCGGCGACCTGGCGCTGGTGAGCCACCACATCCGAGAAGGTGTGGACCCCAACTACCAGCACCCCGAGATCATGTGCACCCCGCTCGTCGCCAGCGTGCTGGAGGGGCACCTGGCCGTGGCCCACCACCTGCTGGACCACGGGGCCGATCCCCACCTCGTGTCGGACTTTCATGGCCTGACGCCGCTGGACGCGGCCCGGCGGTGCGGCCATGCCGAGCTGGTGCAGCGGCTGCAGAGCATGGGCGCGCGCACCGTGCGCCGGCCGTTCTGGTGGCGCTGGCTGCCGGTCTAGCCGCGCGAGGTGTTCAGCGCGAGCCCCGCCCGGGCGTGGGCATGAGCGCGTCCAGCTCCTGTTGCAGGGTCTGCACCAGCTTGCCGTAGATCTGCTGCTTGTGGATGCTCTCGCGCAGCCGCTCGGCCAGGCGCTGCGCCACGGCGGTCATGAGCTTGGCGGCGGTGGCGGGCTGCTCGGCGGTCAGGGTTTCCAGCGCCTCGCGGGTGAGCACGGCGCACTGCACGTCGGTGCTGGCGGTGCAGGTGGCCGAGCGGGCGGCGCCGTCCACCAGGGCCATCTCGCCGATCAGGCTGCCCGTGCCGAGCACGTTCACCGTGACCGGGTCCACCCGGCGCGCGATCAGGTTTTCCACCGTGATCTCGCCGCTGAGCACCAGCACCATGAAGCCGGTGTCGGTCGCCTCCCCCTGGCGGATGATGGTCGTGCCGCTGGTGAAGCGGCGGGGCTGCATGAAACTCACCACCGTGAGCGCCTCGGCCTCGCTGAGCTGCATCAGCGCCGTGGGCGCGCGCAGCAAACGCGCCGCCTCGTGTGCGCTGGACGAAGCGCTGACGGCCGCGTGGCGCTCGGCGGGCAAGCGCGACTCGGGCGCATCCGGGTCACGCGGCGTGCCAAACAGTTTGCTGAAGAGGGCCATGGTGAGGAGCGGAGGGGACGGCTGGGAGCCCATTGTGCCGCTGTTGAGTGGATCGCGTCGGCAGGTCATGCACCGCTTTGGCACATCCATTGCTTGGGTACCCGCATGCCCTTCGACGCCCACGACCTGTTCCGACAACCGCCGACCCACGCCGCCGGCGCCTGGCAGGACCCGTTGGCGATGCTGCTGGCCTCCACCGGCGAAGGCATCTACGGTGTTGACCTGGACGGGCTGTGCGTGTTCATCAACCAGGCCGGTGCCCGCATGATCGGCTTCGAGCCGGCCGAGCTGCTCGGGCGCAACATGCACGAGCTGACCCACCACGCCCGCGCCGACGGCTCACCCTACCCGGAAGCGCAGTGCCCGATCTTCAACGCCTTCCGCCAGGGCCTGCCCTGCCGCATCGACAGCGAGGTGTTCTGGCGCCGCGACGGCACCGCCTTCCCGGTCGAGTACTCCAGCCACCCCATCCTGGACGGTGCCACCGTGCGCGGGGCGGTCGTCACCTTCGTGGACATCACCGAGCGCCGCCGCGCGGCCGACGCTCTGCAGCGCGCCAAGGACGAGCTGGAGCAGCGTGTGAGTGAGCGCACACAGGCGCTGGCCACCGCGCTGAAGCAGGTGCGCGAGCTGGCCGCCCGCTCGGAAGCGGTGCGCGAGGAGGAGCGCACCCGCATCGCCCGCGAGGTGCACGACGAGCTGGGCAGCCTGCTGGTGGCGCTGAAGATGGACGTGAACTGGATGGACAAGCGCCTGTCCGAACAGCCGCAGCGCAGCCCCGAAGCGGCCGGCGACATGCGCGAGCGCATGCGCTGCAAGTGCCAGAACATGAGCCGCCTGATCGAGAACGCGGTGGACAACGTGGGCCGCATCATCACCGACCTGCGTCCCAGCATCCTCGACCACCAGGGCCTGTGGGCGGCGCTGGAGTGGCAGGCGCAGGAATTCGTGCAGTCGGCCGAGTTGGCACTGGAATGGTGCATGGAACTGGGCGATGCACCCGATCCGCCCGAGCCGCTGGCCATCGCGGTGTTCCGCATCTTCCAGGAGATGCTGAGCAACGTGGGGCGCCACGCCCGCGCGCGGCACCTGCGGGTGGACATCCGCGTGCACGCGGGCGAGCTTTCGCTGCGGGTGCAGGACGACGGCGTGGGCGCCGCCGCCCAGGCCTTCGAGGCGGCCGACGCGTATGGCGTCATGGGCATGCGCGAACGCGCGCGCCACTTCGGCGGCGACATCGAGGTCAGCAGCGCAACCGGGCAGGGCACCACCGCCACGCTGCGGCTGGTGTTGCCCGCGCCGGTGGCCACCGGGCAGGAGCTGGCATGAGCGCCGACATCGGCGGGTCGATCCGCGTGCTGATTGGCGACGACCACCGCATCGTGCGCGAGGGCCTCAAACAGGTGCTGGCCGACGCGCCCGACGTGACGGTGGTGGCCGAGGCCACCACCGGTCCCGAGGTGCTGGAGCGCGTGCAGGCGCTGCAAGGGCGAGCGGGGCTCGACGTGGTGCTGCTCGACATTGCCCTGCCCGGGCTCGACGGGCTGGACGTGCTGCAGGCCCTCAAGAAAGAGCACCCGCACCTGCCGGTGCTCATGCTCAGCACCTACCCGGAGAAGCAATACGCCGTGCGTTGCATCAAGCTGGGCGCCAGCGGCTATCTGAACAAGAGCGCCGACCCCGACGACATGCTGGCCGCCGTGCGCAAGGTGGCCGCGGGCGGCGTGTTCGTCACCCCCGCCACGGCCGAGGCGCTGGCATCGGCCGTGGGCCAGACGGGTGCGCAGGCCGGACCCGAGGCCCTGTCGCACCGCGAGCACCAGGTCTACCGCCTGCTCACGCAGGGCCAGACCGTGAGCGAAATTGGTGCACAGCTGGGCCTGGCGGCCAACACGGTGAGCACCTACCGGGCTCGCATCCTGGAAAAGACCGGCGCCAAGAACGATGTGGAGCTGGCGCTGTACGCCGAGCGACACGCCCGGGCACGCCCCGCGGCCTGAAAACGGGCCTGCCACCGCCGGTTTGTAGGGCCAGCCCTACAGGGCGTCGGTCCAGCGCTGGTGAATTGTCGACTCCGCGCAGAAAAGACGCCCGCTGGCACGCCGGCTGGCCCGGTGCTTGCAATGCACACCGTGTCTTCAACTCACGAGGTGCGCCATGTCCGAATTCTTCGACCCCTACAACGCCGACCGTCCCCTGATGATGAAGTGCAGTTGTGGACGCGACCACACGATTGCCGATCACCACGCCGAGGTGGCGGCCGACAGCGCGGCCGTCGAGTTGCGCCGGCGCAGCGAGACCGCCGAGTTCGAGGCCTACAGCAACGAGTTCATTGAAGCCACGCTGGTGAAGGCGCTGTTTCCGCACGACGAGCAGCGCCGCCGATTCCTGCGTGCGGTGGGCAAGGGAACCGCCATGGCCGCCATCTCCAGCGTGCTGCCGGTGGCCAGCCTGCAGGCCATGGCGCAGGAGAAACAGGGCAGCCTGGAGAAGACCAACCTGAAGATCGGCTTCATCCCGATCACCTGCGCCACGCCGCTGATCATGGCGCACCCGCTGGGCTTCTACCAGAAGCAGGGCCTCAACGTCGAAGTCACCAAGACCGCCGGCTGGGCCCTGGTGCGCGACAAAATGATCAACAAGGAATACGACGCCACGCACTTCCTCTCGCCCATGCCGCTGGCCATCAGCCTGGGGCTGGGCAGCAACGCCACCCCCATGAACGTGGCCACCATCCAGAACATCAACGGCCAGGCCATCACGCTGGCCCTGAAGCACAAGGACAACCGCGATCCGAAGAACTGGAAGGGCTTCAAGTTCGGCATTCCGTTCGACTACTCGATGCACAACTTCCTGTTGCGCTACTACCTGGCCGAGGCCGGCATCAACCCCGATACCGATGTGCAGATCCGGGTGATCCCGCCGGCCGAGATGGTGGCCAACCTGCGCGCCGGCAACATCGACGGTTTCCTCGGCCCGGACCCGTTCAACCAGCGCGCGGTGTTCGACGAAGTGGGCTTCATCCACGTGCTCACCAAAGACCTGTGGGACGGCCACCCCTGCTGCGCATTCGGCACCAGCACCGAGTTCATCCAGAAGAACCCCAACACCTTCGCCGCGCTGTACCGCGCCGTGCTCACCTCGGCCGCCATGGCGCGCGACCCGAAGAACCGCGAACTGATTGCCAAGGTGATCGCGCCCAGCCAGTACCTGAACCAGCCCGAGGCCGTGCTCAACCAGGTGTTGACCGGCCGCTTTGCCGATGGCCTGGGCAAGATCCAGAACGTGCCGGGCCGCGCCGACTTCGATCCCATGCCCTGGCAGAGCATGGCGGTGTGGATGCTCACGCAGATGAAGCGCTGGGGCTACATCAAGGGTGACGTGAACTACAAGCAGGTGGCCGAGCGCGTGTTCCTCATCACCGACGCCCGCAAGCACATGAAAGACCTGGGCCAGCCCTTCACGGCCGGCCCCGCCTATGTGAAGCACAAGATCATGGGCAAGGAATTCGACGCGGCCAAGCCCGAGGAATACCTCAAGAGCTTTGCCATCCAGAGGGCCGCCTGATATGAAGACCGCCAGTCTCAACCTGCGCGCCGCGCTGGTCTCGCTGCTGCTGTTTGTCTGCTTCGTGGGTGCCTGGCAGCTCTCGACCACCGGCCCGTCCATCGGCGGCGCGTCCACCGGCATGACGGCCGATGAGATCGAGTACGCCAGGATGATGGGCAAAGACCCGGGTGCCGCCAAGAGCACCGGCTTCCCGCCACCGCTCGAAGTGGCCAAGGCCAGCTGGGAGCACCTGTCGGACCCGTTCTACGACAAGGGCCCGAACGACAAGGGCATCGGCATCCAGCTCGGGCATTCACTGGCGCGGGTGGGGCTGGGCTTTGCGCTGGCCATGGCGGTGGCGATTCCGCTGGGTTTCCTCATCGGCATGTCGCCGCTGATGCGCAAGGCGTTTGATCCGTTTGTGCAGGTCTTGAAGCCCATCAGCCCGCTGGCCTGGATGCCGCTGGCCCTCTACACGCTGAAAGACTCGGACGTGAGCGGCATCTTCGTCATCTTCATCTGCTCGGTGTGGCCCATGCTGATCAACACCGCGTTCGGTGTGTCGGCTGTGAAGCGCGAATGGCTCAACGTGGCGAGCACGCTGGAAGTGAACCCGATCCGCAAGGCCTTCCAGGTGATCCTGCCGGCAGCCGCGCCCACCATCCTCACCGGCATGCGCATCAGCATGGGCATTGCCTGGCTGGTGATCGTGGCCGCCGAGATGCTGGTTGGCGGCACGGGCGTGGGCTACTTCGTGTGGAACGAGTGGAACAACCTCTCGCTCACCAACGTGATCTTCGCGGTGCTGCTGATCGGCGTGGTCGGCATGCTGCTCGACCTGATGTTCGCCCAGTTGCAGAAGGCGGTGACCTATGTGGAATGAATCCGCCGTGCGCGAAAGCGCCGCCCGCGCCGTGCCCGTCCCGGTCCCGGCCGCCTCACCCAACCCGAAGGTTTCTGCGATGTCTGGTTTCCTGAAAGTCGAGCAGCTGGCCAAGGCCTACCAGGCCGACAAGCCGGTGTTTGCCAACGTGTCCTTCACCATCGACAAGGGCGAGTTTGTCTGCATCATCGGCCACAGCGGCTGCGGCAAGACCACGATTCTCAACGTGCTCGCGGGGCTGGACACCGCCAGCAGCGGCCACTGTTTCATGGACGGCCGCGAGATCGCCGGCCCCAGCCTGGAGCGCGGTGTGGTGTTCCAGAGCCATGCGCTCATGCCCTGGCTCACCGTGCGGCAGAACATCGCGTTCGCGGTCAAGTCGCGCTGGCCCGACTGGGGCCGCGCGGAGGTCGACAAGCAGGTGGAAAAGCACGTGGCCATGGTCGGCCTGGCGCACGCCATCGACAAGAAGCCCAGCCAGCTCTCGGGCGGCATGAAGCAGCGCGTGGGCATTGCACGCGCCTTTGCCATCCAGCCCAAGATGCTGCTGCTGGACGAGCCCTTTGGCGCGCTCGACGCGCTCACACGCGGCACCATCCAGGATGAGCTGATGGGCATCGTGCGCGAGACGCACCAGACCGTGTTCATGATCACGCACGACGTGGACGAAGCCATTTTGCTGGCCGACCGCATTCTGCTCATGAGCAACGGCCAGGAAACCGCCAGCGGCTACAAGCCCGGCGGCATGGCCGAGGTGGTGGTGAACCCGCTGCCACGCGGTCGCACGCGCGCACAGTTGCACCACCTGGACGGGTATTACGAGTTGCGCAACCACATCGTTGACTTCCTCGTTTCCAGGGCGAAAGCCCACTGATTTCCCTTTCCTTTTCTCTCTCCTTTCCTTCAAAACCAAGAGGCAACACATGAGCCGACTCGACGTCACCGAAAAGATCATTTCCACCAAAGTCACCAAGGGCCTGAGCTGGGCCGATGTGGCCAAGAAGGTAGGCCAGTCCAAGGAATGGACCACGGCGCTGTGCCTGGGCCAGATGACGGCCACGCCCGCGCAGGCCAAGGTGCTGGGCAAGATCTTCGGCCTGAGCGCCGACGAACAGAAGTGGCTGATGGTCGTGCCCTACAAGGGCTCGCTGCCCACCAGCGTGCCCACCGACCCGCTGATCTACCGCTTCTACGAACTGGTCAGCGTGTACGGCACCACCTTCAAGGAACTGATCCACGAAGAGTTCGGCGACGGCATCATGAGCGCGATCGATTTCAAGATGGACATGCAGCGCCAGGCCGACCCGAACGGCGACCGCGTGAACATCGTGATGTCGGGGAAGTTCCTTCCGTACAAGCAGTATTGACCCCCCTGCGCCGCTGACGCGGCTACCCCCGTGAAGGGGGGACGGCGCACTGTGGCCCGGCGAAGCCGGTTCCACTGCGCCCCTAGGTGGGGCATTTCGCGCCGAAACGCGCGCTTGGCCTCGCCCGAAACTTCCGCTTTTTGCTGCCGAGGTCTTCATGGAACTGCGCCCACCCTTGCCTCCGTTCAACACCGAGACCGCCACGCAAAAGGTGCGCATGGCGGAGGATGCGTGGAACACGCGGGACCCTGACCGGGTGGTCAAGGTTTACACCGAAGACACGCGCTGGCGCAACCGGGCGGAGTTTCCGCGCGGGCGTTCCGAGGTGCATGCGTTTCTGGTGCGCAAGTGGGCGCGGGAGCTGGACTACCGGCTCATCAAGGAGCTGTGGGCGGTGGATGGCCACCGCATCGCCGTGCGCTTTGTCTACGAGTGGCACGACGACGCGGGGCAGTGGTTCCGCTCCTTCGGCAACGAGAACTGGCAGTTCAACGACCTGGGCTACATGGAGCAGCGCCACGCCAGCATCAACGACCGGCCCATCCACGCCAGCGAGCGGCTGTTTCACTGGCCGCTCGGGCCGCGGCCGGCGGAGCACCCCGGGCTGAGTGCTCTGGGACTCTGACGGCCTCCGAACAAACCCCGTTCGCCCTGAGCCTGTTGAAGGGCTCGCCGGGCGCCGGCGCACTCAGCCCAGCCGGCCCATCTTCCCGCTTTGGAAATCTACAAAAGCCTGGCGAATCTCCTGCTCGGTGTTCATCACGAACGGGCCGTAGCCCACCACCGGCTCGTCGATCGGTTCGCCGCACAGCCACAGCAGCGTGGTGTCGGCCAGGGCGGTGAGCTGCACGCCTTCGCCCGCGCGCTCGTAGACGATCATTTCCGCGTCGCCGGCTTCCTGGCCGTCGGGCGTTTTCACGCGGCCCTGGTACACCAGCGGCACGGTGGTGTGGCCCTCGGGGGCGGGCAGCGTCACCGTGTGGCCTGCTTTCAGCTGCACGTCCCACACCTGCATGGGCGTGAAGGTTCTGGCGGCACCGCGCACGCCTTCGAACTCGCCGGCGATCAGGCGCACCGTGCCCGCGCCGCCGGGCAGTTCAACCACGGGCGTCTGCGCGGCGGTGATGCCCTGGTAGCCGGGGGGCGCCGTCTTGTCGCGCGCCGGCAGGTTCACCCACAGCTGCACCATGCGGAAGGGGCCGCCGCTACGCGCGAAGCCTTCGCTGTGGAACTCTTCGTGCACGATGCCCGAGGCGGCCGTCATCCACTGCACGTCACCCGGGCCGATGGTGCCGCCCGCGCCGGTCGAGTCGCGGTGCGAGACCTCGCCGTCGTAGACGATGGTCACGGTCTCGAAGCCGCGGTGCGGGTGTGCGCCCACGCCGCGGCGGGCGGTGGTGGGCTCAAACACGGTCGGGCCGCCGTAGTCGAGCATCAGGAAGGGCGAGAAGGCGGCCGGGTCGTCGTTGTATGAAAACAGGGTGCGCACCGGAAAGCCGTCGCCGACCCAGTGGCCCTGCGTGTTGCGCTGAATGAAAGAAACGGACTTCATCGGTAATCTCCTTGCTGGCGACCATTGTCGGCCGATGTGCCGCGGGGCGTGGGCGTCAGGGACAATCCAGCCCATGCGAATTGCCGACCTGCGCCAGCGCCTCCGGGCCCTCGGCGCCCTGCCCAAACACGAACACCGCGTGCTGCGCCTGTGGAGCCAGGCCTTGCCGCAGACGGCGGGCAAGCGGGCCATCGAGCACTTCCTGCCCGCCACGCTGCGCGCCGGGCTGCCCGCGGTGGAAGCCGAGCTGGCGGGGCTGGCGCGGCTCGAATCCCGCCATCCTGGGGAAGACGGTTCCGAGCGCCTGCTGGTGCGCCTGGGCGACGGCCAGCTGGTGGAAAGCGTGCTGCTGCCGCGCGACGGGCTGTGCGTGTCCAGCCAGGTGGGTTGCGCGGTGGGCTGCACCTTCTGCATGACCGGCACCACCGGGCTGATCCGCCAGCTGGGCAGCGCCGAGATCGTGGCGCAGGTGGTGCTGGCGCGCACGCTGCGGCCGGTGAAGAAAGTGGTGTTCATGGGCATGGGCGAGCCCGCGCACAACCTCGACAACGTGATGGAAGCCATCGAACTGCTGGGCACGGCGGGCAACATCGGTCACAAGAACCTGGTGTTCTCCACCGTGGGGGACCCGCGTGTGTTCGATACCCTGCCGCGCGGCGCCGTGAAGCCGGCGCTGGCGCTCTCGCTGCACACCACGCGCGCCGAGCGGCGCGAACAGCTGCTGCCTCGCGCGCCGCGCATGTCGCCCGAGGAACTGGTGGAAGCTGGCGAGGTGTATGCCCGCGCCACCGACTACCCCATTCAGTACCAGTGGACGCTGCTCGACGGCATCAACGACAGCGAGGAAGAACTCGACGGCATCGTGCGCCTGCTCAGCGGCAAGTTCGCCATCCTGAACATGATTCCGTACAACACGGTCGAGGGCATGCCCTACCAGCGCCCCAGCTGGGAAAAAGCCGCGGCAATCGCCCGCCGCCTGCACCAGCGCGGCATCCTCACCAAGCTGCGTCAGTCCGCCGGGCAGGACGTGGACGGGGGCTGCGGGCAGCTGCGGGCGCGGGCGGAGAAGCCGGCGCGGCGGGTGGTGCCGATTCAGCCGGCTTGAGCCCGCAGCGCACTTAATGCAGCGTCAGCGGGTGCGTGGTGGTCTTCACGCGCACCACCGCCGGCTTCAGCTGGTAGGGCACGGGTTCCTGTCCGCAAATGGCTGCCGCAACCGTGCGGGCCTGCCGGGCAATCGGCTCGATGAAGCGGCTGGCCTGGCCGTTGATGGTGATGCAGTCGCCCAGGGCGTGGATGCGCTCCACGCTCGTGCGCAGGCTGGCCGCGTCCACCGCGATGCCGTGGTTCCAGGCCAGCCCGGCACTCTGCGCCAGGCGTGGCGCGGTGGCCAGGCCGGTGGCCGCGATCACCTGGTCGGCTGCGAAGCGCTGGCCGCAGGCGGTGCTGACGCGGTAGCGGGTGCCGATGCGCTCCACGCCGCTCACCTGCACCCCGCCTTTGAACAGGATCGGCAGGTCTTCCCACGCCGTCAGCAGCGGCTGCCCGGCCTCATCAGTGGGCCAGCGCGCCAGGGGCTGCGCCGCCACGTCGAGCAGGGTGACGCGGTGGCCGCCCAGCGCCAGGTCGTTGGCCAGTTCGCTGCCGATCAGCCCGGCGCCCACGATCACCACGTCTTTCGCTGAATCACCCAGCGCAGCGCGCAGCCGCTGGTAAGCGCCCAGGTGGTTGATGCGCCAACACAGCGCGGCCGGAAGGGCCGCGGGCAGCGTGGCCTGCGCGCCGTGGGCCAGCACCAGGTGGTCGTAACGCAGCGAGCCGCGCGTGGTGCGCAGCGTGCGCGTGTCGGCGCAGATGCGCACCGCGTCGGTGTGCGCGAGCAGGCGCACGTTGAGGCGGCGCGCGGCATCTGCGCCGCTTTCCTTCACCAGCTTGTCAGGGGCCATCTGCCGCGCCATGGCGATCGACAGCAGCGGCTTGTCGTACACATCGGCAGCGCAGGCACTCACCAGGGTGATGGGCAGGGCTGCGTCGGCCGCGCGCAGGGCTTCGGCCATTTGCCAGCCCGCCCGCCCACCGCCCACGATCACCACGCCCGCCTGGTGCCGCGTGGCCGCGTTCCACACCGGCGCGTGCTGGCTGGCCTGGGCGCGCAGGGCCTCGATGCTGGGCGCTTCAAACAGCTCGAAGTCGCTCTTGGTCACGCCGCACAGCGGGCAGTACCAGTCGTCCGGAATGTCCTCGAAGCGCGTGCCGGCGGCCAGGCCGCTGTCCACATCGCCCAACGCCTCGTCGTAGATGTAGCCGCAGGCGTCGCAGATGTACTGGCGAAACGGCTGGCCCACGGCCACGGCTGCAACGGGCGCGGCCAGCGGTAGGTCGCGCACCTCGCCGTAGATGTGGGAGAGGGGGCCGGGCGACGGGCTGGCGGGCGCGTGGGCGGGGGTGCTCATACCGGCATCTCCTCCTGGCTCAGCCGCGCGATCTCTTTGCGCAGGTGCTTGATGGCCGGCGTGACGATGGCCACGAAGTGCGATTCGCGCACCCGGCGCTGCACGTCCGAGCTCATGAGGTAGCCGCGCGCACCCTGGTGCATCAGCGCCGACTGCGCGGCCCGCAGGCACAGCTCGGCGCCGTGGGCGCGGGCGTCCAGCACGTCGATGAAGAATTCGGTTCGGGTGTCAAACGGCGTCTCGGCCATCTTCATCACGCGCGCGGTGAGCGCGTCCAGCTCGGCCTGCAGGGTGTCGGGCCGGTCTTCAAGGAACTGGTTCACATGGCCCAGCTGCGCCTCCACCGCCCACATGCTGTCGATGGCACCCTGCGTGATGCCCACCGCCATGCCGCACTGCAGCATCACAAAGGCCGCGCGGATGCGCGCAATGGTGGGCTTGGCCGGGTCGGCGATCACCTCGCCCGCGCCCACGAAATGGTCCTTCAGGTGCAGCGCCCAGGTGCCCGTGCCCTCCATGGCCGAGAAGCTGGGGCAGTCGCGCAGGGTCACGCCCGGCGCGTCGCAGCGCAGCAGAAACATCAGCTCGCGCCCCAGGCTCTGGCCGTGTGCGTCTTCCACCGCCGCAATGGCGCCGCAGCAGTGGTCGGGCCCCAGGTTGCTCACCCAGGGCAGCGTGCCGCTGACCAGGTAGCCGCCGTTCACCGGCGTGGCCTTCAGCAGCAGGCTCTCGATCTGCGCGTAGCTCTTCATCGGGTTGGACAGTGCCGTGCCGCCCAGCCGCTGCCCGCTGGCGATCTGCATCAGCGCCTCACCCGTGAGCGCGGGGTTGCCCGACTGCTCCAGGTACAGCCCGCAGACCGCCTGGCACCACATCATGAAGCCCGTGGCCCCACACACCTTGGACGCTTCGGCCTTGGCGCGAATGGCCAGGCCGTAGTCGCCCACGCCGGCAGGCGCCGCCAGGTGCGCGCTCATCGCGCCCGCCGCTGCCAGCTGCTGCAACACGGCGCGCGGGTAATGGCCTTCGCGGTCAATGCCCACCACCTGCTCGGCCAGCGGGCCTTGCGCAATGGCGCGCACGGCGGCCAGCAGCGCGGGTTCGGTGGGGGTGGCGAGTTCGGGCGGCAGGTCGGCGGGGTTCATGGCGGCTCCAATGTGAGGCGTGGCGTTGCATTCGCTCCCTCTCCCGCTCGCGGGAGAGGGCCGGGGTGAGGGGACTTACACCATCGAAATCTCGAACGGAATCGGGTTGCGCATGCTGTTGGCCACCGGCGAATAAAAGTTGGCGTGCTGCACGATCTCGTCCAGCACCTCACGGCTCGCGTCGCCCTCCACCAGCACCTTCACGCGAATCGCCTGAAAGCCCATTTCGGGCGGCGTCTTCTCCAGCGCACCGCCCGCGCCCCAGGCGGCGGGGTTGCCAATGTCGCCCTCCATGAACACTTCGAGCTTGCTCAGCTTCACGCCTTTCCAGGTGGCCACGGCCGTCACGCCCACGGCAATGCAGCCGCCCAGGCCCGAGAGCACGATCTCGCCCGGCGCCGGCGCCGTGTCTTCGCCAAACAGGTGCAGCGGCTCGTCCACCACCACCGGCGCGTGGTTGCCCACATAGCTCAGCGAGCGGTACTGCCCCTCCATCACCGTGTGCACCTTGTTCGTGCCCCGGCTGCCCGGGTTGGCCTTGCCCTTGGCGGCAAAGGCGGCCAGGCCGGTGCCGTCGATGGGGCGCAGGTAAGCCTTCACGGTGGTCGAGGTGGTGGATGGGTCGAGGGTGTCGGTAGCGGACATGGTGTCTCCGGTTAAGTGAAGGGAAAGACAAGCGGACGCAAAGAAGGGAATCGGGTGCGGCCAGCAGGCCAGGCCGCAGGCGAAAGCAGCGGGTGGCAATGCGCTCAGGCCGCCAGCGCCAGCGCCGGCCGCTGCGCGGGTGCCGCAAACGGCAGCCCGGTTTCGATCGGCAGGCTGTCGTCGCGCGACCACTCGTTCCACGAGCCGAAGTACATGCGCACATCGGTAAAGCCCGCCTGCTTCAGCGCCAGAAAGGTGTTGGACGCGCGCGCACCCTTGAAGCAGTACAGGTACACCGTGTCGTCGGGTGATATGCCGGCGGTGGCGCACTCGGCCACCACCTCGTCCGGCGTCTTGAACACCGGGCCCTGGGCCGAAGGCTTCATGAAGCGGTACCACTCGATCCACTTCGCGCCCGGCAGCCGGCCCTTGCGCGGCGCAAAGTCTTTGCCATAGGGGCTGGAACTGTCGCCAATCCACTCGTCCACATCGCGCACGTCCAGCAGCACCGTGCCGGTGCCCAGCGCCGTCAGCACATCGGCCTGCGTCAGCATCACGTCTGCCATCGGCAAATCGGGGAAAGTGGCCGGCATGGGCGTGGCCGCTTCGGTGGACACCGGCAGCCCAGCCGCCACCCAGGCGCTGAACCCGCCATTGAGCACCTTGATCTTCGGGTAGCCCAGCCAGGTGAGCAGGTAATAGCCCCGGCACGACTGGCCGTAGCCGCTGTTCATCGCGTCTTCATAAAACACCGCGGTTTCCGCGCCAGACAAACCGGCCGCACCCAATGCATGGGCAAACGTGCTTTTCAAAGCCGCCAGCCCCTCGGGTGTGGACGTGGCCAGAAATGTGAACACTTCGCGCAAATTCACCGCGCCGGGAATATGGCCCTTGACAAACGTGTCAGCGTCCCGGGTATCAATCACAACCACCGGTTCGGTGGCTTGCAATGCAGCGAGTTCGGCAGGCGAAATCAAGGTAACGGCAGCGCTCATGGCAATGAGTCCTCTCGTAAAGGTCAGCGGGCGGGATGGCCTGCGAGCTTCATTGCAATGGACGTGCCAAGGCTATCGGTAGGGTGTATCGCCGCTCAAGTGGCTGATTTACAAGGGTTATTTTTTTCGCACCCACCGTGCTTGAGTGTGGACGACGCTGGCCTGAACAGATGTGTCGACACAATGTCAACACAGTGGCAATAGTGTGCGCTTTGCTAATAGGTCGGTCGCTTAGATGCGCTGCCGTGTGTATTGACGCGACCCAGAGGGCTTCTGATGATCAGATCAGATTTCGTCAATACTGTGCAGTTGATGGCAGGCCAGCTGTAGTCCTACTGATCGCAGGAGTTAGCTGAACAATCGATTGGTTGCAGCCAAGCTTTCGAACTCGACAAATTCGGCAATGCATCCAGTGCTGTAAACTAGCTAGTCAAGTTCAAATGTGGTAATGCCAGCCGGACACCCCCTCATCTTTGCAAAGTGGAATACATGTCACTTGATCTAAAAACGACTGAGGCAATTATCGCAAGCAGCGGTTTTGTTCAGACAGGCCGAACGGCGAAACTCGTTGAGTTCAAATCCATTAAAACTGGACGAATGCTGTACGTGTACGACGCACAAGGCTTCCCCAGCCACGCAGATGTGATTATCGACCCCTCCTTCAACCACACGCCTCTGCTAGCAATTCCAAATGTAGCCCCGAACAGGCGCGTCGAATTCAGGCATGGCAGCAACATGGCCAGCTTCCCGAGAAGGTTAAATCGCGGGAAGGAGCCCGAGCACTATGGACGCGCCCTCCACGTCAGCAGCGCCTCCGCACTTCAGAGGCTATGTCTGGCTTATGCGTAGTTTCAGAAGCATGTTCTGCATCGAGCACTGCAACCCAACGTGCCGTTCGATACGACTCGTTTTGGCGTCCTACTTAAACCTTTGTCATGACGAATCCGATTTTTGAAGAGATCAGTAAATTCGAGCAAAAGTTAGGCCTTCCTAGAGGTTTCTATAAGAACCTTCTTCAAGAAGACGACTGGTCATTCGTGATCAAGCTCAACGCACTATTTGAAGGAGCGACAACTCATGTGCTCACGACGAGACTACATGCCCCGAAACTTGCAGGCGCCTTTGCGCATCTCGATCAACTCAATAATAAAGTTGGAAAGGTAGCGCTTCTGCGCGAATTGGACGCGATCACAGCTGATCAAGCTGCTCTTCTTCGTACGCTTGGGGAGCTAAGAAATGACTTGGCTCACAACATCGCGAATGTCGGCTTTTCGTTTTCTTCATACATTTCTTCACGAGATGAAAACCAACTCGCCAAAATCGTCAAAGTCTTCGGGCATGGAGTGAACGAGGTTATAGAAATAGAAAGCCTCAAACTTTCGCGCAAGCAGTTCGTTCAAGAGAGCCCTAAGTTGGCCTTGTGGCTTACCTCAGCAGAAGTCATCGCGTGCTTATACCTAGAGTTCGAAGTCGCAGATCTTCATCTCAAGAACTTAGCACTTGCTCAATTCGAAAAGCTAGTCCACGATGCACACGCCATCCATCCCTAGGCACGCTCGCGTGAAGCCTTACTTTTCCACCTAGACGGAGGGGTAACCCGCAAGCAGGGTGATACCTCACATGCCGGTCGATAGACCGCAGGAGGATGGAGTCCAGTCCGGGCCTGTTGTCACCTGGCTATTCGAGGGACTTAATCGAGTCCTACCGGTACCCCATCAGGCGCCCAGCAGCTATTACCCCCAGCCACAGCACGACAGACAGCAGCCCGTGCAGTCGCCACGCCGGTAGCGGTGGCTCCATCCGCCCAACGCTCACTCCCCGCCAACGCGGCGAACAGCGCAGTACCAGCGCATTGATCACCCCCGCCCCCAGCAGCCCCAGCTTGATACCGAACAGCGGTTCGGACACATAGTCCAGCGGGCGTGTGGCAAAGAGCAGCGAGCCTGTGAGCAGGGCAAGCACAAGCCCGGTGACCGCCACCGGAACCAGCGTGTCCATCAAGTGCGCCAGCGGCGTGCGCCGGAAGAAGCCCATCAAGCGCAAATCCAGCGGCACGATGGCGCCGAAGAGCAGGGCGATGCCGACGACGTGCCCGATATTGATCAGCGGGTACAGCCAGATGGACGAGCGCAGCAGTTGCGAGAGCGCGCTGTTCTGCAGGGCGGCGGCCAGCGCGTCCATCGGTCTTTCAACAGTGGGGGTGGTCGGGCAGGGGTCGGGGAATGTTGGGGATCAGTTGCGGTCGGGGTAGAGGTCGAAGGTCTTGCCGTCGATGAGCAGGCGTTCGGCTTTGAACACGCGCTTGTTGGGGTCGCTGTGCTTGTGGCCGGTCACGGTGAGCTTCACGCCTTTGGCCAGCATTTCGTCTTTCAGCCCGGCGCGCTGGTTGCGCCAGGGCTGGCCCACTTCCACGATCCACTGGGCGCCGTCTGCCGCCGTGAGCGTGAGTTCGCCGTGGGGGTTGCCGAGCTTGGCCGCCGCGATGGTGCCGGTGAGTTCGGCGTTGGCGTCTTCGGCCCAGGTCCAGCCGTGGTGGGCCGCGGCGGGCGTCATTGTGGCAGTGGCCGCTGCTATCACCAGGGCGGCGCCCGCTAATGAGAAGAGGGTGCGTCGATTCAGGGGCGTGTGGGCGTTGGGCATGGGTTCCTCGCTGTCATCAAGGGGGCGGTGGGCGCGGGCTTTAGCTCTTGGGATCGCAGGGCGCGGCAGGCGTTCCATGGGTTTGCAAACGCGCGCCGGCCCTTGCGGCCGTTGCTTTGCGCGAGCCGGGCATTTGAGCGCAGGCGGGCAGACCGGCCGCGGCCCTGGCTCAGCGCTCGAAGGCGTCCAGCAGGGCCGTAAGCAGTTCGGTGTCGACCGGTTTCACCAGGTGGTGCTGGAAGCCGGCGGCCAGGGTCTGGCGACGGTCGCTCGCCTGGCCGTAGCCGGTGACCGCCACAAACAGCGCCTGCGCCATGCCGGGCAGTGCCCGCAGCTTCTGCGCCAGTTCGTTGCCATCGACCTCGGGCAGGCCGATGTCGAGCAGGCACACCTGGGGCGCTTCACGCTGCGCCCGCTCCAGGGCGCCGCGCCAGCCGTGCTCGACCCAGACCTCGTGCCCCGACAGTTCCAGCAGCATGGCCAGCATGGAGGCGGCGTCCACGTTGTCGTCGACGATGAGGATGCGCAGGGGCGCGCGGGCGGCGGGCTCGGCTGGCGGCTCTTCAGGTCCTTCGGCCGGCAAGGTCTCGGTCAACAGCCGCGGCAGGCTGACGGTGAAGGTGCTGCCCTGGCCGAGCCCCGGGCTGTCGCACCACACCTGGCCCTGGTGCAGCTCGACCAGGCTCCTCACCAGCGCCAGCCCCAGCCCCAGCCCGCCCATGGAACGGTCCGCCGTGCGCCCGGCCTGCGAGAACAGGTCGAATGCGCGCATCAGCATGTCGGGCGTCATGCCGGCGCCGTTGTCCGTCACCTGGATCAGCACCCGCCCGTCGCGGATGGTGGTGGACAGTCGCAGGTGCCCGCCCTCGGGGGTGTACTTGGCCGCGTTGTTCAGTATGTTGGCCAGCACCTGCACCAGCCGCTGCCGGTCGCCCTTCACCCAGGTGCGGTCCGCCGCCATCTGCACGCTGAGCTGGTGCTGCCGCGAGCGGATCAGCGGTGAGACCTGTTCGATGGCGGCGCTCACCAGCTGGTAGATGTCCAGCGCCTGCCGGTCGAGTTCGATGAGGCCGAGGGTGACGCGGGAGACGTCTAGCAGGTCGTCCACCAGCCGCGTCATGTGGTGCACCTGCCGTTCGATGATCTCGCTGGTCTTGCTGAGCTGTTCTTCGTCGAGCTGCGCCGTGCGCAGCAGTTCGGCGGCTGCCGTGATGGGCGCGAGCGGGTTGCGCAGTTCGTGCGCCAGCATGGCCAGAAACTCGTCTTTGCGCCGGTCGGCGTCTTCCAGCTGGGCCTGGCTGGCCTTGCGTTCGGTGATGTCGCGGAAGAACAGGGCCATGCCGCTGTCGAGCAGGGGGTAGGCGCGCACCTCGATCCAGCCCTGCGCGCCGCCCGCGAAGCTGAACGGCACTTCGGTGATGCGCTTTTGCGGCGTCTGCCGGAGCTGTTCAAAAAACCGGTCGAGTTCGCTGCCTTTCATGGCCGGCCACAGGGTCCAGTGCTCCTGACCAATGACTTCGTGTGCGGCCCGCTGCGTCATGCGAAGCCCTTCGGCGTTCACCCGCAAGACGGTCCAGTGCCGGTCCAGGACGGCAAAGCCTTCGGTCATGCTGTCGAAGATGTGCTGGCTCTGGTCGCGTTCGCGCCGCAGCTCGGCGTCGGCCTGGGCGCTTTCGGCCGCGGCCCAGGTGCGATCGACCATGTCGTGCGCCAGCGCCACCTCCTGCGGCGTCCATTGGCGCGGCCGCGAATCGTGCAGGCTGAGGATGGCCCGCAGGCGGCCACCTTTCATGAGCGGAATGGCCACGAAGGCGCGCACGCCGTTGGCGGCGTAGGCACCGACGTGGTTGGCCGAGCGGGTGTCGGTGGTCACGTCTTCCACCACCAGATCGCTCCCCTCGCGGACAGCGTTGACGATCAGCGGGCCAAAGTCGTCCAGGCGCAACACCACGCCCGCCAGCGAGGGCAGTTCGCCATTGGTCCAGTCGGGTTTCATGGTGAGCAGGTCACCCGCCGGGTCGGCCGCGCCGTAGTCCACGCGTGCCAGCTTCAGGTGCTGGCCCAGCAGCGCGCTGGCCGTCAGCACGACCTCGTCGGGGCATTCCAGCGAGCGGATGCGGTCGGCAAAGGCCAGCTGGAAGCTTTTGTGCCCGGTGGCGTGCGGGCCGTCAGACAAATCCACGTGACGAGACATGCGCAGAACTCCAGCAAGTTGGAATGAACATGCTAACCCCCCGGGGTGTAAATGGTGCATACGCGCCCTCAGGTGGCGCAAACCCGTGCCGAACAGGCCCTAGCGCAAGCCTGCCTTTCTCAGGCGGTAACCAAACTGCCGCAGGGTGAGCCCCAGGCTTTGCGCGGCCTGGCTCTGGTTGCCGTGGTGGCGCAGCAGGGCGTCTTGCAGGGTCTGGGGGCTGTGGGATCGGGCGCTCTGGTACTCGCGCACATGGCCGGCGGGCACGGGCAGGCCGGCCGGCGGCAGCGTGTGCAGGGGTTCCGGGGTTGGCCGGATGGCCAGCGCCTGGGGCATGAAGCGCTCCAGCGCCGCGGCCGATACGAGCGGGTGGTCGGCCAGCAACACCAGGCGTTCCAGCAGGTTGCCGAGTTCGCGGATGTTGCCGGGCCAGTCGTGCGTTTCCAGCCGGGCCAGCGCGTCAGGCGCCAGGTACACGTTGCGCTGGTGGGCCTGGTTGGCGCGGCTGAGGAAGTGCAGCGCCAGGGCGCGCACGTCTTCGCGACGCTCGCGCAGGCTGGGCAGGCGAATGGGGATGACGTTGAGGCGGTAATACAGGTCCTGGCGGAAGCGGCCGGCCTGCACCTCGTGCGCGAGTTCGCGGTTGGTGGCGGCCACCAGCCGCACGTCGATGCGCAGTTCGCGCTGCCCACCCAGGCGCACCAGCGTGCCTTCCTGCAGGGTGCGCAGCAGCTTGCTCTGCATGGCCAGGGGCAGCTCGCCGATTTCGTCCAGAAAAATGGTGCCGCCGTTGGCCTGCTCGAACCAGCCGGGGCGCGCCGTGTTCGCCCCGGTGAAGGCGCCGCGCTCGTGTCCGAACAGCTCACTCTCGAACAGCGTCTCGGGAATGGCCGAGCAGTTCACCTTGATGAAGGGCTGCGCGTGGCGCCCGCTGGCCAGGTGCACGGCGCGGGCAAACAGCTCTTTGCCGGTGCCCGACTCGCCCAGCAGCAGCACCGTCGCTTGCGACTGCGACACGCGTTCCAGCTCGCCCAGCGCCTGCAAGAGCGCGGGGGAGCGGCCAATGAGCCCGTAGCGGGCCGCGTGCGTGTCCAGCGCACGGGCCAGCACCTCGTTGCGCGCCTCGAGCTGGCGAGTTTGCTCGGCCACCAGCTGCTCCAGCTGCAGCAGCTGCCCGGCCAGCGTGGCCAGCAGGCGCAGCACGGCGATGTCGTCGTTCAGGTGGCGCTGGCGGCTGCGGATGCGGTGGCAGGCCAGCACGCCCACGGTGGCGCCGTTGATCTCGATGGGCAGCGCGATGAAGGCCACGGTCTGCGGCGGCAGATCAGCGCGTGCCACGGCGCGGAACAGGAACAGAGGTTCGGCGTCCACGTCCTGCACGATGGCGGGCAGGCCACTGGCCAGCACGCGCCCGGTGATGCCTTCGCCCCAGCGGTACACGCCGCGCGCCGCCTCATCAGCAGTCAACCCATAGGCATGGCGGATGGACGCGGTGCGCGGCTGCCCCGGCGCCGCATCGTCAGCCAGCACCATGCGCCCCCGGTTCAGCCCCAGCAGCTCGCTCATGAGGTGCAGCATTTCGCGCAGCACGAACGCGGGCGCCAGGCTGCGGCCGACGAGCTTCATCACCTCGCGCATGAGCAGCAGTTCCTGCGTGGGCCAGTCGGTGGCGGAGGTGACGCCGGTGTCGGCAATGGGGAGGTGCGGTGTCATGGGTGTGGGGGTTTCGCTCATTGAAAGCAAGCATCGCACCAGATGCTTTTTGTCGACCCACATGAAAGCACGCTTGAAAGCTTCACCATCAAATTAAACAAAGCTTTAATATGGCGCCTCCGTTTGAAAGCAGGCTTTCATATGAAACGCGTCACCGGTAACTACACCACCCAAACCACGCTCGGGGAGCCGGTGAAGGCCTTCGTTCCCCACCCGTTGCCGCCGGCCGCGCCGCCCCTGGCCGAGTCGGCCTGGGCGGAGCACAACCGGGCGGCCCAGATGGCACTGGGGCGTCTGTCTGCCGTGGCGGGCCTGGTGCCCTCGGTGGACTGGCTGCTGTACAGCGCGATCCGCAAAGAGGCTTTGATGACCTCCCAGATCGAGGGCACGCAGGCCACACTGACCGACCTGTTTGACGAAGAGGCCGGCCTGGTGGTGAGCAACACCGACGACGTGGAAGAGGTCACCAACTACCTGCAAGCCTTCCGGCTGGTCCAGGACAACCTGCGTGACGCCGCCGGCCTGCCCATCAGCGTGCGCCTGCTGTGCGACGCACACCGCCTGCTGCTCAACGGCGTGCGGGGCACCGGCAAGCAGCCGGGCGAACTGCGCCGCTCGCAGAACTGGATTGGCGGCACGCGGCCCGGCAACGCGGTGTTTGTGCCGCCGCCGGCTGACCAGGTGCCCGGCCTGCTGGCCGATCTGGAGCGTTTCATCCACGCCACCGGAGACGACCTGCCTCCCTTGGTGAAGGTGGCGCTGGTGCATGTGCAGTTCGAGACGGTCCACCCGTTTCTGGATGGCAACGGGCGCATGGGGCGTCTGCTGATCGCGGCCTTGCTGGAGAACTGGGGCCTGTTGCCCGAACCCTTGATGGTCCTGAGCGGCTACCTCAAGCAGCACCAGAGCACCTACTACCGGCACCTGTCTGCGGTGCGCACCGAAGGCGACTGGGAAGGCTGGGTCGGCTTCTTTCTGGAAGGGGTCGAAGTGGCCGCCGCCCGGGCTGAGCAGGACATCGTGGCGCTCGCCAGCCTGGTGGCCGCGGACCGGCGCCGCCTGCTGCAGCACCCGCAGGCCAGCCCGGCCAGCTACCGCTTGTTTGAACTGCTGCCCACCATGCCGCGTTTCAGCATGGAGCGCGTTCGCCAGGCCCTCGGCACCACGTTTCCCACGGCCAGTGCGGCCGCGAAGGTGCTGCAGGAACTGGGTATCGTGACGGAGGTGACGGGGCAGAAGAAGAACCGCGTCTTCAGCTACCAGGCCTATATCGATCTGCTCAGCCGCTAGAGAGAGCTACTAGCGCTCAAGCCCCGCAGCCACGCGCCGGCGGGTCCATGCCTTAAAATCGCACCCTCTCAAGGAGCGCTGCAGCGCGCCATCCACCGGATGCGCGTCAGGCTTGAGAATCCGGGCGTCCACCGCCCCGCGGGCCCGCCCGCCCCCAACGGCGCTCACCAGTTTCTGCCCGCAACCCTGGTGAGCCCCATGTCCGTTGATTCCACCTTGTCTCCTTCTTCGTCCGCCGAGGCCGTGCCGCCCATGCTGCTGTCCGGCCTGGAGCCGCTGCGCATCGGACCCGACAGCCTGTTCGTGAACGTGGGCGAGCGCACCAACGTGACCGGCTCCAAGGCCTTCGCCCGCATGATCCTGAACGGCGAGTACGAGCAGGCGCTGGCCGTGGCACGCCAGCAGGTGGAGAACGGCGCGCAGATCATCGACATCAACATGGACGAGGCCATGCTCGACAGCAAGGCCGCCATGGTGAAGTTCCTGAACCTCATCGCGGGCGAGCCCGACATTGCGCGCGTGCCGGTGATGGTGGACAGCTCCAAGTGGGACGTGATCGAGGCTGGCCTGCGCTGCGTGCAGGGCAAAGGTGTCGTCAACTCCATCAGCATGAAAGAGGGCGTGGACGAGTTCAAGCGCCAGGCCGGTCTGGTGAAGCGTTATGGCGCCGCCGCCGTGGTGATGGCCTTTGACGAAAAGGGCCAGGCCGACACCTACGAACGCAAGGTCGAGATCTGCGAGCGGGCCTACCGCATCCTGGTGGACGAGGTGGGCTTTCCGCCCGAAGACATCATCTTCGACCCGAACATCTTTGCCATTGCCACCGGTATCGAGGAACACAACAACTACGCGGTCGACTTCATCAACGCCACGCGCTGGATCAAGGCGAACCTGCCGGGCGCCAAGGTGAGCGGCGGTGTGTCCAACGTGTCGTTCAGCTTCCGCGGCAACGACCCGGTGCGCGAGGCGATCCACACCGTGTTCCTGTACCACGCGATCAAAGCCGGCATGGACATGGGCATCGTCAACGCCGGCATGGTGGGCGTGTACGACGAGCTCGAACCCGATCTGCGCGAACGCGTGGAAGACGTGGTGCTGAACCGCAGGCTTGATGCCGGCGAGCGCCTCGTGGAGGTGGCCGAAAACGCCAAGGGTGCGGCCAAGGACGACAGCAAGAAGAACGAGTGGCGCGCGCTGCCGATCCGCGAGCGCCTGAGCCACGCGCTGGTGCGCGGCATGAACGACTTCATCAGCGAAGACACCGAAGAGATGTGGCGCGAGATCGAGGCCGGTGGCGGCCGCCCGCTCAACGTGATCGAAGGCCCGCTCATGGACGGCATGAACGTGGTGGGCGACCTGTTCGGCCAGGGCAAGATGTTTTTGCCGCAGGTGGTGAAGAGCGCGCGCGTGATGAAACAGGCCGTGGCGCACCTGCTGCCCTACATCGAGGCCGAGAAGCTGGCCCAGGTGGCGGCCGGCGAAGATGTGAAGCCCAAGGGCAAGATCGTGATCGCCACGGTGAAGGGCGATGTGCACGACATCGGCAAGAACATCGTCACCGTGGTCCTGCAGTGCAACAACTTCGAGGTGGTGAACATGGGCGTGATGGTGCCCTGCCACGAGATCCTGGCCATGGCCAAGGCCGAAGGCGCCGACATCGTGGGCCTCTCGGGCCTGATCACGCCCAGCCTGGAAGAGATGCAGTACGTCGCCGGCGAGATGGAGAAGGACGCGCACTTCCGCGACAAGCAGATCCCGCTGCTGATCGGTGGCGCCACCTGCAGCCGCGTGCACACCGCGGTGAAGATCGCGCCGCACTACAGCGGCCCGGTGGTCTATGTGCCCGACGCCTCGCGCAGCGTGGGCGTGGCGCAGGGGTTGTTGTCGGACCAGGCGGCGCAGTACATCGCCGATCTCAACGCCGACTACGACAAGGTGCGCACCCAGCACGCCAACAAGAAGCAGGTGCCGCTGTGGCCGCTGGCCAAGGCGCGCGCCAACAAGACCCCCATCGACTGGCGCAGCTTCGAGCCGAAGAAGCCGCGCTTCATCGGCAAGCGCGTGTTCAAGAACTTCGATCTGAACGAGATCGTGAAGTACATCGACTGGGCGCCGTTTTTCCAGACCTGGGACCTGGCCGGCCCCTTCCCCGAGATCCTGAAGGACGAGGTGGTGGGCGAAGAAGCGCGGCGCGTGTTCAGCGACGGCAAACGCATGCTGCAGCGGTTGATTGAAGGCCGCTGGCTCAGCGCAAGCGCGGTGGTGGGCCTGTACCCGGCCAACAGCGTGAATGATGACGACATCGAGTTCTACACCGACGAGAGCCGCCGCGAGGTGGCGCTCACCTGGCACGGCCTGCGCCAGCAAACCGAGCGCTTCGAGGTGGACGGCGTGATGCGGCCCAGCCGATGCCTGGCCGACTTCGTGGCGCCCAAGGGCGTGGCCGACGACTACGTGGGCGTGTTCGCCGTCACGGCGGGCCTGGGCGTGGAGAAGAAAGAGAAGCTCTTCATCGACGACCACGACGACTACTCCGCCATCATGCTCAAGGCCCTGGCCGACCGACTGGCCGAGGGTCTGGCCGAGTGCATGCACCACCGCGTGCGCACCGACCTCTGGGGCTACGCGGAGGGCGAAACGCTGAGCAACGAAGAACTGATCAAGGAGAAGTACCAGGGCATCCGCCCGGCGCCGGGTTACCCCGCCTGCCCGGACCACTCGGTCAAGCGGCCGATGTTCGAGCTGCTGCAGTGCGACGACATCGGAATGGGCCTGACCGAAAGCCTGGCCATGCTGCCTGCCGCCAGCGTGAGCGGCTTCTACCTGAGCCACCCCGAGAGCGCCTACTTCAACGTGGGCAAGATCGGCGAAGACCAGGTGGCCGATCTGGCGAAGCGCAGCGCGGTGGCGGAGAAGGAACTGCAGCGCTGGTTGGCGCCGAATCTTTAAGCAGCCAGCAACGATCTCCTTTGTTCACGCAGGAAGGGCCGGTCGATCTGATCGGCCAGCAGCGCGGTGGCTTCAGCGCTCACACCTTGTGCGATGAAGTGGACCGGCCAGCCGTCCACCACCCGGGCCACGTGGCGTGCTTCATCAAGCGCCTCGCGCGCGCTCAGTCCGTACATCGCCGCCATCGACAAGGCGTTGTCCACACTGCTGACAGCCCCCTCTTTCCCCACATGCATCGACTGGTAGCCCAGTGCCTGGCCAGTGGGCAACACGTCAAACGCTGGTGACAGGCGCAGCTGCTGGTTGTCCTGTACCAGCAGCACATGTTTCTTCTCGTGGTCGTCGGTGTTGTCGATCAGGATGTGGAACACGAGCCGACGGCACAGCTCGTGCTTGTCTTGCTGCCATTGGCCATGGGCCAACACACCGCGCCGTCGCAGCAGTTGTGCCAGCGCGGGGTAGCCGGGTTCACTGCCCGCCGCGCGCAAGGCCACATGGGCCGACAACGCATGCAGGCGCTGGCCGGGGGCGCGATCAAAACGCTCGATGGCCAGCGCTGTGCCTCTGGCCAGCGGCACCGGGCGCGTGGTGGCCACGCGGATGCCGGCCAGGGCCGCGAGCGTGAGGCTGGCGTGC
>JAUXNG010000085.1 GCA_030682835.1 Hydrogenophaga sp. | reverse complement strand
CAATCAGCAGCTCGTTGGTGGGCGAGGCTTCCAGCCCGCGCTTGCAGATGGTCTCGAACTCTTCCGGGTTGTAGGCGATGCCGCCGCCGGTGCCGCCGAGCGTGAAGCTGGGGCGGATCACCACGGGGAAGCCCACGGTCTTCTGCACCGTCCAGGCCTCTTCCATGCTGTGGGCGATGCCCGAACGCGCGGAACCCAGACCGATCTTGGTCATGGCGTCCTTGAACTTCAGGCGGTCCTCGGCCTTGTCGATGGCTTCGGGGGTGGCGCCGATCAGCTCAACCTCGTACTTCGCCAGCACGCCGTTGCGCCACAGGTCCAGCGCACAGTTGAGCGCGGTCTGGCCACCCATGGTGGGCAGGATGGCAAAGCCGCCGGGGGTGAGCGGGCGCTCTTTGGCGATGATCTTCTCGACCGTCTGCCAGGTGATGGGCTCGATGTAGGTGACGTCGGCCGTGGCCGGGTCGGTCATGATGGTGGCGGGGTTGCTGTTGATCAGCACCACGCGGTATCCCTCTTCGCGCAGGGCCTTGCAGGCCTGAACGCCGGAATAGTCGAACTCACAGGCCTGGCCGATGATGATCGGGCCGGCGCCGATGATGAGAACGGTCTGGATGTCTGTGCGCTTGGGCATTATTTGGTCTCCTGGGCCTGGGTCATCAGCGCAATGAAGCGGTCGAACAGGTAGCCGATGTCGTGCGGGCCGGGCGAGGCTTCCGGGTGACCCTGGAAGCAGAAGGCCGGCTTGTCGGTGCGGGCAAGGCCCTGCAGCGTGCCGTCGAACAGACTCACGTGCGTGGCGCGCAGGTTGGCCGGCAAGGTGGTTTCGTCCACCGCAAAGCCATGGTTCTGACTGGTGATGGACACGGTGTTGCTGTCCAGATCTTTCACCGGGTGGTTGGCACCGTGGTGGCCGAACTTCATCTTGAAGGTCTTGGCTCCGCTGGCCAGCGCCATGATCTGGTGGCCCAGGCAGATGCCGAAGGTGGGCACCCCGGCCTCGATGATCTCGCGCGTGGCTTCAATGGCGTAGTCGCAAGGTTGCGGGTCGCCCGGGCCGTTGGAGAGGAACACGCCGCTGGGCTTGAGCTTGAACACGTCCGACGCGGGCGTCTTGGCCGGCACCACGGTGATCTTGCAGCCGCGGGCGGCCAGCATGCGCAGGATGTTGTGCTTGACGCCGTAGTCGTATGCCACCACGTGGAATTTGGGCGCGATCTGCTCGCCGTAACCAAAGCCCAGCTGCCATTCGGTCTGGGTCCAGGCGTAGGGTTCGGTCGTGCTGACCACCTGGGCCAGGTCCTGTCCGGCCATGTTGGGCGCGGCCTGCGCAGCGGCAATGGCCTGCTGGCGGTGCGCGTCGGTCAGGGCTTCGCCAGGCGCGAGCGCGATGATGCAGCCGTTCTGGGCGCCGTGCGTGCGCAGGCGCCGGGTCAGCGCGCGGGTATCGAGGTCGGCAATGGCCACCGTGCCTTCGCGCACCAGGTATTGCGACAGGGTCTCGGTGCTGCGGAAGTTTGAGGCCAGCAGGGGCAGGTCTTTGATGATCAGGCCGGCGGCATGGACGCGGTTGGCCTCCACGTCTTCACGGTTCACGCCGGTGTTGCCGATGTGCGGGTACGTGAGCGTGACGATCTGCTGGCAATAGCTCGGATCGGTGAGGATTTCCTGGTAGCCGGTGAGCGAGGTGTTGAACACGACCTCGCCGGTGGTCTGACCGGTGGCGCCAATGGAAATGCCAGCAAAGACCGTGCCGTCGGCGAGCGCGAGAAGGGCTTTCGGGTGGACGGGAAGCACGGTTTTCTCCAGATGGTTGTAGGCGCACCCGCGCCCGCCGAGAGACGAGACTGGGGATTGATCGAACCGGTTCGCTGCAGATCGGGCAAGCCGAAATGGGGGTGGCCGGACGGTGAACCTGGGCAGTTAGCCGGGGCGTGCGCAAGGGTGCGCCAAGTGCGGGTAAACCCCGGAATTATAGCCTGCGCAAGAGCGTCTGTCTGCTCGGCAGCAGGCAAGATCTGCCCGGTGGAGCGGGCCCAGACGGGGGATGGCTATGCGCCTGAGTGGGCACGCGAGGTCGCGCTGGCGTGCAGGCAGATCGCGGCGGCGGCGGCCACGTTGAGCGACTCTTCGCCGCCCGGCTGCGCGATGCGCACCCAGCGGTCGGCTCGTTGTTCCAGTTCGCGGCCCACACCCTGCCCTTCGTGGCCCAGTACCCAGGCACAGGGCCATGGCAACTTGGTCTCGTGGAGATAGTCGCCCTGGTGCGAACTGGTCATGATGAGGGGAAGATCCAGGCCGGCGAGGTCGTCCGGCGCGACGCCCTCGACCAGCGTCAGCGCGAAGTGGGCACCCATGCCCGCGCGCACCACCTTGGGCGACCAGAGGGCTGCCGTGCCCTTGAGGGCCAGTACCTGCCCGAAACCGAAGGCCGCCGCGCTGCGCAGGATCGATCCCACGTTGCCTGCGTCCTGAAGCCGGTCCAGCACCACCGCACCGACGCGGGCACGGGGCGGCACCGCAGGCGGCAGGGTCCACACGAAACCCACCCCCGCGTGCGACTCCAGCCCGCTGATGTCGGCCATCAGCGCATCAGGCACCAGGTGGTTTTTCTCTGCAGCCTGTCGCAAATCAAAAGGAGCAGTGGACCAGCCGCGCTCGGTGAACAGCGCAATGGCCGGGCGGTGCCCGCGGGCCAGCAAGGCCCGGCACAGGTGGTCGCCTTCGAGCCACACCTGCCCCTGCTTGCGGTAGGCCGTGCTGTCCTGCGCCAGCAGACGCAGGCGCTTGAGCAAGGGGTTGTCGCGCGAGGTGATCAAATCCGGTGGGTTCATGGCGTGGCCGATGCACGGGCGGTTGAGGGGCTCAGCGTGATCACCGTGGTGCCGCCAGCACACTGGAGCTCAAGCGCGCGGGCGACCGGCGCAAACGAGCGCCGGTGCACCGGCAGGGGGCCATGTGTCTGCAGGGCCAGCAGGTGCTCGGCGGTGCCGTATCCCTTGTGGCGGTCAAACCCGTAAGCCGGGTGTTGCTGGTGCATCTCGACCAGCAGACGGTCACGCGCGACCTTGGCCAGTATCGACGCGGCGGAGATGCAGGGCACCCGTGCATCGCCCGATACGATGGCCTCGGCCAGCACATCCAGGGCTGGGAGGCGGTTGCCGTCCACCAGCACCTTGTTGGGCTTCAGGCGCAAACCCTGCACCGCACGCTGCATGGCGAGCATGGTGGCCTGCAGGATGTTGAGCTGGTCGATTTCTTCCACCGACGCCATGGCCACGCTGCAGCAGAGCGCCTTGGCGCGGATTTCGTCGTACAGGCGCTCCCGCCGCAAGGGCGTGAGCTGCTTGGAATCGGCCATGCCCTTGATCGGAGCGAGTTCGTCGAGGATCACCGCCGCGGCCACCACCGGGCCGGCCAGCGGCCCACGCCCGGCCTCGTCCACGCCGGCCAGCAGGCCGGGCACGTCCCAGGACAGCGAGGCCTGTTCAGCTTTGAAGAACTTTTTCGATCGCATCGGTGGCGAGTTGGGCGGTGTCGCGGCGCAGGGTGTGGTGCAGCGCTGTGAAGCGCTGCTGCAAAGCCGCCATTCTCTCAGGCGCATCGAGCCAGTCCAGCACGGCCTGGGCGAGCGCACCCGCAGAAGCCGCGCCCTGCAGATACTCGGGCACCACAAAGTCGTTGCACAGGATGTTGGGCAGGCCAACCCAGGGCTGCAGCTGCTTGCGTCGCATGATCTGCCACGACAGCCAGTTCATGTTGTAAGCGATCACCATGGGCCGCTTGAACAGGGCCGCCTCCAGCGTGGCCGTGCCGCTGGCGATCAGCGTCACGTCGCAGGCGGCCAGCACGGTGTGCGACTGGCCCGCCACCACCTGCAGGCGCTCGTCAAGCCCGGCCGAGCGGGCGGCCGCCTCGATGCGCTCGCGCAGGGCAGGCACAGCCGGCACCAGCAGGCGCAAGCCCGGCCGCGCCTGCAACAGTCGCGCAGCGGCGTCGAAAAAGACCGCCGCCAGGTACTGCACCTCGGAGCTGCGGCTGCCCGGCAGGATCGCCACCACGGTGTCATCGTCGGCCAGGCCCAGCCGGCGCCGCGCTCCGGCCCGGTCGGGCTCCAGCGGAATCACGTTCGCCAGTGGATGCCCGACATACGTGGCGCCGATGCCGTGCTGTGCTAGCAAGTCGGGTTCGAACGGAAAGATGCACAGCACGTGGTCGGCGCTGCGGCGGATTTTTTCCACCCGCTCCGGCCGCCAGGCCCAGATGGAGGGGCACACGAAATGCACCGTGCGCACGCCCTGAGTCTTCAGGGCAGCTTCCAGGTCAAGGTTGAAGTCGGGCGCGTCCACGCCGATGAACACGTCCGGGTGCTGGCCCTGCAGCAGGCGTTGTTTCAGCTGCTCGCGGATGCCGACGATCTTGCGGTAGTGCCGCAGCACTTCCACGTAGCCTCGCACAGCCAGTTTCTCGCTGGGCCACCAGCTGTCAAATCCCTGTTCCTGCATGCGAGCACCGCCAATCCCGCTGGCGTGCAGACCAGGCCACCTTTTGCGCATGCCCTGAAGCAGCAGGCCGGCCAGCAGATCCCCGGAGGTTTCTCCCGCGACCATCGCAAAGCGGGGCGCGATAGCGCTGGCGTCACCCGACACGCTGCGCGAGGCGGCACCGTCCGCCCCGGGGCGGCCCACAGGCGGAAGGGAAACCGCCATGATCAGCGCACGATGCCGCGCTGGGCCGACACCCGACCCAGGAAGTCGAGCATCATCGCCACGTCGGGTGCCGCTTCCGGGGTCTGGGCGGCCAGAGCGCGAATGCGCTCCACCGCAGCGTCCAGCGTCACGCCATCACGGTAAAGCGCCTTGTGCATGGCCTTGACCGCAGCGATGCGGCCCGGCGTGAAGCCGCGTCGGCGCAGGCCCTCGAAATTCATGGACCGCGCCTGGGCCGGCTGACCCTGGCACATGACGAAAGGCGGCAGATCAGCGAACAGCAGCGAGCACATGGCGGTCATGGCATGGGCGCCGATGCGCACAAACTGGTGCACCACCGTGAATCCGCCGAGGATCACCCAGTCGTCCACTTCCACGTGGCCGGCCAGCTGCGAGTTGTTGGCGAAGATCGTGTGGTTGCCCACCACGCAGTCGTGCGCCAGGTGGACGTAGGCCATGATCCAGTTGTCGTTGCCCACGCGTGTCACCGCGCGGTCGCTGGGGGAGCCGATGTTGAAGGTGCAGAACTCGCGGATCGTGTTGCGGTCGCCAATGACGAGCTCACAGGGTTCGCCCGCGTACTTCTTGTCCTGTGGAATTGCGCCCAGCGAGTTGAACTGGAAGATGCGGTTGTCGCGCCCGATGGTGGTGTGCCCCTCGATCACGCAGTGCGCGCCGATGGTCGTGCCCGCGTACACGCGAACATGCGGGCCGATCACCGTGTAGGGGCCAACCGATACCGAAGAGTCCAGCTGGGCAGCCGGGTCCACCAGAGCGGTGGCGTGGATGGTTCCCATGCGTCAGGTTCCGGGCTGGTCAGGCAATGGTGCGCATGGTGCACATGAGTTCGGCCTCACAGGCCACGTCGGGGCCGACGCGGGTGATGCCCTTGAATTTGAAGATGCCGGCCTTCATGCGGTCCAGCGTCACGTCCATCACGAGCTGGTCGCCGGGCTCGACCGGGCGCTTGAAGCGGGCGCCGTCGATGCCGGCGAAGTAATAGACGGTCTTGTCATCGGGCGTGGCGCCCAGCGTGTCGAAGGCCAGCAATGCGGCCGCCTGCGCCATGGCCTCGAGCATCAGCACACCCGGCATCACCGGGCGGTGCGGGAAATGGCCACCGAAGAAGGGCTCGTTGATGGTGACGTTCTTCAGCGCCTTGATGCTCTTGCCCTTCTCCAGCTCCAGCACCCGGTCCACCAGGATGAACGGGTAACGGTGGGGCAGCTGCTTGAGAATCTGGTGAATGTCCATCATGGTGCGGGTGTTTCTTTTTGAACGGAAGCGATGGCCTGCTCCGCGGCTTTTAGCCGCTCGCGCAGGCGGTTGAGCTGTTTGAGGGAGGCGGCGTTCTTCTCCCAGGTGGCATTGTCGTCGATGGGAAACATGCCGGTGTAGTGGCCCGGCCGGGCAATCGAACGCGTCACCACCGAGGCCGCCGAGACATGCACGCCGTCGGCCAGCGCGAGGTGCCCCAGCACCACCGCGCCACCGCCAATGGTGCAATGCGCACCGATGGTGGCACTGCCCGCCACCCCCACGCAGCCCGCCATGGCGGTGTGGGCGCCCACGTGCACGTTGTGGCCGATCTGGATCAGGTTGTCGAGCTTCACGCCGTCCTCGATGACCGTGTCGTCCAGGGCACCCCTATCGATGCAGGTGTTGGCGCCGATCTCCACGTCGTCGCCGATGCGCACCGCCCCCAGCTGCTCGATCTTGATCCACTGGCCCTGGTGCGGCGCAAAGCCAAAACCGTCGGCGCCGATCACCACACCCGGGTGCAGAATGCCGCGCTCGCCCACCACGCAGCGCTCGCCCACGACCACGCGGGCATGCAGGCAGGTCTCGGCGCCGACCTGGGCGTCCGCGCCGACCACGGCGTGCGGTCCGATGCGGACACCGCGGCCGATGCGGGCCCGTGCACCGATCACGGCGAACGGCCCAACGCTCACGTCGTCGGCCAGTTCAGCCGTGGCGTGCACGCTCGCCTGCGGGTCGATGGCAGCCGGCTCGGCCGCCGCATGCTCGCGCTTCCACCACTGGGTGAGCCGGGCAAAGTAGAGATAGGGATCGTCGGTGACGATGCAGGGGCCGCGTTGCACGGCGGCTTCCTGCAAGGCCGGCGGCACGATCAGTGCCCCAGCCTGAGTGGTTTGCAGCTGGCTGGCATAACGCGCCTGGGCAATGAACGCCAGGTCACCGGCTCCGGCAGTGGCCAGCGGAGCCAGCCGCAGAATCGCCAGGTCTGCCGGACCCAGCAGCGTGCCGCCCAGAGCAGCAACCACGGAACCCAGAGGCCGCGCCATGCACTGCAAGGCGCTTAACGCGCGCTGTTCAAGCCGCTGAGCACCTTGTCGGTGATGTCGTGCCTGGGATGGATATAGACGGCTTCCTGGATCACCAGGTCGTACTTCTCGGCCTCGGCCACCTGCTTGATGACGCGGTTGGCACGCTCCAGGACGGTCTGGAGTTCTTCGTTTTTGCGCAGGTTCAGGTCTTCCTGAAACTCACGCTGCTTGCGCTGGAAATCGCGGTCCTGCTCGACCAGCTGGCGCTGCCGTGCCGTGCGCTGTGCTTCGGGCAAGGTGGGGGCCTCACGCTCGAACTTCTCCGACGCGGTCTTGAGCTGGGTCGCCAGTCCCTGGATTTCCTTCTCGCGACGCGAGAACTCCTGCTCCAGCTTGGTCTGGGCCGACTTGGCCAGGTTGGCTTCGCGGAAGATGCGGTCGGTGTTCACAAAACCGACGCGAAAGTCCTGCGCGGCCGCGCCCAGGGCGCCCAGGCCAATGGCAAGGCCCACGAAGGCCTGGCGGTTGAACAGGCGGGAAAAGGTCTTCATCACAACGCGGTTCCGATCTGACACTGGAATTTCTGGATTTTATCGTCTGGCTTCTTGCGAATGGGGTTCGCGTAAGCAAAGCGCAGGGGACCGATGGGGGAGATCCAGCTCAGGCCCACGCCGACCGACGCCCGCAGGTCATCGGCCGCAAACTTCTGGCCCGCACCGTAGACATTGCCCACATCGAAAAAGCCGAACATGCGCAAGGTGCGGTCATTGCCTGCGCCAGGGAACGGCGTGATGAACTCGGCGTTCAGCACCACGTTGCGGTTGCCCCCGATGTTGACCTGTTCGCTGGTGGTCGAGCCGATGACGGGCGACAGCGGGCCCAGGGTCCCCTGCTCAAAACCACGCACCGAGCCGAGGCCGCCGCCGAAGAAGTTCTTGAATACCGGGTAGGGCCGGCCACCCAGCCCCTTGCCGTAGCCCACCTCGGCGTTGAAAGCCAGGGTGTACTGCTTGCTGAGCGGCACGTATTGCTGGAACTGGTAACTGGTCTTCAGGTAACGGGTATCGCCCGCCACGCCGAACTCTGTGTTGAACCGCTGCAGACGGCCTTCCGTCGGCACGAGCGCGCTGTCACGGCCATCACGGGCCCAGCCCACGGTGACCGGAACCGAGGTGGCGTTTTTGCCAAAGGTGTCCGAGAAATCCTGATACGCCTGTGGCAGGCCGGTGCCCGCCTGGATGCGCGTCTGCTCCACGCCCGCACCAAAAAACACGGTGTCCTGCTCGGTGAAAGGCACGCCGAAGCGCACACTGGCGCCGGGCGTCACGAGGCGGTAGTCGCCGCCCTGTTCGGTGTAGGGGGTGGTGGTGCGGTAGTAGACGTCGACGGTGCGGGACACGCCGTCGGGCGTGAAATATGGGTTGGTGGTGCTGAGCACCAGCTGGCGGTTGAATTTGCTGGTGTTCAGGTCCAGCCCCAGGTAATTCCCGGTTCCGAACACGTTTTCCTGCTTGATACCGGCCACCAGCGACAGTTTGTCGGCCTGCGAATAACCGGCGCCGAGCGTCAGGTTGCCGGTGGGCTTTTCGGCCACGGTGAGGGTCAGGTCGACCTGATCGGGCACGCCGGGCACCTGCTGCGTGTCCACGCTGACTTCGGTGAAGAACCCCAGGCGGTCCACCCGGTCACGCGAGAGGCGGATGCGGTCGCTGTCGTACCAGGCTGACTCCAGCTGGCGGAATTCGCGGCGGATCACCTCGTCTCGCGTGCGGTTGTTGCCTTCCACGTTGATTCGACGCACGTAGACGCGGCGCGACGGCTGTGCCCGCAGCACAAAGGCCACGCGGTTGTTGACGCGGTCGATTTCCGGCGTGGCTTCAACCTGCGCGAAGGCGTAACCGAAGGCGCCAAAGTAATCGGTGAACGCCTTGACCGTGGTCGTCACGTCTTCGGCGTTGTAGGGCTCACCGGCGCGCAGGCTCACCAGCGACTTGAATTCGGCTTCCTTGCCCAGGTACTCCCCCTCCAGCTCCACCGACGACACCACATAACGCTGGCCTTCAACGATGTTGATGGTGATGGACATGTCCTCCTTGTCGGGCGAGATGGCGACCTGTGTCGACTCGATACGGAATTCGAGATAACCCCGGGTGAGGTAGTAGGAGCGCAGGTTTTCCAGGTCGGCGTTGAGCTTGGCGCGCGAGTAGCGGTCTGACTTGGTGTACCAGCTCAGCCAGCCACCGGTGTCCAGATCGAACAGGCCACGCAACGTGGCATCGGTGAAGGCCTGGTTGCCGACGATCCGGATGTCCTTGATCTTGGCCACGTCGCCTTCGACGACGTTGAAATTGAGGTTCACGCGGTTGCGCTCGCCCGGCGTCACGGTGGTGATCACCTGTGAGGCATACATGCTGCGGTTGATGTACTGGCGCTTGAGTTCCTGCTCGGCGCGATCGGCGAGCGCTTTGTCGAAGGGGCGGCCTTCGGTCAGGCCGATGTCGCGCAAGGCCTTCTTGAGCACCTCGGCGTCAAACTCCTTGATCCCGGTGAAGCTCACGTCGGCCACCGTGGGGCGCTCCTCGACGATGACCACCAGCACGTCGCCGGTGACTTCGAGCCGCACATCGTTGAACAGGCCCAGCCCGAACAGGGAGCGGATGGCGGAGGAGCCTTTTTCGTCGTTGTACTGGTCGCCGACGCGGAACGGCAGCGAAGCGAACACGGTGCCCGGCTCAACCCGCTGCAGGCCCTCAACCCGGATATCGCGCACGGTGAACGGATCGACAGCCCATGCGGGCAAGGCAGCCAGAAGGGAAGCGGCCAGCGCTGTCAGGGACAGGCGGCGCAGGCCGGTGGGGTGTTTGGTCATGGGGGAAAAAGGTTCAGCCGGCCAAGCGGGCCACATCATTGAACAAGGCGACGGACATGAGTGCCAGCAAGATCACGACACCCCCGCGCTGCAGGCGCTCCATCCAGACGTCAGACACACTGCGTCCGGTCACACCCTCCCAAAGATAATACATCAGGTGCCCGCCGTCCAAGACCGGCAGAGGGAGCAGATTCAGCACGCCCAGACTGACGCTGATGAGGGCCAGAAAGAGCAGGTAGGAGGTGACGCCCAGGCTCGCAGACTTGCCGGCGTAGTCGGCAATCGTCAGGGGACCGCTGAGGTTCTTCAGCGAGGCTTCCCCGATCACCATGCGGCCCATCATCTTCAGCGTCAGCCAGGACACCTCGGCGGTGCGGACCACGCCCTGCGTGAAGCCGTCCACCGGGCCGCGGCGCACCGTCTGCATGGCCGGCGCAGCCCCGATGTAGGCCCCCACCCGTCCCACCCAGGCACCGCCCTGCTGCTCGGGTGCCGGGCTCACGGCGATCGTGAGCGGCTGGCCGGCTCGCTCGATAGCCCAGGATTGCTCCACCCGCTCGCCAACCGGGCCCACACCACCACGGATCAACTGCCGCAGGCGCTGACCATCGCCAACGGCATGATCATTGACACGCCGCACCACGTCGCCGGCCCGAAGACCCGCCTGGGCCGCCGCCCCGCCCTCCATCACGTCTCCGACCACCGGTGCGGTCCAGGGGGCGACGATGCCGATGCGCTGGAACAGGCTCGCGTCGGCCTCGCGCACGTCGAGTTCGCTGAGCCGGAGTTCAACCGGGCGCACCGGGCCGCCCTCCTCGGCCGAAACCCAGAGCGTCAGGTCGTCCCCGGACAGGGCGGCCTGTGTCAGGCGCCAGCGGAAGTCTTCAAACGACGTAACCTCGACCGGAGCCGCGTCACCGGTGGACGTCTGCGCCACCCATTCGCCACCGACCAGACCGGCGCGCTCAGCGACCGACGCCACCGTGGGGGTGCCGAGCACCGGCCGAGGCTCTTCCACCCCGCTCCAGTTGACGATGGCATACAGCGCCACCGCCAGCAGCAGATTGGCGGCCGGACCGGCAGCCACGATGGCTGCCCGGGAGCGCAGAGGTTGCGTGTTGAAGGCCAGGTGGCGCTCTGAGGCATCCACCGGCGCTTCGCGCTCGTCGAGCATCTTCACGTAGCCGCCCAGCGGCAAGGCGCAGAGCACAAATTCGGTCGGACTGCCCTTGCGCCGCCAGCGCAGCAAGGGCTTGCCGAATCCGACCGAGAAACGCAGCACTTTCACGCCGCAGGCCACTGCCACGCGGTAGTGCCCGTACTCGTGCACAGCGATCAGCAGGCCGAGGGCAACGACAAAGGCAACGAGTGTGAGCATGGAACTACCGGTTCGGAAAAATCAGGCCAAGCGCGGGCGACTCGGGGTGACAGGGGCACAAACGCCCCGCCATCACCTTGGCAGGCGCCCGGCCACGGCTGTTGCCACGGCGCGCGCTTCGGCGTCGATGGCCAGCAGATCGGCCAGTGACTGCGGCTTGGAGGGCGACAGGGCGTTCAAAGTTGCACGGTTGACGGCATGGATCTGGTCAAAACGCAGGCGCTCGTCCAGGAATGCAGCCACCGCCACTTCGTTGGCCGCATTCAGGACGGCCGTGGTGCCGGGTGGGCCTTCGAGCGCCTCCCAGGCCAGCCGGAGGCCGGGAAAGCGCTGGTCGTCCGGCTGCTCGAAGGTGAGCGCCCCCAGGGTGGCGAAGTCGAGGGCCGCAGCGCCGGAGCTCATGCGTTCCGGCCACGACAGGCCATAGGCGATCGGTACGCGCATGTCGGCCGTGCCAAGCTGGGCCACGATGGACTGGTCGACATACTGCACCATCGAATGGATGATGCTCTGGGGATGGATCACCACCTCGATCTGTGCCGGCGCCAGGCCAAACAGATAACGCGCTTCGATCACCTCCAGCGCCTTGTTCATCATCGTGGCCGAATCCACCGAAATCTTGCGGCCCATGACCCAGTTGGGGTGCGCGCAGGCCTGCTGGGGCGTCACCGCGGCCATGGTGGCCGGGTCTCGGGTACGGAACGGACCACCGGAGGCGGTGAGCACGATCTTGTGGACACGCCGGGCCCAGGTGGCCGGATCATGCGGCAAGGACTGGAAGATGGCCGAATGCTCGCTGTCGATAGGGAGCAAGGTGGCACCACCGGTGCGCACCGCTTCCATGAACAGATCGCCTCCGACCACCAGGGCCTCTTTGTTCGCCAGCAGCAACTTCTTGCCGGCCCGCGCGGCGGCCAGACTGGGTGCCAGTCCTGCAGCACCCACGATGGCGGCCATGACCGCATCCACCGGCTCGGCGCAGCTCACATCGCACAGGGCCTGCTCGCCGGCGAGCACCTCAACGGCCAGCCCGAGCTCGCGCACCCGCTCGGCGAGTTGCCGGGCATGCACCTCACTCGCCATCACGGCATAACGAGGGGAAAACCGCTGGCACTGGGCCAGCAGCAGGTCCACCTGCGTGGCGGCCGTGAGCGCGAACACCGAGAAGCGTTCGGGATGGCGTGCCAGCACGTCCAGCGTGCTAGTGCCGATGGAGCCGGTGGAGCCGAGAACCGTGATGGACTGAATGTGGGTCATGGACGTCAGAAAGTGGCCAGCATCATGGCCAGCGGCAACACGGGCAGCAGTGCGTCGACACGGTCCAGCACCCCGCCATGGCCGGGGAGCAGCTGGCTGGAGTCCTTGACGCCTGCGCTGCGTTTGACGAGGGATTCAATCAGATCGCCCACGACGCTCATGCAGACAAGAAAAACCAGGGCTGCCGCGAACAGAAATGGCCCGCCAGACCAGAGCAGCGCGTATAGGCTCGTGCCATCGGCCCAGCCATGGGATTCGGCCAAGAGCCAGCCGCCGGCCAGCAGACACACGCCGACGAACCCGCTCACGGCCCCTTCCCAGCTCTTGCCGGGGCTGATGGACGGGGCCAGCTTGCGCCTGCCCAGCGCCCGGCCACCCGCATAGGCGGCGATGTCTGCCATCCACACCAGCGTCAGCACCGACAGCAGGAAGCCAAGTCCCTGTTGCCGTGCCTGCACCAGCGCCAGCCAGGCAGATGCGATCAACAGCAGACCGAGCCACAGGCGCAGCGGTGCCGGCCACGCACCCCAGCCGGGCACGCCGCGCTTGAGCATCACCACGGCCAGTACCACCCACAAAACTCCCGTGAACAACCAGAGCCCACGCCACGACTGGTCAAGCCCGCCGAACCACCAGAATCCCCCGAGCAAGGCGCCCAGGCCCAGGCCGAGCGCGAGAGCCGCGCCGGAAGAGCGGCCATTGAGCCGCCCCCACTCCCAGCCGCCGCCCACGATCAGCAGCAGCGTCAGCAAGGCAAAGGGTTCAATCGCGGGATAAAACAGCGCGGGTAGCAGAAAGGCCAGCAGCACCAGGGCCGTGATGATGCGCTGCTTAAGCATGGCGCTGCGCCACGGCTGGCGCGCCCCGCTGCTCCGAGACCTGACCGAAGCGGCGCTCCCGACCCGCATAGTCGGCCAATGCACGTTCCAGTTCGGCCTCGTCGAAATCGGGCCAGAGGCACTCGGTGAAGTACAGCTCTGTGTATGCGGACTGCCAGAGCAGGAAATTGCTGATGCGGCATTCGCCGCCGGTTCGGATCATCAGGTCCGGGTCGCCAACATGGGCCAGTGCCGTGTGGCGCGCCAGGCTTTCCTCGGTGATGTCTTCTCCGCGCTGGGCCAGGGTGCGGGCCGCCTGCACGATGTCCCAGCGGCCGCCGTAGTTGAAACACACATTCAGGGCCATGCGCCGGTTGTGCGCGGTGTCCGCTTCGGCGGCCTCGATCCCCTTGACCACCTTGGCCGAGAGGCCGCTGCGGTCACCGGGAAAATACAGGCGCACGCCGTTCTGCTTGAGCGTTGGGCCCTCGCGCGAGAGCGCCATCAGCAGCAGTTCCATCAGGCCGGCCACTTCCTCGACCGGTCGCTTCCAGTTTTCAGAGGAAAAAGCAAACACGGTCAGGGCGGTGACGCCGGAACGGGCACACGCCCGGACAATACGGCGCAGAGCGTCGGCGCCCTGCTTGTGCCCGGCCACCCGTGGCAGCCAGCGCTTCTGGGCCCAGCGGCCATTGCCATCCATGACGATGGCCACGTGTCGGGGCAGACCGGCAGGCGCGGGATGTTCCGGAAGAAACGGATCGGACATGGGCGGGTCAGGGCTCAGCAGAGGCAGCAGCAGCTGCCTCAGACGGCCATGATGTCCTGTTCCTTCGAGGTCACCAGGCGGTCCACCTCGATGATCATGCGGTCGGTCAGTTTCTGGACGTCGTCCTGCGAGCGGCGCTCGTCGTCTTCCGACGCCAGCTTCTCCTTCACCAGCTTCTTCACCGCTTCGTTGGCGTCACGGCGCAGGTTGCGGATCGCGATCTTCGCGGCTTCGCCTTCGTTTCGCACGACCTTGGTGAGTTCCTTGCGGCGCTCTTCGGTCATGGGCGGCATGGGAACGCGGATCAGGTCACCCTGGCTCGACGGGTTCAGGCCCAGGTCGGACTCCCGGATCGCTTTCTCAATCTTGGCGCCCATGCCCTTTTCCCACGGTGCGACCCCGATGGTGCGGGCGTCGAGCAAGGTGAGGTTGGCGACCTGCGACAGCGGCAGCATGGAGCCGTAGTAGTCCACGTGCACCGTGTCCAGCAATTGCGGGTTGGGCCGTCCCGTGCGCACGCGCGACAGGCTGTTCTTCAGGGCTTCCAGCGACTGCTGCATCTTGTGCTCGGCGGTCTGGCGGATCTCGGCGGTGCTCATGAATGCTCCTCAATACATCTTGGGTTTGGCGATGCGCTCTGGCATCAGACGTGGACCAGCGTGCCCTCATCCCCGCCCAGCACCACATTGCGCAGAGCGCCGGGCTTGAAGATCGAGAACACCTTGACGGGCAGCTTCTGGTCGCGGCACAGGGCGAACGCGGTGGCGTCCATCACCTGCAGGTTGCGGGCCATGGCCTCATCAAACGAGATCGTGGTGTAACGCGTGGCCGTCGGATCCTTGTGCGGGTCGGCAGTGTAGACGCCGTCCACCTTGGTGGCCTTGAGCACGATCTCGGCACCGATTTCAGCACCGCGCAGGGCGGCGGCGGTGTCGGTCGTGAAGAAAGGATTGCCGGTACCGGCGGCAAACACCACCACCTTGCCCTCTTCGAGGTACTGGAGGGCTTTCGGGCGCACATAGGGCTCGACCACCTGCTCGATGGCAATGGCCGACATCACCCGGGCGACGATGCCCGCCTTGTTCATCGAATCGGCCAGGGCGAGGGAGTTCATCACCGTGGCCAGCATGCCCATGTAATCGGCCGTGGCGCGGTCCATGCCGACCGAGCCTCCCGCGACACCGCGGAAAATGTTGCCGCCACCGATGACCACGGCCACTTCCACCCCGAGGCGCGTGACTTCCGCAATCTCTTCGACGATGCGCACGATGGTGGCGCGGTTGATGCCGAAAGCATCGTCGCCCATCAGGGCTTCACCTGACAACTTCAGCAGGATCCGTTTGTAAGCTGGCATGGGCAACTCTCTGGAAATCAAATAACAAATTGCACAACAGTCAAGTGTACCGATGTGCCGGTACCCGCCCTGTGCGCGAAGGTCATGGGAACCGGACAAGACAACGGGCCTTGCGGCCCGTCGTGTCAGTCAGCAGAAGCGCTGGACAGGCCCAGCCCGGAATCAGGCGCCTTGTGCGGCGGCCACCTGAGCGGCGACTTCAGCTGCGAAGTCGTCCACCTTCTTCTCGATGCCCTCGCCCACCACGTACAGCGTGAACGACTTGACCGTGGTGCCCGAGGCTTTGAGCATCTGCTCGACGGTCTGCTTGTCGTTTTTCACGAAGGACTGGTTGAACAGCGAGACTTCCTTCAGGTATTTCTGCACGGCGCCATCGATGCGCTTGGCGACGATCTCGGCGCTCTGGGCCGGCTTGCCGGCAGCCACGAGTTCCTTGTTCGCCTCGTCGGCCTTGGCGGTGGCCACCGAGCGCTCGCGCTCGATGAACTCGGCAGGCACGTCGGCGCTAGTCAGCGACACCGGCTTCATGGCAGCGATGTGCATCGCGGTGTCCTTGGCGGCGACATCGTCACCCTCATAGGCCACCACCACGCCGATGCGGGTGCCGTGCAGGTAGGTGGCGAGCTTGTCGCTGCCGCTGTAACGCTGGAAGCGGCGGAAGCTCATGTTCTCGCCGATCTTGCCGATCAGGCCCTTGCGCACGTCTTCCAGGGTGGGGCCAAAGCCGTCCTGGCTGTAAGGCAGTGCACCCAGGGCTGCCACGTCGGCGGGGTTGTGCTCGGCAGCGAGCTGGGCAGCGGCGTTGGCCAGCGCCAGGAAGCTGTCGTTCTTGGTCACGAAGTCGGTTTCGCAGTTCACTTCCATCACGGCGCCGGTGGAGCCATTGACGAAGCTGGTGATCACGCCTTCAGCCGTCACACGGCTGGCGGCCTTGCCGGCTTTCGTGCCGAGCTTGACGCGCAGCAGCTCTTCGGCCTTGGCCATGTCGCCTTCGGCTTCGGTCAGGGCTTTCTTGCACTCCATCATGGGTGCGTCGGTCTTGGCGCGCAGTTCGGCGACCATGCTTGCGGTAATTGCCATTTCAGTTCTCCATTGGCCGCAGCGCGTGCAAGACGTTGCTGCGACGGGTCAATTGATCCAGTAGGGGTGTGAAAAAGGGGCCCACGAGCCCCTCTTTCGCGCGAGCGCAGCAATCAGGCGGCTGCGTCTTCCTTGACTTCCACGAACTCGTCCTTGCCTTCTGCGGCAACGGCCTTCACGACGTCGTTGACGGCGTTGTTGCGGCCTTCGAGGATCGCGTCAGCGATGCCACGGGCGTACAGCGCCACGGCGCGGGCCGAGTCGTCGTTACCGGGAATCACGTAGTCGATGCCGACGGGCGAGTGGTTGGTATCGACCACACCCACCAGCGGGATGCCCAGCTTCTGCGCTTCCAGCACGGCGATCTTGTGGAAGCCGACGTCGACCACGAAGATGGCGTCGGGCAGCGCGGTCATGTCCTGGATGCCGCCAATGTCTTTCTCCAGCTTTTCCATTTCGCGGGCAAACATGAGCTGCTCTTTCTTGCTCATGCTCTCCAGGCCACCTTCCTGCTGAGCCTGCATGTCCTTCAGACGCTTGATGGAGGTCTTGACCGTCTTAAAGTTGGTCAGCATGCCGCCGAGCCAGCGCTGGTCCACGAAAGGCACGCCGGCACGACGGGCTTCCTGGGCGACGATGTCGCGCGAGGTGCGCTTGGTACCCACCATCAGGATGGTGCCGCGGTTGGCGGACAGCTGACGCACGAACTTGGCGGCATCTTCGAACAGGGGCAGCGTCTTCTCGAGGTTGACGATGTGGATCTTGTTGCGGTGACCGAAGATGTACGGAGCCATCTTGGGGTTCCAGAAGCGGGTCTGGTGGCCAAAATGGACACCGGCTTCCAGCATTTCGCGCATGGAGATAGACATGGGATTTCTTTCCAGAGGTTGGGACTAAAATCCAGCCCCGATTGTCGGGCGCCAGCGCCTCAGGCGCCTGGCCGACCCGACAACACCTGGTTGGGCTGGTTTGCGATTTCTTCACACGCTGCCGCAAACAGACGCTGCATCAGGTGTAAAGCCTGTCGATTATAGCAGCCGCGCTCGCGCCAGGCCCTCCGTCCAGCCAGCGTGCACCGCGCTTGCGGCACAATGCCGTCGCCACCAGGGCCCTCTTACGTTTCGTTTCGGAACCGCCGCGAACAGCGCGGCTGCCATCTCCTTTCTCCGCCATGCGCTGCCTCACCCATCTTCGACCTCAGCACGCTTCAAGCCCTTGCTGCCGGCCCACCCACGGCCCGTCAGACACCGCGGGGCGAGCCTGCCGGCTGGGCCGGCCATGAAGATTGCTGTGGTGGGCGCGGGCGTGGTGGGCATCACCACCGCCTATGAACTGACACTGGACGGCCACGAGGTGACGGTGTTCGACCGCCGGCACACGGCGGCCGAGGAAGCGAGTTTTGCCAATGGCTCGGTGATCACGCCAGGCTGGTCGACCGCCCGAATCGGCGCCGAGCGGGCGTGGCGGACGCTTTTTGGCGGGCCGGGCAGCGCGCTCCAGCTGGACCGTCTGCCGCGGGGCGCCCAGTGGCGCTGGCTCTGGCAATGGCACCAGTGCGGTCGCCCCGGTGCGCGGGCGGGGCTGCAACGCCAGATGCTCGGCCTGATGGCCTACAGCCAGGAGCGCCAGGGCGATCTGGGCGCCACGCTCAACCTGGACCACGACCGCTGCCAGGGACTCCTGCTGTTGTGGCGCACTGCTCAGGACCTGGAGCGAGCACAGCCCACCATGGACCTGATGCGCGAAATGGGCCTCACCGCCCGCACGCTGTCGGGCGACGACGCGCGCCAGCTTGAGCCGGCCCTGCAGGGTGGCACGCCCTTGCACAGTGCGACAGAGCTGGAAGGCGAATCCGCGGCCAACTGCCGGGAGTTCGCCCTGTTGCTGCGAGGCGAGGCCCAGCGCCTGGGCTGCCATTTCATGTTCGGCAGCACCGTCGAACGCATGACCCCGGTGGACGGCCCGGGGCGGGCTGTGACCGTTCACCACCGCCAGGCGGACGCGGCCACCGCAAGCACGTTCGACGCCGTGGCGATCTGCGCGGGCATGGCGAGCGTCGGCTTGCTTCGGCCGCTGGGTCTGCGACTCCCACTGCAAGCCGTGTACGGCCACTCCATCAGCGCGCCGGTGCGTGAGCCGGTGGATGCCCCCGTGGCCGCTGTGGTGGACACCCGCCACCATGTGTCCATCGTGCGGCTGGGCCAGCGGGTGCGGGTCGCGGGTGGTGCCCGGCTCGACGGCCCCGGGGCCGGCCGTTCACCTGAAGCTTTGAAACAGCTGTACCGGGTGCTGGCGGATTGGTACCCGGGGGCCGCTCAGCTGGGCGGCCGCCACGGACAGGTGCAGGAGTGGCATGGCGTGCAGGCCAGCCTGCCCGACGGCCCGCCGCTCATCGGTGCATCGCGCGTACCCGGCATCTGGCTGAACCTGGGGCACGGTGCGCACGGCTGGTCGATGGCCTGTGGCAGCGCTCGCGCCCTGGCCGACGGCATGGCCGGCCGTGCGCCCGAGGTGGACCTTGCAGGCTGCGCCCCGGGACGCTTCGGTCTCTGAGCCTGAGCGCGGTGAAGCGGGCTTGACGCCCCGACGTCGACAGCTCAGGCATGGTGATTGCCGCCTTCGGGCCTGACGCGGCATTGCCGCGCCAGTCGCGATCACCCACACTTCAGGAGGAACCCATGGGCATGTTGAATTTCATCAAAGACGCTGGCGAGAAACTGTTGGGCGGCGCCCGGGCGCAGGCGGCACCCGCGCCGTCGCCGGCACCGGCCGCTGCAGCACCGGCGTCGTCGTCAGCACCCGCCCCCCAGCCACAGGACATGGGCGATCTCAACCGGGCGGCCGGCGATGCGATCGTGCGTTACATCCACAGTATGGGCCTGAAGGTGGACGACTTGAAGGTCGACTTCGACGCCGGCACTGAAACCGTGACGGTATCCGGCATGGCCGCCGACCAGGCCACGCGTGAAAAAGTGGTGCTGTGCTGCGGCAACGTGGCCAGCGTCAGCAGGGTCAACGATCAGATGACCGTGAACGCGGCTGAACCGGTCTCGCAGTGGTACACCGTGGCAAAGGGCGACAACCTGTCGACCGTCAGCAAGCAGTTCTACGGCACGCCCAATCAGTATGCGAAGATTTTCGAAGCCAACAAGCCCATGCTGACCGACCCGGACAAGATCTATCCGGGCCAGGTGCTCCGCATCCCGCCCGCCTGACAAACGTCACTTTCACCTTTATGCGCGCCATCCGCCTCGAGCGTTTCGAACCCCTGCACAGCATTGCGGTCACTCGGCAGATGGAGGCCGAGGCCAGCGCCGCCCTCCCCGACCACACCCTGATGGCACGGGCTGGTCTGGCAGTGGCGAAACTGGCACGCGCCATCGCGCCCCACGCCCGCTGCATCTGGGTGGCGTGTGGTCCGGGCAACAACGGGGGCGACGGACTGGTGGCCGCGCGCCACCTCCACGAATGGGCCAACGCGGCGGGCGGAACGATGCAGGTCGTGGTCACGCACTGGCAGGGGACGACGCCGCACGGGCAGCAGCTGCCCCCCGACGCCAGGTGGGCCCTTGGCCTTGCACAGGAGGCTGGCGTGGTGTTCGCGGAGCACCCGCCGGAGCACGTCGACCTGGCCATTGATGCCCTGTTCGGCATTGGCCGAAGCCGCCCGCCCGAGGGCGAAGGGGCGCACTGGCTGCAGCGCCTGCACCAGAGCGCAGCGCCCGTGCTGTGCGTGGACGTGCCGAGCGGACTGAACGCCGACACGGGTGTGATGGCCAACCTGTTGGGCTCCGCGGGCGCATGGCCGGGCATGCCTCTGGGACCGCGCCACACGTTGTCGCTGTTGACGCTCAAACCCGGTCTGTTCACGGCACAGGGCCGGGATCACGCGGGCCGGGTGTGGCTGGACGATCTGGGCTGCAGCCCGCTGCCACCCACGGCGTGGCTGGCCGGCCGGGCGCCCCCTGCAGCCAGCCGTCCTCTTGCCAGCCACAAAGGCAGTCATGGTGATGTGGCCGTGATAGGCGGCCAGGATATGGCCGTCAGCGGCGTCGGCATGACGGGCGCGGCCTTACTGGCCGCTCGCGCCGCGCTGCACGGCGGTGCCGGCCGCGTTTTCGTGGGCCTGCTGGCGCCTGATGCCACAGCGGCCGCCCTGACGTGGGACCCCGTCTGCCCTGAGCTCATGTTCCGCCGCACCGCCTTGCTGCTGGACCCTGATTTCCTGCACAGCAGCACCGTGGTTGCCGGCTGTGGCGGCGGAACCCCCGTGGGAGACCTGGTCCCCACGCTGCTGGCGGGCGCTCCCCGCCTGGTACTGGACGCCGACGCCCTGAACGCGGTGGCAAAGCACCCCGAATGGCACGCAAGTTTCGAGGCACGTGCCCGGCGCGGCTGGGTCACCGTGCTCACGCCCCACCCGCTGGAGGCTGCTCGCCTGCTGGGGCTGGACACCACGGCCGTGATGATCGACCGGCTGGCCGCCGCGCAAGCCTTGAGCGAGCGCTTCCAGGCATTGTGTGTGCTCAAGGGCTCGGGGACCATCGTCGCCGCTCCAGGGCGCACGCCGCTGATCAATCCAACCGGCAATGCGGCGCTGGCCACAGCGGGCACTGGCGATGTGCTGGCCGGATGGCTCGGCAGTGCCCTGGCAGCCCCCCGTCTGAGCGGGGAAGACAGCTGGGACCGGGTGGCTGCTGCGGTGCACCAGCACGGCTGGCTCGCTGACCGCTGGACCAGCGGGCGCAGCGGCGAAACGCTGAGCGCCTCACGCCTGGCCAGCCAGGTGATGCCAGTCGCCTGAGGACTTGCCCAGCAATGCCGGGCCGCCCTGCGCCCTTCAGGCCACCAGGATCAGGCCCACCTGCAGCAGGATGATCAGCACCAGCACCGACAGGTCCACGCCGCCCACCAGGGGAATCACGCGCCGCAGGGGGCGCAACAGCGGCGCGCACAGGCGTTCCAGCGTGGCCTGTACCGGCGCGTGGGGCTGTACCCACGACAGGATGGCATACGCGAGCAGCATCACCATGAGGCCCTGCAGCACGGTACGCAGGATGAGCTTGAACGCCATGGCAGGAATGGCCAGCACCATGGCCGCTGGCGACGCAGCGGTCTGGGTGAGGCCGGTCGCGAGAATGAGCCATACGCCGCCGTATGCCAGCGCCAGCAGCACGGCGGCCATCAGGCTTCCCCAGTCCACCATGCTCTGGGTCAGCGATCGAGGCAGGATGCGACGCACCGGCGAGACCAGCCAGTCCGTCATGGCAATGGCCAGACGGCCCGGCTGGGCCGACATGTTGATCCGGAGATGGTTCATCCAGGCGCGCAGCAAGGCGGCGGCGACCAGGAAAAAGAACAGGGTGTCGAGCAGATAGAAGACAACGCGCATGCGAACGATCCCGTGGACGGAATGAAGAAAAAGCCGGCAAGCCGGGCCGCACGAGTTTAGTGGCTGCGAGGCCCCGCCGCCCGGCCCCTCTCGACGTTCACCCTGCCGTGCCCGACTCCACGTCGAGCAGGATCGGCGCTGTGGGCGGGCGCGGATCGGACTCCAGCCCGTCCGCGAGCCGCTGCAACGCGGCTGCTCGGGACGCCTGGAGAAAGTCGAGCATGATCGGCGAGCTGTCGGCCAGCGCGTCGCGCCCGTGGTGAAACTCGGGGTGCCACTGCACGCCCCGCGCATAGGCGTCGCCCGACCAGCGAATGGCCTCGACCATGCCGTCGAGGGTGGACACCGCCTCGACCACCATGCCCTTTCCCAGGTCGGCCACGGCCTGGTGGTGGATGCTCGTCACGCGCAGCTGCGAAGCGGTGGGATAAAGCGCGGTCAGGCGGCTGCCCTGCAGGAAGGTCACGTCGTGCTCGAGCTGGTCGTACAGATCGGTGTCCACGTGTGCGTGGGCCGCCGGGCACTGGGTGGCAATGTCCTGGTACAGGGTGCCACCAAAAGCGACATTGAGCAGCTGGGCGCCACGACAGACCCCCAGCACCGGCTTCTTCTGCTGCAGGAAGCTGCGCAACAGGGCCAGCTCGTAGCGGTCACGCACCACGTCCCCCTGCCAGCGGGGGTCGATCGGCGTCTGGCCATAGGTCTGGGGAGCCACATCGGCACCTCCCTGCAACACCAGGGCGTCGAGTTCCTGCACGACATGGTCCACCTTGAGGTGCCGTGCCGCGTGTTTGCTGTCGTGCGCCACCGCCGGCACCATGAAGGCCACCGCCCCGTGCTCCATGATCCAGTGCGCCAGCGACTGCTCGATGTACTGGAGGTTCTTGTTGCGAAACCCCAGCTCGGGTGGCACCTGATAAAGCAGCCGCGCCGACACCCCGATGCGCAGCGGTCGCTCTTTGAACGCAGTGGGCTGCTTGCGGCGCGATGCCGGCGCCCGCGCCAGGGAGGGTTTGTCGGGTTGCCTGTTCGTGATGTCCATTTCCCGGTCCCTCCTTGGCTGCGGTCAGCGGCGGCTCTTGCGCGCCTTGCCCGCTGGACTTCGTGCAGCCCCGCGTTCGGCCTTGCGCCCAGAGGCCTTGCGTGGCGCGGTCGCTTCACGGCTGGCAGGCGCTGCCGGGGGCGCAGTTGTGCCCGCCCCGGCACTGCCTTCGCGTGAGCGGGAACGGCGAGCCTTGGCACTGCGCCCGCTGCCGGGCTCTGCGTCTGCGCCATCGCCGGCTTTGTCCCGCATGGCCCGCAGGAGCAAGTCGTCTTCGCCCGTGACCAGGCGGAAATCGATGCGGCGGCCGTCCAGATCCACGCGGCTGACCTGCACCTGCACCCGCGACCCGAGTGCGTAGCGGATGCCTGTGCGCTCGCCGCGCAGTTCCTGACGCGCCTCGTCGAACCGGAAGTATTCGCCACCCAGCTCGGTGATGTGCACGAGGCCTTCGACGTACATGGCATCCAGCGTGACGAAAAGGCCGAAGCTGGTGACCGATGTCACCACGCCCCCGAACTCCTCACCCAGGTGCTCGCGCATGTATTTGCACTTGAGCCACGCTTCCACGTCACGGCTGGCTTCATCGGCACGGCGCTCGTTGGCGCTGCAGTGAAGGCCGGCTGCCTGCCAGGCAAGGGTGTCGCCCGACAGCTTCTTCACGGGCTCACCCGCCACCGGCGGCTTGGCCCGGCTGGCCAGGCGCTTGCTCAGCTTGGCGTGCGCCTCGCCCGGGGTCGGCAGAGCCGGCAGCTGGTAGCGCTGCCCGTTCAGTATCGCCTTGATGACACGGTGCACCAGCAGATCGGGGTAGCGCCGGATGGGGCTGGTGAAGTGGGTGTAGGCGTCAAACGCCAGGCCGAAATGACCCTCGTTGAGCGGCGTGTAGATCGCCTGCTGCATCGAGCGCAGCAGCATGGTGTGGATCTGCTGCGCCTCGGGCCGGTCTTTGGTCGCGTTCGCGATGTGCTGGAATTCGGCCGGCCGCGGGTTGTCGCCAATGGTCTGGGTGACCCCCATCGCCTTGAGGTAGTTGCGCAGGATGTCCTGCTTCTCGGGCGTGGGGCCTTCGTGCACACGGAACAGGCCGGTGTGTTTGCCTTCGCCAATGAAATCGGCCGAGCACACATTGGCGGCCAGCATGGCCTCTTCGATCAGTTTGTGCGCATCGTTGCGCGTGCGCGGAATGATCTTCTCGATGCGCCCGGACTCGTCCGACACGATCTGCGTTTCGACCGTTTCAAAGTCGACAGCGCCCCGCGCCTGACGGGCTACCAGCAGAGCCTTGTACACATCGTGCAGGTTCAGCAGATACGGCACCAGGGCCTTGCGCTGGTGCGCTTCCGGGCCGCGGGTGTTCTGCAGGATCGCCGCCACCTCGGTGTAGGTGAAGCGGGCGTGGCTGAACATCACCGCCGGGTAGAACTGGTACGCGTGGATCTCGCCCTTGGCATTGACCAGCATGTCGCACACCATGCACAGGCGCTCCACGCCCGGGTTGAGCGAGCACAGCCCGTTCGACAGCTTTTCCGGGAGCATGGGGATGACGCGGCGCGGGAAGTACACCGATGTGGCGCGGTCGTAGGCGTCCACGTCGATCGGCGAACCGGTCTGCACATAGTGGCTCACGTCGGCAATGGCCACCAGCAGGCGCCAGCCCTTGCCACGGCCCACCTTGGCCGGCTCGCAGTACACGGCATCGTCAAAGTCGCGCGCATCTTCACCGTCGATGGTCACCAGCGGCACGTCGCGCAGGTCGACGCGGTTCTGGTGGTCAGCCGAGCGCACATGGTCGGGCAGCGCACGGGCCTGGCTGATCGCGGCGTCCGAGAACACATGCGGCACGTCGTACTTGCGCACCGCGATCTCGATCTCCATGCCGGGGTCGTCGATCTCGCCCAGCACTTCTTTCACCCGCCCCACCGGCTGCCCGTACAGGGCCGGCGGCTCCATCAGCTCGACCACCACCACCTCGCCCGGCTTGGCCGAACCGGTGGCACCCTTGGGGATCAGCACGTCCTGGCCATAGCGCTTGTCTTCTGGCGCCACCAGCCACACGCCACTTTCCTGCAGCAGGCGCCCGATGATGGGAGAGTTCGATCGTTCGACGATTTCCGTGACGCGCCCCTCGGGGCGCCCCTTCCGGTCAAGGCGCACGATGCGCGCCTTGACCCGGTCCTTGTGCAGGACCGCCCGCATCTCGTTGGACGGCAGGTAAATATCGGCCTGTCCATCGTCGCGGATCACAAAGCCATGTCCGTCACGGTGACCAGACACAACACCTTCAAATTCGGCCAGCAGGCTATTTTTTTCGTTCACTATTTGTTCGTTCAATTTTGTCGTGCTATACTAGCGTCTTTCCTGACTAGCCCAGATGGCGGAATTGGTAGACGCACTAGTTTCAGGTACTAGCGCTGAGAGGCGTGGAGGTTCGAGTCCTCTTCTGGGCACCAATCATAAAGGGTTGCAAACCACAAGTTTGCAACCCTTTTTTGTTTTTGACGAGCAAATGAAAAAGACCTGTCCGGCGCGAGCCGTCAGGTCTTTTTTGTTGGCCTCTGCCCAGAATCGCATCCCGGCAGCCGTAAGGGCCGCGCCGAGCTGCGAACGGGACAGTTCCGTCAAACCGGGACCGCCACGAGATCGTGCCCCTGGGCGGCAACAATGCGCGCCCGGGTGAACTCCCCCACCTTCAGCGTCTTGCTGATCTTCTCGGGCGGGAGCAGGCGCACCAGCCCGTCAATCTCGGGCGCATCCGCGTAGCTGCGCCCCACGCCGCCCTTCCTGCCCAGGCCCGGTGCGGAGTCAACCAGCACCTGCATGGTGGCCCCGACGCGTTCACGCAGCTTGTCGGCCGACACTGCCTCAGCCACGGCCATGAACCGGGCGCGGCGTTCCTCGCGCAGCTCGGCCGGCACCGGGTCGGCCAGCGCATTCGCCGCCGCCCCCTGCACCGGCGAAAAAGCGAAGCAGCCGGCCCGGTCGATGCGCGCCTCGGCCACAAAGTCGAGCAGGTGCTGAAACTCAGCCTCGGTCTCGCCCGGGAAACCGGCAATGAAGGTGCTGCGCACGACGATCTCGGGACACAGCTCGCGCCAGCGTGCAATGCGCTCCAGGTTCTTCTCGCCGCTGGCCGGGCGCTTCATGCGCTTGAGCACATCCGGGTGGCTGTGCTGCAGCGGCACGTCCAGATACGGCAGGCACAGACCCTCAGCCATGAGCGGGATGACTTCGTCCACGTGCGGGTACGGGTACACATAGTGCAGGCGCACCCAAGCGCCATACGGCTTGGCCAGCTCACCCAGCGTTCGCACCAGATCCAGCATGCGGGTCTTCACCGGCTTGCCATCCCAGAAACCGGTGCGGTACTGAATGTCCACGCCGTAGGCCGACGTGTCCTGGCTCACCACCAGCAACTCCTTCACCCCCGATTCGAACAGCTTGCGGGCTTCGGTCAGCACGTCGCCAATCGGCCGGCTCACCAGATCCCCGCGCATGGACGGGATGATGCAGAACGTGCAGCGGTGGTTGCAGCCCTCGCTGATCTTGAGGTAGGCGTAGTGGCGCGGCGTGAGCTTGATTCCCTGGGCGGGCACCAGGTCCACAAAAGGATCGTGCGGCTTGGGCAGGTAGGTGTGCACCGCCGTCATCACCTCGTGCGTGGCGTGGGGGCCAGTGACCGCGAGCACGCTGGGGTGCATGTTGCGCACCAGGTTGCCGCCGTCTTCACCGGTACGGGCACCCAGGCAGCCGGTCACGATGACCTTGCCGTTCTCGGCCAAGGCCTCGCCAATGGTGTCCAGGCTCTCGCGGACGGCATCGTCAATGAAGCCGCAGGTGTTCACGATCACGAGATCAGCGCCCGCGAACGTCTTGGAGGTCTGGTAGCCCTCGGCGCTGAGCTGGGTGAGGATGAGTTCAGAGTCGGTCAGGGCCTTGGGACACCCAAGGCTCACAAACCCGACCTTGGGCGCGGTGGCGCCCAGTGTGGCAACGGTGTCAGTCATCCAAGGATTGTCTCAGACTGGCCCCGCAAGCACAGGAAACAGTCCTTTGGGGCCCGCAGGTGCCCACCGAGCACGACGCGACCAGTCAGCGCTTGAGGCCCAGTGCTGCCAGCATCTGTTCGCTGTTCTTCTGCATCTGCTCCTGCATCTGCGTGAACGCGGTGCGCGACTGCTCCAGGTACGTGCCCATCATTCCCTGCACCATCGGGGACTGCCCGTTCATGAACTGCTTCCAGGTGTCGGGCGTGATGCCGCTCGACTGTTCGGTCATCTTGTGCTGAAGGTCCATGAAAATCTGGACATTCTTCTCCAGATACGAGCCCATGAAGTCCTGCATGGCGTGCCCGTAGAAGCGGATGATGTTGGCCAGCACCTGCTCGGTGAAGATCGGCACCCCCGCCGTTTCTTCTTCAAGGATGATCTGCAGCAGGATGCTGCGCGTCAGATCGTCGTTGGTCTTCGCGTCACGCACCACAAAGGGCTCGTTGTCCATCACCAGCGTCTTCACCTCGGCTAGCGTGATGTAGGAAGACGTGTCGGTGTCGTACAGGCGGCGGTTGGGGTACTTTTTGATCACCCGCATGGCACCAGCGGTGGACGAGCCTGGGGCGGCCTTGGGTTTTTGCACGACGGACTTTCGGAGGGAGGACAAGCAGAAGCTCAGCCCGCAAGGATAAGCCAGATTGCACCCCCGGGCCCCAAGGGGTTTCGCTAGCCCGCGACACACTGCGGAGCCGCCAAAAAAAGCCCCTGACCGCATCGACGGTAGCGTTCAACTCAACAACAGGCGGCAGACGATGGCTATCCCCATGGGATCTCCCGGCAACCATCTGTCTTGTTTCTAGCTCCTGCCCACTTTTTAAAGTGACATGACCCCGCTGGGGCCATGCCTCCTTTTTCCTCAGCCTCAGTCTGTCAATCCGTTTTGCTGTGCCACGAAAGTGGACAGCATAGGCACAAAACGGTCGCCCTGCCCCGCTGCATTCATGGCGGCGAAGCTGTTGTTCACCATGGACTGAACGGGGTGAAGGGCCCCCACGGCATTGGCCATGCTGGAAAAGTAGCGCATGTCCTTGTGGGCATTTGAAATGGTGAACAGATGGGCGTTTTCATCGCGCTCCAGCGTCCACTTCATGAAGGTGTCGTAAAAGCCATTGCGCAAACGTCCCGAGCCGATGACAGCGTGGAACTGCTCGGCGCTCAGCCCACCCTTGCGCGCAACGGCCAGCGCCTCTGCATAGAGCGCGGCGTAACCCATGGCAATGAAGTTGTTGACCAGCTTCATCTTGTGGCCCAGGCCCAGCGGCCCCAGGTGCACGATGTTGGCAGCCCAGCAGCGCAACACCGGCTCGATGCGCGCAAACACCTCTGGGTCGGCGCCGACCATGGTGTCGAGCGTGCCGGCCTCGGCTTCCTTGGGCGTGCGCGAGAGCGGTGCGTCCACCAGCACCTTGCCACTGGCGCGTAGCAGCTCACCCATGGCCAGGGTGGACACCGGGTCGGAGGTGGAGCAGTCGATGACGATCAAGCCAGGCCGGTTGGCCTGCGCCAGGCCGCGCTCCCCCTGCACCAGCTGCTCGACTTGCGGTGAGCCGGTGACGCAGATATGCACGATGTCGCACTGCTCGGCCACGGCGCGGGCGTCGCTCGCCTCGCGCGCGCCCAGCGAGACCAGGTGGTCGACGGGGGTGCGGTTGCGGTGGCCCATGACCACCAGCTTGTAGCCCTTGGTGACGATGTTCTTGGCCATGCCGTGGCCCATGTAGCCGAGGCCGATGAAGCCAATGACAGGGGGTGTGCTGCTCATCTATGTCTCCTTGTGTGGTGTGAATGTGTCGGCGAACTTTTGCATTGAGAGCGACGCTCACCAGCCCAAGCCCAGGCGCAGCGGCAGATAGACCGCCATGCCGGCGAGGATGGTGCCCAGCACGCCACCGCGCCAGAAATACCAGGCGGCGCCGGCCACTGCGGCGAACAGGCGTGCATCGCGCCAGGTGTCGATGAGTTCGCCTTGCGTCATGACCACCTCAGGCACCACCACTGCTGACAGCGCGGCTATCGGCGCGTACTGCAGGGCACGCAAGGCCCAGGGCGGCAGGCTCCAGGGTTGGCTGGAGATGAGGAAAAAGCCGCGCGTGAGCACAGTGACCAGTGCCAGCCCGACAATCACGGCGAGGGTCCAGACATCGGTCATGTGGGGCTCCTGCCGGGGGCGCGCAGCTTTTCGGCCGTCAGCGCGATCAGCACCGCCACGGCGATGGCGGCGACGATGTTGAGCTTGAGCGGCAGCGCATACGCCGCCACGCCGACCACGCCAGCCACCGAGGCGGCCAGCAGGCGCAACCGGGTCGAGGCGAGCGAACACAGTATGCCGACCAGGCACAGGATGCCGGCAAAGCCCAGCCCCCAGGCCGTTGGAATGAAGTTGGCGAGGGCCACGCCCACCAGACCGGAGCCGACCCATGAACACCAGTTCACCAGGCCGTTCCCGGCCAGGTAGGCCTCCTGGGCGCGACGCTCATCAGTGGTGTGCCCGGCGTGGTGGAAGCGCTGGGTGAAGAGGACGTAGGTGATGTCGGCGGTGAAGTAGCCGTGTGAGAGGCGCTGCCACATCGGCAGGTGCATGAGGTGGGGGCGCAGGTGCAGGCTGAACACCACAAAGCGCAGGTTGACGCAGAAGCCTGTGGCGAGGATGACCCAGGCCGGCGCGCCCGCGATGATGAGCGGCAGCGAAGCGAGCTGTGACGAGCCGGCGAACACCAGCAGCGTCATGGCCAGCGACTCGGTGAGGCTCATGCCGGACTTGATGATGGACACACCCGTCATCAGACCCCAGGCGGCGATGCCGGGGGCCTGGGGCAACATGTCGCGCACGCCCTCCATGAAGGCGCTCTGGCGCTGCAGGGATCGCGAGAAGATCACGTCGGCAAGGCCCTCCAAACCCAGTCGGGTGCGTCCTGCAGACAGACCGGGCGCAGGAAGCGCTCAAGCGCCGCATCGCCCACCGAGGTGGTCTGTGGCGCGGTGGTGGCGGGCCAGGGTCCGCCGTGCTGCTGGGCCGCGGTCACGGCCACGCCAGTGGGCACGCCAGCGAACAGGACGCGCCCGGCCACGGCCATCGCTGCCTGCAGCGTGGCACGGCCTTCGGCATCGTCAGTCAAGCCGTGCAGGGTTACGGTGAGGCTGCCGCCGAGGGCGCGCAAGGCGTCTGCGGCCTCGGCGGCACCGCCCGCGTGGACGACCAGGCTCGAGGGGCCGAACACCTCTTCGCGCAACTCGGGCTCGGCAATGAAGGTGGCGGCGGGCACCTCGGCCAGGAAGGGACGTCGCGCCTGGGCCGTGTCGGCCTCCTGCACCAGAGTTTTGGCGCCATGGGCCAGCTGGCGCTTTACGCCGGCTACAAAGGCCTCGCGCATGCCGGCGGTCAGCATGGGGTGGGGCTGCTGCTGCGCCAGCGCAGTGCCCAGCCGCGCCACGAAAGCGGCCGTGTCAGCCCCTTGCAGCAACACGATCACGCCCGGCTTCGTGCAGAACTGACCACAGCCCAGGGTGATGGACGCGGCCAGGGCGTCGGCCAGCTCATCGGTCTGCGCAGCGGGCCACACCAGCACCGGGTTGATGGCGCCGAGCTCACCGAAAAAGGGAATGGGCACCGGGCGGGCCTGGGCCTCTTTCCACAGCGCGACGCCGCCGCGCGTGGAACCTGTGAAGGCAGCGGCGGCGATGGCCGGGTGGCGCACAAGGGCGAGGCCCACGGCCGGGCTGGAGCCCTGCACGAGACCAATCAGGCCGGTGGACAGGCCCAGCTCGGCCAGCACTGACTGGGCCAGCGCCCAGGTACGGCGCGAGAGCGCGGGGTGACCGGGGTGCGCCTTGATGACGACCGGGCAACCCGCGGCCAGCGCACTGGCGGTGTCACCCCCCAGCACCGAAAATGCAAAGGGGAAGTTGCTCGCGGCGTACATGGCGACCGTCCCCAGCGGCACACGCAGACGGCGCATGGGCGGGTGCCCGGCCGGTGGCGCTCCACCCACGGCCGGGTCATCCACCGCCTCAAATGGCCCGCCGGCACGGCACAGGGAGGCAAACCGACGCAACTGGAAGGCCGTGCGGTCCAGCTCGCCGTTGAGACGCTGCACACCGAGCGCGGTCTCGCGGTCGGCCAGGGACACCAGTTCCTCGCGAGAGGTTTCGAGCGCACGGGCGAGGCACTCAAGCAAGGCGGCGCGGGCAGTGCCCCCGGCTGAGGCCCAGGCAGCCGCTGCGGCAGTTGCGGCTCGTACGGCGGCGTCGATTTCGGCCTCGCTGGACTCAGCGTAGGGCTCGGACTCAGCCGTGGCGCTACGGGGGTTGTAGGCGTAGAAATGGGTCATGCGCTTTACCCGTCGATCAGGGCAGGATCCCAGGCGAAAACGCGCTGGTGCTGCTCGCCCAGGCCCTGGATGCCCAGACGCATCTCGTCGCCGGGCTTGAGGTAGACAGCGTTGGGCTTCACGCCCATACCCACGCCGGGTGGCGTACCGGTGGTGATGAGGTCGCCAGGGTAGAGCGTGGTGAAGCGGCTGATGTAGCTCACCAGGTGGGCCACGCCGAAAACCATGGTTTGGGTGTTGCCGTTCTGGTAGCGGTGGCCGTTCACGTCGAGCCACATCGAGAGTGACTGGGGATCGGGCACCTCGTCTGCGGTCACCAGCCAGGGCCCGACCGGGCCGAAAGTGTCGCAGCCCTTGCCCTTGTCCCAGGTGCCGCCGCGCTCGAGCTGGTATTCGCGCTCGGACACGTCGTTGACCACGCAGTAGCCGGCCACGTGCGACAGCGCGTTCACCTCGCTCACATAGCGTGCCTTCGTGCCGATGACGACGCCGAGCTCGACCTCCCAGTCGGTCTTGACCGAGCCCTGCGGCAGCACCACCGCGTCGTTGGCCCCCACCAGGGTGCTGGTGTGCTTGGTGAAGAGCACGGGCTCCTGCGGGATCGGCAGGTTGGATTCGGCGGCGTGGTCCGCGTAGTTCAGGCCCACACACAGGAACTTGCCACAACCACTCCAGGGCAGGCCCACGCGGCCCGCCGGCAGCACCGGAAGCGCCTCGGGGTTGAGCGCGCGCAAGGCCGCCTGGCCGGCGAGGGTGAGGGTGTGGGGCGTGATGTCGGCCAGCAGGCCCGATAGGTCGCGCCAGGTGCCGTCGCTGTGCAGCAAGGCGGGTTTTTCCTGGCCACGTGGGCCGATGCGTCCGAGTTTCATGATGCGGGTCCGGTTGGAGATGAAGGAGATGGGATGAGGGCAATCAGCTGGCGACGAAGAGCCCTCGGTCTGCCAGGTTGCGCATGAAGGCCAAAAGCCCGAAGCGCCAGGGCGGCGCGGTCTCAGCGTGGGTGACGCTGTTGCACAGCTCGCCCAGATGCGGACTGCGGATGCTCACCACGTCGCCAAGCTTGTGGGTGAAACCGCTGCCAGGCTGGTCGCGGTCTTCGATGGGGGCGAAAAGGGTGCCGGTGAACAGCAGGAAACCGTCGGGGTACTGGTGCGCCGCAACGGTCTGGTCGACCAGGTCCTGGGGGTCGCGGCTGATGCGCGCCAGATTGTTGACACCCTTGAGAACGAAACCGTCCAGTCCCTCGACCCGCAGGTCCACCGTTTCGCGGCGCACGTCGTCGAGCGTGAAGCCCTCGTCGAACAGTCGAATGAAAGGGCCGAGCGCGCAGGAGGCGTTGTTGTCCTTCGCCTTGCCCAGCAGCAATGCGCTGCGCCCCTCAATGTCACGCAGGTTCACGTCGTTGCCCAGCGTGGCGCCGACGATGCGTCCCCGGCTGTCCACCACCAGCACCACCTCGGGCTCCGGGTTGTTCCAGGCCGAGTCCGAGCGGATGCCCACTTGCGCCCCAGTGCCCACGGCCGCGAGCACCGGGGCCTTGGTGAAGACCTCGGCGTCTGGCCCGATGCCCACCTCCAGGTACTGCGACCACAGGCCCTGCTGCTGCAGCACCTGCTTGAGCGCCATGGCCTGCGGCGAACCGGGCTTGACCGCACGAAGGTCGTCACCCACCGCAGCGGACACCTGTGAGCGGATCGCCGCCGCGCGGCTCGGGTCACCGGCGGCACGCTCTTCAATCACGCGCTCCACCAGGCTGGCGGCAAACGTCACACCGGCGGCCTTGATCACCTGCAGGTCGCAGGGCGCGAGCAGGTGCGGGCCCGTGACAGAGCCCTGGGCGCTGGAGGCGCTGTGGTGCAGCAGCTCGGCCAGGCTGCCGATGCGCCGTCCCGACATGGCGCGCACACGCGCCACCGCATCGGGCTGCTCCAGCAGCTCGCTCATCGTGGCGACATGGGCGCTGAGGTCATAGACACCGTCGTCGCGCACCACGGCCACCGAGGGGCCGGGCACCGAACCCTCGGTGGTCCAGACGCGGGCGAGCAAGGTGCCGGCGCAGCCGTCGTCGGGCAGGCAGCGCGCGGGGTCAAGGTTCAAGCTGTGCATGGTGTGTTCAGTTCAAGGTGGAAGAAGGGTCAAGGCCCACCTTGGCGGCGGCCTGCTGGATTTCGGCCCAGGTGCCGCCATCGACGCGCACGCCATCGCGTTCGCGCTGCACCCGCTGGCGCCGCTCGGGGTCGCCCGCGACCTGCACCGCCTCGGTGCCGGGCGCGGCCGGTGCCTCCCGCAGCCAGTCCACAAAGGCCAGGGTCTCGCGTTCGAAGTGTTCCTGCGTACCCAGGCGCTGCGGGTCGATGAGGATGCTGAGCATGCCGTTGTAGACCGCACGCCGGCCATCGTGCTGGCCGTGCCAGGTCCCGCCACCGGTGAGTGCGCCACCGAGCAGCTCGCAGGCAGCGGCCAGGCCGTAGCCCTTGTGCTCGCCGAAGGTGAGCAAGGCGCCGAACAGGTTGCCGCGCGCACCTGGCGCCTGCGGCACCACCACCACCCCGGGGTCGGTGGTGGGGTGACCGTCGGGGTCGATGAGGTAGCCCTCGCCCGCGCGGCGGCCTTCGTTGTGCGCCACGCGCATCTTGCCCTGCGCCACGCGGCTGGTGGCGAAATCCAGCACAAAAGGTTCGCGCCCGGCCACCGGGATACCGATGCAGCAGGGGTTGGTGCCGAAGCGCCCGTCCGCACCACCCCAGGGCGCCACCGCGGGTTGCGTGAGCACGTTGACGAAGTGCAGCGACACCAGGCCTTCAGCCACTGCCATTTCGGCCCAGTGACCGATGCGACCGAGGTGGTGGGCCTGGGCCAGGGTCATGATGCAGCTGCCGTGCTGGCGCGCGCGCGCAATGCCCATGTGCATGGCCTGTTCACCCACCGACTGGCCGTAGCCACGCTGGCCGTCCAGCACCAGCAGACTGCCGGTGTCGAGCTGCACCGCCACCTGCGCGTCGGGCTGCAGGCCACCTTCAAGCACCGCGTCCACATAGCGCGGCAGCATGCCCACGCCGTGCGAGTCGTGCCCGCTGAGGTTGGCCAGCACCAGGTTGTGGGCGACGGTGCGCGCCTCTTGCGGCGAGCTGCCGGCGGCTTCCACGATGCGTTCCGCAGCAGCACGCAGGCGCTCAGGCGATATCAGGACTTCGGCTTGGTTCATTCGGGTCTTTCCTTGTTCACATCACAGCGCCCAGTTGCCAGGGCACAAATTCGTTCTGGCCGTAGCCATGCTGTTCGCTTCTGGTGCGCTCGCCACTGGCCGCGGCCAGCACGCGCTCGAAGATGCGCTGGCCCATGGCCTCGATGGTGGCGCTGCCATCCACGATCTCACCGCAGTTGATGTCGATGTCGTCGGCCTGGCGCTGCCACAACGCGCTGTTGGTCGAAAGCTTGAGCGAGGGGGCCGGTGCGCAGCCATAGGCCGATCCACGCCCGGTGGTGAAGCACACCACGTTGGCGCCGCCAGCGACCTGACCGGTGACACTCACCGGGTCGTAGCCGGGGGTGTCCATGAAGACGAAGCCGCGCTCGCGCACCGGCTCGGCGTATTCGTACACCGCGCGCAAGTTGGTCGTGCCACCCTTGGCCACCGCGCCCAGCGATTTCTCGAGAATGGTGGTCAGGCCACCCGCCTTGTTGCCCGGCGAAGGGTTGTTGTTCATTTCGCCGCCGTTGCGCTGGGTGTAGTCCTCCCACCAGCGGATGCGCTCGATCAGTTTTTCACCCACGGCGCGCGAGGCAGCGCGGCGCGTGAGCAGGTGCTCGGCGCCATAGACCTCGGGCGTCTCGCTCAGGATGGCGCTGCCCCCGTGCGCCACCAGCAGGTCCACGGCTGCGCCCAGCGCGGGATTGGCGCTGATGCCCGAGTAGCCGTCCGAGCCGCCGCACTGCAGACCGATGAGGATGTGCTCGGCCCCGCAGGGCGTGCGCTCGACCGCATTGGCCTGGGGCAGCATCGATTCGATCAGCGCGATGCCCTTGGCCACGGTCTGCTGGGTGCCGCCGGTGTCCTGGATGTTGAAGCTGTGCAGTTGCGTGCCATCGGCCAGGCCGCTGGCGGCTTGCCAGGCGCTGATCTGGTTGCCTTCGCAGCCAAGGCCCACCACCAGCACGCCGGCAAAGTTGGGGTGCGTGGCATACCCGGACAGCGTGCGGCGCAGCACGTCCATGCCCAGGCCGTCGCTGGCCATGCCACAGCCGGTGCCATGGGTCAGCGCCACCACGCCATCGACATTCGGAAAGGCTGCCAGTGCGGCGGGGTTGCTGCGGCGCGAAAAATGCTCGGCAATGGCGCGCGCCACCGTGGCCGAACAGTTCACGCTGGTGAGCACGCCAATGTAGTTGCGCGTGGCCACCCGTCCGTTGGCGCGACGGATGCCCATGAAGCTGGCCTGGCGGTGTGCGGCTTCGGGCTTGAGGTCGGCGCCGAAGGCGTAGTCGCGCTCGAAGCCGCCCTTGTCCGGGCCCATGTCCAGGTTGTGCACATGCACGTGCTCACCGGCTGCGATGGGGCGGGTGGCAAAACCGATGATCTGGTTGTAGCGACGCACTGGCGCGCCAGCGGCGATGTCGCGCGCAGCCAGCTTGTGGCCCGGCGGCACCAGGCCGCGCACGCTCACGCCCTCCACAAACAGGCCGCCAACCAGCTGGCTGCGGGCAATGAGGACGTCGTCGTCGGGATGGAGCCGAAGGGTCGGGTTCATAGGTAGCCTTCCAAATAACTGGGAACCAGACTCACCAGTTCCACAGGGTGCCGTCGTGCTTGAGCCGGTTCACCGGCAAGTACGCTCGCTGGTAGGGGTAACGCGCAGCCAGGTCTTCGTCGATCTCGACCCCGTGCCCGGGCACCTCGCCGCAGTGCATGAAGCCTCTCTCGAATCGGTAGGCGTGCGGGAACACCGCCTCTGTCAGCTCGTTGTGCGGCATGAGTTCCTGAATGCCGAAGTTGGGCACCCAGGTGTCGAAGTGCAACGCTGCACCCATGCAGACGGGGCTCAGGTCGGTCGCGCCGTGGCAGCCCGTGCGCACCTGGAACAGGCTGGCGAAATCGGCGATGCGGCGCAGGTGGGTGATGCCACCGGCGTGGACCACGGTGGTGCGGATGTAGTCGATCAGTTGCTGCTGGATCAAGTCCTTGCAGTCCCAGATCGAGTTGAAGATTTCGCCCACGGCAACCGGCGTGGTGGTGTGCTGACGGATCAGGCGGAAGGCTTCCTGGTTCTCGGCCGGCGTGGGGTCTTCCATCCAGAACAGGCGGAAGGGTTCCAGGTCCTTGCCCAGGCGACCGGCCTCGATGGGCGTGAGGCGGTGGTGCACGTCGTGCAGCAAGTGCAGATCAGGCCCCACCGCGTCGCGCACCGCCTCGAACAGGCGCGGGGCGTGGTGCAGGTATTTCTCGGTGCTCCAGTCGTGCTCGTTGGGCAAGTTGCCGTCGGCCGGTTCGTAGAATCGCGGCGTACTGCCCACGCCATAGACCTTGTCCAGCCCCGGCACGCCCGACTGCGCACGCACCGCCAGGTAGCCCGCGTCGCGCAGGCGCAGCACCTCGTCCACCGTCTCGCCGATGTCGCGGCCGGTGGCGTGGCCGTAGACCATGACGCCGCTGCGGCTGCGCCCGCCCAGCAGCTGGTACAGCGGCAGGCCCGCGGCCTTGGCTTTGATGTCCCACAGCGCGGTGTCCACCGCCGCGATGGCGCTCATGGTCACGGGGCCCCGGCGCCAGTAGGCACCCTTGTAGAGGTACTGCCAGATGTCCTCGATCTGGTGCGGGTCGCGTCCGATCAGGCAGGGCACCACATGCTCCTGCAGGTAGCTCGCCACGGCAAGCTCGCGGCCGTTCAGGGTGGCGTCACCCAGGCCCGTGAGCCCCTCGTCGGTCTCGATCTTGAGGGTGACAAAGTTGCGCCCGGGGCAGCAGACGATGACGCGCGCAGCGGTGATTTTCATGATGGCTTTCGGCTCGGCAGGTTCAGGGCGCGCAAGGCGCCGATCAAGCCCTGGCGTTCGATGTCGGACAGTGCGCGCGCGACCGCGGCCCACCACCCCGGGTACCGTGACAGTTCCTCTCCCCACACACTGTCGTGGGCGCTCATGGCCTTCACCAGCGCCTCGGGCTGGCCGGTGTGCCGCAGGGCCAGCGCACGCAGGGTGTCGGCCAGCGGGTCGTCGATGGTGTAGGCCTGTCCAGCCTCGTCCACGCCGCGCAGGCTGCGCAGCCAGGCCGCCGCCGCAAAGGCCAGGCGCTGGGGCACGCGGCCTTGCTGCAGGTGGGGCAGGATGGAGGGCGGCCAGCGCTGCGGAATCTTCTGCGAGCTGTCGGTGGCAATCTGGTGCACGCGGTGGCGCAGCGTGGGGTTGGCAAAGCGGCGCAGCAACTGGTCACGGTAGTCGGGCCAGTCGGCGCGCTGCAGCAGGGGGCCAAGCTCTTCGCTCATGAGACCGTGCACAAAGCCGCGGATGTCGGGATCTGCCACGCAATCGCTGATGCAAGGCAGGCCCAGCACCGAGCCCATCGCGGCCATCGCGGTGTGGCTGCCGTTGAGCATGCGCAGCTTGGCCTCTTCGAATGGGGCCACGTCGGCCACCACCCGCACGCCCTGCGCCGCCAGGGCCTGGGCGTCGCCGGGGTCGGCGAAGCGGTCTTCGATCACCCATTCCCAGAACGCTTCCGTGCCCAGCGCCGCGTCATCCCGAACACCCAGGTGTGCCTGCGCGGCCTGCAGCAGTTCGGGTGAGGCGGCCGGCACGATGCGGTCGACCATGCTGTTGGGGAAGCACACGTGCTGCGCGATCCAGTCGGCCAGAGCAGCATCGCGCTGCTGCGCCGCGGCCAGGCACTGCGCACGCAGGCGATCACCGTTGTGGCCGAGGTTGTCGCAGGATGCAATGGTGAGGCCGCCCAGGTCAGCCATGCGGCGTCGCGCCAGGCCTTCCACGAGCAGCGCGTTCAGCGTCTCGCCATAACCTTTTTCAGTGACGGTGATGGTGACCCAGCGGGTGGCGGGTGCGGCGATGGCCGCGTGCACCTCTTCGGGGGCCGTGGCCGCCACGCCGGTGCGCCAAATAGCCCCACCGAGCACCCAGCGGTCGCCATCCGCGCTGCCCATGCGCACCGCGTACCAGCCGTGCTGGCGCGCCAGGGCATCGGCCACCGCGGGCTGGCGCATGGAAAAGGCGTGCACGCCCCAGCGGTCGTCACCCGCGCGCAACAGCGCATCGAACACCCGCGCCTGGTGGGCGCGGTGAAAGGCACCCAGGCCCAGATGAACCACACCGGGCGCACCTTGTCGGTCGTATGCGGGCACGTCGATGCGATCGCGGATCGCGTCCAGCGCCCCATTGCCCAGAACGGTCTCAGTCAAACTGCAGCCCTCCGTTCAGGTCGAGCACCTCACCGGTGATGAAGCCACTGAGCGGATGCGCGAGGAAGAGTACAGCATGGGCGAACTCTTCGAGTTCGCAGAAGCGGTGCACCGGGATCATCTCTTGCAACTGCGCCTGGCGCTCGGCACTGACCTGCTCGGTCAGCATCTGCGTTTTCACAAACGTGGGCGCCAGCGCATTACAGGTGACACCAAAGGCTGCGTACTGGCGCGCAAAGCTGAACGTCAGGCTGATGACCGCGCCCTTGCTGGCCGCGTAGGCTGGCAGAGGCGCCAGACCTCCGGTCTTGGCGCCGTAGGAGGACACGTTGACGATGCGGCCAAACCCGCGCGATTTCATGCCAGGGGCCACGCGCTGGCTCACATAGAAAACCCCGTCGAGGTTGATGCGCAGTGTCTTGTGCCACAGCTCGGGCGTTGTCTGCTCGCAGTCGGCGTACTGCAGAAAGCCGGCGTTGTTCACGCAGACGTCGATGCGGTTCCATTGCGCCTCGATCTGGTCGCAGGCTGCGCGCACCGCGTCGATGTCGCTCACGTCCATGGTCAGGCACAGCAGACGCCCCGCGGCCAGCGCGTCGGCGTGTCTGGTCGCGACCTGTTCGGTGCGCAGATCGGTGGCGGCCACACGGTAGCCCGCAGCGAGCAAGGCGCCGGTGGTGGCCAGTCCCATGCCGGCGTTGGCGCCGGTGACAAGGGCCACCTGTTCTGCGATGGGAGGGGTTCTGGGCAAGGTATTCACAGGGTTGCTCCGTTAGGGAGGGACGTCATTGCAGCAACCGGGGCAGCCACAGCGTCACCGCGGGCACATACGTGATGATGATCAGGCTGGCCACCAGTGGCACGAACCAGGGCAGGAGTGCCACCAGCGTGCGCTCCAGCGTCATTTCTCCGATGCGGGCCATGATGAAGAGCACCAGCCCCACCGGTGGCGTGATGAGACCAATCATGAGGTTGAGCACCATGACCAGGCCGAAGTGCATGGGGTCGATGCCCAGCTGCAGCACCACCGGCAGCAGGATGGGCACCAGGATCGTGATGGCGGCTACCGGCTCCAGGAACAGGCCGACGAAGAGCATGAGCAGGTTGGCCAGCAGCAGAAACTGCCACTGCTCGTCGGTCACGCCCAGGATCCAGCTGGCCACGTCGGCGGTGATGCCTTCTGCGGTGAGCATCCAGCTGAAAATGCTCGAGGCCGCCACGATGAACATCACCACGCTGGTGGTCTCGACCGTGTCCAGGCAGATCTTCAGGGTGCGCTTGAGGTTGAGGGTGCGGTACCAGAACATGCCCAGCACCATGGCCCAGATGCAGGCGGCAATTGCGCCTTCAGTCGGGGTGAAGAGACCAACCGTCATGCCGCCGATGAGCAGGATCGGCGTCATCATGGGCAGCACCGCCGTGAAGCGGAACTTCCAGTCTGCCAGGAACAGCAGGGCCAGCCCGATGAACACAGTGGTGCGCGGCGGTGCGCCGGCCTGGACCAGCAGCCACAGGCCCAGCGGCCAGCCAATGACGATGGCCACTTCCAGCAAGCCACGCACGAAACGGCTGGAAACAAACTTCTCATCGCCGCCCCAGCCGTTCTTCCAGGCGTAGTAGGTGACCATGGCCATGAGCAGCAGCGCGATCATGATGCCGGGGACGATGCCCGCGAGAAACATGCCGCCCACCGATACGTTGGCCAGCATCGCGTAGATGACGATGGGCAGGCTGGGCGGGATGATGGGGCCCAGCGTGGCCGAGGCAGCCGTTACGCCGACGGCGAACTCGGCAGAGTAGCCCCGGTCCTTCATCGCCTTGACCTCAATCGTGCCCAGGCCCGCGGCGTCTGCGATGGCGGTGCCGCTCATGCCCGAGAAGATGATGGAGGCCACCACGTTGACGTGTCCCAGGCCGCCCTTGAGCCAGCCCACCAGCGCCATGGCGATGTCGAAGATGCGGTTGGTGATGCCCGCGTTGTTCATCAGGTTGCCGGCCAGGATGAAGAAGGGCACGGCCAACAGGGGGAAGCTGTCGATGCCGCTGATCATGCGGTGGATGACGACGAACGGCGGGAGGTTGCCGCTGATCATGATGTAGATCAGGGCTGCAGCCGACATGGCGATGGCGATGGGCATGCCCGCCACGGTCAGCAACAGGAACAGGGATTGAAGCATGGCGCGCGGTCCCGGAGGGCGTAGGTATTGGGAGGTCGAAAGCGAGAAAAATCAGGGTGGGGGATGTCAGATGTCGTCAACGCCCCGGTAGTCCTCGCGCCAATGCTTCACCATGATCTGGCTGGAGCGCCAGGCGGCAAACGCAAAGCCCACCAGGCAGATGCCATAGATGATGTTCATCGGCAGGTTGACGATGGTCATCTGGTAGCTGCCCATCTTTTGCATCATCAGCCAGGTCAGCACCACGCAGGTGCCGTAGAACACGAGCGAAGCAACGTCAACCGCGCGGGCCAGCCAGCGCGGAATGGGCATGGGCAGGAAGCGGTAGAAGAAATCCACGTGGATGTGGCTGTGCTTGGCCACGCCAATGCCCAGGCCGAGAAATACGGTGGCGATGAGGAGGTAGCGCGCGATCTCTTCGGTCCAGGCCGCCGAATCGTTGAGCACGTAGCGAGTGACGAACTGGTAGAACACCGTGGCACCCAGCAGAATGAAAAAGCCGAGGGCCAGCCAACCCTCAAGCGTGGTGCCCGAGAGATCAACCTTGTCGTCTTGCACATGAAAGGCCGAGACTTCGGCGGGTGCGGGCGTTTCGAAAGGAGCGGACACGGCGGGAACTCCCAGGGGCCGGCCCCGACGGGCACCGGCTGAGAAAAAGGATGGAACAAGGGGACTACCCCGACCGTGTCGCGACAAGCGCGACACGGTCGGGCTCATGTCATCACTTGGCAGTCTGGATAGCGTCGTAGTCGGCGCGGGTGTAACCCAGGGACTCCAGCGTCACGTTCTTCAGCACGGCCTGGCGAAAACTCTCGCGGTCCACGTTGACCACCTGCAGTCCCTTGGACTTGAAGAAGTCAGCCAGCTCGGCCTCGCGCGCCTTGATCTTGGCCGAAGCGCGGGCAGCGGCTTCCTGTGTGACGTCGACAAACACCTTCTTCTCGGCGTCACTCAGGCGGTTCCAGACGTGCGGCGCGACCTGGGTGGTCAGGCCGTCGACGATGTGGCCGGTCAGCATGATCGCCTTCTGCACCTCGAAGAACTTCTTCGCTTCGATCGTGGTGAGCGGGTTCTCCTGTGCTTCCACGGTGCCGTTCTGCAGCGCCAGGTAGACCTCGGCAAACGCGATCGGCGTGGGGTTGGCGCCGCAGGCGCGCGGGGTGGCGGTGTAGGCCGGCACGTCGGGCACGCGGATCTTCAGACCCTTCATGCCCTCACAGTTGGTGAACACCTTCTGGGCCGTGGTGTGGCGCGCGCCGTAGTAGGTGTAGGCCGTGATCTGAATGCCGGTCTTCTTGCGGTACTCGTCCACCATTTCCTTGAAGACCGGACTGCGGGAATAGGCCAGCAGGTGGTCGCCGTCGCGGAAGATGAAGGGGTAGTAGGCGATGCCCAGACGCGGGTAGGAACGAGCGGCGAACGAGGTGCCGCTGATGATCATGTCAACCGTGCCCAGGGTGAGACCCTGATTGATGTCGCTCTCCTTGCCCAGGGACGACGCGGGGAAAACCTGAATGTCGAACTTGCCGTTGGTGCGCTTCTTGATTTCCTCAGCCGCCCACACCGATTCGGTGTGGTAGGGCTCAGAAGTCTCGTAGGCATGGGCCCACTTGAGCTTCTGCTGCGCAAACGCGGTGGTGCTGGCCATCATGCCGACGGACAGGGCGGTGACCGCGCCGAGCAGTTTGAGGGTGTTTCGCTTGTTCATGGCTTGTCTCCGTTTGGTCTCAGATTGAAGGGTTGGCGCGATCTATCGGGAAGGAGCGCGGCGCCAACTCGCGCTGTAACGTTTCATGGCCTGTCGCAAGTGGAATTGCATGGCCCGGCGGGCGGCTTTGGCGTCCTGATTGCAGATGGCCAGGTACACGCTGTCGTGCTCGTTGATGGCTTGCTCCCAGGCGGGGGGCTGCTCGAAGTAATCGCCCAATCGCTCAAACAGGGCACTGTCGCGGGCCTGCCAGGTGCGACACACCGCGTCGTAGAGCACGTCGTTGCCACAGGCCTTGGCTACCGCAAGATGAAAGGCCTCGTCGCCGTGGCGCGGTGCCTGACCGACCGCCGCCTCATGGCGCATCTGCTCAAGGGCGCGGGACATGGCCTGCAGATCCGTTCGCCGCGCATGGGTGGCAGCCATGGCGGCCATCTCCACCTCAAACACCTGGCGCGCACGGAGCACCTCCAACGGACCCCACTCCTGCGGGCTGTCGGTCTGCCGCGGGCTTGGGCCGCCCTCCAGGCTCACGGGAGGCAGTTGAGCCCCAGGCCCTTCGAGTACGTATATGCCCGAACCGGTGCGCACCTCGATACGCCCTTCGACTTCCAGCGCAATCAATGCCTCGCGCAACGACGGCCGGCTCACGCCGAGCTGCTGCGCCAGTTCGCGCTCGGCAGGCAGACGGCTGCCCGGGCGGTAATCACCCGCCGCAATCGCCGCGCGGATTCGCTCGGCGATCTGACGGTAGAGACGCTGGGGTTCGACGGCTTGAATCATGTCTAGGGGAAATCCAGTATTGGACAAGTGGTCAGACCAATTAAGATTCATCATGTCATCATATGATGATTGGCGTCAAGCCCGTCAGCCCTAGAGAAAACCCTAGAAGAGTTCCCATCAGGAGACTTCATGAGACTGCAAGGAAAAACCGCCCTCGTCACGGCCGCCGGGCAAGGCATCGGAAGGGCCACCGCACTCGCTCTGGCCGCAGAAGGAGCCGAAGTCTGGGCGACCGATGTCAACCCCGTTCTGCTGGAGTCCTACCAGGCGACACCATCTGTGCACACCGCCGTGCTCGACGTCCTCGACAAGTCGGCTATCCAGCGCCTCTTCAGCGATCTGCCAGCGCTCGACATCCTGTTCAACTGCGCCGGCTTCGTGCACAACGGCAGCATCGCGCAGGCGACCGATGAGGAATGGGCATTTGCCTTCAACCTGAATGCGCGCGCGCAGTTCTGGACCATCCAGGCCGCGCTGCCCGGCCTGCTCGCCCAGGCAGACGCCAAAGGCGGCGCCAGCATCATCAACATGGCCAGCGTCTGCAGCAGCATCAAAGGCCTGCCCAACCGGTTCATCTACGGAGCCTCCAAGGCTGCGGTGATCGGCCTGACCAAAAGTGTCGCCGCTGACTTTGTGGGACGGGGTCTGCGCTGCAACGCGATCTGTCCCGGCACGGTGGACACACCCTCGCTGCAGGACCGCATCAATGCCAACCCCGACCCGGTGGAGGCACGCAAGGCCTTCATCGCGCGCCAACCCCTGGGGCGCCTGGCCCAGGCCCACGAAGTGGCACCTCTGGTGGTGTTTCTGGCCAGCGACGAGTCGGCCTTTGTGACCGGACAGGCCTACGTCATCGACGGCGGCATCACGATCTGATGCCGCAACCCATGCGCTGGCGCATCCTGGCCGACGACCTGACCGGCGCACTCGACACGGCAGCCGCCTGGTGTTCGGCCATGACATCGGTACCGGTGTTCCTGGACCGTCCGCACCACAGTGAAGCCCCGGTGCAGGCGGTGAGCACCGGCAGCCGGGACCTGCCCGCTGGCGACTGGCCTGCGGCGCTGGCCGCTTCCTCCCTTGACTGGCTCTGCGGTGGCGATCGGGCTTACAAAAAAATCGACAGCCTGCTGCGCGGCAACACCCTGGCCGAACTGGCCTGGCTGCTGCACCAAGGCCGCTTTCGCGGCGCGGTGCTGGCGCCGGCCTTCCCGGCCCAGGGGCGCTTCACCGCACAGCAGCGCCACTGGGTCGGCCCGGCCAACCAACCCGGGCATGCCGCGCTGCAGATCGTCGTGGACAACCTGGCCCAGGCACTGGCGGCGCATGGCATTTTCACTCGCAGTGGTCTGGACATGCCGACCCCGGAGCCCGGCGTACCGACAGTGTGGGTACCCGACGCGCTGCATGACACCGACCTCGCCCGTCTGGCCGATCTGGCGCACAGCCCCGCCGGTGCCCAGTGGCTGTGGTGCGGCAGTGCCGGCCTGGCGCAGGCGCTGACCAGTCGTGAAGACGGTTCCCCCCGCGCATTGACACCCACACCCGAATGCCTGATCACCGCCAGCCGCCACCCGGTGCTTCGCGGACAGCTCCAGTGCTTGCAACACATCAGGCCCACCGCACCCGTGACCGACTGGATGGAGCCCGAACCGCTCGCGGTGGCGGCGGCCACGCAGGCGCTGCTTGGACGGGTGCAGGCCTGGGTGGACAGTCACCCGGTCCCATCCACCCTGGCGGTGGTCGGTGGCGACACGCTACTGGCCCTTTGCCGCTGCACAGGGGCCAGCGCCCTGCGGGCCGGCCCCTCGCCGCGCCCTGGCTGGGGCCAGGCGCACTTGGTCGACGGTCGCTGGCAAGACACGCTCATTCTCACCCGTTCAGGCGCGTTCGGTGACGCCGACGATCTGCTCGCCCTCTGGCCGCAAACCCACCTGGAAACCTCCCCATGAATACGCCTACCCGACTCGCCCTGACCATGGGTGACCCTGCCGGCATCGGACCCGAGATCATCGTCAAGGCCGCGCACCAGTTGCTGCCCGACCTGCAACAGGGTCGCCTGTCGCTGCGCGTGCTCGGCAGCGCACAGGCCTATGAACGCGCGCTGCGTGACCTCGGTCTGGATACGCATCAAGCCCTGCGCACGCAGGTGCAGATGGAGGACGTTGGCCCGGTCACCCAGCCAGTCAATGTGGGCCAGGTCGGTGAGGCCGGCGGCCACTGGGCCTACCGCGCGGTGGAACGCGCGGTGAGTCTGTGTCAAAGCGGCGAGGCCGACGCTATCGTCACCGCTCCCCTTTGCAAGGAAGCCCTGCATCTGGCGGGCTATCCCTTTGAAGGCCACACCGAAATGCTCGCCCACCTCAGCGGCGAGCGCGACGGCGTGATGATGCTGGCGCACGGCAACATGCGCGTCTCACACGTCAGCACACACTGCGCCCTCAGCGACGTGCCCCGGCGCCTCACGCCCACCCGACTGCGCCGCGTGATTGACGTCACGCTGGCTGCCTTGCACGCACTGGGCATGGACCGGCCGCGGGTGGCCGTGTGCGGCCTGAACCCGCATGCGGGTGAAGGCGGCATTCTGGGCCAGGAGGACGCCCAGATCATCGCCCCCGTCGTCGCCGAGTACCAGACGGCCGGCCACGGGGTCAGCGGCCCATGGCCTGGTGACACCGTCTTCATCAAGCTGCGCGCGGCACAGTTCGACGCGGTGGTGGCCATGTACCACGACCAGGGCCACATCCCGGTCAAGCTGCTGGGCTTCTCTATTGATCCAGTGACGGGGGTGTGGCAGTCGGTCAGTGGGGTGAACATCACCCTGGGCCTGCCCATCCTGCGCACCTCGGTGGACCACGGGACGGCGTTCGACATCGCCGGCACCGGCAAGGCCAGTGCGGAGAGCATGGTCGACGCCATCGAATACGCTGCGCGCCTGGTCGCCGGGCGCACCGCGCCCGTCACCACCGCAGCGGCCTGAACCTGTTGACCCGCACGGAGTGACCCCGATGATCGACCTGTCCAAGTCCCTGCGCTTCTCGGGCCGACGCGTGCTCGTCACCGGCGGCAGTTCCGGCATCGGCGCAGCCGTGGCCCTTGCCATGGGCGCTGCCGGCGCCCAGGTGGCGGTGCATTGCTCGCGCAACCGTGCGGGCGCGGATGAAGTGGTGGCGCAGATCCGGCAGCACGGCGCGCGCGCCACTGTGCTGGAAGGCGACCTGCTCGACCGCCGCACGCCCGACGCGCTGGTGAAGGCCTGCGTGGCGGAGTTCGGCGGGCTGGACCTGCTGATCAACAACGCCGGCGACATGTTCGGGCGCCGCCCTCTTGAGCAGGCCACCGACGAGGACTTCGACCGGGTCATGGGCCTGAACGTGCATGCCGCCTTTGCGGTGTGCCGCGCCGCGGCCCCGGTGATGCGCGCGGCTGGTCGCGGCTGCATGATCAACACCACCTCGATTGCGGCGCGCACAGGGGGCGGTGACGGCGTGGGACTGTACGGCGCGGCCAAGGCCTTTGTCAGCACCATGACACGGGTGCTGGCACGTGAACTGGCGCCGCACGGCATCCGGGTCAACGCGGTTTCACCCGGCGTGATCCAGACCGACTTCCATGCCCGCCACTCCACCGCCGAGCAACTCGAAGGTGCCCGCAAGGGCATCCCCATGGGCCGCCTGGGCACGGCCGATGACTGCGTCGGCGCCTTCGCTTTCCTGGCCGACGATACCCTGGCCGGCTACATCACCGGCCAGGTGATCGAGGTCAATGGGGGGCAGCTGATGCCCTGAGGTTTCAGTTCGTCGGTCGGCGGTAGCGTTCCCAGGCCTGCGGGGTGGGCGTGGTGCCCGCACCCGGCTGACCGGGACGGCGGAAGTGCCCGTCCACCACCTCGGCCGGCTCGGTGAAGCCGTCTCGGATCCAGGGGATGTACTCCAGCACCGCGCAGGCCGGGTGAGCATAGGCCAGGTGCACATGGACCTGGCTCATGTCGCCCGCGTGGGGCGCCACCGGCAGGCGCCAGCCCTGCGCCATCTCGCACACCCTCCACACTTCGGTCAGCCCCGCCATGCGGGTGACATCGGGCTGCGCCCAGTGCAGAGCGCCCTGCTGGAAAAACTCGGCGAAGGCCTCGGCGGTGTAGAGCTGCTCGCCCAGCGCCAACGGGATCGCCTGTGATCGGGCCAAGAATGCGTGGCCTTTCACGTCGTCGTACCACAGCGGTTCCTCGAACCAGAAAACGTCGTGCTCGGCAGCCGCGCGGCAAAACCGCAGACAGGTGGGCAGGTCCCATTTTCCGTTGCCATCGATGGCCAGCGTCACATCGGGCCCGATGGCCCGCCGCACCGCTGCGAGCCGCCGCAGGTCGCGCTCAACGCTGGAGCCCACCTTGATCTTGATGCCCGTGAAGCCATCCTCCACCGCGGACACGGCGCCCGCCAGCAGCTGGTCATCCGACAGGCTGAGCCAGCCGATGTCGGTGTTGTAGGCGCGCAGGCGCTCGCGCACCGCGCCACCCAGCAACTGCCACAGCGGCATACCCGCGGCCTTGGCCTTGATGTCCCACAGGGCCACATCGAGGGCGGCGTGCGAGAGCGTGGTGATGCCGGCCCGGCCCACCCACTGCAGGGCCGGGTCGCGCGCCAGCTTCAGCCACAGCCGCTGCACATCGCGCGGGTCTTCACCCAGCAACAGGGGCGCATGGCAGGTTTCAATGCACCGCGTGATGAGCTGGTCACTCGGCAGGTGCGCATGGGTGCCGGTGAAGCCGTAGCCTGAGACACCGGCATCGGTGTCGATCTTCGCACCCACCACACCCCAGTGGCTCAGGGTGTGCGTGCTGTCGGCAATCTGGCTGCCGGTGACCGGCATGTGCAGGATGAAAGGCGAGATGGCGGTGATCTTCATGACGGCTCCGGGGAATTCAGCGTTTGGCCACACGCTGCACGGCGTCGGCGCGGTGGTGCAGGTCAGGCAGCAACTGAAGGCCCAGTCCGGGCTTGTCGTTCAGGCGGATGCTGCCGTTCTCGACGATGGGCAATTCGGTCACCAGCTCACGGTACCAGCCGCTGTAGAAGGCGCGCACGCTTTCCTGGATGAGGGCGTTGGGCGCGTGCAGCGAGAGGTGGGTGGACGCGGCCCAGACCACCGGGCCAGTGCAGTCGTGGGGCGCCACCGGCAGCTGCCAGGCGTCGGCCATGGCGGCTATCTTGCGCGCCTCGCTCAGGCCGCCGCACCAGCTCAGGTCCAGCATCACCACGCCAGCCACGCCGGTCTGCAGGTAATCCTTGAAGCCCCATTTGTAGCTGAGCGTTTCACTGGCACAGACCAGGGTTTTGCAGTCGGCGGCATAGGCCCTGAGCAGGTCCAGGCTGTCCATGCGGATCGCGTCTTCGTGCCAGAAGGTGTTGAAGGGCTCAAGCGCGCGGGCGATCTTGCGCGCCATCGGCAGGCGCCACAGACTGTGGAACTCCACCATGATGTCCATGCGATCGCCCACGGCGCTGCGAATCTTGCGAAAGGGCTCGAGGGCGCGGTCCAGGTCGGCCGGGCTGATGTACTGGCCGTGGCTCTGCTCGGCTGCCATGTCGAATGGCCAGATTTTCATGGCCGTGATGCCTTCGGACAGCAACGACTCGGCCAGCTCATCCGCGTGGTGCAAGAAACCCTGCAGGTCCTCATAAGGGCCTTGTGCGTTGCCCAGCCCCCAGTTGGACGAGGTCTGGTTGGTGCTGTCGCGCACGTACTGGTAGCCGGCGCAGGTGTTGTAGATGCGGATCGAGTCACGAGAGCGCCCGCCCAGCGCGGTGTGCAGCGGCATGCCCGCAGCCTGGCCGAAGATGTCCCACAACGCAATGTCCACCGCCGAGTTGCCGCGGGTCTCCACGCCGGACCCGCGCCATCCCAGGTAGCCGGTGAGTTCGCGGTTGCGCGCTTCAATCGCCAGTGGATCCTTGCCCATCAGCTGTGGCGCGACCCACTCATGCACATAGGCCTCCACCGCAGCCGCCCCCATGAAGGTTTCTCCCAGACCCACCAGGCCCTCGTCGGTGTGCAGCCGCACCCAGATGATGTTGGGAAACTCGCCCAGGCGCAGGGTCTCGACTTGGGTGATCTTCATCGCGGCGGTCTCCGGTTCAGCGGCTCCAGCGCAGGACCAGCGGGTCAAGCCGGCGGGCCATGTCGAGCAGGCCCTCGCGTGTGGCCGGGTGCATGTTCGGGAATGGGTGGCGCATGGTGTCGCAGACAATCACGCCGCCAGCCTGCATGAGTGTCTTGGCGGTCTGGATACCGCCCTGGCGGTTCTCGGCATTGATCAGCGGCAGCCAGCGCGCATAGGCGGCCACAGCCGCTTCGCGGTCGCCCGCCAGATAGGGGTCGACGATAGAGCGCATGCCGTCGGGGAAGCCGCCGCCGGTCATGGCGCCGGTCGCGCCAGCGTCCAGGTCTGCCAGCAGGGTGATCCCCTCCTCCCCGTCCCAGGGGCCTTCGATAGCCTCGCCGCCGAGTGCGATCAGTTCGCGCAGCTTCGCGGCCGCACCTGGGGTCTCGATCTTGAAATAGGCCAGATGCTCGATCTCGCGCGCCAGTCGCGCCAGGAAAGCGGCCGACATCGGCGTGCCGCTGACGGGCGCGTCCTGCACCATGATCGGGATGTCAATGGCGTCGGAAACGGCCCGATAGAACTCGGCGATGCGGGCCTCGGGCACGCGCAGCGTGGCACCGTGGTAGGGCGGCATCACCATCACCATGGCAGCGCCCATGTCCTGGGCCCGGCGGCTGCGCGCGGCGCACACCGCCGACGAAAAATGGGTGGTGGTCACGATCACCGGCACCCGGCCGCCGACGTGTTCCAGGATGGCCCGCGTGAGTGTTTCGCGTTCGTCGTCGGACAGGGCGAACTGCTCGGAGAAGTTGGCCAGGATGCACAGGCCGTTGGAGCCCGCGTCGATCATGAAGTCCACGCACCGGCGCTGGCTCTGCAGGTCGACCTCGCCGCTGGCCATGAAGGTGGTGGGCACCACGGGAAACACGCCACGGTAGCCGGGTTGCGGATGGTGAGGGAAAGCAATCATGAGGTCAAAATGGTTGAGCCATGAAAAAAGGGCCGCAAGGCAATGCCCTGCGGCCCGGTCAGGTCGGGATCAGCCGCCCCGCACCTTTTTGAGCGCGTCGAAGACCACGTTGATGGCCTCCGGTCCGATGCTCTCCTGGTGCTTGTCGTACACCGGCTTGACTTTCTCGAACATGCGCTTCTGCTCGGCAGGGCTGATCTCGTTGACCTGCATGCCCTTGGTCTTCAGGCCGGCCAACGCCTTGTCGCTCTGGGCGCGGATGGACGCACGCTGCGCCTTGCGGCCTTCAATCGCGGCTTCACGCAGCACCGCCTGCTCCGCCGGACTCAGCTGGTCCCACAGCTTCTTGCTGTAGAGGATCAGAAAGGGCGTGTAGGCGTGGCGCGTGACGCTCAGGTACTTCTGCACCTCGTAGAACTTGGACGTGTCAATGGTGACGAAGGGATTTTCCTGGCCGTCGATGGTCTTGGTTTCAAGCGCCGTGAACACCTCGCCAAAAGCCATGGGCACGGCATTGGTGCCAAGGGTCTTGAAGGTGTCGAGGAAGATGTTGTTCTGCATCACCCGCACCTTCACACCGCCAAAGTCTTCGACCTTGGCCACCGGGCGCTTGCTGTTGGTCAGGTTGCGGAATCCGTTCTCCCAGTAGGCCAGGTTCACCAGGCCCACAGCTTCCAGGCGCTTGTTGAAGTACTCACCGGCCGCGCCGTCGAGCACCGCATCGGCCTCCTTTTCGTTGGCGAACAGGAAAGGCAGGTCGAACACGCCCAGTTCCTTGATGATGCCCACCAGCGGCGAGCTGGAGGTGCAGACCATCTCCTGCGTGCCCGCGCGCAGCGCCTGTGTGGCCTGCAGGTCTCCGCCGGCGGAGCCGCCCCAGAAGGCATTGATCTTGATCTTGCCGCCAGTCTTGGCGTCCAGCACTTCCTGCATGCGGCGCACACCGTCGGCCACCGGGTGGTCGGCGGCGACACCGTTGGTGAACTTGATGGTGCGCTCGGCGAACTGCGCGAATGCGCCGGTGCTCGCCAGCAGGGCAGCTCCAGCAATCAAGCCTGTCACGGCACGTCTTTTCATCATGGTTGTCTCCTGGTCGGTTGGCAAAAGAAAACCGTCAACGCATCCACCACTGCAGCGGCACGGTGACGATTTCGGGGAAAAGCACAAGGGCGAACAGCACCACCAGATGGGCGATCAGGAAGGGCAGCACGCCTTTGAAGGCCTGGTCCAGGCCAATCTTGGCCACGCCGCAGATGACGTTGAGCACGTTGCCCACAGGCGGAGTGATCAGGCCGATGGCGTTGTTCATGATGAACAGCACACCGAAGTACACCGGGTCGATGCCGGCCTTGAGCACCACGGGCATGAGCACCGGTGTGAGGATCAGCACGGTGGGCGTGAAGTCCAGCGCGGTGCCCACAATGACGATCACCACCATCATCACCAGCATCAGCAGGGTCGGGCTGTCCAGCAATGGCTCAAGCAGGTCAACCACTTGCGAAGGGATGTTGGCCACCGTGATCAGCCAGGCGCTGACCATGGCCGCGGCCACCAGGAACATGACCACAGCGGTGGTTTTGCCCGCGGACAGGATCAGCCCGTAGAGCTTGTTCCATTTGAGTTCGCGGTAAACAAACATGCCCACCACGAAGCTGAACACCGCGGCCACCACCGCCGCCTCGGTGGGCGTGAACACGCCCATCTTCATGCCGCCGATGATGATGACCGGCAAAGCCAGTGCCAGCAGGCCTTCGCCCGTGTATCTCAGGCGTTCAGCCATGGGCATGGGTGGCTGCATGGGCACGTTTTCGCGCTTTGACACCAGCCACCAGGCGATCGCGATGGCCACGCCCATCAGGATGCCCGGCACGATGCCCGCGAGGAAAAGCTTGGTGATCGACACGTTGCCGGCCACACCAAAAACGATCAGGCCGATCGAGGGCGGGATGATGGGCGCGATGATGCCGCCGGCGGCGATCAGGCCTGCGGAGCGGCCGACGTTGTAGCCTGCGTTGCGCATCATGGGGATGAGCAGCGTGGCCAGCGCAGCCGTGTCGGCCACGGCCGAGCCCGAAAGCGAGGCCATGATGATGGCGGCCATCACCGCCACATACCCCAGCCCTCCCCGGAAGTGGCCGACCCATGCCATGGCCAGGTTGATGATCCGCCGGCTCAGGCCGCCTGCATTCATGAATTCGCCGGCCAGCACGAAGAAGGGCACGGCCAGCAGGGCGAAGCTGTCAGCGCCGTCCACAAAGCGCTGCGCCAGGATCTGGCTGTCGAAGGACACCACGTTGCTGGTGGCGCCCAGGAAGGTCATCAGCACCACGCCGCACAGCAGCAGGGCGTAGGCGATGGGCATGCCGATGGCCATGCCACCGAGGAGACTGAGGACAAACACCGCGATCGTCATGGCTCAGCCCTTCATGCTCTTGAGTTCGGCTTGCGCTTCGATCGCGTCAGCCGCCTCCTCGACCTGCAGCAGGTCGGCATCGGGCAGCGTACCGGTGAAGAGCTCGTAGAGCACGCGCAGGTTGATGAGGGCCATGACCACGCTGACCACGTAGCCGATGCCATAGATCCAGATCATGGACAGCCCGACCACCACAGAAACGTTGGTGACCTGCAGTTCGTGCATCTTCCAGGTACCAATGAAGAACAGCACGTTGATCATCAGCATCAGCGACTCGCTCAGGAACAGGCACACCTGCTTGCCCAGGCGCGGCAGGGCTTTGATGACGATGTCCACGCCCACATGCGCCTTGTCGCGCATGGCGACCATGGCGCCGATGTAGGTCAGCCAGATGAAGCAGTAGCGCGACATCTCCTCGGAAATGTCGATGCCGGAGTTGAAGCCGTAGCGCAGCACCACATTGCCAAAAACCATGAACACCATCGCGACCATGGCCACGACAATGAGCAGCTCAAGGGCGCGGAAATACCAGTCGATCAGTTTTTGCATGGGGTGAGAAGAGAGAGCGGGTTCAGTCCACCACGCGCTGGCGGCGCGAGTGGGTCTCGCTCGCCTCTACCGGCTTGACCGCCCGATCTGGCGCACTGTTGCGGGAGGCCCTGACGGGCTTGACTGTCTTGGCGGCTTTGGTCTTCCGCTTGGGATTCAGGACCTCCTGAATGTCCTGGTGGGCACCATCGATCAGGACCCGGATGGCGCGCTCGGCGCGCTCAGGATCGCCGTCAGCCACCGCATCCAGAACCGCGCGGTGCAGCGGCAACGAGCGCAGCGGACCATCCTTCTTCAAAGTCGAGAGCTCAAAACTGGTACGCAACAGAGCACTCAGGATGCGGCTCATGTGCAACAGCAACCGGTTATCTGCGGCCCGCAGCAGTCCCTGATGAAACAGCAGGTCGTGCGTGACGTAATCCCCCCCGGTGCGCAGTGCGCGATCCATGCCCGCAAAGGCCTCTTCCATGGCAGCAATGTCTTGCGGCGTGGCGCGCTGCGCGGCCAGACGCACGGCAGCGGGCTCCACAATCTGCCGAAGGTCCTGAACGTCGCGCAGGAACTCAGGTGTGATCCCGGCCTTGGAGCGCCAGGTGATGACGTCGGAGTCGAACCAGTTCCACTGATCTTCGGGCTGGACCCGTGTACCCACTTTCGGCCCGGTGGTCACCAGACCCTTGGCAATCAGGGACTTGATGGCCTCGCGCACCACAGTACGACTGACGCCCAGCTCCTCGCCCAGAACGGGTTCCGGCGGCAGCGAGGCTCCCGGCGCGTAGTGGCCAGACACGATGGCTTCACCCAGCAGATCGACTGTGTTGCCGTGGACGTTCTTGATCATGTGCAGTTTCATGAAGCGCTCAATGGTATGACGATACGATGTTCGCCACAAGTGTGGCAGTCCCCCGAGAAAACCCTTATCGGCGTTGCTGCGAGGTCCACTCAGGCACTGGTGCCGGCATGGGTCGACCTTGTAGATGAGCGTTCAGGTTGTCGCAGGCCAGGGCCGCCATGGCGCGGCGCGTCTCGTGGGTGGCGCTGCCGATGTGCGGCGTGAGCACCACTTGCTCCATCTGCCACAAGGCATCGGGCACGGAGGGCTCGCGCTCGAACACATCCAGGCCGGCCCCGGCGATCACACCCTTGGCCAGTGCATCGATCAGCGCCGCCTCGTCCACAACCGAACCACGTGCGACGTTGATGAGGTAACCCTTCGGCCCCAGCGCTGCCAGCACGCGAGCGTCGATCAGGTGGTGGGTGCCGGCACCCCCAGGGGTGATCAGGACCAAAAAGTCGCTCTGCTCGGCCAGGCTCGCCACGTCGGCATGGAAATCCCAGGGCAGGTCGTCTTTGCGCTGGCGTGCGTTGTAAGCCACCGACATGCCAAAGGCCAGCGCGCGCTGCGCAATGGCGCGACCGATGCGACCCATGCCCACGATGCCCAGACGGGCACCCGACATCTTGCGCTGCAGGGGGCGTCCGGCCGCCGGCCAGCGGTCTGCACGCACATGCGCGTCGGCACTGACGAGGCCACGCGAGACCGCCAGCATGAGCCCCAGGGCCAGATCGGCGACGTCATCGTTGAGCACGCCGGGCGTGTGCCCCACAGCAACACCCCTCGGTAGCGCCGCCGCCAGGTCGACGCCGTCGTAGCCCACGCCCATGACAGAAATCACCTCCAGCGCTGGCAAGCGCGCGATGAGATCGGCAGTGACCGTAGAGTCACCCGCAGCGGCCACCGCCCGTATGCGCGGCGCTTCCCGGGCGAAGGCTTGCGGGTCGGTTTCGTGCAGGCGGTCGAGCACTTCGTAACCCAGGGCCTTGAGGCCCTCCAGATAGTAGGGCGACAGCGCAGCGGCTGTCAGAACGCAAGGTTTGCTCATGGTGTCTCCTCTGGATCGTGGCGCGGCCACGGATGGTAAAAGGACGTGTTCCGGGCCCGGATCAGGACGTTGCGACCGCGTTTCAATTGTATTACCATAACATCTAAAACGGCTTCTCGACAATCCCTCAGCCACGACGATCACGGAGACAAGATGAGCAATTCCCCCCCAAAAAAACCGACCCGTCTGCTGCGCAGCCAGCAATGGTTCGGCCGCCAGGACCGCGACGGTTTCATGTACCGCAGCTGGGTCAAGGGCAAGGGCGTTCCCCATGACCAGTTCGATGGCCGTCCGGTCATCGGCATCTGCAACACCTTCAGCGAACTCACGCCGTGCAACAGCCATTTCCGCACCCTGGCCGAGCAGGTCAAGATTGGTGTTTATGAGGCTGGGGGCTTCCCACTTGAGTTCCCTGTCATGTCGCTGGGCGAGACCCTGCTGCGCCCCACCGCCATGCTCTACCGCAACCTTGCGAGCATGGACGTTGAAGAGAGCATCCGCGGCAACCCGCTGGACGGTGTGGTGCTGCTCATGGGCTGCGACAAGACCACCCCCTCACTGCTGATGGGCGCTGCCAGCGTAGGCCTTCCCACCATTGGCGTCTCGGGCGGCCCCATGCTCAACGGCAAATGGCGCGGCCAGGAGCTCGGCTCGGGCACCGGCGTGTGGAGCATGAGCGAGCAGGTGCGCGCCGGCACGCTCAAGCTGCAGGATTTTTTTGAGGCCGAGAGCTGCATGCACCGCAGCCACGGCCACTGCATGACAATGGGCACGGCCAGCACCATGGCCAGCATGGTCGAGGCGCTGGGCATCGGCCTGCCCGGGAACGCCACCTACCCCGCCGTGGACGGCCGGCGCAATGTGCTGGCGCGCAACGCCGGGCGGCGCATCGTCGAGATGGTCAATGAAGACCAGACCATCTCGCAGGTGCTCACGCCAGAAGCGTTCGAGAACGCCATCCGCACGCTGGCGGCCATCGGCGGCTCGACCAACGCCGTGATCCACCTGATCGCCATTGCACGGCGCCTGGGCATCCCGCTGAGCGTGGACGATTTCGACCGCCTGGGCAGCGAAATGCCCTGCCTGCTCAACCTGCAGCCCTCGGGCGAGCACCTGATGGAAGACTTCTGCTATGCCGGCGGCCTGCCGGTGGTGATGAAGGAAATCGAGCATCTCCTGCACAAAGACATCGTCACCGTGACCGGCAAAACCGTGGCCGAGAACATCGCCGATGCGCAGAACTTCGACCCCCGCGTCATCAAGACCTTCGAGCAGCCCTTCAAGGACAAGGCCGGCATCGCCATCCTGCGCGGCAACCTGGCCCCGCGCGGCGCGGTGATCAAGCCCAGCGCGGCCTCACCCGAGCTGCTGGTGCACCGGGGCCGCGCCGTCGTGTTTGAAGACAGCGAAGACTTCCACGCCCGTATCGATGACGAAAGCCTGGACGTGGACGAAACCTGCATTCTGGTGCTGAAAAACTGCGGACCCAAGGGCTATCCCGGCATGGCCGAGATCGGCAACATGCCGCTGCCGCCCAAGGTGCTGCGCAAGGGCATCACCGACATGGTGCGCATCAGCGATGCGCGCATGAGCGGCACCGCCTACGGCACGGTGGTGTTGCACACCTCGCCCGAGGCCGCCGCCGGTGGTCCGCTGGCCGTGGTGAAGAACGGCGACATGATCGAGCTCAACGTACCCGAGCGGCGCCTGCACCTGGAGGTCAGCGAGGCCGAGCTGCAAAGCCGCCTGGCCGGCTGGACCCCGCCCAAGCCACCACTGGACTCAGGCTACTGGAAGCTCTACATCGACCACGTGCTGCAGGCCGACGAAGGCGCCGACCTCGACTTCCTGGTCGGCCAGCGCGGCGCCTTCGTTCCCAAAGACAACCACTGAACCGAAAGACTGGCATGCGAATCCTTCTGACTGGCGGCGGCGGTTTCCTCGGCGCCCGCCTCGCGCGCGAAATCCTTCAGCACGGCCTGGACGGCCGCGCCCTCACCGAGCTGGTGATTGCCGACATGTTTCCGCCTCCCGCCGACCTGCTGGCCGACGCCCGGGTGACCACCCACACGGGGCCCATGCTCTCGCAAACCGCGCTGTTTGCCAGCGGCTTCGACGGCGTGTTCCACCTGGCCTCGGCGGTCTCGGGCGAATGCGAGCTGGACTTCGAGCTCGGCCTGCGCTCGAACGTGGACAGCACGCGCGCCCTGCTCGACGGCCTGCGCCAGTCGGGCCAGGTGTCCCGGCTTGTGTTCGCCAGCTCGGTGGCGGTATTCGGCCCCCTGCACGGCCAGCCCATGCCCGCGCTTGTGACCGACACCACACTGCCCTCGCCGCAGACCTCGTACGGCACGCACAAACTGATGTGCGAGTACCTGATCGCCGACTACACCCGCAAAGGCTTCGTCGACGGCCGCTCGGCGCGCCTCATGACGGTGGCGGTGCGCCCGGGCAAGCCGAACGGCGCAGCATCATCCTTCTTCAGCGGCATCATCCGCGAGCCGCTGGCCGGCGTGGAAACCACCTGCCCGGTTGACCCCGATGTGACGCACCCGCTGTCCTCCCCGTCGAACACCATTGCTGGGCTGATCGCGGTCTACCAGGCCAGCCCCGAGGCCATGGGTGGCCGCCTGGCGGTGAACCTGCCGGGCCTCAACGTGCGCGTGGGCGACATGCTCGACGCGCTGGCCGAGGTGGCCGGTCCTGACGTTCGTCAGCGCGTTCGCTTCGAGCGCGACGAGCGCATCGCCGCCATCGTAGGCAACTGGGCCCGTGGCGCCACAGCCGAGCGCGCGGCTGCACTCGGCCTGAAACCCGATGCGTCATTCAAGGCCATCATCGAGCAGTACATCGCCGACTGCCGTGCCCGCCCCGGCTATCCCGCCGACGCCCTGGGCGGCCTGGACCGTTGACCACAGGGAAATGCACATGGACAAGATTGCAATGGTGACGGGTGCCAGCGGCGGCATTGGCCGGGCCTGCGCACTGGCCCTGCTGGCCGAGGGCTGGCAGGTGGTGCTGGTGGGCCGCCGTGCGGATGCGCTGCAGACTACTGTCGATATGGCCGAAGCCGCGGGGGCGGCCGAGGGCGCGGCGCATGTGGCGGCGACCGATGTGGGCGACCCGGCCGCTGTTTCGCGGCTGTTTGCCGACGTCAGGCGCCAGCACGGCCGGCTGGACCTGCTGTTCAACAACGCCGGTATCTTCACCCCTTCGGTGTCGCCCGACCTGACCACGCTGGACGACTGGCACCGCTCGGTAGCGGTCAACCTCAACGGCGCGTTCTACTGCCTCTCAAACGCCTTCGCGCTCATGCGCGAACAGCGCCCGCAGGGTGGGCGCATCATCAACAACGGCTCCATCTCGGCCCACACGCCGCGTCCGGGCTCCATTCCCTACACCGCCACCAAGCACGCCATCACCGGCATGACCAAGGCGGCGTCGCTGGACGGACGCCCCTTCGATATTGCCGTGGGTCAGATCGACATTGGCAACGTGGCCAGCGACATGACATCGGCCATGGCCGCCGGTGTGCCGCAGGCCGATGGCAGCGTGCGCCCCGAAGCGCGCATGGACATGTCCGCCGTGGTCGACACCTTCATGACCATGGCGCGATTGCCTCTCACGGCCAACATCCTGTTCACCACGGTGATGGCCACCCGGATGCCGTTTGTGGGCCGCGGTTGATTCTGCGTCACGCATGATCGCAATAGACTGGGGCACGAGCAGCCTGCGCGGCGCTCGCCTGGATACAAAGGGCCGCGTGCTGGACGAGCGGCAGGCCGAGCGCGGCATCCTGAGCGTGGCGCCCGGTGGTTTCCAGACGGTGTTCGAGTCGCTTTTCGGTGACTGGTGGACGCCGGGCACGCCGTGCCTGATGGCGGGCATGGTCGGTAGCCGGCAGGGCTGGCAGGAAGCCCCCTACTGTCCCTGCCCGGCCGGTCTGAACGACCTGGCCGGTGCACTGCACTGGCTGGTGCCGGGGCGCCTGGCCATGGTGCCTGGGCTGTGTCAGCCGAACACACCCGGGGCCGAGGCCTGGGCCGCCCCGCCGGATGTGATGCGCGGCGAAGAGGTGCAGATCTTCGGCGCTCTTGAGGCCTTGCATCTGCAAGACGCCACCCTGGTACTGCCCGGCACGCACAGCAAATGGGTGCAGGTGCGGGGGGAGCGCATCACATCCTTTCGCACCCACATGAGCGGCGAGTGCTACCAGTGGCTGCGCCACCAGTCGCTGCTCTCGCGCACCCTGCCTGACACCGACGCAACGGCCCTGGACACCGAGGCTTTCACCCACGGGGTGCAGCGCGCGCTGCAAGGCCGCGGACTGCTGCACAACGCCTTTGGCACGCGCACGCTCGCGCTGTTCGACCAGGTGCCCGCACAGCGCCTGAGCCACTACCTGTCCGGCTTGGTCATTGGCGAAGAGATCCGGCACGAAGCCAGATCAACAGCGCCCACTGACCCTCCGGTGGTGCTGATGGGAGCCCCTGCCTTGGTTGAGCGCTACCGCCTGGCCTTGTCGCTGGCCCACATCCCCACCCTGCAGGCCCCTGCCCAGCTCGGCTACCGGGCACTGTGGCGACTGCAGCAACTGCAGTGACTCCCGCCCTTGCACGCCTTCCCATCTTTTTGCCGAACTCCCATGCGAGCGCTCAACGATTTCGAAACCGCCCTGCGCGAGTTGCCCCTGGTGGCGATCCTGCGCGGCCTGACGCCCGATGACGTTTTTTCCGTGGGCTCTGCCCTGATCGAGGCTGGCTTTCGACTCATCGAAGTGCCACTGACTTCGCCGCGGGCGCTCAAGAGCATCGAGGCGCTTGCCCGCGAGTGGCCGCACGCCTTGATCGGCGCAGGCACCGTGACCGAAGCGGAACAGGTACACCAGGTGGAATCGGCCGGCGGCCTGCTCGTCGTATCGCCCCACCTGGACCGTCCGGTGGTCGAGGCCACTGTGACGCGCGGACTGGTGAGCGTGCCCGGCGTCATGACGCCGACAGAGGCCTTCGACGCCCTGCGATGGGGTGCCAGCGCCCTCAAGGTGTTTCCGGCCGAGGCGGTGCAGCCCGCCGCGCTCAAGGCGCTGCGCACCGTGCTGCCGGCCAGTGCCCGCTTGCTGCCGGTGGGCGGCATCACGCCCGCGCTGGTGGCGCCCTACCGTGCGGCGGGAGCGGATGGCTTCGGTCTGGGCTCGGCCCTGTACCGTCCCGGCGACACGGCCACCCAGGTAGGCCACCAGGCCCGCGCGTTCATCACAGCCTGGCGAGATGCCTGCCGCTGAACGCTCAGCGTGTCACTGCGCCGCGCTGCTCGTGCACGCATCGCAGCGCTTCTGCCACCACCGCCGCGCGATCAGCGCGAATATCGACCACGAACACATCAGCCTCCGCCTGCGGTGGCTCGAGGTCGAGGAACTGGCTGTGCAACATGCCTGCGCCCATGTAGTGGTTGTCCCGGCGCGACATGCGATCAAAGATCAACGTCTCGTCGCCCTCCAGGTACAGCGTGTGCAAACCCGGCAGGCGCTCGCGCAGCAGGCGGCGGTAAGACGCCTTCAGCGCCGAGCAGGCCATAAAAACCGGCGCCTGCACGGCGCCACGCGCGCGGCTCGCCGCCTCAGCCACGGCCGCCAGCCAGGGCCAGCGGTCCTCGTCGCTCAGCGGCTGCCCCTGGGTCATGCGTTCGATGTTGCGTCGCGGATGGTAGTCGTCGGCGTCGAGCCACACCCCGCCGGTGGCCTCGGCCAGCGCACCCGCGACCGATGTCTTACCACTGCCCGACACCCCCATCACCAGCCACACGGCTTGCTGTTCCACCATCGACTCATCACCTCCTGTTTGTAGTATGACCGACACCCGCACCGCACCGGCTCCGACCGATCCCACTGACCGCCACCTCGCGCGCCGCTTTGACGTCTGCGGCCTCGGTGAAGCCATGGTGGAGTTCAACCAGACCCGGCCCCAGGCCCCGGATTTCCTGCAAGGCTTTGGCGGCGACACCAGCAACGCTACCATCGCCGCCGCCCGCGCGGGTGCGCGCTGCAGCTACCTCACGCGGCTGGGTGCCGACACCTTTGGTGAATCCTTGCTGGCCTTGTGGCAGGCCGAAGGCGTGGACACCGGCGGCATCACGCTGGCCCCGGGGGAGGACACCGGGCTGTACTTCGTCACGCACGGGCCCGCCGGACACCAGTTCAGCTACCGCCGCGCCGGCTCGGCAGCCAGCCGCATGAGCCCGGCATGGCTGGATGCAGCACCGGTGGCCGAGCGCTTGCAGCACAGCCGCTGGCTGCACGTGTCGGGCATCTCGATGGCCATTTCGGCTTCGGCCTGCGACACGGTGCTGGCGGCCCAGGCCATCGCGAGGCTCAGCGGCACGCGCGTCTCGCTGGACGCCAACCTGCGCCTGAAGCTCTGGCCCCTGCCGCGCGCACGCGCCTGCCTCACCGCGGCGCTGGCCGACTGCGACCTCTTCCTGCCCAGCCTGGAAGACATGCAGATCCTGAGCGGGCTGGAGGCGCCAGAGGCCATCGCGGACTGGTGCCACGCCAACGGTGCGAAAGACGTGGTGCTCAAGCTCGGCCCCGATGGCGCCCTGGTGAGCAGCGGCGGCACGCGGGAACGCGTGCGCGGTCGTCAGGTAACCCTGGTGGACGCCACCGGGGCCGGCGACTGCTTCAGTGGCAACCTGCTGGCGCGCCTGTGCGCGGGCGACGACCTGTTCACGGCTGCACGCTGGGCCAATGTGGCGGCATCGATCGCGGTACAAGGCCACGGCGCGGTGGCGCCGCTGCCGCGAGCAAATCAGGTACGCAAGGAGCTGGCCGCTGGCTGAGCTCCGGGGCGCGACTGGGGGCGGCGTCTATGGAAGGCGCTGGCCCTCAGACGCAACGACCGCCGTCCACCTCCAGGCACACACCGTTGATGAAAGCGGCATCATCGCTGACCAGGAAGAGCACGGCATTGGCGACGTCCAGCGCGGTTGAAAAGCGCCCCAGCGGGATGGTGGCGCGGAACTTCGCCAGGCGATCTTCGGTGAGTTCGCCACCGGCAAACGCAGTGCCCAGACCGGTGGTGGGATTCATCACCGGGTTGATGCAGTTGACCCGGATGTTGTCAGGGCCGAGTTCGGCGGCCAGTGACTTGGACGTGGTGATGACCGCACCCTTCGAGCCGTTGTACCAGGTCAGGCCCGGGCGTGGGCGAACGCCGGCGGTGGAGGCAATGTTGATGAAGCTGCCGCCGCCGTTGGCGCGCAGATGCGGCACGGCGTGCACCGTCGAGAGGTAGATGCTTTTCACATTCACCGCGTAGCACCGGTCGAACTCGTCTTCACTCACGTCGAGCGCGGGCTGGTTGCGGTGGGTCCAGCCGGCGTTGTTGACCACCGCATCAAGCTTGCCATGGCGCTGCACGGCGGATTCGACCAGGGCCTTCATGTCGGCCGAGCGCGTGACGTCGGCCTCGAAAAACGTGGCTTGGCCGCCGCTGACGCGGATGCTGGCGGCCACCGCCTGGCCTTGCTCGGCCATGAGATCGTTGACGATGACCTGCGCGCCTTCTTCGGCCAGGCGGCGCGCAATGCCTTCCCCGATGCCGCCAGCGGCGCCGGTGACGATGATGGATTTGCCGGTGAGGCGCATGGGCGTGTCCTTGAATGGGTTGATGCGGCGCAGCGTTCGCAGTGGCCAACGTCTGCCACTGGCGAGAGCTTCATCCGTGGCGGAAGGCCACTGTCTTGAGGGTGGTGAAACCGTACAGGGCTTCGAAGCCTTTTTCACGGCCGTGGCCGCTGGCGCGGGTGCCGCCGAAGGGCAACTCCACTCCGCCGCCGGCGCCGTAGTTGTTGACGAAGACCTGACCGGCTCGCACGGCGCGGGCCATGCGGAACTGCCGCGCGCCGTCCCGCGTCCAGACCCCGGCGACCAGCCCGAAGTCGGTGGCGTTGGCCATGGAAACGGCCTCGTCCTCATCGCGGAAACACATGGCCGAGAGCACAGGGCCGAATACTTCTTCCTGCGCCAGCCGGTGCTGCACCGGCACATCGCGCAGCAGCACGGGCGCGCGGTAGAAGCCACCGGCATCGGACTCCGCCACGATCTGGCCCGTGGCCACCGTGGCGATGCCATCGGCATGGGCCTGCGCCAGGAAAGCGTCCACGCGCTCCAGCTGACTGGCCCGGATCAGCGGACCCAGGTCGAGGTCCATGAGCGGCGGTCCAGCGCGCAGACGAGTGAAGGCTGTGCCCAGCCGCTCCAGCAAGGGTTCGTACAGCGAGGCTTCCACCAGGAGGCGGGAGCCGGCTGAGCAGGTCTGGCCCGCGTTCTGCACGATGGCGTTGAGGAGAACCGGCACGGCGGCGTCGAGGTCGGCGTCGGCGAAGACAATCTGCGGACCCTTGCCACCGAGCTCCAGCGTCACCGGGCAGTGGCGCTCCGCGGCGACCTGCTGGATCAGTGTGCCCACGCGCGGGCTGCCGGTGAAGCTGATGTGGTCAATGCCCGGGTGGCGCGCCAGCGCGTCACCTACTTCGTGGCCATAGCCGGTGACGATGTTGAGCACGCCGGGGGGCAGACCCACTTCAGCGGCCAACTCGGCCACGCGCAGCAGAGACAGGCAGGCGTCCTCCGACGGTTTCACCACGCAGCTGTTGCCCGCCGCCAGCGCACCGCCCACGCTGCGACCGAAGATCTGCATCGGGTAGTTCCATGGGATGACGTGGCCCGTCACCCCATGCGGCTCGCGCCAGGTCAGGACGCTGTACCCGTCTTGATAGGGAATGGTCTCGCCATGCAGCTTGTCGCAGGCCCCGGCATAAAACTCGAAGTAGCGCACCAGTGCCAGTGCGTCAGCCTCGGCCTGCCGCGTGGGCTTGCCGCAGTCATGCTGCTCGATCGACGCGAGTTCATCAGCGTGCGCGGCCACCGCGCGCGACAGCGCCATGAGCAGACGCCCCCGCTCCGCCGCCGGGGTGCGACCCCAGACCTGGTCCTGCGCCTGGCGCGCACTGCGCACCGCTTGGTCCACGTCGTCTGCACCGCTACGGGCGATCGAGTCAAAGGCTTGTCCTGTGGCAGGGTCGATCATGGACAGCGTCTGGCCCGAGGCCGCTGCCTGCCGCTGGTTATCGATGAAGTTCATGGCGCAGGGACTGCTGTCAACGGGCGTATACGAGGTCGCGCAGGGTCAGTGAGAGCGACGGAACGTAGGTGATGATCATCAGACACGCGAACACCACCAAGACAAACGGAATCAGGTCTTTGATGACCTTGTCCAGCGAGAGTCTGGCTACCGTACAGGCGGCAAACAGGTTGACGCCGAAGGGCGGCGTGATCATGCCCATGGCCAAGTTGACAACCATGATGAGGCCGAAATGCACGGGGTCAATTCCGAAATACATAGCCACTGGCACCAGGATCGGGGCCAGCACCAAAATGGCTGCGCTGGTTTCGATAAACATGCCGATCAGGAAGAGTGTGAGATTGACCCCCAGCAGGAACAGTCCTGGCGATTCGAGGATGTCCTTAAGCCACAGACCGATTGCCTCAGGCACACCGGCACGGGTCAGGAGGAAGGCGAACAAGCCGGCGTTGGCAATGATGAACATGATCACCGCGCTGGACAGCACCGACTTGCGCAAGATTCCAAGAAGATCGGTGATGCGGATTTCGCGGTAAATCACCATCCCCACCAGCAGCGCGTAAAACACGGCCACAGCGGCGGCCTCGGTGGGGGTGAACACTCCACCGTAGATGCCGCCAAGAATGATGACCGGCATGAGTAGCGCCCAACCTGCCTTCATAGTGGCCTTGCCCACGCCCAGACGGCCCTCGCCATCGTTTTTGCCCCAGCCCTTGTACTTGCAATATGCCCACACAAACAGCATGAGTGCACCGCCGATGAAAAGTCCCGGGCCGACGCCAGCAATGAACAGCTCGCCAATTGAGACCTCGGCACTCACACCGTACAGGATCAAGGGAATCGACGGAGGAATGATCACCCCGAGTTCGGCGCTCGTCGCCTGCAGGGACGCGGCATAGGGGCGCGGGTACCCGTGTTTCACCAGTGCCGGAATGAGGATCGCGCCGATGGCGAAGGTGGTTGCCACCGACGACCCGGAGACCGCTGCAAAAATCATGCAGGTGAGCACCATGGTCATGGGCAGGCCGCCCTGCACACCGCCGACGATGCTCTTGGCGAACTCGACCAGTCGGCGTGAAATGCCGCCGGTGTCCATGATGTTGCCAGCCAGAATGAAAAACGGAATAGCGGCCAGTGGAAACTTGTTGATCGATGAGAAGAGCTCCTTCACCGAAATCAACATGTTCACGTTTGAAAGGTGAATGCCGAGGATGGAAGCCAGGCCGATCGAGACTGCGACGGAAATCGTCAGCAGAAAGCACAAGGCCATCGTGATGAGCATGACGGGGGTCATTGCTGAGTCTCCAGTTCCTGGCGCTGTGGATCCAGCAGGTTACCCACGATGGCAATGGCGCTGAAAACACCACCCACCGGCATGGCCATGTAGGCCCAGATCATGGATACATTTTCCAGCCCGATCATGGATTGCACGCTGCCGCGCTGGGCATAGTCCCACCCCCACCAGATGATGATGGCAATGAGCAAGAGAGAAGCGATGCTGACCACGTAGTCGAGCACCCGTTTCACGCGGGGGGGGCTCCAGCGGTAAAGCACATCCACGCTGATCATGGCGCCAATGCGAAATGCCGCCGGCACGCCAAGGAACACCATCCAGATGAGGGTGAACCGGATCATGACCTCGGTCCATTCAGCGGGCGATTGCAAGATGAACCGCGTGATGATCTGGTACATGCCCAGAGCGGCGGCAACGGCCATCATCGCGCAGGCCACCAGCATGGCCAGCTGGGTGGTCAGGCGCTCAAAGCGTAGAAAAGCATGTTTCATAGGGTCAAGCGCGGCGACATCCCGTCAGGCAGTCGGTGTCCAGCGATCGGGGCAAAGGTGGCGCTTTCCGAAAGAGAGCGCCACCTGCCGGGCTTTATTTGAAGTTGCGGATCCGGTCGATGTTCTCTTTGCCGAACTGCCTCTCAAAGTCGGCATACACCGGTTGCAGCTGGGCCATGAAACGCTGCTTGTCCACGTTCTCGACAATCTGCATGCCCTGGGCTTTCAGATCGGCCACACCCCGGGTGTCGTCCGCATCAACCCGCTCGCGATTCGCCTTGACCGCCACCTTGGCTGCCTCCAGGAAGTGCTGCTTGTCTGCTGCGCTGAGCTTGTCGAAAACGCCCTTGTTCATCAGAAAGATGGCTGGCGAATACACGTGACCTGTGAGAGACATGTGCTTTTGCACCTGCACAAACTTGGCCGCCATGATCACCGAGAGGGGATTCTCCTGACCGTCGACCGTGCCTTGCTGCAACGCGGTGAACACTTCCGGGAATGCCATTGGCGTCGTGACAATGCCCAAGCCCTTGTACGCAGCCACGTGCACCGGGTTTTCCATGGTGCGCATCTTCAGACCCTTGAGATCGTCCGGACTGTTGACGGCCCGCCGATTGTTGGTCATGTGACGAACGCCGTTTTCACCCCAGCCGAGTGCCTTGATGCCTTTGCTGTCGAACTTGGTGAGCATGTCCTGCCCAATGGGGCCGTCCAGCACCGCACGGGCATGTGCCTTGTCACGAAACAGGAAAGGAATATCCAGAATACGCGCTTCTGGAACAAAGTTGGGAACCGGACCGGTCGAGGTGAATGTCAGTTCATGTGTTCCCAGCTGAACCGCTTCAATCGACTCGCGCTCTCCGCCCAGGGAGCCGGAGTAGAACGTCTGAATCTTGTAACGACCACCGGTGCGCTGCTCGACTTCCTGAGCAAACGTATCGATACCCACGCCCTGGTGAGAATCTTTTGCCACCGAAATGTTGATGCGCATCGTGGTCTGCGCGTGAGCGGTGACCGCCACACCCGACAAGCCCAGAGCCAGGCCGCAAGCGAGGCCCAGCGTGCTCAAACGACGAGAAATCTTCATCTTTGTCTCCTGTGGGTATTGAGGGTCAGGAAGACACCTCAGGTTGTCATACAAATTTCATTATCAAACCCCCGGCACCGGGAAGGCATCGGGGTTTTCGCGGACATGCCCGCAGACGCTGTCCTCGAAACGGGTCGCTGCTGTGTTCCATGGTTTCAACAGCACATTGGGGTGGGCGCGGCAAGGGTTCGTACCGCTGCAGGCGGTGTACATGGCAAGCGCGGTCACGGCGCGCGCCTCAGGTAAGGGCTCACCCAGCTCAAACCGGCCGAGGTGTGCCCCGCCGGGCGGTACTCACAACCGATCCAGCCGTCGTATCCGAGTGCATCCAGGCGGGTGAACAAATGGGTGAAGGACACTTCGCCTTCGTCGGGCTCGTGACGGTCGGGCACGCCGGCGATCTGGATGTGCCCGACGCCCGGAAAGTGATGTTCGAGGCGGCGAGTCAGATCGCCCTCCATGACCTGGCAGTGGTAAAGGTCCATCTGCACCTTCAGGTTTGAAGCGCCGACCTCGGCCACCACGTCGTGCGCCTGCTGTTGCCAGTTCAGAAAGTACCCCGGCATGTCGCGCGTGTTGATGGGCTCGATCAGCAGGGTGATGCCTTCAGCAGCCAGTACGCCGGCAGCCGCGCGCAGGTTGAGCACATAGGTCTGGCGGGCCTGCTCAGGCGACACCCCTGACGGCAGCAAGCCGGCCATTGCATGGAGTTGGCGGCAGCCCGTTGCGCGCGCATAGGGCAAGGCTGCCTGCACGGACTGTGCGAACTCGACCGCTCGTCCTGGCTGGCAGGCCATTCCCCGTTCACCTGCTGCCCAATCCCCGGGCGGCAGGTTGAACAGCACCTGGGTGAGGCCGTGGGCTCTCAGGCGATCCGCCACCGCTTCCGGCGCATGCTCGTAGGGAAACAGGTACTCCACCGCCTCGAAACCATCGGCCGCTGCCGCCGCAAAACGGTCCAGAAACGGCAGCTCGGTGTACATCATGGAAAGGTTGGCGGCGAAGCGAGGCATGTTTGAGTCCGGCGATCAAAGAGGTGCTCTCACCAGGGAGCGCTGAAATGATGGCGAAGTTCGCCTATCTGTCTTTCGGTCAGTGCGGCCGGCAGTGGCTGGGTCATGAGGCAAAGCTTGGCGGTTTCTTCCAGTTCTTCCAGCACCGCCATGGCCGCTGCCGGCGACTGGCCCCAGACGTTGGGCCCCAGGCGCTCGAGCATCACTGCGTGCAGGTCTCGCCCTTCGGCCTGTGCCTGGGCCACCTGCTTCACCACCGCAAGGGCAACCTCCGGGTCACCTGGGCGGTGATAGGGAATCAACGGCACCCGCCCCACCTTCATGACGAAGTACGGCGTGATGGGGGGAATCCACTCCTGGCCCGTCACACGGGGACGCAAGGACCAGGCTACGAGGTTCGTTGAATGGGTATGGATGACGCATTGCGCCGCAGGCACCGCTGCATAAATACGGCGGTGCAGGTGGAGGGTTTTGCTGGCCCTGTCGCCGCAGATCTGTTGTCCATCCGCCTCCACCCAGGCCAATGCATCGGCAGACAGATCACCCAGACAGGCATCGGTGGGGGTGATCAGGAACCCTCCGCCAAGGTCTTCGGGTACCCGTACGCTGATATTGCCCGCTGTCGCATGCACGTAACCGCGCTGGAACAGCGAGTGGCCCACACGGCACACCTCATCGCGCAGTGCCGACAAGCTGGTGAAAGTGGTCGTGGACATTGCAGCGCCCCTCACTCGGTCAACGCCAGTGCCTTGGCAAAAAACCCAGTTCCGCCAAAATTTCCTGACTTCAGGGCCAGCAAGAGTTCACGCCCCTCCGCCTGGGTCCAGGGGACGCCCGGGTCGATCGTGGGACCAATGCGCAACGTCTGCACACCCAGGGCCTGCACGACCGCACCGGAGGTTTCACCGCCGGCGACGACCAAGCGGCGCACGCCCCGATCCATGAGGCCCAACGCTACCTGCGAAAGACACTCCTCCACCAGCTGCCCGGCCCGCTGCACCCCCAGTTCGGCCTGGATCGACTGAACCTCTGCCGGGTGTGCGGTGGCGTACACCAGCACTGCTGCTTCGCCCTGCGAGTCGACCCATTGCAGAATGTGCTGCGCATGCGGCTCCCCGGCAGCCAGAGCGCGCACATCCACCTGGAAACCGGGCCGACCAGCCAGCAACCAGTCGGCCACCTGCGCTTGGGTGGCCTGCGAACACGAGCCCGACAAGACCGCGGCGGGGCCACCCGCGAGCGTCAAGCGCGCGGCATGCCGATCGGGCTGCAGCCAGCCCTTCGCCTGGTAGACCGCCGGCAAACCCAGGGCCAGTCCGGAGCCTGCCGTCACCAGTGGAAGGTCGGCACAGGACAGCGCCAGGGTGTGAAGCGCCGCGGTGTCCACGGCATCCACAATCGCAAAGCGAACGTCCTCTTCTTGCAAAGCCTGGAAGCGTTCTTGCAGAGCCTGCACGCCTTCAGACACCGCCTCGTGGCCAGCCAGGCCCACCTTTCCGTGGCATTGCGCCTGCAGCACCCGAACCAGATTGGCATCTGTCATGGGGGTGAGCGGATGGTGTCGCATGCCCGAATCGCTCAGCAACTGATCCCCCACGAACAGGTGCCCGCGGTACACCGTGCGGCCGTTCTCTGGCAGCGCCGGGCAGGCCACTGTGAACTCACTGCCCAGGGCGTTCAGGAGGGCCTCCGCCACGGGGCCGATATTCCCGTCTGGGGTGGAATCGAAGGTGGAGCAGTACTTGAAATAGAACTGGCGCGCGCCAGCGGCTTGCAAGCAATGCAGCGCAGCCACCGAGTCGGCCACCGCTTCATCCACCGGCGCGGTGCGCGACTTGAGCGCCACCACAATCGCCTCTGCATCAGGCAAGGGACCCGTGGGCACACCCATCACCAGAACCGTGCGCATACCCGCGCGTACCAGCATGCTGGCCACATCGGTGGCGCCCGTGAAGTCGTCTGCGATGACGCCCAGAATCATGCGGCCTCCCCTTGCCCTGGCAGCACCAGACCAGCCAGGGCTGCGTAGTACTTGACGACAGCCGAGTCGTCTTCCGCACCGTGCCCCATCGCTGCCGTGGCCAGATACAGCTGATGCGCAGCGGCGGCCAAGGGCAGAGGAAACTTGAGTTGCCGAGCCGCGTCGAGCACGATGCCCAGATCCTTCACGAAGATATTGACCGCCGACAGTGGGGTGTAGTCACCGTCAAGGATGTGTGGGACCCGGTTTTCGAACATCCAGCTCATGCCAGCCGAGTTGCAGATCACGTCATAGAGCTGGCGCGGATCGGCGCCCGCTCGCATGCCCAGAGCCATCGCCTCGCAGGCAGTGGCGATGTGGACACCCGCGAGGTGCTGGTTGACCATCTTCACGGTGGAACCAATACCTGCCCGGTCACCCAGGCGGTAGACCTTGCCGGCAAATGCCTCCAGCAAGGGACCAGCCGCTACAAAGGCCTGCGGATCACCCGAGGCCATCACGGTCATCTGGCCGTCCGCGGCCTTGCGCGCACCGCCTGACACAGGCCCATCAATCAGGTGCAAGCCATGCCCAGACAGGCGCTCGGCCCAGACGGGTGGCAAGGCGGGATCCACGGTGGCCGACGCGACCACCACCCCGCCGCTGCGCATGCGTCCGGCAAGGCCCTGCTCGCCAAAAAGCACTTCTTCCGTTTGAGCCGCGTTGACCACCAGCACCAGCACCACATCACACTGCGCGGCCAGGTCAGCTGCCGAGTTCACAGGGTGACCACCGGCCAGAGCCAGCGCCTCCCTGGCTTCTTCTCGCGTGTCGCAGCCCCAGACCTCAAAACCACGCCGCACCGCCGACAAAGCAGCACCCATTCCCATGGAACCGAGACCGATGACACCCAAAGTGGCCGTGTGTTTGCTCATGATGCGCTCTTGCGTGGTTGACCGGAGTTGGAGGCAGATTGCTGAAGCGCCTGCCTCAGCGCAGCACGAACGGATTCGTCCGCACGCTCGATGCGGTGAACAGCGTTCACCATGTGCCTGACCGCAGCACGGCGTGCCGCCGAGGCATCCCCTTTGCAGATGGCGCGCGCAATGGCCTGATGTTCAGCTTGCACCTGTCGCATGAATTCCGCGTGCATGGCTTCGTTGGCCCTCGTCACGTGAATGGCATCGCGAAGGTACTGCTCAAGAAAATCCAGCAAGCCCTCAAACTGGGGGTTGTCTGTGACGCGGGCAATGGTCCGGTGGAACATCAGGTCCTCTTCGACCCCATCGCGCCCCATGGCCACTGCCGAGTCGATGGCGACCAGCGCGTTTTCGATCTCCCGGGCTTTGGCGGGATCAATGCGAGCGGCCGCGAGTGCAGCCACCTCACCTTCCAGCGAGCGGCGGACTTCCACCACTTGCAAGACAGCTGTCAGCGACGTCAACACGGCCGGGTCAAACACCAGCGCCCGGGCAGGCCCGGCGGCCGCCACATAGATGCCAGAACCCTGGCGAGAGGTGAGCCAGCCCATGGACTTCAGGCGGCTGACCGCTTCCCGCACCACCGTTCGAGAAACACCGTACTCCACCGTCAGGCTTTGCTCTGTCGGCAAGCGGTGGCCTGCGGCCCATTCACCGGACTCTATGCGCTGACGCAGGAACGCAGCCAGACGATCACTGAGGCGATCAGGTACCTGAAGGGTGGAGACAGAGGTGAGCATGACCATCGGAATTTGTATGGTCATCGTACAAATTCTGTGGTTCCCGGGTTATCGGGTTTTCACTGACCACCGGCGATTAGCAGTTGACCTACCAGCCAGCGGCGCAGATGTTTACCGCATTGCAGTGGGTCAATAGGGCAACGATCCGCCCCCAACCCAGGCTCATGTGCGTTGAGCGCAGAACGCCAGAAAGCAAAAAGCCCTTGTAACTCTATGAATTACAAGGGCTTTTTGGTAGGCGCGATTGGACTCGAACCAAGTCTATCACGGGGCTTCATAGAGCAGATATCTCAAGAATGTCCCCTGGAATCCCCCTGAATCCACGATAACGCACCGAATAACGCACCACACATGGCCATCGATCTCAACGTTTTCGCGCAGGCTCTTCGGAGCCGATCAGATGAGTCGCACCTGGTCCTAATCATGGCGCCGCGAGAGGAGCTCGTCTGCGCGCTTGCAGACAGTCCCGAGGCCTTGGCAGCCGCCCGCACACTGGGCTGGGATCATCCCGGAGTGCGCGTGGGCGAAATGATCGCAGAGGCCGACGCGCTGCTTGCGCGTCGTTCCATAGACAAGTTGCTGGCAGGACCCGTCGGCCCCAACGCGCTCGAGCTACGCCAGCTGCTAATGCGTGGCGGGGAAATCCCTAGCAATGCGGTAGCCACGCTCGCAGACGATCCCTCTGCCATCCTCACTCTGAGGGAGTCCGTGCTCCCGATGGAGCCCGGAACTACGGGCGCCATGATGGCGGGCCGTGTACATGAAATGATCGCTCGCGTTGATGCAGAGCTCGCACGGCGCGCAATGGATGGCGCGCTGTGAAGATTTTCCACACGGGCATGCAGATCGTCGAGATCGCGCGGCGACTAGACCTCTCCAACATGGAGCCGTTGACTAAGCACATGAGCCTAGTCGCAGCGGACCCGGATGCGGTGGCGCTTTTGCGATCGCCCATGCTGCCCGCGAGAGACCCCGAGAATCGCTACGAGGACTACCTGCGCCAGCGGCGCGCGGCGCGCGTGGCGGAAATGTTGGCCATGGTTGATGCCGAGCTCGCCAACCGAGCAATTGAGCAGCTGCTGAAGGACCTCTGATACATCTTGCAATAGGTCTGCAGCGAGTGTTGACAAAAACTCTAGGACATCTCGGCAATTCTCAAACAATCTAACCGGCAACCACGCTGCCGATGACAACCGAAAGGCCACCATTACCACCGCCACCAAAAACGCCGCCACCTGGACCATCAAGAACCGCCTGGTTCTGAACGACGGCCGCACCTACGATCTCGCACAAGGCTCCGAAGCCTCGGCCTTTCTCGAATCCGGCAACTTCGACCACGTCAAATTTCCTGTCACCAACTGAGCCACCTGAAAACAAACACCGCCAGATCAATGGAACCTCTTGGAACAAAGAATGAAAAACCAGCCCTACAAAATGCAGATCCGCGCTCCTGGCGGCCATGAGCTTATTGACGTGTGGCTACAGCGCTTGCGCTCAGGAGACCTGAGCGAAGAAGAAGCTCGAGAGGAAGCCCTGCACATCGGTCAGATTGAGGGGACATTCGCGCTGGGCGATGCGCTGGACTCGCTCCCCAGCGACGAGGAGCACTCCGCCGCGCGCCTGGCCTTAGCACTCGCAATCGTTGCGCGAATTGGCACGGATCAGCTGCTTGAGAGGGGCGCCTCGGCGCTCTAGGCCCAAAAAAAGGCAGATTGACCTTATCCAGCTGTGCCACTCGAATCACTTTCCATCAGAACTGGTGTAAACGAATTCAGCTTAAGCCGTCAGGCGGATGCTGAACCTAACGGGCTGCAGTCAGTCTGGTCGCCATCAAGTCCCGAGACCCGCTTTGCAGCGGTTGCTGCCGTTCGAGTTTTCAACGTGCATGCCCTTGGCGTGCCGGATTGCGATCACTCCTATTCATGCATCGTGGTAAGGCGCAGAGACAGGTTTCAGGCGCGTAGTTGACATTGCTAGAGAGTTGACAACAGCGTGC
>JAUXNG010000104.1 GCA_030682835.1 Hydrogenophaga sp. | reverse complement strand
GCAGGCACGTCGTACGCGCCCAGCGTGATGGCCGAGGTCTTCATGCCGATGCGCAGGTCGTCGTCGCGGTCGACCATGGCGTACTCGGTGTCGTAGGCCAGCACCCAGAAGAGGTTGCCCACCAGCAGCACCCAGGCCAGCGGCGGCAGCTGCGCCTGCACGGCGGCAAACGCCATGGGCACGCCGAAGCTGAAGGCCACGCCCAGCACGGCCTGCGGCATGGACACGTATCGCTTGGCATACGGATAGGCCAGTGTGATGGCGAGCGCCGCGAAGGACATGAGCACCGTGAGCGTGTTGGTGGTGAGCACCAGCGCAAACGCGGCCAGCGCGAGCACCGCGCCCACCGCCAGCGCTTCGCGGGTCGACACCTTGCCCGAGGTCACCGGGCGCTGCGCGGTGCGCTTCACGTGTTTGTCGAATTCGCGGTCGGCCACGTCGTTCACGCAGCAGCCGGCGCTGCGCATGAGGATGGTGCCGAGCACAAACACGGCCAGCAGGTGCCAGCCGGGGAACCCGCCCGCAGCCACCCACAGCGCGGCCAGCGACGGCCAGAGCAGCAACAGCCAGCCGGCCGGGCGGTTCCAGCGGATCAGGTCAAGGTACAGCGCCAGGCGCGAAGGCGCGGGAGACGTCGCAGCGACCATGGTCAGCAGATCACTCCTCGAGGATGGAGCGCAGCATCCACGCGGTCTGCTCGTGCACCGTGAGGCGCTGCGTCAGCAGATCGGCCGTGGGCTCGTCGCCCGCCTTGTCGACCACGGGGAACAACTCACGCGCCGTGCGCGCCACCGCTTCGTGGCCCTGCACGAGGATGCGCACCATCTCCATGGCCTTGGGCGGTGTGGCCGGCGCGTCGGGCACCGAGCTGAGCTTGCTGAACTGGGCGTAGCTGCCTGGGGCGTCGTGGCCCAGCGATCGGATGCGTTCGGCCACCGGGTCCACGGCGGTCCACAGCTCGGTGTACTGCGTCATGAACAGGGTGTGCAGCGATGTGAACATCGGCCCGGTCACGTTCCAGTGGAAGTTGTGCGTGGTGAGGTACAGCGTGTAGGTGTCGGCCAGCAGCTTGGACAGGCCTTTGGCAATGGCTGCGCGGTCCTTCTCGTTGATGCCGATGTTGATGCTGGGCGCACTGACTTTGCTGGCGGTTTTGGCCATGGAGAACTCCTGAGGGATGGTTGAAAAACAAAAATCAAGAGAGGCGTTTGACGCCCGGAAGTTCGCAGGCGTAGATGGCGTTGCGCAGCTCGGCAATGGCCTCATACCGTGTGAAGCTGCGCCGCCATGCCAGCACCACGCGCCGCGTGGGCGCCTCGCCCTCGAACGGCAGGTAGCGCACGTACGACGAATCACCAAAATCCTGCCCCGGTGAGGCGTGGCCTTCCAGCGCTGACGAAGGCACCGACAGGCGCGGCACCAGCGTCACGCCCATGCCGGCGGCCACCATGTGCTTGATGGTCTCCAGCGACGATCCTTCAAAGCTCTTGCGGATACCCTCGGCGTCGTTGGAGAAACGCGCGAACTCCGGGCAGACCTCGAGCACGTGGTCGCGAAAGCAATGGCCCGTGCCCAGCAGCAGCATGGTCTCGCGCTTGAGCTCTTCGTTGGTGATGTGGCCCTGTTTGGCCAACGGGTGCGTGTGCGGCACGGCGGCGAGAAACGGCTCGTCGTACAGGGCGGCAATCGCCAGGTTGGTATCGGGGAACGGCTCGGCCAGGATGGCGCAATCGATCTCGCCCAGGCGCAGCTGCTCCAGCAGCTTCACCGTGAAGTTCTCCATCAGCATCAGCGGCATCTGCGGCGTGCGGTCGATCACCTGGCGCACCAGGTTGGGCAGCAGGTAGGGGCCGATGGTGTAGATCACGCCCAGGCGCAGCGGCCCGGCCAGCGGGTCTTTGCCGCGCTTGGCAATCTCCTTGATGGCCGCCGCCTGCTCCAGCACCGTCTGCGCCTGGCGCACGATGTCCTCGCCCAGCGGCGTAACCGCGATCTCGCTGGCGTTGCGCTCGAAGATCTTGACCTCCAGCTCTTCTTCCAGCTTCTTGATCGCCACGGACAAGGTGGGCTGCGACACAAAGCAGGCCTCGGCCGCCTTGCCAAAGTGGCGCTCACGCGCCACGGCCACGATGTACTTGAGTTCGGTGAGGGTCATGCGCGGATTGTGCCCCCGCGACGCACAGCCGCGCCATCCCAAGCCACACCATCAACGGCGCATAAGCTTGAGTGGAGCTTGGAGCTTGGAGCTTGGAGTTTGAGGCAGATTGAGCGCAAAACGCATTGCTCCGCTGCGGGTTTAGGAGTGATAGCCGCATAACGTTTAGTCTGACTTGCGCATACCGGGGGGGCGCCTAGCCCGCAGGATCGATGATGGAGTACATCTGTACGCGGACCATGCGCCGTGCCGGTGCGAGTAGGCTCCAGCGAAGGGTTAAGCCTGCCAGCCATAGACGACAAAGAGTATCGCCGTACCCGCGATGTACAGACTGTTGAAGATCCAGCCGTGTACCCTTTCCGGAAGGCTCTTGCCGCCAAAGCTTTGTAGGTCTTTCGTAAGTTGCCAGAGCGTGACCCATAGGATGATGCCGACTGCGATGGCTTGCCAAACGTTACTTGCTCGAGCGCCTAAGTCGCCGAAGCTTGAACGCAGGGTCGCGCCTGCAATGAGGCCAACGACAGAGGAAACAAGAACCACTAATTCGGAATGAAGGAGCGACTGGCGCAAGCCTGTGCTGCGGGCATCGGCATTCGCTCGGTGGTCAGAGACTCGTGGCTCATACTCGCCCTTCAGGTATGAGGCTCGGATGTCAGGAGAGTCCGATAGTAGCCATGCGACATCGTGCTCGGCAGACATGTCGACGAATGCCTTGGGGCGGAAGAAGAAGAGAAGCAAGGCCCGGATTCGCCGCGGTTTCTTGTACGGTACTTCGAAGGATTCCATAGGTGTTCGGCGGGCCTAACGTTGAAAGTAACTGACATCGCAGCCCAGGGAGGGAACCACAGTGTGCAACCGCTTGGTGTCCGGTTGACTGCACTGTTAGGCCCTTTGGTGCCTTTTATAGAAGGACATCATTGCAATGAGGGAGCCGCGAGTTTCGCTGGCGCTTGATAAGCAATGGGAAGGATCATCCGAATTCCCTACGCTAGGAGCTCTTCGTCCAGCCTGCAGAGAAGCTCGGCGAGATGGACCACGAGCTCGTAGCCGAAAATAATGCTCTTTAAATGCGACATCGAAACAGGCATCTTTGTCATGTCACGATGCGATTATGCTCGTGAGGGTGCCAAAATCACCAAGATTTGCGAGATAGCTGGGCTCTCGACTCATAACGGCCACCCTTAACTTTGGTGGCACCGTGAGGGATCTGCTTGAAGGATGGGTTAGAGCCCATATCCGGATAGCGCTTGAAACTCCGCTACTACTGGACTAGCTGTGATTTCCGTAAGGCTATTGCGAAAATTACTCTGCTCAGACCTGAAGGTCTCGAACCATCCGAGCCCGCTTAGCAAGAGCGTTTCACCAAAAATTTCGCCAATGCCGTGGGCTGAGTTCTTAAACTTGGGATGCTCGTAACTGCCTGCGGCAATGCGATTTACCTTAAACGCTGCTCCCAGAAAGAACGATTTCGGGCTTCGCGATCCTTCGCCGCTGACGAGCCAAACGATGCCACCAGGCAAGTACCGCACACTTTTGTCGGTGACGACGCGTGGCGTGCCAAGTCCGGAGGCAGAGTAGCCCATACGATGACTGTTGTGGTAATGGACGAAGTGGCGCATTCGTGTAGTGACTCTAATGTAGGGCACCCCGCAGATGCTGAGGGATGAGCAAGTTTGAACGCTGGGAACTTTTTTACAAGGAAAAGCAACCATGAAACCCGGCACGCATTCGTACCGTCACCCAGTTCCTTAACCCGCCTCGAAATTATATCCAACATCACCACTATAGCCTCTCGACGGAGTGGGACTACCTGTATTGGCGCGGCTTCGTCCGTTTGCATTAATATGACGGTAATGCGGCAGCCGCACGACATGGACGATTTAGTTTGTAGCGATTCCTGAATATGCTGAGCAATGAGGGAACGCGATCATCGTCGACGCATGACCAAGCGCGAAGCTCGCTCCTGAGCCTAGACCGCGAAGTGCTAGCGGTTAATCTGCCTTGGCGGAACGGATTGAATCGCGCGACACAGAAGAAGCGGATTGCCAACGCAATGAGTCGGGAGGAGGTGGCCGCCCTATTCAGCTTTCTCGACGGCGAGAACCCATTGGTGCGTCGTACCCCCTGCACTCCGCACGCAAGCTACGCCTTCAAATACTCCGCCTTGGTGCCGTGCCAGCGGGCGATGTGTTTTTCAGCCGCCGCCGGGTGGCGTTCGAGCATGCGAGCGGCAGCGCCACGGGCCCATTCGAGCAAATGGCCGTCGGTGGCGAGGTCTGCAAAGCGCAGCATGGCCGCGCCTGACTGGCGGGCGCCGAGGAATTCGCCCGGGCCGCGTATGTCCAGGTCGCGGCGCGCGATTTCGAAGCCGTCGTTGGTTTCGGCCATGGCTTTGAGGCGTTCGCGGGCAGTTTCGCCCAGGCGGCCGCCTTCGGGTGGGGTGTACATGAGCACGCAGGCAGAGGCCGCGGCGCCGCGCCCTACCCGGCCGCGCAGCTGGTGCAGCTGACTCAGGCCGAAGCGCTCGGCGTGTTCGATCACCATGAGCGAGGCGTTGGGCACGTCCACGCCCACCTCGATGACGGTGGTGGACACCAGCACGCCCATGTGGCCGCTGGTGAAGAGCGACATGACGGCCTTCTTCTCGGCCACCGGCATGCGCGAGTGCAGCAGGCCGACCAGCACGCCTGCGGTGGCGCCATCCGCTGATTCCAGCGCCAGTGCATCAGGTGCTGCCGGCGCCGCTGAGCCCGGGTTCAGGGCTGCGCTCAGTTCGGCGTGGGTGGCCGTGGCGTTGGACAGGTCGATGGATTCGCTTTCTTCGATCAGCGGGCAGACCCAGTAGACCTGTCGGCCCTGGGCGACTTGGGCGCGGATTCGCTCAATGACCTCACCGCGGCGGCTGTCGGCCACCACTTTGGTGACGATGGGCGTGCGCCCGGGCGGCAGTTCGTCGATGGTGGACACGTCCAGGTCGGCGTAGTAGCTCATGGCCAGCGTGCGCGGAATGGGAGTGGCCGTCATCATGAGCATATGGGGCTCCCCCCCATCGCTTGCGCGCTGCGCGTCGCCGCTCAACCCCTCAAGGGGCAACGCCTGCGGCCCGGCAAAGCCGGTTCCGCGGCGTTCTGGGCTGGGCTCCCCCTCTGCAGCCGGGCCCATCTTGCCGCGCAAAGCCAGCCGCTGCGCCACGCCGAAGCGGTGCTGTTCGTCGATGAGAGCCAGTGCCAGGTTCTGGAACTGCACCTGGTCCTGAATGACCGCGTGGGTGCCCACCACCAGCGCGGCTTCGCCGCTGGCGATGAGGGCCAGCATCTCGGTGCGCTGTTTCTTTTTCTGGCTGCCGGTGAGCCAGGCCACGCGCTTGCCGAGCGGGGCGAGCAGCGGCTCCAGCCAGCCGATGAGTTTGGCGAAGTGCTGTTCGGCCAGGATTTCGGTGGGCGCCATCAGGGCGCACTGCCAGCCCGCGTCGATGGAGATGGCGGCGGCCAGGGCGGCCACTACGGTTTTGCCGGAACCCACGTCGCCCTGCAGCAGGCGGTGCATGGGCACGGGGCGGGCCAGGTCGCGCGCGATTTCTTCGCCCACCCGGCGTTGCGCCGCGGTCAGGGCGAAGGGCAGCACGGCCAGCAGCTGCTCGTGCAGGCCACCGGGCTGCGGGCGCAGGGCCGGGGCGCGCAGGGCGTCGCGTTCGCGCTTGGCCATCAGCTGCGAGAGCTGCTGGGCCAGCAGTTCCTCGGCCTTCAGTCGCTGCCAGGCCGGGTGGCTGCGGTCTTCCAGTGCGTCCAGCGACACGTCGGGGCCGGGCTGGTGCAGGTAGCGCAGCGCGTCGCGCAGCGTCCACGCGCCGTGCACCACTTGCTGCAGGCTGCCCAGCAGCTCGGCGGGAATCGTTTCGCTCAGGTCGGCGCGCGCCAGGCCGCTGGCCACCACCTTGCGCAGGTAGGCCTGCGGCAGCTGGGCGCTGGTGGGGTACACGGGAGTGAGCGCGTTGGGCAGTTCGCCCCCGGCGGCGTGGAACGCCGGGTGCATGATGGTGCGCCCCAGAAAGCCGCCGCGCAGCTCACCACGCGCCCGGATGCGCGCGCCCACCGCCAGCGCCTTCTGGTGCGAGGGGTAGAAGGTGAAGAAGCGCAGGGTGCACGTGTCGGAGCCGTCGTCCAGCGTCACCAGCAGCTGGCGGCGCGGGCGCAGCGTCACCTCGGCATGCGTCACGGTGCCTTCGATCTGCACCGTCTGGCCTTCGCGCGCGTCGGCCAGGCGCACCACACGGGTTTCGTCTTCGTAGCGCAGCGGCAGGTGCAGGGCCAGGTCGATGTCGCGCACCAGTCCGAGCTTGTGCAAGGCTTTCTGGGGAGCCGACAGGGCCTTGCGCGGCGCGGCAACCGGGGGGGACGCTGGCGCGCTGGTGGACATCGCGCCATTGTGGCCGAAGTGCCCGGCGCGCCGGCTCTGCGACAATCTTGCGCTTTGCCTTGGAACGGGTCCCGTAAGGCCCTCAAACCGCATGACCACACCTGCATCTTCGGCGCCCGCCGCGCCGCGCGACTTCAGCGTCGCCGATTTCGATTTCACCCTACCCACCGAGCTGATCGCCCAGCACCCCGCCGCCGAGCGCAGCGCCTCGCGCCTGCTAGATGCGACCGGCGCGCGGCCTGCCGACCGCATCTTTCGTGACCTGCCGGCTCTGCTGCAGCCCGGCGACCTGCTGGTGTTCAACGACACGCAGGTGGTGAAGGCCCGGATGTTTGGCGAAAAAGCCAGCGGCGGCAAGCTGGAACTGCTGATCGAGCGCGTGCTGCTGCCGCACGAGGCGCTGGACGGCAGCGAGAACGAGGTGGTGGCGCACATCCGCGTGAGCAAAAAGCCCCAGCCCGGTGGCCGGCTGCACATGGCGGGTGGGCTGGACGGTGGTGGCTTCGACGCCACCTTCATCGGCCGCTGGCCCGACGAGCAGGGCCAGCTGTTCCGCCTGCGCCTGCAAGGCCCCGCCGGGGAAACGCCGTATGAGCTGATGCAGCGCCACGGCCACGTGCCGCTGCCGCCCTACATCGAGCACGCCGACGACGCAGACGACGAGCGCCGCTACCAGACGGTGTTTGCCCGCGTGCCCGGCGCCGTGGCCGCGCCCACCGCCGCGCTGCATTTCGACGAATCGGTGCTGGCCGCCCTGGACGCGCGGGGCGTGCAGCGCGCCAGCGTCACCCTGCACGTGGGCGCCGGCACCTTTGCCCCCATGAAGGCCGAGCGCATCAGCGAACATGTGATGCACCACGAGCGCTATGCCATTCCCCCAGCCACCGTTCAGGCTATCGCCGACTGCCGCGCGCGCGGTGGGCGCGTGGTGGCGGTGGGCACCACCACCGTGCGCACGCTGGAGAGCTGGGCCCGCAGTGGGGAGGTGGCCGGTGACACCAACATCTTCATCACGCCGGGCTTCGACTACCGCGTGGTGGACCTGCTGATCACCAATTTCCACCTGCCCAAGTCGACGCTGATGATGCTGGTGAGCGCATTCGCCGGGTACGAGCCGGTCATGGCGCTGTACCGCCACGCCATTGAACAGCGTTACCGCTTCTTCAGTTATGGCGACGCCATGCTGCTGCGCAAAAGCTGACGGAACAGCGGCTTTTGCACCACAGCGGCGGACATAAGCCGCCGTCCGTTGCCGTTGGGCACACCTTTTGCCGGACGGGGTGCCGCCAGCGCTGCGAAACACACCACAATCACCGCCCACCGCCCTCTCTGCCTGGAAACCGCCACCGTGATTGAAATCGTCCTCCGCCTGGGCCTGGCCCTTCTCCTCTCGCTCAGCCTGGCCCTGCTGCTGGCCTGGGGCTGGGACCGGTCCGACACGGTGCCGGTGGTCGAGAACAGCCAGCTCGACGACAGCGAGCGCGTCGTGCCGCTGCGGCAGTAAACGCCCCTCGCGTTGCGTCCGTCGTCGCACTGTCTCGAATTGAGACGGAGCCGGCGGCGCTTGACGCAGATCAATCGCCGGGTGCGGCGCACTGATAGCCTGAAGGTTCTAAAAACCTCTGGAGGAATCATGCGTCACCTGTTGCTTTCCCTCTCCGTCGCCCTGCTGTCTTCAACCGCTTGGGCCGCTGGGCCCAACGACGACGCCGTGCTGAAGCTGGCCACGTCCAGTGGCTGCATGGCCTGCCACCACATCGAACCCGGCGCCAAGGGGCCAAACGGCCTGGCGCCCATCGGTCCTGCCTGGCGCGACGTGTCGGCCAAATACAAGAGTGTCAAAGGCGCCCAGCAGCAGCTCACCACCACGGTGATGGCCGGCTCCAGCCCCTACGAGAGCCACTGGCAGGGCAAGGTGAGCGGCCTGGCCATGCCGCCGAACAAGGTGGCGATCTCCGAGGTGGACGCTGCCCGCCTGGTGGCCTGGATTCTGGCCATGGAATAACCCCCCTGCGCCGCTGACGCGGCTTCCCCCCTGAAGGGGGGACCACGCTGGCGGCCCGGCTGAGCCGGTTCCGCGTCGTGTCTGGGTTGAAGGGCACGCGCGCCGGTGGCGTCACCACGCGCCCGCCGCCCTTTCCCTTGCTCGGCGACAATCTCGCCCATGCTCCAGTTCGAACTCCTCAAGACCGAAGGCCACGCGCGCCGCGGCCGTCTCACGCTGAACCACGGCGTCGTCGAAACCCCCATCTTCATGCCGGTGGGCACCTACGGCACGGTCAAGGGCGTCATGCCCGCCAGCCTGGAAGACATGGGCGCCCAGATCATCCTGGGCAACACCTTCCACCTGTGGATGCGCCCGGGTCGCGAGGTCATGGCCAGCTTCGGCGGCCTGCACGCCTTCGAGCAGTGGCACAAGCCCATCCTCACCGACTCGGGCGGCTTCCAGGTCTGGTCGCTCGGCGCCATGCGCAAGATCACCGAAGAAGGCGTGACCTTCGCCAGCCCGGTCAATGGCGACAAGCTGTTCATGTCGCCCGAGGTCAGCATGCAGATCCAGACCGGGCTGAACAGCGACATCGTGATGCAGCTCGACGAGTGCACGCCCTATGAGACCAACGGCCACCTCACCACCGAGCCCGAGGCGCGAAAAAGCATGGAAATGAGCCGCCGCTGGGCCGTGCGCTCCAAAGACGAATTCGCGCGGCTGGAAAACCCGAACGCGCTGTTCGGCATCGTGCAGGGCGGCATGTTCGAACACCTGCGCCAGGAATCGCTGGAAGCGCTGGTGGAGATGGACTTCCCCGGCTACGCCATCGGCGGCGTGAGCGTGGGCGAGCCCAAGGAACAGATGCTGCAGATCATGGCGCACACGCCGCACCGCCTGCCTGCCCACAAGCCGCGCTACCTCATGGGCGTGGGCACGCCCGAAGACCTGGTGCAGGGCGTGGCCGACGGCGTGGACATGTTCGACTGCGTCATGCCCACGCGCAACGCGCGCAACGGCACGCTGTTCACCCGCTTCGGCGACCTGAAGATCCGCAACGCCCGCCACAAGACCGACCACCAGCCGCTGGACACCACCTGCACCTGCTACGCCTGCGCGGGCAAGAGCGGCGTGAGCTGGGACGAGGGCGGGCGCGACGGCTTCAGCCGCGCCTACCTGCACCACCTGGACCGCTGCGGCGAAATGCTCGGCCCCATGCTGGCCACCATCCACAACCTGCACTACTACCTGAACCTCATGCGCGAGGTGCGCGAGGCGCTGGACGCCGGACGCTTCGAGGCCTTCCGCGCGCAGTTCAAGGCCGACCGGGCGCGCGGCGTCTGAGGCGCCCTGACGCGCACGCGGCAGGGGTGCCCCGCGCCGCCCGTTTAAGCTGCGCGCCATGACCCAAGCCGACGTACCCCGCCACATCCTCCCGGTGCTGGTGATCGCCCAGTTCGCGGGCACCTCGCTGTGGTTCGCGGTGAACGCGGTGATGCCCGACCTGCAGCGCGAACTGGGCTGGGCTGCCAGCGCGGTGGGGCCGCTGACCTCGGCGCTGCAGCTGGGCTTCATTGTCGGCACGCTGGTGTTTGCGCTGCTGGCCATTGCCGACCGCTTTGCTCCGCGGCGCGTGTTCCTGTTCTGCGCGCTGGCCGGTGCCGCCTGCACCGTGGGTGCCTGGGCGATGGTGACGCATTACGAGGCGCTGATGGTGTGGCGCTTCCTCACCGGCGTGTTCCTGGCCGGCATCTACCCCGTGGGCATGAAGATCGCGGCGCAGTGGTACAGCAAGGGTCTGGGCGCGGCGCTGGGCCTGCTCATTGGCGCGCTGGTGCTGGGCTCGGCCAGCGCGCACGCGCTGCGAGCGCTCAGCGGCGCCCTGCCCTGGCCCACGCTGATGCTGGGCGTGGCGGCGCTGGCCGCAGCCGGTGGCGTGCTGCTTTTCTTCGCCACCGGTGACCCGCCGCACGCCCAGGCGCGTGTGAGCACGCTGCAGTGGCGCGCGCTGGCCGCCATCTGGACCGACACCCGCGTGCGCAGTTCGGTGCTGGGCTACTTCGGCCACATGTGGGAGCTGTACACCATGTGGGTGATGGTGCCGCTGGTGCTGGCCACGCGGCTGACGGGGACCGAGCTGTCGTGGACGGCCTTTGGCGTGCTGGGCGCGGGGGCGCTGGGCTGCGCGGGCGGCGGCTGGGCGGCCATGCGCTGGGGCAGTGCCCGCGTGGCCGGCAGCAACCTGGCCGCCAGCGGCGTGTGCTGCCTAGCCGCACCCTGGCTGATCGGCGCGCCCGACGCGCTGTTCTACGGCTGGCTGGTGCTCTGGGGCATCACCGTGGCGGGCGATTCGCCGCAGTTTTCCACGCTGACGGCGCGCAACGCGCCACCACAAGCCGTGGGCAGCGTGCTCACGCTCACCAACAGCATCGGCTTCGCCATTTCCATCGTCAGCATCCTGCTGTTCGTGTGGCTGGCCGAGACCGTGCACCTGGGCCAGCTGCTGCCCTGGCTGGCGCTGGGGCCGCTGCTGGGCCTGTGGGCGCTCGTCCCGCTGTGGCGGGAAGATGCGCGTCGGGCCTGATCAGGCCGAAGGCGGGTTCTCCGGGGGACTGTCGGGCGGGGGCATCGAGCCGTCGGGCGCCAGGAACTGCTCGGGGTCGGGCAGTGGAATGGTGTGCACGTGCATCTCTTCGGGCTTGAGCTGCTCGGTAAAGCCCTCCAGCGAGCCCATGGACTTGCGGTCGCGCCGCGCCACTGGTTCGGACAGCATGTAGGCCACGCTCAGGTCGGCCAGGGCCTGGAGGGCGTCGCGGTGGGTGCGCTCCTGCGCGTGCGAAGCGTCGGCCCCGAAGCCGATGAGCGCGGTGCGGATGTCGTTGCCGGCCTCCACGGCGGCGGCCGAGTCGGAGCGGTAGAAGCGGAACACGTCGCGGCGGTAGGGGATGCCGTGGGTGTGCGCCAGCGCGATGAGCTTGTGCGTGAGGTGGTAGTCGAACGGACCCGAATTGTCCTGCAGGCAGATGGTGGCCGCGCGCTCGCTGGTGGTCTGGCCGGGGGCGGCAATGGCGATGTCCAGGCTCACCATTTCGGCGATCTCGCCGTGCAGCGCGGCCGACGAGCCGGAGCCCACTTCTTCGGTGATGGTGAACAGCGGATGCGCGTCCACCGGCAGCAGGCGCCCGCTGTCCACGATGGCCTTGCAGGCCGCCAGCAGCACGGCCACGGCGGCCTTGTCGTCGAGGTAGCGCGAGTTGATGTAGCCGCCCGGCTGCAGCTCGGCCTGGGGGTCGAAGGCGATCCAGTCGCCCACATTGATGCCCGCGTCCAGCAGGTCCTGCACGCTCTGCGCGGGCACATCCACCCGCACCTCGACATGGTCCCAGCTGGAGGGCTGGGTGTCGATTTCGGGGCCGTAGGCGTGGCCCGAGGTCTTCAGTGGCAGACAGGTGCCGCGCAGCTGCTGGGTGTCGGTGAAGATGGTCAGGCGCCCGCCCTCGGCAAAGCGCGAGGACCAGCTGCCGATGGGCATGACCCCCACGCGGCCGTTGGGCTTGAGCTCGCGCACCATGGCGCCCAGCGTGTCCAGGTGGGCGACGATGGCGCGCGCCGGACGGCGCTCGCGCCCCTGCAGCGTGGCGCGGATGGCGCCGCGGCGCGTGATCTCGTAGGGAATGCCGATGGCGTCCAGCCGCCCGGCCGTGTAGCGCACCACCGCGTCGGTGAGGCCCACCGGGCTGGGGATCGCCAGCAGCTGGAGCATGGTCTCTTCCAGAAAGGCGTAGTCAATCGGCGGCAGGTCCAGCTCGGCGTAGCTGATGGCGCCTTCCGGCGAGCGGGAGACAGGGCCCGGGTGGGAGAGCGGGATCATGGGCTGACCTCCTGTGGCGCGGTGCGGGGAAAGAGCAGGTCGATGAAGCGCTGCGCGGTGGGCTGTGGCTCGTGGTTCGCCAGGCCGGGGCGTTCGTTGGCTTCGATGATCACGTAGTCGGGGCCGTCGACCGCGGGCACGAGGAAGTCCAGTCCGGTGACGGGAATGTCGAGCACGCGGCTGGCGTATTCGGCGGCGTGCTTCAGCGCGGGGTGCAGTTGCTCGGTGACGTCGTGGATGGTGCCGCCGGTGTGCAGGTTGGCGGTCTTGCGCACCGCCAGCGATTCGCCGAAGGGCAGCACGTCTTCCAGCCGCTTGCCCAGCGTGGCCAGGCAGCGCCGCGTTTCACCGTCCACCGGAATTCGCGACTCGCCGCCCGTGGCGGCCGCACGGCGGCGGCTCTGCTTGTCGATCAGTTCGGCAATGGTGCTGCTGCCGTCGCCCACCACCGTGGCCGGCTTGCGGATGGCCGCGGCCACCACCCGGTGGTTGATAACGACGATGCGCAGGTCCTGCCCCTCGCAGAACTGTTCCAGCAGCACGCGCTCGCCGTAATGGCTGGCGTTCTCGATGGCGGCCTCCACGTCCTCTGGCAAGGTCAGGTTCACGCTGATGCCCTTGCCCTGCTCACCGTCCACCGGCTTGACCACGATGGCGCCGTGCTCGCGCAGGAAGGCGGCGTTCTCCACCGCGTCGCCGGCCAGGCGCTGCTTCGGCACGCTGAGTCCGGCGCCTTCGAGCAGGCGCACGGTCACGCGCTTGTCGGCGCAGCGGCTCATGGCCACCGCGCTGGTGAGCTCGGACAGGGACTCGCGGCACACCACGCTGCGGCCGCTGTAGTCGAGGCGGAAGTAGCCGTTCTCGGCGTCGATCACCTCCACGCGGATGCCGCGGCGCTGGGCCTCGTCCACGATGATGCGGGCGTAAGGATTCAGACCGTCGGACTGCGGGCCGCCGCCCGTGAACAGGGGCTCGTTGATGGCGTTGCGGCGCTTCACCGCGAAGACCGGCACGTTCTGGAACCCGAGCTTGCGGTACAGCGCAATGGCCTGCTGGTTGTCGTGCAGCACCGAGAGGTCCATGAACGAGCGCCCGCGGGCCTGGAAGTGCTCGGCGAGGTAACGCGTGAGCGCCTCGCCAATGCCGGGGTGGGTGGCCTGCGGCGCCACCGCCAGCGCCCACAGGCTGGCGCCGGCGGCCTTGTCACCAAAGGCCTCGACCTGGTCCAGCCCCATCACCACACCGATCACCTCGCCGGTCAGGCGGTCCTCGGCCAGCGCGTAGATGGTCTGGCGACCGGCGCGCTCGCCCCACACCAGCGCCGGGTCCACCGGCACCATGCGGCGCGTGCGATAAATGGCGTTGATGGCCGCCACGTCGGCGCGCGAGCGCAGCCGGCGCACCGTGAAGCCCCGGCGCACCGCGCGCTGCGGCGTGTAAGTGTTGAGATAGAGCCGGTAGGTTTCGGACGGGTCGATGAACAGCTGCTGCGGCGCGTGCGACACCACCACATGGGGCTTGTCGAGGTAGAAGGCGATGTCGCGCTGGCCGGGGTGCTCCTGCAGCAGCGCGGCGGCCACGTCGGCCGGCTCGGCGAAGGTGTGGCCGGCAATGAGGCGGCCCCAGCCGCACTGCACCACCACGTCGGTTCGCTGTGCGGTCTCGCTGCGGGGCCCCGTGTGGGGAATGGGGATGCGGCCCAGTCGCAGGGCCCGTTGTGCGTCTTTGCGCATGTGTGCGTTGTTCATTCAGTGCAGATGGGTCTGGAGCCAGATTTCGAGCAGGCCAAGCTGCCAGAGCTTGGAGCCTTGCAAGGGGGTGATGTGGGCAGCCGGGTCGTCCAGCAGCCGCTGCACGTAGGCCGGCTGGAACAGGCCGCGCTCGCGGGCGGCCTGGCTGGTGAGCGCGTCGCGCACGCGTTCCAGCACGTCGCCCTGCAGGTACTTCAAGGCCGGCACCGGGAAATAACCCTTGGGCCGGTCGATCACCTCGGACGGGATCACCTGGCGCGCCGCTTCCTTCAGGATGCCCTTGCCGCCACCGGCCAGCTTGTGGCGCGCCGGAATGCGCGCGGCCAGCTCCACCAGTTCGTGGTCGAGGAAGGGCACGCGGGCTTCCAGGCCGAAGGCCATGGTCATGTTGTCGACCCGCTTGACCGGGTCGTCCACCAGCATCACGGTGGTGTCCATGCGCAGGGCCTGGTCCACCGGGTCGGTAGCACCGGGCGCCCGCAGGCGTTCGGCCACGAAGCGTGCCGTGTGGTCGTCGCCGGCATAGGCGGGCTGCACCACCTCAAGGTATTCGGCGTGGTCGCGGTCGCGGAAGGCGGCCAGGTAGTCGGCCACTGGGTCCTGGCTGCCCTGCAGCTTCGGGTACCAGTGGTAGCCGCCAAACACCTCGTCGGCGCCCTGTCCGCTCTGCACCACCTTGGTGTGGCGCGCCACCGCTTCGGAGAGCAGGTAGAAGCCGATGCAGTCGTGGCTGACCATGGGCTCGCTCATGGCCGCAATGGCGTCGGGCAGGCGGTGCAGCAGCTCGGCCTCGGGCACGAAGATGCGCTCGTGCACGGTGCCGAAGCGCTGCGCCACGATGTCGGCGTAGGCGAACTCGTTGCCCTTCTCGCCGCCCACGTCTTCAAAGCCAACGTTGTAGGTGCGCAGCTCGTGCACGCCGGCCTCGGCCATCAGCCCCACGATGAGGCTGGAATCGACACCACCCGAGAGCAGCGCACCCACCGGCACGTCGGCCACCAGCCGGCGCTTCACCGAAGCGCGCAGGCCATCCAGCAGGATCTCGCGCCAGTCGTCAAAGGAACGCGACTCGTCGGCGGCGTCGCGCTCGTAGCTCAGCGTCCAGAACGCTTGCTCGCGCGTCGTGCCGTCCGGCTCCACGTGCAGCAGCGTGCCGGGTGCGAGCTTGCGCACGCCCTTGAGCAGCGTGCGCGGCGCGGGCACGATGGCGTGCAGCGAGAGGTAGTGGTTCAGCGCGACCGGGTCGATGGATGTGTCGATGCCGCCACCGGCCACCAGCGCAGGCAGCGTGGAGGCAAAGCGCAGCCCGCCCGCCACCGGCGCCAGGTACAGCGGCTTGATGCCCAGGCGGTCGCGCCCCAGCAGCACGCGGCCGCTGTCGCGCTCCCACAGGGCAAAGGCAAACATGCCGTTGAGGCGTTTGACGAAGTCCGGCCCCCAGGCGTGGTAAGCCTTGATCAGCACTTCCGTGTCGCCGGTGGAGAAGAAGCGGTAGCCCAGCGCATCCAGCTCACGGCGCAGATCGGCATGGTTGTAGATGGCGCCGTTGAACACGATGCCCAACCCGAGCACCGGGTCGAACATGGGCTGCTGCGCCGCGTCCGACAGGTCCATGATCTTCAGCCGGCGGTGGCCGAAGCCATGCCGGTCGGAGATGAACATGCCCTGGCCGTCTGGCCCGCGCGCCGTGTGGCGCTCGTTCATGCGCTGCAACGCGCCCACATCGACGGGTCTGCCGTCAAACCGGATTTCGCCTGCGATTCCACACATGTGATGCTGCCCTCCCTAACAGATGGAACGGCCGCCGCAAGCGGGCGCGAGAGGGTACGCATGGCGCGTCCACCCCGAGCCCGCCACAAGATGCGGACCGGCCGGTGCACGGCACAGGAATCGAGCGCCAGAGCGTCTCGCCAGCTGGTGACCTTGGGTGAATCGTCCGAAAGCCGGAGCTTGGATCACCGGTCACCTGCCACTCCCTGGCACTGGTTGCACGCTGGTTTTTGAACAAGTACAGCGCTCATCATTGCCAGCGAATCAGGCAGGGTCAACCAAAACTACCCCGTGTCACGCCGGGAAACATCCCGAACGCTTTCGTATCGTTCACTGACAAAACCAGGGCTGGCAGCGGTGCGGCGGCTTCGGGCTGGCATGATGTGGGACTTTCCTGCCCTGCCCTTGCGCACCCGTTTCATGACCCCCACCGCTTCCGATTCGCCCGATACCCCAGCCTCTGCAGCGTCTGCGCCCGCCGGGGCACCCGACGCCACCACACCCGCCGGGCGGCGCCCCCGCCGTGGTGGCAGTCGTGGCGCGGGACAGGCACGCGGACCTGCCGCTGCAACAGCCGAGAACCGCCCCGCCGAAGGCCGCGGCCCCCGCCAGCACCCAGTGCTGGACCAGCTCGCCACGCTGTACCCGCAGCTCTTCGGCGAAACGCTTCGCCCACTCAAGCGCGGCATCTTCCAAGACCTTCTCGCGGCACAGCCCGAGGTGCTGGACAAGGACGGTCTGAAGGCCGCGCTGGCCCTGCACACCCGCTCCAGCCGCTACCTCACGGTGGTGGCCTCCGGTATGCAGCGCCACGACCTGGACGGCCAGCCCGTGGAAGACCTCACGCCCGAGCAGGTGCACCACGCGCTGATCGAGGTGTTCCGCCGCCGGGGTAGCCGCAGCCGCGAAGACCTGCGCCCCAAGCTGCGCCAGCGCATCCTGCAGGCGTTCGAGGCCTCTGGCCTCACGCGCGAGGACTACGCACTGCGCATGATGGGCCGCGACGAAGAGGTGAACCAGCTCACACGCGACGCCCTCGCAGAAGCCGCCGTGCGCGCCGCGCGCGACGAGGCCCTGCTGCGCACCTTCGAGGCCAGCGGCCTCACGGTGGAAGCCTTTGCCGACATGTACGGCCTGCACGTGCTGGACGCGAACCGCACCCTGGAGCGCGCCCGAGCCCGGGCAGCGGTGGCCGCTTCTGCTGCTTCCGCTGTTGTTGCCGCCGCCACCCCCGAGACAACGGCCCCCGAGGCAGGCGCCGACCAGGCAGACGAACAGGCCTGAACATGGCCGCACCCGCCGCCAGCGCCGAATCGCCCTACGCGTGGTTCCGGCTGGCGGTGTCGCTGGCGCTCATGACGCTGGGCGGCGTCGGCATGTACTCGGTCACGGTGGTGCTGCCCCGCATCCAGGCCGACTTCGGCGTGGCCCGCGGCGATGCCTCACTGCCCTACACCCTCACCATGGTCGGCTTCGGTCTGGGCGGCATCCTCATGGGCCGCCTGGCCGACCGCTTCGGTGTGATGGTGCCCGTGCTCGGTGGGGCGGTGGGCCTGGGACTGGGCTTTATTGCCGCCGGCGCGGCCACCACGCTCTGGCAGTTCAGCCTGGCGCAGGGCCTGCTGATCGGGCTGCTCGGCACCTCGGCCACGTTTGCACCGCTGGTGGCCGACACCTCGCGCTGGTTCACGCACCGCCGCGGCATCGCGCTGGCGATCTGCATGAGCGGCAACTACCTGGCCGGGGCGCTGTGGCCACCGCTGATCCAGCTCGGCATCGACAACGGCGGCTGGCGCCTCGCTTACACCCGCATCGGCATCTTCTGCCTGCTGGTGATGCTGCCGCTGGCCTGGGTGCTGCGCCGCCGCCCGCCGGAGCAGCCGGCGCCCGAGGTGCTGACAGTGGTGCCCGGGACCGCTGCACCCGCGTCCGCGCGGCCGCTGGGGCTGTCACCCGGCACGCTGCAGACCCTGCTGTGCGTGGCCGGCGTGTCGTGCTGCGTGGCCATGTCCATGCCACAGGTGCACATCGTGGCCTACTGCACCGACCTGGGCTTCGGGGCGGCGCGCGGCGCCGAGATGCTGTCGATCATGTTGGGCATGGGCGTCGCCAGCCGCCTCATCTCGGGCTGGATCTCGGACCACATCGGCGGCCTGCGCACCCTGCTGCTCGGCTCGGTGCTGCAGGGCGTGGCGCTGCTCATGTTCCTGCCCTTCGATGGCCTGGTGCCGCTCTACCTCATCTCGGCGATGTTCGGCCTGTTCCAGGGGGGCATCGTGCCGAGCTATGCGCTGATCGTGCGCGAGCATTTCCCGGCGGTTCAGGCCGGCGCCCGCGTGGGCACGGTGTTGATGGCCACGCTGTTCGGCATGGCCTTGGGCGGCTGGATGTCGGGCGCCATCTTCGACCTGACCGGTTCCTACCAAGCCGCGTTCATCAACGGCATCGGCTTCAACCTGCTCAATGTGGGCATCGTGCTGTTCCTGCTGAAGCGGGCGCGAGCCAGCGGCATCGGGCTGGGCCGTTCAGGGCCCAAGCCCAGCCTGGCCTGAAGCGAACGCACCAACGCCATTCGTGGCGTGGGGCTGAAGCGCCGACTCTTGCCCCCGGAGGAAGCGCGAAGCGCTGCGGAGCATCCTTGATTTCACCGGAGCACGTGCCCTCACCCAGGGCACCGCGGAACCGGCTCCGCCGGGCCGCCAGTGCCGCCCCCTGGGGGTGACGCCGAAGGCGGCGCGGGGGGAACCTTCATCTACATCGTGAACACAGTCAGCACGCCCGTGTAGCCATACAGGCGGTGGTGCGCAATCTCGCCGCCGGCGAAGAAGCCCACCAGGGGCACATCGCCCAGGGCGCGCCGCACGATCTGCAGCTCGGCGCTGGGCGCACCGAAGTGTGGGCCGCCGCGCCCCGAGCAGCTCACGTACACCGCGCCCGCGATGCGGCGGGCCGGGTGCGGCGCGGCCTCCTGCTCGGAGGCGGCCAGGGCCGTGGCCAGCGGCAGGCTCAGCTCCTCGGGCTCCAGCTCTTCACGCACCTCGGCACACAGGCGCGTGAGATCGGCCCGCGCCGCCTGCGCGCTGCGTTCGCAGAAAGCCAGGCGCGTGCCCACGGGTGCCAGGTCGGCAATGGCGATGCCGCGGCGCCCCGGGTCGAGCCCGATCAGGTGGCGCACCAGCACCTCGGCGCCAAACTGGCCCCGCCGCTGCGGTACACCGTCTGCGCCCGCAGCGCCGTCGTCCGGCAGCGTCAGGCCCACCAGGGTGGCGCGCAGGCGGGGCATGGCCTGCTCGGGCTGCTCCAGCGAGATGTCGAGCTCGCGCAGCAGCACGTCCAGCGCAGGCTCGCCATCCAGTGCGAGCACCAGATTGCCATCGCTGGCGGTCACGGTGCGCTCACGGTCGACCGGCTGGGCGCCCTGCGTCACGCGCGACACCATGCCCACCGCCGGTCCGAAGGCCACGCCACTCAGACCACCATGGAACACGCCGCTGGCCGCGCCCTGCCCGCTCAGGTTGCCGGCGCTGCTGAGCGCGAACTGCACGGTGGTGCCGCGGCTGCCGGCCAGGCCGCCAAACACATATCCACTGGCGGTGCGCTCGGCCACTTCGGCGATCAGCTCGGCCAGCTCGGGGGTGCCGCCGTCGGCATGCACCAGCGCGGTGTGAGCCACGAAGCCGTCCGGCCCGGCGGCCCGGCCGCTGGCCGAGAGCGGCGCCACGCCGCTGAACACGCGGTACTGGTCGGGGCTGAGGTCACACAGCATCAGGCTGAGTGCCGGCTCGTCGAAATACTCGACGTTGTTGGCCGACACGCCCACGCCCACCGTGCCGGCCCAGTCGGTCACCTCGGGCAGTTCGGCGCTGAGGTGCTCCAGGATGGCCTGGGCCTCGTCCGCGTAATGGTCGGTGATGTAGAGCAGGCCCAGCGAGGGCGCGGATGCGTACTCGGGCAGCGCCATCTGGGCGCGCAGCTGCGCCAGCACCAGCGCGGCGGCCATGCGCCATTGCGGGTGGGTGGCGTGAGCGGAGGGAAACAGGTTCATGGCAGATCGACCGCGCCCGGGCGCGGGAGTTCAGCAGGCAAAACGCCCGGAGGTACGGGACTCAACGGCGACGGGTGGCGGGGGCCGCCTTTTTCGCGGGCGCCTTCTTGGCGGCGGTTTTTTTGGCCGCAGGTTTTTTGGATGCAGCCTTCTTCGCAGGCGCCTGAGCGGGTGGGGCAGCTTTCCTGCCACCCACATCGCTCATGTCCGGGAAGCCTGGAAGCTGAAAGAAGGCGCCGGGCATGGGCCAGTCGCCAGCGGCCAGGCCCTGAGCCGGGGCAGGCGCCGGGGCTGGGGCACGCCGGCGCGGCGCGGCCTTCTTGCGGGCGGCGGGCGCGCGAGGAGCCGGTGCGGGTGTGGACTCAGGTGGCGCCGCGGGCGCCGGCGCCGGGGCTCCCGCGGCAGGCGGTGTGTCACCGGCCGGAGGCGTGGCGCGCCGCGCGGCGTCCTGCATCGCCTGGCTGGCGATCTGCTGGAACTGCTGCGACAGGGCGCCCCACCATTGCATGGGATCGATCACGCCGGCCGCCGGGGCGGCTGGTGCGGGGGCGGCCGCCTTTTCTTCCGGTGCGGGCGGCGGGGCTGCCGGCTCGCTGGCCGGGTTGCCGTAGGTGCGAGGCGGAATTTCCAGCCCGGCGAACTGGGTGGGCGCCGATGCCGGCGGCGCCTCAGGTGCCGCACCCGCAGCACCCGTGAAGCTGGCCATGGCTTCGGTGGCCTGGACCTTGAGGGAATTGGCCACGTCACCCATGCTCAGGTTCATGGTCTGCAGCGTGGCCAGCGTCATCTTCTGCACCTCCAGCGCCTGGATGGTGGCCGCGAGCGCCTTGCTGTTCTGGTCCAGCCAGAAGTGAACGGCCTTGAGTTCCTCGATGCGCTTTTCCAGGTCTTCCACGTTGAAGGTGGGCGCCACCCAGCTGCCCAGGCCGGGCAGCTGCGGCGACGCTTTGCCCATGCCCTGGGCCAGCCCGCCGCTGGCCTGGCTGGCCAGGTTCTGCAGGAATTCGAAACCCGGCACAAAGCGGCCGAATCCACTGCCCGCTGCGTTCTGATCCTGGTCGCTCATGGCTGGTCTCCTGTGGGGTGGGAAATGCGGGCGGGCGCTGGTGTTCAGCTGTCGACGCCATAGCGGGGTGCCCTGCGCTCTCGCAAGGATGCCACACCTTCGTGCACGTCGGGGCCGCCGAAACCCATGAATTCCAGCGCCAGCGACGTGTCGAACGCCGGGCCGGCCTGGCGCAGCCAGTTGTTCAGCGAGTACTTGGTCCAGCGGATCGCGGTCTGGCTGCCGCTGGCCAGCCGGTCGGCGACTTCATAGGCCTTGTCAATCAGCACATCGTCGTCCACCGCGAGCGACACCAGGCCGATGCGCTCGGCCTCCTCGCCGCTCACCGCCTCGCACAGCAGCAGGTAGTACTTGGCCTTGGCCATGCCGCACAGCAGCGGCCAGACGATGGCCGCGTGGTCGCCAGCCGCCACGCCCAGGCGGGTGTGGCCGTCCACGATCTTGGCGCTTTTGGCGGCAATGGAGATGTCCGCCAGCAGGCCGGCCACCAGGCCCGCGCCGACCGAGGGGCCGTGCATGGCGCTGACGATGGGCTTGTCGCAGTTGATCACGTTGTAGACCAGGTCGCGCGCTTCCTTCCACACGCGGGTGCGCACGCCGAAGTCGTTCGCCATGTCCTGCACCAGCGCCAGATCGCCGCCGCCCGAGAAGCCCATGCCGCTGCCGCGCAGCACGGCGCAGCGCACGCTGTCGTCGCGGCCCACGTCGCGCCAGATCTCGCTCAGCTCCCAGTGGCCGTCGTGACCGGCGGTGGGCAGCTTGCCATTGCCGCCGGGGCCGTCGGCGCGCATCTGGATGTCCAGCACCGAGGGCACGCCGTCCACGAGCGGGCCGCGGCGGGTGATGGCAAGGGTCTGGTAACGGCTGTAGTCCACGGTCTGCATGCAAAGGTCTCCATCAGGTTGTTGAACGGGCAAATTCTGCGCCCGGCTGGCAGCGATTTTCATCGGAACTGCCGCGCGCCCTGCGCGGCACGACCCGCCCCGACCACCGGGGCGTTGCGCACGGGCACCGAGGGCGCTTGACTTGCGTCAACGCAGCCCGGGCGCAGACGGCGGAACATGTGTGCATGGGCCGCAACCTGCGCCCCGCCCCCTCAGCGAGGAGAACAGCACGATGTCCACACAGAACATTTCGGAAACCTTTGCAGCGCAGCTGCAGGCCATGCGAGAGGCCACCATGGCGCAGTTGCGCGAGCAGCGCGGCGGCGACCTGAGCCGCGCGGATGCGGCGGCCGATCAGCGCGCCCAGGAGAGCGACGACTGGGCGCAGGCCGATGCCGAGCGCGACCTGGCGATTGCCCTGGCCGAACGCGAATCCGCGGAACTGCTCGCGATTGATGCCGCCCTGAAGCGCATTGCCGACGGCAGCTACGGCCTGTGCGTGGACTGCGGCGTGGCCATTGCCACCGCGCGCCTGCACGCCAACCCCACCGCCCTGCGCTGCGTGGACTGCCAATCGCGACTGGAAGCGTCCGAAGGCGGCGTGCGCCCCGCCACGCTCTGAGCGCAACGCGACGCACCGCCCGGGCCACCCCTTTTTTTCAACAGGAGTAATGCATGACCACTTTTCACGCCGTCGTCTGGATGGACCACAGCGAAGCCCATGTGCTGATGTTTGACCGCGAACACGTGGAAGCCCAGCGCATCAAGGCGCGCAGCCACCACACCCTCAAACACGGCCACGTGAGCGCTGACAAGGATTTCTTCAAGCAGGTGGCCCAGGCGCTGGAAGGCGCGAGCGAGATTCTGGTGACCGGCCCGGCCAAGGCCAAGATCGAATTCCGCGATTACTGCAAGCACAACGCCCATGCGGTGGACAAAGCCATCGTCGACGTGATCGCCAGCGACCACCCCACCGACGCACAGGTGGTGGCCATGGCCCGCCAGTACTTCCTGAAGTACGACCAGCAGGCGGCCGACCCCTCGCAGCGCTGAATCAGTTGGTCTTGAAGGCGACGGTCTTCTGCACCGTCACACCGTCCACCGTGCCCGTCACGGTGGCGTCGTACCAGGTGCCGAACGCCAGCTGCTGCTCGGGCTTGAACAGCACGGCGCCGGTGCCCTCGTTCGGCCAGGGCTGAACCGCCACGTCGGCACCGGTGGCGCGGTCACGCAGCTGGAAGCTGCTGACCACCACCCGGCCTGCCAGCGAGCCGGAAAGCGACAGGATGACCGAGGTGTAGACGTTTTCCTGGCCGTCGAAGGGAAAGGTCACGGCGACGCGGCGCAGATGGTTGCCGGACCGCCCCAGCACGGTGGTGAGTGGAATGCCGCCCACGCCGAATTCGTCCAGGTCTGACGCGAGCAGGTACGCGCGGTGGCCAGGCGAATAGAGCAGCGCGTCCAGGTAGCTGCGCCCCTCTTCGTAAGTCGTGGCGTTGCCGTGGATGATGGTTTCGCCCATGGCCCGCGCATAGCCCGCGCGGTTTGCCCGCTCCCAGTAGCCGGCACCGGTGAAACCGGCAAGGGCGGGGTCTTCAGCGTGGCCCACGGCACTGTGCCGGGTCAGGTAGTCGGCGTGGCTCTGGGCGGCCTGGGCCAGACGGCCGTCCCAGCTGAGCGGGGCCAGGCCCAGCCGCGCCCGGACTTCCTGCAGGCGATCGACGTGCCCGGCCACCGGGCCTGACAGCGCTGCCGGGGCAGCAGCGGGGTATTGCCGCTGCGCGTCATCACCGTCTGATCCGCCACCGCCACAGGCGCTCAGCAGCCCCAGCGTGGCGCAGGCCAGGGCCCAGCGCACCAGGGACGACAAGGGGTTGAGGCGTGTTTTCATGGGGACTCCCTGAAAGCCAGACGGGCTTTCCTGAGATAGCTATCGGCTGATCGCGGCCCCAACCTGAGCGCAGAAATGGCGGTGTTTTCCCCCGCATTTGTCGCCCCGCCGCTGGACCCCGGAGGGGCGGCTTTGTTATGCTGAACCCATGGTGCGACTCGAAGTCGCGTCTGTAGCTGGACTTCCCAGCCATTACCAAGACAGCTTTTCCCTATGAAACTCATAGGTGGGGAGCCTGGGCGGAGCCGTGCGCTAACCGCTCATAAACTGTGTCAAATCCCGCAAGGGATCGACCCGTGGGTAGCCGGCAGAGCTGCTCACGTGCAAGAGGATCACCCCTTCGGGGTTGTGTTCTGTTGCATGCACGCATCGAAATACGTAAACATATGTAAATTCGCTGCCGTCGGAGTCTTGGCCGACAACAGACCGACACCGCTTGAGGTGTCTTGTTCTCATCCGAACCACACTTGGATCAGTGTGTCCTCATCTGCGCGAGCTCACCGGGTAACCAGTGGGTGAGAAGCCGCGGTTAAACATCCCGCGCCGCAAGGTGCACAGGCCACGCGCGAGCGTGTCCGATTCCCCAAGCAAGACCGGGAAGAGATGATGAGGAAAAGGGTACGGGAAACGTAATGTGAACTCACGCATGAACCGCCGTAATCAGCACCCAGCTAACTCTTGTGTCTGGTCTCCCTTCGGGGAGACTGGGAGCTGGAGCCAAAAGGCATGGAGCCCGGGAGCACAGGGTCATGAACCTGTGCTCGGTCCCCGAGGGCTCCCGGTGGATAGTGAGTCCCTAACCCCTTCTGTCGGCCCGCCGACCGACGGGGCACCTTAGGAAACGAGGTAAACCCAATGCGCCGCCAGCATCCAAAGAAGCTGGCAACCCAAGCGTAAGCAAGGGCCATGACGCAGTGGGCAGAGGAGGTTGCAAAAAGCGAACGACCGTCTGTAATGGACGGCATAGGGGCCCTGCCCCAAGGTGAAAGCCTGCTGACTTGCAACAGGTGCGACGGCGCGAGCCGTGAGCGTCTTTTAAACCGACCCCGGAGGGCATTCGTGCCCTCGGGGACGGGTGCCTTCAACGGGTCCTAACCGAACCGAGGATGGCATGGAAAACATCAAAGAACTCTTTGATGCTGCGCTTCGCGACGAGTACTCAGAATGGCACGCCATCGACTGGCACGCTGTCGAGAAATTCGTAGGAAGAGCGCAAACGAGAATCGCGCAGGCAGAAAAGGGAAAAGACTTTCGAAGGGTCAAACGACTCCAGAGAAGCCTGACCCGATCCTGGCAAGCCAAGGCATTGGCTGTCAGGAAAGTGACCGAAAACCAAGGGAAGCGGACGAGTGGCGTCGACCGCGAACTCTGGGACACGCCGAGTAAGAAATGGGAAGCAGTGAGTCGATTGACCCTGCGTGGGTACCGGGCCAGGCCGTTGCGGCGCGTCTGGATACCCAAGAGCGATGGAAGGAAACGCCCATTGGGGATACCGACCATGTTGGACAGAGCGATGCAGGCACTGTTTCTGCTCGCGCTAGAACCGGCATCCGAGTGCCACGCCGATCCGAACTCTTACGGGTTCAGGAGAGGTCGAAGCACACACGATGCCCGCTCACAATTGTTTGTATGTCTATCCCATAAGGCCTCGGCCAAATGGGTTCTGGATGCAGACATCAAGGGGTTCTTCGACAACATCAACCACGACTGGCTGCTCGCCAACGTTCGCATGAACAAGCGGGTGCTCAAACAGTGGTTGCGCTGCGGAGTGATCGATCGGAGTCAGTTACAGCCGACAGACGCGGGAACACCCCAAGGGGGGATCATCTCCCCGTTGCTGGCCAACCTGACACTGGACGGATTGGAACGGGGTCTGAAGAAGCTCGTCAAGGGCCTCAAGAGACCCAAGAAATCACCCAATCCCAAGGTGAATCTCGCGAGATATGCCGACGACTTTGTGGTGACCGGCGACTCAAAAGAGTTGCTGGAAACTGTGGTCCAGCCGTATGTGGAAACTTTCCTGCGTGAGCGGGGGCTGGAGCTGCAAATGGCGAAGACGCGCATCGTGCATATTGACGATGGCTTTGATTTCCTGGGGTGGAACTTCCGAAAATACTCGGACACACTGCTCATCAAGCCGAACCGGAAAAACGTGCAAGCGTTCTACGGCAAGGTGAAGGACATCATTGCAAGACATCTTGCTCGACCCAAGGCCGAGTTGATACAGAAACTGAACCCAGTCCTCAAAGGCTGGGCGAGGTACCACCAAGGTGTGGTGGCCAAGGAGACATTCACCAAGCTAGACAGCCAGATCTACTGGCGGTTGATGCGATGGGGGATGCGGCGACATCCGCGTTGGAGCAGGGGCAAAGTGTTCCTGCACCACTGGAGCCATCCCGACACTCGTTGGGAGTTCGCCGACATGGCCGTCAACAGGCGCAATGAAGAGATACAGCTGCGGCTGTACCACTTGGCGGACACGGATATCGTGCGCCACGTGAAGATCAGGGGGGACTACAACCCCTTTGATCCAATATGGGAGCCCTACTGGGAAGATCTACGGGTGAAACGGATGAAGAAAGACATCTGGGATGCCCAACGGTCGAAACTGTGGCTCTCGCAGTTCGGCAAATGCGTGCTGTGTGGCACCGATCTGGAGTACGAAGATGGCGGGCTGGAAGACCACCACATCGAAGAAATTCGATATGGTGGCTCCCACAGTCTGAACAACCGAGTGCTTCTGCATTCATGGTGTCACAGGCGTGTCCACGCCCTAGGTTTGGAGGTCACCAAGCCGGTCCCAGCACGGGGACTTTAATCTGGCGAAATGGGTGAGGGACATGCAACCCTTCGACCCCATCGAGCCAGTGGTCGTGCGTGAGCCGTATGCGTCGAAAGGCGCACGTACGGTTCTTAGGGGGGGCTATAGTGGAAACACTATGGTCCTACCCTCCACGTCCGCACCGATCGACACCCTTCCCGCCCGCAGCCTGTTCCACCTGGCGTTTCACGTGACCGACCTGGACGAGGCACGGCGCTTCTACGGCGGCGTTCTGGGTTGCCAGGAAGGCCGCAGCACGGACACCTGGGTCGACTTCGACTTTTTCGGCCACCAGATTTCGCTGCATCTGGGCGAGCCCTTCAAGACCACACGCACCGGCCGGGTGGGCGAACACCTGGTGCCGATGCCCCATTTCGGGCTGGTGATGCTGCTGCCGGCCTGGCAGGCGCTTGCTGCTCGCCTCGAAGCGGCGGGCACCGAGTTCGTGCTGCCGCCCCAGCAACGGTTTGCAGGTCAGCCGGGCGAGCAGTGGACGCTGTTTTTCTGTGACCCCTTCGGCAACCCCATCGAGGTGAAGGGCTTCGATTCGGTGGAACGCATCTTCGCGTCCTGAGCGCCTGCAGCCGACCGGCGGTGCCTGCCAGCAGCCGGACGCTTACACGTTTTCGCAGCTCATCGGTAGCATCGGTCGTATGACCCGAGGCGCTCGCGCGCCCGGTTACCGACGCGCCTCTGGCGCACCGTTCTGCAGGGACTCAGCGCTTTCACATGACACATCACACGCACTCCAGCGGCCTGTCGCGCCGCGCCTTTGGTGGCCTTGTGGCCGGTTCGGCCTTGCTGGGTGCACCTGCGCTGCGGGCCCAGTCGGCCAACCGCATCGTGCTGGGTCAGTCGGCCGCTTTCACGGGTGCGGCCGCGCAGCTGGGCATCCAGTTCCACGCCGGCGCGAAGCTGTTTTTTGACCGCGCCAATGCGCAGGGCGGCATCAACCAGACCGTGATCGACATTCGCCAGCTGGACGACGGCTACGAGCCCGACCGCTGCGCCGAGAACACGCGCAAGCTTCTGGAAGACGATGTGTTTGCCCTCTTCGGCTACATCGGCACACCCACCAGCCTGGCGGCCCTGCCGCTGGCCACGCGGGCGCAGACGCCGTTCTTCGCACCCTTCACCGGCGCTATGGGGCTGCGCCAGCCCTTCAACCGCATGGCTTTTCACATGCGCGCCTCGTACAACGACGAGACCGCGCTGATCGTGCGCCAGCTCACCAACCTGGGGCTGAAGAAAATCGCCGTGTTCCACCAGAACGACGCGTACGGCAAGGCGGGCCTGGACGGCGTGACGCTGGCGCTGGAAGCGCTTTCACTCAAGCCCGCAGCCACTGCCACCGTGGAACGCAATTCCGTGAACGTGGCCGACGCGGTGAACACCATCGTGGCGGCCCGCCCCGATGCGGTGGTGCAGATCAGCGCCTATGCCTCGTGCGCGGCTTTCATCCGAGCGTCCCGCAAGGCAGGCTACGGGGGCACCTTCTACAACGTGTCCTTTGTGGGCACCCAGGCGCTAGCCGACGAGCTGGGCAAGGACGGCGCGGGTGTGGCCGTGTCACAGGTCGTGCCCACGCCCTACAGCGCCTCGCGCCCGATCGCGCGCGAATTTCTTTCGGCCATCGAACAGGGCGGTGGCCGGGTGCAGCCCAACTTCTCCAGCATGGAAGGCTTCATGGCCGCCAAGCTGCTGGGTGAAGGCATCCGTCGCGCCAACGGACGGCTGACGCGCGAGAGCCTGGTGGCGGGGCTGGAGAGCATCCGCGATATGTCGATGGGCGGCTTCAGCGTGTCCTTCAGCCCCAGCAACCACGTGGCTTCGCGCTTCGTTGAACTGTCGATGCTCACCGGCGACGGCCGGGTCCGGACCTGACCTGACCGGCGCGCTGCCGCGTCGTCGGCCTCAGTCCTCGAGCGCCGCGATCGTCTGGTCGATGGCGCCGAACACGCTCTGGCCGTCCAGGCCCTTCATCTCGATGCGGATCGTGTCGCCGAACTTCATGAAAGCCGTCGACGGTTTGCCATCCAGGATGGTTTCGATGGCGCGCTTCTCGGCGATGCAGCTGTAGCCCTTCGGCCATTCCTTGTTGCCGTCAATTTCGACCGACTGGTTGCTCACCGTGCCGCTGCCCACGATGGAGCCGGCGCGCACGCGGCGCGTCTTGGCGATGTGGGCGATCAGCTGGCCAAAGTGGAAGGTCATCTCGGGGCCGGCCTCGCACTGGCCCACCTGGCGGCCGTTCCAGGTCGATTCCAGCGTGAGGTGCACGCGGCCGCCCTGCCAGGCGCTGCCCAGCTCGTCGGGCGTGACCGCCACCGGGCTGAAGGCCGTGGCCGGCTTGCTCTGGAAGAAACCGAAGCCCTTGGCCAGTTCGGCCGGGATCAGGTTGCGCAGTGACACGTCGTTCACCAGCATCAGCAGCCGCACGCCGTCCAGCGCCTGCTCGGGCGTGGCGCACATGGGCACGTCGCCCGTGACCACGGCAATTTCGGCCTCGAAGTCGATGCCGTAGTCTTCGCTGGGCACGATCACGTCGTCACGCGGGCCGATGAAATCGTCACTGCCGCCCTGGTACATCAGCGGGTCGGCATAGAACGATGGCGGCACCTCGCTGTTGCGCGCGGCACGCACCAGCTCCACGTGGTTGATGTAGGCGGAGCCGTCGGCCCACTGGTAGGCGCGGGGCAGCGGGGCCATGCACTGGGCCGGATCGAACGGAAATGCGTGGCGTGCCTTGCCCTGGTTCAGGGTCACGTACAGGTCGTGCAGCTGCGGGCTGATGAAGTTCCAGTCGTCCAGCGCCTGCTGGAGCTTGTGGGCGATGCCCGTCGCATAATGGGCCGTGGTCAGGTCGCGTGAGACCACCACCAGTTGTCCGTCGCGCGAGCCGTCTTTGTATGTGGCGAGTTTCATGCTGTCTCCTGCAGGGTTTCGTGGTTGGCATGGCATGGAGGCAGGCGCGCCGTACGGCCGCCCGGCACACTCCCGACCAGAGTGACCATGCGCACAATAATTACGTATAGTGAAATCGGTTAACCTATTCGTAAAACCGGATTTTAGTCCAAAGCCCTGAGCGGTGTGCAAACTTGTCGTTGCGTCCGGAACTTGCTCGGGTTGCCACCGTTCCATTCTGATTCATCGCGCCATGTCCGACACCCTTGCACCCGACACGCCCAGCACCCGTGGCCGCCGCCCAGCCGTCACGGAGTCCGACGCGCCCGAGGACACCGAGCACGCGCGGGCGGGCATCCAGTCGGTCGAAGTCGGCTTCGAGCTGCTCAACGCCCTGTCGCGGGCCACGGGCGCGCTGATGCTGCGCGACCTCGCGGCCGATGCCGGCATGAGCGCAGCCAAGGCCCACCGCTACCTCGTGAGCTTCCAGCGCATGGGCCTGGTCATGCAGGACCCGGTGAGCACCCGCTACGACCTGGGCCCGGCCGCGCTGCGCCTGGGCCTGGCCAGCCTGAGCCGCATCGACGCCGTGAAACTCGCCCGCGAGCGCGTGCCCGCTCTGCTGACCGAAACCGGCCACACGCTGGCGATTGCGGTGTGGGGCAACCAGGGGCCCACCATGGTGCACTGGGCGGAGGCCCCGCAAGCCGTACCGGTGACGCTGCGCCTGGGCGACGTGATGCCCCTGCTCACCTCGGCCACCGGCCGCTGCTTTGCCGCCTTCATGGGAGAGGATGGGCGCGATGCCCAGCGCGTGGCACCGATGATCCGGGACGAGCTGGCACGCCTGCGCAAGCTGCCCGACAACGGGCTGACGCTGGTCGACATCCCGCGCACGCCACAAGACGTGCAGGCGATGCTGGACGAAACCCGCCGGCATGGCCTGGGCCGTGTGGTCCACAGCCTGCTGCCGGGCGTGGGCGGCTTCTGCGCGCCGGTGTTCGATGCGCAAGGCCGGCTCGCGCTCGGGCTGGTGGTGCTGGGCTCTGTCGCCACGCTGGAGACCGACTGGGACGGCGCACCGGCGGCCGCTCTGCTGCGCAGCGCGCGCCAGCTCAGCGCCGACCTCGGCCACCGCGCCGGCACCGCCCCGCCGGCCTGAACCCGACGGTCGCACGCCATGCGCACGCTGCCGCCCGCCCCCGGCACGCCACGCTGGCCCCAGCTGGTGCTGCTGGGCGCGGTGGTGACAGGCGTTCACTTCTGGCTGCTCGCGGGCGAGTGGCCACAGACGGGCAGCGACGCCCCAACGCCTGCTTGGGCGTCGCACGCGGAGCATGCCGACCCCTCGACAACGGCCATGGTCGAGCCGCCGGCCAGCACGCGCACCCCAGAACCGGTGCGGTCGGTCACGGTCAGCACGGTGCGCTGGGTACTCACGCCCGCTGCCGAAAGCCCTGCCGCTGCGCCCGAGATCCGACCAACAGCCCGCCCGCGCCCTGACAGGCAGCCCAGCCCAAGGCCGGAGCCAACCCTCGCCCGGCAGGCCGATCCGGCCGCTGCGCAGGGCAGCGTCGACCCTTTTCAGCCGCCCATCGCCCCACCAGCCGTCCCCGCTGAAGAGACCGTGCTGGCGCAGGCCCCTCCAACCCCCGAGCCTGCCACGCCATCGCCTGTGGGCGCCACCGAGGCAGCGCCTGCCCCCCAGCCGGCCCTTGTGAACGCCACCGTGCCGCTGCCGCCGGCGACGGCACCCGCCAGCGCAGCCCTCGCTTACGATGTGGTGGGCAATGTGCGCGGCATCGGCTACAGCGCCCAGGCCACACTGGACTGGACGCTGGAAGCTGGCCGCTACGACGCCCGCATGGCCGTGCGCCTGCCGCTGGTGGGCAGCCGGGTGCAGACCAGCGCCGGCCGGGTGGGCCCGACCGGCTTGCTGCCGGAGCGCTTCGCCGACAAGGCCCGCAGCGAACGTGCCGCGCACTTCGACCACGCCGGGCAGCGCATCCGCTTCAGCGCCAACACCCCCGACGCCGAGTTGCTGCCCGGCGCCCAGGACCGGCTCAGCGTTTTCCTACAGCTGGCCGCGCGCCTCAACGCCGCGCCCGAGCCCGTCCAGGCGGGGCAGGTGATTGAACTGCAGGTGGCCGGTACCACCGACGCAGAGCCCTGGCGTTTTCGGGTGGGAGAGGAAGAGACGCTGAACCTGCCCGCCGGCGCACAGCGCACGCGCCAGCTGGTGCGCGAGGCGCGCCAGCCGCGCGACAGCCAGGTGGAACTCTGGCTGGCGCCCGGGCTGCAGCACCTGCCCGTGCGCATCCGTATCGTGCAGCACAACGGCGATCAGCTCGACCAGCAGCTCAGCCGGCTGCCCTGACGTCCTGCGTGGCGCCCTGCACAGGTGCGACAAATATCCCGAATCTTGAAAATGCTGTGAACGTTGCCATGTAAACCCCAGTCACACCTGCATAACGGCGAACAGTTGCCGATATAAGGTCTGCAGGCACACAGGTTTCTCACATTGAAGGATTTCAGTCATGCACATGCTTTACGACTCGGATGCCTTTGCCGTGGTCCACATCCTGGCCAACGCGCCGACAGATGGCGACAACGTGGTCGCAGACGGCCCTCAGATCCCGCGGCACGGATTTGAGATCGTCGACAAGCGCTCGGGGAAAGAGGTCTACCTCGACGGCTCCTGGGCCGAAATGTTCCAGGTGCAGATCAACGCCTGGCAGCAGAGCACGCCTTCACAGGAAGAAGTGGAAGACACGCTGGAAGGCTATGCCTTCCTGGCCCAGATGCCGGTGGTGATGCACTGAGCGTGCTCTCCTGATCCGCAGGGGATGTGCCCGCCTGCGGCTCAATCGGAACCGGTTCGTGTCCACAACCGGTACACGGGCTCTGCCAGCACCAGCACCGCCACCAGCCGGCACACCTGGAAGGCCGTGACCACGGGCACCCCCAACTGCAGTACCTTGGCCGTGATGGCCATTTCGGCAATGCCGCCCGGGGTGGTGCCCAGCACCAGGGTGGCGGGGTGCAGACCGGTGAAGGCCGACAACACCCACGCGAACAGCGCACAGACCCCCATCATGAACACACTGGCCACGGCCACCGAGGCGAGCCAGCGCGGCGCCGTGTGCACGAAGGCGGGCGTGAACCGCACCCCCAGGCTGATGCCGATGAACAGCTGCGCCGCAGCGGTGAGCCAGGGCGGAATGGCCGACAGCGTGACGCCCGACAGTGTCAGCACCATGGTCACGAGCAGGGCCCCCATGAACCACGGGTTGGCGCGGCCCAGTCGCTGCATGAGCAGCGCGCCCACCAGCGTGAGGCCTCCCAGCGCGGCCAGCCCGACCGGAACCACCTGGCTGGCGCCGGGTGGCGCCAGGTCCACGCCGGCCGCACCCGACCACTGCAGGGCAAACGGTATGGTCAGCGTGACCAGCAGCACGCGCAGGCTGTGCGCCGCGGCCACCAGGTCGGTGCGGGCACCGCGTCGCTCGGCGATCAGGGTCATCTCCGATGCGCCGCCGATCGCACCCGCAAAATAGGTGGTGCTGCGCAACTGGGCAGGCGTCAGGCTGGCCAGATGCCCGGCATGAACACGGCGCAGCCAGGCACCAAACCCCAAACCCAGCGCGAGGGCCCACACGATGCCGAGGGCGATCGCCCACCAGAGGCTCATCACCAGCGCACCCACCTGTGGTGTGAAATACAGGCCCAGCGCGGCGCCGATCACCCACTGCCCGGTGTTACGCAAGGGGAGCCAGCTTTCCGTTGGCGCACCCAGGACCGACAGCAGCGAAACCGACACCAGCGGCCCGATCATCCAGGGAATGGGGGTGTTGAGCCACACGCAGAGCTGGGCCGCCGCGGTGGCCAGCACCAGCGTCAGGGCGACCTGGCGCCAGGAACGCGGCGCTTGGACAAGGGGAATGATCACGGAAAACGAACGTGGGGGGTTTTGCAGATGGAGACGCGCCGCGCGCACGGGCGACGTAGTATGGCCGCATGAACTGTCGACCTGCTGTCAGGCGCTTGGCCTTTGCCGCCGCGCTCATCTGGGGAAACGCCGCGGCCACTGCTGCGCCTGAAACCTCCGCCCAGCTGGCCGCGCTCATCGAGCCGTGGCTGCCCACGCCCCTGCTGCTGGTGGGCGAGCAGCACGACGCCCCGGCACACCAGGCACTGCAGCGCGATCTGGTGGAGGCGCTGGCCGGGCGGGGGCAGCTGGCCGCACTGGTGATGGAGATGGTCGACAGCGGCCGCCAGGTCGACGGCCTGCCCCGCGAAGCCGATGAGGCCACCGTACGTGCCGCACTTCAGTGGACCGACGAACACAGCGACGGCTGGCCCTGGGCCGCCTATGGCCCGGTAGTGATGGCCGCGGTGCGCGCCGGCGTGCCGGTGGTCGGTGGTCGGTGGCAATTTGCCGCGTGCCGACATGCGCGCCGCCATGGCAGACCGATCACTGGACGAGCTGCTGCCGGCGCAAGCACTGGCGCAGCAGCGCGCCTCCATCCGCGACGGCCACTGCGGCCTGCTGCCCGACACACAGATGGCGCCCATGACCCGCATCCAGATCGCCCGCGACCGCTCCATGGCGCAGGCCGCTCTGGCCCGTCTGGCCCCGGGCCAGACGGTGCTGCTGGTGGCCGGCAACGGCCATGTGCGCCGCGACCTGGGCATTCCGGTGCACCTGGGGCCGCTCAGCGGCGTCCGTGTGCTGATGGCCCAGGCCGGCCCGCCCGCCACCCCGGGTGCGGCGCAGCCCGACGCGGTGTGGCCCACCCCGGCCGTGCCAGCGCGCGACCACTGCGCCGAACTCAGACGCCAGATGGGGCGCTGAACGCACCGGCGTCCGCGGGCACCCTCAGGCCTGGGCGGCTCACCCCACGCGCTTGATCGCGTCGGCCAGCACGCCGACCATGGTTTCAATGTGCGCCTGTTCCACGATGAAGGGCGGCGCGAACACCAGGTTGTCGCCTGCGTTGCGCACCAGCACGCCGCGGTGGTAACAGTCCATGAACACGTCGAACGTGCGCTTGCCAGGCAGGCCCGGGCGGGGGGCCAGCTCCACCGCAGCGGCCAGCCCGAGGCTGCGGATGCCGATGACGTGGGGCAGGCCCTTGAGCGCGCTGTGCATTGCGTCGCCCAGCACCGGACCCATCTGCCCGGCGCGCTCGAACAGCTGCTCTTCGCGGAACAGGTCGAGCGTGGCGATGGCGGCCGCGCAGCCCACCGGATGGCCTGAATAGGTGTAGCCGTGGAAGAACTCGATGGCGTGCTCGGGTGCGCTGCCGTGCGCGCCCATCATGGCGTCGTAAATGCGGTCGGTGCAGATGACACCGCCGAGCGGGAACACGCCATTGGTGATGGCCTTGGCGAAGTTCAGCATGTCGGGCTGCACACCGTAGTAGTCCGACGCGAACGCAGTGCCGAGGCGGCCAAAGCCGGTGATGACCTCGTCAAAGATCAGCAAAATGCCGTGCTTGTCGCAGATCTCTCTGAGTCGTTTGAGGTAGCCCTGCGGCGGCACATACCAGCCGGCGCTGCCGGCCACCGGTTCCACGATCACGGCCGCCACGTTGCTGGGGTCGTGCAGCGGCAGGATGCGGTTTTCCAGCTCCAGCAACAGGTCTTCTTCCCAGACCGGCTCGGCGTTGTGGATGTAGGCGTGTTCCACCGGGTCGTGGATGAAACGCAGGTGGTCCACGCGCGGCAGCAGCGCGCTGCCGTACATCTTGCGGTTGGCCGGAATGCCGCCCACGCTCATGCCGCCGAAGTTCACGCCGTGGTAGCCGCGCTCGCGGCCGATGAACAGGTTGCGATGGCCCTCGCCGCGCGCGCGGTGGTAGGCCAGCGCCACCTTCAGCGAGGTATCGGCCGCTTCCGAACCCGAGTTGCAGAACAGCACCTTGTTCAGGTCGCCCGGCGCCATGGCCGCGATCATCTCGGCGGCGCGAAAGGCCTTGTCGTTGCTCACGCTGAAAGCGGTGGCGTAGTCCAGCGTGTCGAGCTGGGTCTTGATGGCCTCGTTGATGGGCTTGCGGTTGTGCCCGGCTCCCACGCACCAGAGGCTGGAAATGCCGTCGATCACCTGCTTGCCGTCGTGCGTGGTGAAGTGCATGCCGTCGGCGGCCACGAAGACGCGGGGGTCCTTCTGGAAGCTGCGGTTGGGCGTGAAGGGCAACCACTGGTTGTCCATGCGGAAGTCGGTGCTGGCCATCGGGCGTCTCCTGCGGATGAATCGTCGTTGAAACCGCATCATTCTGGCACCACCCGGCCTGCCTGCCGGCGCCACTGGCCACTCGACGCACAGGCCCACCGCCGCCCTTGCTGCGACAATCGGCGCGTCATGCACCACACCTACGTCCTCACCCTGTCTTGCCAGGACCGCCGCGGCATCGTCCACGCGGTTTCGGGCTTTCTGCTGGAACACGGCGGCAACATCGAAGAAGCCGCCCAGTACAACGACCACGACACCGGCCTGTTCTTCATGCGCGTGCAGTTCACCTGCGCCCAGCTCACGCAGGACGACCTGCGGGTGCATCTGAAGCTGTTTGCCGAGCCCTTCGGCATGCAGTGGACGCTGCACCCCATGGCCGAACCCATGAAGACGGTGATCTTCGTCAGCAAGGAAGGCCACTGCCTGAACGACCTGCTGTTCCGCTGGAAGAGCGGTCTGCTGCGCCTGGACATCCGCGCCATCGTCAGCAACCACCGCGAGTTCTACCAGCTCGCCGCCAGCTACAACGTGCCCTTCCATCACCTGCCGGTCAACGCGGCCACCAAGGCGCAGGCCGAGGCGAAGCAGCTGGAAGTGATCCGCAGCGAAGGCGCCGAGCTGGTGGTGCTGGCCCGCTACATGCAGATCCTGAGCAACGACCTGTGCCGCGAACTGGCCGGCAAGGCGATCAACATCCACCACAGCTTTCTGCCCAGCTTCAAGGGCGCCAAGCCCTACTACCAGGCGCACGACCGCGGCGTGAAACTGATCGGTGCCACCGCCCACTACGTGACGGCCGATCTGGACGAAGGCCCCATCATCGAACAGGACGTGGCCCGGGTGGACCACACCGACACCGTGGAAGACCTGACGGCATCGGGACGCGACACCGAGAGCCAGGTGCTGGCCCGCGCCGTGAAGTGGCACAGCGAGCACCGCGTGCTGCTCAACGGCCACAAGACCGTGGTGTTCAAGTGAACCGCTTCGGGGCGGCCGTACGCGTCAGGTCTGGGCTCAAGCACCGCGCTCGCCGCACCTGAGGATTCAGCATGACCATCCGCATCCCGCCCATCCAGTGCCTGCTGACCTTCGAGGCGCTGGCCCGGCTGCGCAGCGTGACGCAGACCAGCGAAGAGCTGTGCGTGACGCCCAGCGCCGTGAGCCACCGCATCAAGCAGCTGGAGCAGATCCTGGGCACCAAGCTGTTCGGGCGGGCGGATTTTTCTCTCACCACCGAGGGCATCGAGTACCTGGCCCAGGTGCGCGAAGGGCTGGCGGCGCTGCAGAAGTTTCCCAGCAACACCGCCTCACCGGGGCGGCGCAAGCTGCGCCTGGCGGTCACGCCCACCTTTGCACGCTCCATTCTGCTGCCACGGCTCAAGCAGTTCAGCGACGCCTACCCCGAGATCGACATCACGCTGCAGGTCAGCATTCCGCTGCTCGACGTGGTGGCAGAAGACGCGGACATGATGATCCGCTTCGGCACCGGGCGCTACGCCGACGTGGAACACGTCTGCATCATGAAAGACGAGGTGACGCCGCTGGCCTCGCCCGCGTTTGCGCGGGAAAACGGCCCTTTCGACACGCCGGAAGATCTGGACGACCTGCCGCTGCTGCGCAGCCCGCTGGAACCCTGGCGCACCTGGTTTGCGGCCCACGATCTCGACTGGCCCGAACCGGTGGACGGCTCGCAGTTCAACGACATCGGCCTGATGTGCGACGCCGCCGCTGCCGGCATGGGCGTGGCGCTGGTGCGGCTCAAGCTGGCAGCCCCCTGGCTGGAACACGGCACCCTGGTGCCGCTCTATCCGCGCCACGTGCCCAGCCCGCACGCCCATTACCTGTGCTGGCGCACCGGCACCATGGACCGCTGGGAGTGCACCGCCTTTGCCGATTGGCTCAAGAATTCTTTGAGTTGAGCCGGCGCGCAGGTCACCTGAACAAGGATGCGGTGGAACCGGCTTAGCCGGGCCACACGCATCGCCCCCGGGGGCTGAGGGTCGCGGCTCCAAGCCTGCCTGCGCAGGCTTGGACAGCCCGAAGAGGCATCGCCTCTGGCGGTGCCGCGGCCTGCAAGGCACGCCGCAGGCGGCGCGGGGGGTTACTCAATGTTCAGGCGCTGCCCGGCCAGCGCCAGTTTCTTGGGCAGGGTCAGGGTCAGCACACCGTTTTCGTAGCGGGCTTTGGACTTTTCATTGTCGATATCGGCGGCCAGCTGGAAGCTGCGCGCCACGGCGCCGTAGTAGCGCTCCGTGCGCAGCACCTTCTCCTCTTCGCGCTGGCTGTCCTGCTGCTTGATCTCGGCGCGCAGGGTCACCACGCTGCCTTCCACGGTCACGTGAATGTCTTCCTTGGCCACGCCAGGCACCTCGGCAACCACCGTGTAGGCGGCAGGCGTTTCCCTGACGTCGATCTTGATCTGCGAGGGCGACGGCAGCGAGTCACCGTGCAGCGGGCGCACGTAAAAACCCGGCGCGACGTCCTTGAAGAAGTCGTCGAACAGACCGGAACGGGTGATCAGTGGGTTCATGGCAAAGACTCCTGAAATGGGGGTGGAACCTGAGGCCGATGGGCACCGGCCCCGTACCCCTCAGATAAATTCCCGGCGCCGGTTTTCAAGACCCTTGCGGGCGGCGCGGCACAAACGCGCTCACGCCGGCGTGCAAGTTTCTTCAATGCACCACCCCCCGGCCAGCCGTACACTGAACCGCATGAACGCTCCCACCGCCCCCCTTGAAGTCACCCGCGCCGACCGTGCGGCCCGCCAGGCCGAGGTGGTGCGAGCCCTGAGCTCCGTGGTGCCCGCCCACGCCCTGCTCTGGCAGGCAGAAGACACCGTGCCCTACGAGTGCGACGGCCTGACTGCCTACCGCGAGCGACCGCTGGTGGTGGTACTGCCCGAGACCGAGGCGCAGGTGGCCGCCGTGCTCAAGGCCTGCCATGCGCTGGACGTGCCGGTGGTCGCGCGGGGGGCCGGCACCGGCCTGTCGGGCGGCGCCATGCCGCACGCCATGGGTGTCACGCTATCGCTGGCCAAGTTCAACCGCATCCTGTCCATTGACCCACGTTCCCGCACCGCCCGGGTGCAGGGCGGCGTGCGCAACCTGGCCATTTCAGAGGCGGCGGCGCCGCATGGCCTGTACTACGCGCCCGACCCCAGCAGCCAGATCGCCTGCACCATCGGCGGCAACGTGGCCGAAAACTCCGGCGGTGTGCACTGCCTGAAGTACGGGCTGACCGTGCACAACGTGCTGGCAGTGCGCGGCTACACCATCGAGGGCGAGCCCATCACCTTCGGTGGCGACGCGCTCGACACCCCGGGGCTGGACCTGCTCTCGCTCGTCATTGGCAGCGAAGGCATGCTGGCGGTGACCACCGAGGTGACGGTCAAGCTCGTGCCCCGGCCGCAGCTCGCGCGCTGCATCATGGCCAGCTTCGACGACGTGCGCAAAGCCGGCGACGCAGTGGCCACCGTCATCGCCGCTGGCATCATTCCGGCTGGGCTGGAGATGATGGACAAGCCCATGACCGCGGCGGTGGAAGACTTCGTGCACGCGGGCTACGACCTGACGGCCGAAGCCATCCTGCTGTGCGAGAGCGACGGCACGCCCGAAGAGGTGGAAGAAGAAATCGGCCGCATGAGCGCCGTGCTGCGCGACTGCGGTGCCACCGCCATTGCGGTGAGCCGCGACGAGGCGGAGCGCCTGCGCTTCTGGAGCGGACGCAAGAACGCCTTCCCTGCGTCCGGCCGCATCAGTCCCGACTACATGTGCATGGACTCGACCATTCCGCGCAAGCGCGTGGCCGATATTCTGCTGGCCATTGCCGAGATGGAAAAGAAATACGGACTGCGTTGCGCGAACGTGTTCCACGCAGGCGACGGCAACCTGCACCCGCTGATCCTGTTTGATGCCAACGACCCCGACCAGCTGCACCGTTGCGAGCTGTTTGGCGCCGACATTCTGGAGACCAGTGTGGCCATGGGTGGCACCGTCACGGGCGAACACGGCGTGGGTGTGGAAAAACTCAACAGCATGTGCGTTCAGTTCAGCCCGGAAGAAAACGAACAGATGTTTGCTGTGAAGCGTGCCTTTGATACCAAAGAACTACTTAACCCCGGCAAGGTGATCCCCACATTGCAACGTTGTGCTGAATACGGAAAGATGCTGGTGCGGGGCGGTCGCCTGTCACACCCCGATCTCCCCCGTTTCTGAGGGGCATTATTCCCCTGGGTGCCCGCCTGCCCTGCGGTAAAGTGGGGATCGATGAGCGCCACCCCTCCTCTGCATGAGCGTCCACGGTCCGTCGGTTCCCGGCTGGCTGTGGAATCGCCTCGCGAGCGGGAAATCCGGCAGCAGATCGCCGGCTTGCAGACAGAACTGGCAGCACTCCAGCAGGCCAGTGAAACGGGCAACGAGCCGCCGGCCGAACCCACCCCGGCAGACGGCGTGAACGGCCTGAGTGCACCGTACGTCGAGGATCGGCCAGATGCGCTGCAGCAGTACCTGAGCCTGATCGAGGCCTTGCCAACGGTTCACCCCATCGGCGTCTTCATGGCCGATGTCTCGGGCCAGCTGCAGCTGGCCGACCCGACACTGCAGGCCATCCTCGGTGGCAGTCCTGAAGATGGCGTGGCGGCCGACTGGTTTCGCCTGGTGCATCCCGACGACGCCGAACGGCTGCAGCGCGCGTGGCACGCCGCAGTCTCCCGCGATGACACGCTGGCGATCGAGTTCCGGCTGCTGCGCCCCGACGGACGCGAAGTGCACCTGCTGATGCGCAAGCCTGCTGCACAGCCCGGCGCGGTCCGCGCCGCAGGCCAGGTGGGGTTTGTTCAGGACATCACGGAACTGCGCACCCTTCAGGCCGACGCGCGCATCAAGGACGACCTGAACCGGCAGATCATCGCCAGCAGCCCCGACTGCACCAAGGTGCTCGACCTGCAGGGTCGGGTGCTGCAGATGACCTCGCAGGGCTGCCGCCTGGTCGAGGTGGACGATTTCGAAACCGTGCGCCTGTCCGACTGGTGCAGCTGGTGGCCGCCAGAGGGGGCGGCGCTGGCACGCTCGGCCATCGAGCGCGCCGCGCGTGGCGAGAGCGCCCGCTTCGTGGCCATGGGTGTCACGTTCAAGGGAACCGAGAAATGGTGGGACACCGTGATCTCCCCCATCAGCGGGCCAGACGGTCAGGCGGTGATGCTGCTGGCGGTCTCGCGCGATGTGTCGGACCTTCAGCGGCAGCAGGAAGAAATCCTGCAACTCAATGTCCAGCTGGAGAGCCGGGTGCACAGGCGCACCCGGGAACTGGCGGAAGCGAACGAGCGCATTCGCGCCACGCTGGACGAAGCGCAACTGCTCTATGACCGCGCACCGTGCGGTTACCACTCGGTGGACGCCAGCGGCCTGTATGTGCTGATGAACCAGACCGAACTCGACTGGCTGGGCTATACCCGCGACGAGGTGGTCAACCGGATGAGCTTTCGCGACATCCTGCTGCCGGCCTACCTGCCCGAAGTCGAGGGGCGTCTTGACCAGCTCCTCACCCTGGGTCGCCTGGATGCCGCCGAGCTGGGCATGCGCCGCCGTGACGGCAGCGAATTCCTGGTGCTGATTTCCAGCACCGCGGTGTTCGACCCCGAGGGCCGGTTCGTCCGCAGCAACAGCACACTGGTCGACATCACCGCCCGAAAAGTGGCCGAACTGGCGCTCAAGGCGCAGCAGACCTTTCTGCAGACCATCACCAACAGTGTGCCGGTGCAGCTCGCGTTCTACGACCCCTCGCTCATCTGCCGCTTTGCCAATGCCAGCTATGCGCGCTGGATCCGAGGCAGCCCGGAGCACGTGATCGGGCGGCACCTGAGCGAAGTGGCCCGCCCGGAGGACTTCGCCCGGGCCCAGCCGTATCTGGCCAGTGCGCTATCGGGAGAGCCCCAGCGCTTCGAGGGCCCGCGCGTGTTCCCCGACGGCCAGGCCTTCTACGCCAGCATCGAATACACGCCGTATGTGGAAGACGGCGCCGTGCGCGGCATCGTCATCCAGATGCTCGACATCACCCGGCGCAAAGCGTCTGAAGACCAGGTGCAGGAGGCCAACGCCCAGCTCAACACCGCCCTGGCGCAGGCCCGCCAGCTCTACAACCAGGCGCCCTGCGGCTACCACTCGCTCAACATCGACGGCGTGTACGTGTCGATCAACGACACCGAACTGGACTGGCTGGGCTACAGCCGGGAAGAGGTGGTGGGCCACAAACGCTTTGCCGACTTCATCCTGCCCAGCCGCAGGCCCATGCTGGAAGAGCGGCTGCGGCGGCTGATCGTCGACGGCGAGCTGGAAGGGTCCGAATACGAGATTCGCCGCCGAGACGGCAGCATCTTCCAGGCCCTGCTGTCGTCCTCGGCGGTGCGTGATGCCCAGGGGCGCTTCCTGCGCAGCAACACCACAGTGGTGGACATCACCCAGCGCAAGCACGCCGAACTGGCGCTCCAGGACAACCAGCGCTTTCTGCGTGGCATCACCGACCACGTGCCGGGCCTGCTGGCCTATCTGGACGTGATGCTGCGTTACCGCTTCGCCAACGCGGAACACCTCCATGTGTATGGACTGGACCCGGAGCGAATCATGGGTCTGCACGCAAGCGAGTGCCTGCCACCGGAGGTGTGGACCGACATGGTCTCGCGCCTTGAACGCGTGCTCAAGGGCGAGAGCCAGTACCACGAAACCTGGCGACGCGACGCCACGGGTACCCCGCGGTACGTGCGCGAGGCCTGCCTGCCCGACATTCACGACGGGCTGGTGCAGGGGGTGTTCGTGCAGATCATCGACATCACCGATCGCAAACGGGTCGAGGAACGCGTGTCCCAGCTCAACGAGGAACTGGAGTGCCGCATACGGGAACGCTCGGCCGAGCTGCTGGAAAGCGAGCAGCGTTTCCGCCTCATGGTGGACAACCTGCGCGAATACTGCATCTTTTTTCTCGACGCCGACGGCCACATCACCGACTGGACCGACAGCGCGCAGCGCCTGGAAGGCTACGCCCCCTCCGAGATGCTGGGCCGGCACTATGCCGTGCTGTTCGGGGCAGAAAACTCTGTGCCCGCCCTGGCGCAGGCCAACCAGATCCTGCGGCTGGCAGCCTCGCGGGGCCAGCATGAACTCACCAACTGGCACACGCGCAAGGACGGGTCGCGCTACTGGTCGCACTCCCTGCTGATCGCGCTGCGCGACGCCGGCGGCGAACTGCGGGGTTTCGCCAAGATCAACCGCGACATGAGCGACGCCAAGCGGCTCGACGACCTGATGCGCAACATCAACGACGAGCTGGAGAACCGCGTGGCCGAGCGCACCGAGCAGCTGCTGGCGGCCAACCAGGACCTCGAATCATTCTCGTATTCCGTGTCGCACGACCTGCGCTCGCCGCTGCGCCACATCTCCAGCTTTGTGAGCCTGCTGGAAGAGCACCTCGGACCCGAGGCAGACGAAGTGAGCGGGCGCTACCTGAGCACCATCGGCAATTCGGCGCGGCACATGAGCCAGCTCATCGATGGCCTGCTGGCCTTCTCGCGCCTGGGCCGCGCCGCGGTCAACCTGGCGCCCGTCGATTTCACCCTGCTGGTTGGGGCGGTCGTGGGCCAGCTGGCCCACGACACCGAAGGCCGGGTGGTCGACTGGGTGGTCGCGCAGGACCTCCCGGTGGTCCAGGGCGACGCCCTGCTTTTGCGCGAGGTCTGGGCCAATCTGCTGGGCAATGCCTTCAAGTACACCCGCCCCCGCGAGCGTGCCCGCATCGAGGTGGGCTGGAGCGTGGACCCCGCGGTGGGATACACCTTCTTTGTCCGTGACAACGGTGTGGGTTTTGATACAAAATACTCCACCAAGTTATTTGGGGTGTTCCAGCGCCTGCACCGCGCCTCCGAGTTCGAGGGCACGGGGATCGGGCTGGCGCTCACCCGGCGCATTGTCGAACGACACGGTGGCAGCACCTGGGCAGAGAGTCAGCTCGGCGAAGGCAGCGTGTTCTATTTCTCCTTACCTTTTGAAGGCCTGCACCCCCTCGATTCCCCGTGCGAATCGAGGTATCCCGCCCTGGAACCATGAACAAGAACGCCGACGCCATTCTGCTGGTTGAAGACAACCCCGACGACGCGGAACTGACCCGCCTCGCACTGGCCCGCCACGGTCTGGATGGCCGCGTCACCCACGTCTCGGACGGCATGCAGGCGCTCGATTACCTGTACCGGCGCGACGCCTTCGCCCACCGCGCGGGCGGCAACCCGGTGCTGGTGCTGCTCGACCTGAAGATGCCCCTGCTGGACGGCATCGGGGTGCTCAAGGAGATCAAAGGCTCGGAGACGCTGCAGAACATCCCGGTGGTCGTGCTCACCTCGTCCACCGAGCCCAGTGACCTGCAGCGCGCCTACGATGCAGGCACCAATGCCTACATTGCCAAGCCCACCGAGTTCTCGCAGTTTCTCAGCGCCATGAAACATGTGTGCGAGTTCTGGATCAACATCAACCAGACAGCACCCCAGGTGCCCAACGCGGGCGTGCGGGCCTCCGGTTTCGGCGAGCTGATGTAACGCTGCCGGCGCGGCCTGCCCGGGCACGCGCCACAACAGCCTGGTTTCACCAGGGGTCGATGAATCGGCCCGCCCGCGCCGCCGCGATGCGGGCTCCCGCCAGGCCACGCACCAGCCAGGGGCGGGTGGCCGCAGGGTCGATCACCGCGTCGATCTCCAGCGTGGTCGCCATCTGGATCGCCGCCCCATTGGCGTATTGCTGCGCCACCAGCTGCTCGAACAGGGCGTCCCGCGCGGCGCCTTCCGGCACGGCCGTCAGCTCCTGGCGATAGCCCAGCCGCACCGCGCCCTCCAGCCCCATCGCACCGAATTCACCGGTGGGCCACGCGACGGTGAACACCGGCGCGTGAAAGCTGCCCGCCGCCATGCCCATGGCGCCCAGCCCGTATCCTTTGCGCAGCACCACGCTGAACACCGGCACCCGCAACTGCGCCGACACCACGAACAGTCGACTCACGTGGCGCACCTGGGCCTGACGTTCGGTATCTGGCCCGACCATGAAGCCGGGCGTGTCGACCAGGCTGATCACCGGCAGCCCGTGTGCATCGCACAGCTGCAGAAAGCGGGCGGCCTTGTCGGCCGCGTCGGCATCGATGGCGCCTCCCAGGTGCTGGGGATTGTTGGCCAGCATGCCGACGGGGCGCCCCTCCAGACGGGCCAGCGCCGTGTGCACCCCGAGGCCGAAGCCGGTTCGCAGCGGCAGCAGACTGCCCTCGTCCGCCAGGGCCTGCATCACCACCCGGCTGTCGTAGGCGCGCAGGCGATTCTCGGGGACGGCGTCGCGCAGCACCGCCGGATCGGGCGCCGTCCAGTCGGCGCAGCGACCCTGGAAAAACGACAGGTAGTGCCGGGCCACGCGCACCGCCTCGGCGTCGTCTTCCACCAGCAGGTCGATCACCCCATTGGCATGCTGAACATCGCTCGGCCCAATGGCCTCGGGCGGAAACACACCCAGCCCGCCCCCCTCCACCATGGCGGGGCCACCCATGCCGATGTTGCTGCGCCGCGTGGCGATGATGGCGTCGCAACAGCCGAGCAGGGCCGCATTGCCGGCGAAGCAGCGGCCACTGACCACCCCCACCACCGGCACCTGGCCGGACAGACGGGCGAAAGATGCAAACGTGGGGGTGTGCAAGCCGGCCACGATGGGCATGTCGGTGTCCCCGGGGCGGCCACCCCCGCCCTCGGCCAGCAGCACCACCGGCAGCCGCTGCTCAAACGCGATGCCGAGCAGCCGGTCGGTCTTGGCGTGGTTGCGCATGCCCTGCGTGCCCGCGAGCACCGTGGCGTCGTAGGCCAGCACCACGGCGCGCGCCGGGTCGGGTGCGTCGGCGGCTCTGGGCTGCCCGCTGAACAGCGGGCCATTGATGGAGCCGATGCCGGTGACGATGCCATCGGCCGGCGTGTTGGCGATCAGGTCTTCTTCGCTGCGGCGGCTGCGCTGGGCCGCCACCGCCAGGGCACCGTACTCGATGAAACTGCCGGCGTCGCACAGGTCGGCGATGTTTTCGCGCGCAGTGCGCTGCCCCTGGCTGTGCCGCCGTTGCACGGCCGCCGGGCGGGCCTCGTCCAGGGTGAAGCGCTCTCTTGCGTGCAGGCCCTGCAGGTCAGCCCGCGGACCAGGATCAGGTGCGCCGCTTCTCGAAAGTGCGGACGGCGGCAGGCGATCATGGGTGGATCCGGGCGGTTGCAGCTCCATCAGCAGGTCACCCGCCTGCACCAGTTCGTCAATCGCGACGCACAGTGTCTGCACGCAGCCGTCGCCCTCGGCACGCAGCTCGTGCTCCATCTTCATGGCTTCGAGGATGAGCACCACATCGCCCGCGCGGACGGTGTCACCCGGGACCACCAGCCAGTGAACGACACGAGCCTGAAGGGGAGAGTGCAGGGCTTGCATGCGCGGATTCTGCTGCCCGGCTGCGCGTGCACGGGTCAAGCGGGCGACAAGGCCGCTGCAGCCGATGGGCAGCCGGCGAAGTGCAGTTCCGAGCGGCGACTAGTCGTACAGGTTGGAGTCGGCCCACTGCGACGAGGGGCCCGGGTCTTCGGTGGTCACCGGCACGTTGAGGTTGAGCACGAACACCACCTCGCCACCAAAGCGCCCCACACCCAGGGTTTTCATGAGCTGCTGCTCCTGCTCGGGTCGTTCCATGCGCAGGAAACAGATGGCCTGCTTGGTACCCTCGTGCATGGCGGTCAGAATGTCCAGACGCGTGATGCGGCCAAATTCGCTGCACAGCTGATGCAGCGCCGTTTTCAGGCTGGCCACATCGCTGTGCTGTCGAAGTTGTGCAAGTGCGCTCACGGAAGGTCCCTGGGTGGTTCTGACACCGCGTCAGCTGCGTGCATGTAGCGCAGAAAGGACGCGTCGCAGAACGAATATTAGTACTGGAGCCACAAATCATAACAACTTTGTTACAAATAAGCCGCATCAGTCCTGCCCCTCCCAGAACAAGTTCACACTAGGCTGGACCGCCGTGTGTCCTTGGCACCGGTTCGTGCTAAGTCGGCCTGTACCGTTTCTCAACCGCGTGGAAAGTCTTGCTCCGATGTCAGAAGCTTCTCTCATGGCTGCACCTGCACCCCTTGCGCCACCGCACCGTCCCGCTGCGCAGGGGGTGCCCGATTGGTCCTTGCTTGCCGCGCTGGCGGCGAACCTCGCCCAGGTGTCCACCGCCCTGCTGGTCCAGTCGGGCGGTACCGACGGGGCCGCACGGCTGCTGGGTGCCGCCGGGCTGGCACCCGGGCTGGCGTCGGACGCGGTGGACTTCGTGCTGCGCCTGCCTCCGTGCCCGCCAGGCCAGGGCGGGTCGACCGCCCTGCCATTGCATACGACGCTGGGCCAGCATGCGTTCGTGAAAGCAGCGCCGGGCCTGTGCCACGGCCAGGTGCTGGTGGTACCCGCCGAAGCAGGGCAGCCCCGCACACTGCTCGCCCTGCTGGATGCCCAGCCCTGGGGTGAGCCACGCGCGGCGTCTTCCGCACAAGGGCTGCAGCTGCTGTTGCAACAGGTGGCACAGACACAGCACCTGGCCGAACGCAACGCCGGCCTGGCCCACCGCATGGCCGATAACGAACAGCGCTTCGGCAGCGCGCTGAGCGAAAGCGAGAACCGGCTCAACCTGACCGAGAACACAGTGGGCGTGGGCAGCTGGTCGATCGATCTCAGCTCGGGGCAGCTGCAGCATTCCGACGGGTACGCCAGCATCCTCGGGCTGGACCCGCAGGCGGGCGGCAACGACCTCGAATCGATGGTGCAGTGCTACACCCCCGAATGGCGCACCGGCATCCGGCAGCGGCTGGAGCGTTGCGCCTCGACCGGGCAGGCATTTGACGAAGAGATCCAGGTGCTCGTGCCCAACGGCTCGCCCAAGTGGGTGCGCACGGTGGGTGCGGCCGTGCGCGACAGCGACGGCTCCATCCGCCGTATCCAGGGCGCGGTGCAGGACATCTCGGCACAGAAACAGGCGCAGCAGGAGACCCTGCGCCTGGCGATGCGGCTCACCACCACGCTGGCAAGCATCACCGAGGCCTTTGTGACGCTGGACCGGGAATGCCGCTTCACCTACCTGAACCAGGAAAGCGAGCGCCTGCTGCAGAAGACCACCGGCGACCTGCTGGGCCTGGAGGTGTGGCACGACTTCAGCGCGGGCCTGGCGCAGCGCCTGCGCGAGCAGCTGGACAAAGCGCTCAGGAGCAACCGGCGCGTCGAGCTGGAGGATTACTTTCCGTCGCTGGGCAAATGGCTCGAGGTGCGCGCCTACCCGTTCGCGGAAGGGCTGGCGGTGTATTTCCGTGACGTCACCGAGCGTCGGCGTTCGCAGGAACAGCTGATGCTGCTGGAAACCAGCGTTTCGCGCCTGAACGACATCGTGGCGATTGCCGAGGCGGGTGAGGCGCCCGGGCAGGAACCGCGCATCGTGTTCGTGAACGATGCCTTCGAGCAGCAGACCGGCTACACGCGCGCCGAGGTGATCGGCCAGACCCCGCGCGACCTGCTCCAGCTGGACCCGGCCATTTCCAAGCTGCAGTCCATGGCGCAGGGGCTGCAGCACAAGCGCCAGGCCCGCACCGAACTGATGGTGCATCGCAAGAACGGAGCATCGTTCTGGGTCGAGCTGGAGGTGGTGTCGGTGCAGGCGACGGCCGAGGAGGTGACGCACTGGGTGGCGGTGGGGCGTGACATCACGCAGCGCAAGACGGCCGAGGACATGATCCGCCACCTCGCCTTCTACGACCCGCTGACCGATCTGCCGAACCGCCAGCTGCTGCTGGACCGCCTGCAGCACGCCCTGGCGCAGAGCGCCCGCTCGGGGCAGCACGGCGCACTGATGTTCATCGACCTGGACAACTTCAAGATCCTGAACGACACCCTGGGCCACCACATGGGCGACCAACTGCTGCAGCAGGTGGCGCTGCGGCTCACGCAGAGCGTGCGCAAGACCGATACTGTGGCGCGCCTGGGCGGGGACGAATTCGTGGTGATGGTGGACGACCTGAGCACCGATCCCGAAGCGGCGGCGTACAAGTCGCGCGCGCTGGCCGAGAAAGTGCTGAACACCCTGCGCGAGCCGTTCCAGATCGCCGGGCACCAGCATTTCGCCACCCCCAGCATCGGCGTGGCGGGCTTCGATGGCCAGCAAAGCGACGTGGGCGAACTGCTCAAGCAGGCCGACCTGGCCATGTACCAGGCCAAGACCCTGGGGCGCAACACCCTGTGCTACTTCGACCCGGCGATGCAGGCCACCATGAGCGCCAACGCCGCGGTCAGTGCGGCACTGCGCGTGGGCCTGCGCGAGAAGCAGTTCGTGGTGCACTACCAGCCGCAGGTGGACCGTCAGGGCGTGATCACCGGGGTGGAAGCGCTGGTGCGCTGGAACCACCCGGAGCGCGGGCTCATCACACCGGCGCATTTCATCCCGGTGGCCGAAGACACCGGCCTGATCCTGCCGCTGGGCATGTGGGTGCTGGACACGGCCTGCGAACAGCTTTCGGCCTGGGCCGCCTGGCCGCAGACCGCGGGCCTGAGCATCGCGGTGAATGTGAGCGTGCACCAGTTCCGCCACCCCAATTTCGTCGACATGGTGATGGCGTCCATCGCCCGCACCGGCATCCGGCCCGACAAGCTCAAGCTGGAGCTGACCGAGAGCCTGCTGGCCGACCGCATGGAGATCACCATCGAAAAGATGGGCATGCTCAAGGACCTGGGCGTGACGCTGTCTCTGGACGACTTTGGCGTGGGCTACTCGTCGCTCTCGTGCCTGAAACGCCTGCCGCTGGACCAGCTGAAGATCGACAAAGGCTTCGTGGCCGACGTGCTGACCGATCCCAACGACGCCGCCATTTCGCGCGCCATCATCGCGCTGGCGCAGAGCCTGAGCCTGCAGGTGGTGGCTGAAGGGGTGGAGACACACGAGCAGCGCGACTTCCTGGCCTACCAGGGGTGCGACCAGTTCCAGGGTCACCTGTTCGCACCGGCCCTGCCGATCGAGACACTGGAGGCGTTCCTGCGCAACCCTTCGGCGGGGATGATGGTGCCGGGATGAAAGCCAGGGCTTCGAGAGCCCCGATCTGGCGCCCGCTCAGTGCCCCGCGAACAGCGCCACGTTGCCGCCGGCGGCCGTGGTGTTGATGGTCAGGGTCTGCTCGGCGCAGAAGCGCAGCAGGTAGTTCGGTCCACCGGCCTTCGGCCCGGTGCCGCTCAGGCCTTCGCCCCCGAAGGGCTGCACGCCCACCACGGCACCGATCATGTTGCGGTTCACGTACACGTTGCCCACGCGGGCCGCAGCGGCCAGGGCCTGCGCGCGGCTGTCGATGCGGGTCTGGATGCCCAGCGTGAGGCCGTAGCCCAGCGCATTGATCTGCCGGATCACATCCATCGGGTCACCGCCCCAGCGCACCACCTGCAGCACAGGGCCGAAGATCTCCTCGCGCACGTCGGCAATGGCGTTCACCTCGAACATCTGCGGCGCGATCAGGTTGGGCATGCCACTGGCCTGTGACGGCGGCAGCAGCGCTTTCGCATCGCGGTGCAGCCGCTGCAGGTGACGGCCAATGCCCTCGCACGCCTCGGCATCGATCACGGGGCCCAGATCGGTCGCCAGCTCGGCGGGCTGGCCCACCACCAGTTCGGCGGCGGCGCCCTGGATCATCTCGATCACGTGGTCGGCAATGCCCTCGTGCACACACAGCAGGCGCAGGGCCGAGCAGCGCTGGCCGGCGCTGCGGAAGGCGCTCTGCACCACCGCGTCGGCCACCTGCTCGGGCAGCGCGGTGCTATCGACCAGCATGGCGTTGATGCCGCCGGTTTCGGCGATCAGCGGCACCATGGCGCCGTCTTTGGCGGCCAGCGCGCGCTGGATGATCTTGGCCACCTGCGTGGAGCCAGTGAACACCACACCGGCAATGCCGGGCAGCGCCACCAGCGCAGCACCCACCGTTTCGCCGGGGCCGTGCAGCAGTTGCAAGGCATCCACCGGCACGCCGGCGGCGTGCAGCAGCTTCACCGCTTCCAGCGCCACGGCCGGGGTCTGCTCGGCGGGCTTGGCCAGCACCGTGTTGCCGGTGGCCAGCGCTGCAGCCACCTGGCCGGCAAAGATGGCCAGCGGAAAGTTCCAGGGGCTGATGCAGACCCAGGCGCCCCGCCCTTCCAGGCGCAGCGTGTTGCTCTCGCCCGTGGGGCCGGGCAAGGTGGTGGGCGCCTGCACGCGCTCGGCCTCATTGGCGTAGTAACGCAGGAAGTCGACCGCCTCGCGCACTTCCGACACCGCGTCGCCCCAGGTCTTTTGGGCTTCTTTCACCAGCAGGGCGCAGAAGCGCGGCAGTTGCTGCTGCAGGGCGTCCGCCGCGCGGCGCAAGGTGGCGGCGCGCTCGGCCACGGGCGTGTGGTTCCAGCCGGCGAAAGCCTGGATGGCGCGGGCACCGGCGGCGTCCACGTCGGCGGTGCGGGCTTCCGGCACCGCCACCACGGATGTGCTGGCCAGCGCGGCCAGCAGCGGCTGGCGCTGCGCCGCCACGGCCAGGTCCACTCCCACGCTGTTGGGCCGGGCCGGGCCGTACAGGTGAGCCGGCAGCGGCAGCGCGGGCTGGGGCTCCAGGCGCAACGGGGAAATCAGCAGCTCGTCCATGCCCACCGACTCGTCGGCCAGCTGGTGCACGAAAGACGAGTTGGCGCCGTTTTCCAGCAGGCGCCGCACCAGGTAGGCCAGCAGATCGCGGTGCGCGCCCACCGGCGCGTACACGCGGCAGCTCACCAGCGGGTTCTGCAGCACCTCGCGGTACACGCCCTCGCCCATGCCGTGCAGGCGCTGCAGTTCAAACGTGGGTTCGCCTTCAGCGCGCATCTTGGGCGCGGGTGCCAGGGCCGTTTTGGATCGGGCGGCCATCTGCAAGATGGCCGCAATGGTGCCGGCGTTGTGCGTGGCGAACTGCGGAAAGATCGCGTCCGACGCGTCGAGCATGGCACGCGCGCAGGCCAGGTAGCTCACGTCGGTGTGGTGCTTGTGCGTGAACACCGGGTAGGTGGCCAGGCCCTGCTCCTGCGCGCGCTTGATCTCGGCGTCCCAGTAGGCGCCCTTCACCAGCCGGCACATGAAGCGCAGCTGGTAACGCCGGGCGATGTCGGCCACGTGCTGGATCAGCTCCACGGCGCGTGTCTGGTAGGCCTGCAGCGCCAGGCCCAGGCCGATCCACTGCGGGCAGTGTTCGGCCACCAGCTGCGCCAGCGCCTCGAACACGTCCAGCGACAGCTCCAGGCGGTCCACCTCTTCGGCGTCGATCGTGAGGTTGATGTTGGCGGCTGCGGCGGCGCGGCACAGGCCCCACACGCGGGGCACCAGCTCGTCCATGACGCGTTCGTGCTGCGCGTCTTCGTAGCGCGGGTGCAGGGCGCTGAGCTTGATGGAAATGCCGTCGTTGCGCACGGGCGAGCGCGTCGCGTCGGCCGTGCGCGCGATGGCTTCAATGGCGTTCTGGTAGCTGGCCAGGTAGCGCAGTGCGTCGGCATCGGTGCGGGCGCCCTCGCCCAGCATGTCGAAACTGAAGCTGAGGTTGCCCTGCTTCTGGCGCGCCGAAGCGGCTTCCTTCATGCCTTCCTGAATGGTTTGGCCCAGCACGAACTGGCGCCCCAGCAGTTGCACGGCGCGCAGCGTGGCGGCCACCACCGTGCGGGCACCGAGCTTGGTCATCAGGCCCGACTCTCCGCCCGCACCCGGCAGGAATTTCTTGGACATCGCGATCGCGCTGGACGACAGGCGCGCCAGCGCCGAGTCGGCAGCCCCGTCAAAGTCGGCCCGGCCCAGCTGGTCGGCGGTGAGCGCGATGGCCGTTTCTGCGTCCGGCACACGAAGCAGGGCTTCGGCCAGCCGCATCAGCGCCAGGCCCTCGGCGCTGGAGATGGGGTATTCCTTGAGCAGGCTCTCCATGGCCCAGAAAGGCGGCGGGTTGTTGCGCACCGCTCGCACCCAGGGTGCCGCCACGGCAGCGGCGGCGGCCCAGTCCAGTGCGCCCTGCAGAGCAGCGAGGCGCTGGGCGACCATGGCAGTTTCCGGGCGGTAGGGGTCGGGCAGGCGGTCGGTGGGGCGGGGCATGGCGGGCATCCTGAAACGGGTTGACGGGCAGTTGCTGGATCATCCCGGTTGTTCAGGCGGATTTTTCACCAAACAACAAACCCTTCGCCGGATAATTCACACCTATGAATCCCTCTCCACCCGACTTGGACCGCATCGACCTGAAGATCCTCGCGGTGCTGCAGACCGACGGCCGCATCCCCAACCTCAAGCTGGCTGAAGCGGTGGCACTCTCGCCCACCGCGGTGCTGGCCCGCACGCAGCGGCTGCAGCGCGAAGGCTACATCCTGGGTTACGAGGCGCGCCTGAACCCGCTCAAGCTCGGGCGCGGCATGATGGTGTTCGTGGAGGTGTCACTGGACCGCACCACGCCCAACGTGTTCGACGAATTCAAGGCCGCGGTGCAGGTGCACGAAACCATCATGGAATGCCACATGGTCGCCGGCGGTTTCGACTACCTGCTCAAGACCCGCATGGCCGACATGACGGCCTACCGCGAGTTCGCCGGCAGCGTGCTGTGGCAGCTGCCGGGTGTGCGAGAGACGCGCACCTACGTGGTGATGGAAGAAGTGAAGAACACCACCCACCTGTGCGTTTGACATCTGCGCCGGCCGGTGGAGAATCCCGGCAGGTTCCACCCAACTGAGCCAGGAGATCATCCATGCGCCCTTGCCTGCAAACCGTGCTGGCCGCCGGTCTTTCCCTCACGGTGCTGAGTGCCAGTGCCCAGAGCATTCGCCCCGGTCTCTGGGAATTCAGAAGCAAGGTGGGCGGCAACCCCGAGATGGAGGCCGCCATGGCACAGATGCAGCAGCAGATGGCCGCGATGCCGCCCGAGCAGCGCAAGATGATGCAGGACATGCTGGCCAAACAGGGCATGAGCATGGGGCAGGCCGCAGCCGGGACCTCGGTGGTCAAGGTCTGCATCACGCCCGACATGGCGGCCCGCCAGGAACTCCCCACCCAGACCGAGGGCGAGTGCAGCAGCACCATCCTCTCGCGCAGCGCCAGCGCCCTGAAGATGAAGTTCGTGTGCAAGAACCCGCCGTCCAGCGGCGAAGCCACCTACACCTTCACAGGCGACACGGGCTACACCATGAAAATGGCCATGCAGACCCAGCACGAAGGCCGGTCCCAGAACGTGACGATCGACGGCCAGAGCAAGTGGCTCGCCAAGGACTGCGGTAACGTCAAGCCCAGCAAGTGAGGCGGGTCAGGCGGACGTCTCCCGCGCAGGCCGGCTGCCAAAGATGGCCCGGCCCACCCGCACCATGGTCGAGCCCGCCGCCACCGCGGCGTCCAGGTCGTCGCTCATGCCCAGCGACAGCGTGTCCAGCTCGAAGCCGCGCGATTTCAGATCGTCGAAGAGGTCCCTGACCTGAAGAAACACGGCGCGCTGCGCATCGAAGCCGTCCACCGGCTCGGGCACGCTCATGAGCCCGCGCAGGCGCAGGCGGGGCAGGCGGTCCACCGCCTGGGCCAGCGCCAGCAGTTCGCCGGGTGCCACGCCCGATTTGTTGGCTCCGCCATCCACGTTGACTTGCAGGCAGACCTGCAAGGGCGCAAGACCTTCGGGGCGTTGTTCGCTCAGACGCTGAGCAATCCGCAGCCGGTCGACCGACTGCACCCAGTCAAAGTGCTCCGCCACCAGGCGGGTTTTGTTGCTTTGCAACGGTCCGATGCAGTGCCACTCCAGCCCCGCACCCTCTGGGGAAGACCGCAGTGCGCAGATCTTCTCGACCCCTTCCTGCACGTAGTTTTCGCCGAACACGCGCTGGCCGGCGGCCTGTGCCTGACGAACGGCATCGGCCGTGAAGGTCTTGGACACGGCCATCAACGTGACCTCCGTCACGTCGCGCCCAGCGGCAGCGCAGGCCTGCTGAACGCGCTTGCGTACGCCTTGGAGATTGGATTCAATCGTCGTCATAATCAACTTGTTACACCAACTCTGCACGGAACCCCGGGATGGATATCACCCAACTGCTTGCCTTCAGCGTGAAGAACAAGGCGTCCGATCTGCACCTCTCGGCTGGCCTGCCGCCCATGATACGGGTGCATGGTGACGTGCGCCGGATCAACGTCGAGCCGCTGGACCACAAGCAGGTCCACAGCATGGTGTACGACATCATGAACGACAGCCAGCGCAAGCAGTACGAAGAGTTCCTGGAGTGCGACTTCTCGTTCGAGATCGAAGGCCTGGCCCGTTTCCGCGTCAATGCCTTCAACCACAACCGCGGTGCCGGCGCGGTGTTCCGGACCATTCCCAGCAAGATCCTGACGCTGGAGCAGCTCAACGCGCCCAAGATCTTTGCCGACCTGGCCCTGCGCCCGCGCGGCCTGGTGCTGGTGACCGGCCCCACCGGCTCCGGCAAGTCCACCACCCTCGCCGGCATGGTGAACCACCTGAACGAAACCGAATACGGCCACATCCTCACCGTGGAAGACCCGGTGGAATTCGTGCACGAATCGAAGAAGTGCCTGGTCAACCAGCGCGAGGTGGGGCCGCACACGCTGAGCTTCTCCAACGCGCTGCGCTCGGCCCTGCGCGAAGACCCCGACGCGATCCTGGTGGGCGAGATGCGCGACCTCGAAACCATCCGCCTGGCCATGACGGCGGCCGAAACCGGTCACCTGGTGTTCGGCACGCTGCACACGAGCAGCGCCGCCAAGACCATCGACCGCATCATCGACGTGTTCCCGGCCGAAGAGAAAGACATGGTGCGCGCCATGCTGTCCGAATCGCTGGTGGCCGTGATTTCGCAGACACTCTGCAAGGTGAAGGACGGCACGGGCCGTGTCGCGGCGCACGAGATCATGCTGGGCACCAGTGCCATCCGCAACCTGATCCGCGAAGCCAAGGTGGCCCAGATGTACTCGGCCATCCAGACCGGCAACAACGTGGGCATGCAGACGCTGGACCAGAACCTGTCCGAGCTGGTGAAACGCAACGTGATCAGCCCGGCCGAGGCGCGCAGCAAGGCCAAGATTCCGGAAAATTTCCCTGGGTAGACGATGACCCACCCCCGTCGCTTGCCCACTGCGTGTGGCCGCATCCGGGCGGCCGCCAGAAGCGGCTGCTCTTCGGGCACGTCCAAGCCTGCGCAGGCAGGCTTGGAGCCGCGGCCCTCAGCCCCTCAAGGGGGCAACGCGAGTGGCCCGGCAAAGCCGGTTCCACCGCGTTCTGGCACTTGAAGTCACCTCTCACCACCGTTATCGCTTCAGTCAGCGTAAAGGCCCTTCATGGAACGCGATCAGGCATCGAAATTCATCAACGATCTGTTGCGCCTGATGCTCAGCCGCTCGGGTAGCGACCTGTTCATCACGGCGGATTTTCCGCCGGCGATCAAGGTGGACGGGCGGGTGACCAAGGTGTCGCCTCAGCCGCTGAATGCCACGCACACGCTGGCGCTGGCTCGGGCCATCATGAGCGACAAGCAGGCCGCGGAGTTCGAGCGCACCAAGGAGTGCAACTTCGCGATCTCGCCGCCCGCGATCGGGCGCTTCCGTGTCAGCGCCTTCATCCAGCAGGGCAAGGTCGGCATGGTGCTGCGGACCATTCCCGCCGTGCTGCCCACCATCGACAAGTTCGGCCTGCCGCAGGTGCTCAAGGACGTGTCGCTGTCCAAGCGGGGGCTGTGCATCATCGTGGGCGCCACCGGTTCGGGCAAATCGACCACGCTGGCGGCCATGGTCGACTGGCGCAACGAGAACACCTACGGCCACATCATCACCATCGAAGACCCGGTGGAGTTCGTGCACCCGCACAAGAACTGCGTGATCACGCAGCGCGAGGTGGGCCTGGACACTGACAGCTGGGAAGCGGCACTGAAGAACACGCTGCGGCAGGCCCCCGATGTGATTCTGATGGGCGAGATCCGCGACCGCGAGACCATGGAGCACGCGATCCAGTTCTCGGAAACCGGTCACCTGTGCCTGGCCACGCTGCACGCCAACAGCGCCAACCAGGCACTGGACCGCATCATCAACTTCTTCCCCGAAGACCGCCGGCCGCAACTGCTGATGGACCTGTCGCTGAACCTGCGCGCGCTGATTTCACAGCGCCTGGTGCCGCGCCAGGACAACAAGGGGCGCCACGCGGCCGTGGAAATCATGCTGAACTCGCCCCTGATTTCCGACCTGATCTTCAAAGGTGAAGTCGCCGAGATCAAGGAGATCATGAAGAAGAGCGGGAACATGGGCATGCAGACGTTTGACCAGGCGCTGTTCAATGCCTTCGAGGCCAACCTCATCAGCTTCGAAGACGCCCTGCGCAACGCCGACTCCCTGAACGACCTGCGCCTGCAGATCAAGCTGAACAGCCAGCGCGCCAAGACGCAGGATCTGGCAGCGGGCACCGAACACCTGACGATTGTTTAGTAAGAACACCCCCGCGCCGCGCCTGCGGCGCGTCACCCCCTCAAGGGGGCAATGCCTGTGGCCCGGCAAAGCCGGTTCCACGGCATTCTGGGTAGGGGCCTGTCGCGCCGGCTCCAAACTGGCGACCCCATTTCGCGATACTTCAAGCCTTCACTTAGGACACCTTGTATGAGTAGCATTGCGGCGAAAACCTACGAACCGGTTGCCTTGAAAAAGGTCGCCTTTCTCGGCCTGGGCGTCATGGGCTTCCCCATGGCCGGGCACCTGGCGCGAGCCGGTCATGCGGTGACGGTCTACAACCGCTCGCCCGCCAAGGCACAGGCCTGGGTGGCCGAATTTGGCGGGGCGGCGAAGGCCAGCCCGCGCGAGGCCGCTGTCGACGCCGACATCGTGTTCTGCTGCGTCGGCAACGACGACGACCTGCGCTCGGTGACGCTGGGTGCCGACGGCGCGTTCGCGGGCATGCAGCCCGGCGGGGTGTTCGTGGACCACACCACGGCCTCGGCCGACGTGGCGCGCGAGCTGTACGCCGCCGCGAAGAACCTGGGGCTGGCGTTTGTCGACGCACCGGTGTCGGGAGGCCAGGCCGGTGCACAGAATGGTCTGCTGACCGTCATGTGCGGCGGTGACGCCCCGGCGTTTGAATCCGTGCAACCGGTGGGCATGGCGTTCTCGCGCGCGTTCACGCGCATGGGCGAAAGCGGTGCCGGGCAGCTGACGAAGATGGTCAACCAGATCTGCATCGCCGGGCTGGTGCAGGGACTGTCCGAAGCGATCGCGTTTGGGCAGAAAGCCGGGCTGGACATGAACCAGGTGCTGGACGTCATCGGCAAGGGGGCGGCGCAGAGCTGGCAGCTCGACAACCGCGGCAAGACCATGGTGGCCGGACAGTTCGACTTCGGCTTCGCTGTGGACTGGATGCGCAAGGACCTGGGCCTGGTGCTGGACGAAGCCAAGCGCAACGGCGCCCGTCTGCCAGTCACCGCGCTGGTGGACCAGTTCTATGCCGACGTGCAGGCCATGGGCGGCAACCGGCTGGACACCTCCAGCCTGATCAAGCGCTTGAAATAGATTCACCCCCGCGCCGCCTGCGGCGTCACCCCCTCAAGGGGGCGATGCCTGTGGCCCGGCAGAGCCGGTTCCACGGCATCCTCGGGTTCGGCCACCTCGCGCCGGTGGATACACGCCGCCACCGGCTGGCGCATGGCCTGACTGGACGACTTGATCGCTTCAGCGCTCGCTGGCGGCCGGGCGGGGCTGCACCCGGGCCAGCTCCTCTTCGGTGATGATCTCGAGCACGCGCACGACGCGCTGCACGCCCTGGACGTTGCGGGCGATCTCGGTGGCACGCTCGGCCTCGCGTTGCGTTACCCGGCCCATGAGGTAGACCGTGCCGCGGGACGTGATCACCTTGAAGGCGCTGCCGCTGATGTCGCGCGCGTCCAGCAGGCTGGCCTTGACGCGGCCCGTCACCAGCGTGTCGGACGACAGCTGCGTCACCGTCGACTTGCCTTGCACACCGAGCTCATTCACCACCGCGCGCACGTTTTCCACCGCTGCCACGGTGCGCTCGACCAGCGCCTTGTCCTGCTCGCTGTTCACGTCGCCGGTAAGCAGCACCTGGCGGTTGTAGCTCGTCACCGACACGCTGCCACGGTCGCCCAGGACCTCGCGCAGGCGCGCTCCGGCGCGGAACTCGATGCCCTGGTCTTCCAGCTGAGCGCCCGAGGTGCGGCGGTCGCTGGCCACCAGCGCGCCGGTCAGGGCGCCCCCCACGATCAGGGGCGCGCAGGCCGACACGGCCGCTCCCAGAGCAACGGTGGTCAGCACGGCGGCCGCGAAACGGCCCCAGCGGGCGGACAGGGTGAAGGTGCTCGGGTGGGTCATCAGGTGTTCTCCGTGTCGTTGGTCGGTGTGTCGGGCAGGCCCAGCAGCTGGGCGTCCACCCCGTCGCAGATGCAGTGCAGCACCATGTGGTGCACCTCCAGGATGCGGGCCGGTGTGTCGTGGGGCACGCAGATGTGCACATCGGTGTCGCGCAGCATCTGACCCAGGCGGCCACCCCGCGCCCCGGTGAGGGCCACCACGCTCATGTCGCGTTCGTGGGCCGCTTCTACGGCGGCCATCACATTGGCCGAGTTGCCCGTGGTCGAGAGCACCAGCAGCACATCGCCGGCGTGCCCCAGCGCCCGCACCTGGCGCGCGTAGATGGCACGGGCATCGAAGTCATTGGCAATGGCGGTGAGCACGGCCGTGTCGGCCGTGAGCGAGAAAGCGGCCAGCTCGGGCCGCTCGCGCTCGTAGCGTCCCACGAAGCTGGCGGCAAATTGCTGGGCCGCGGCGGCCGACGCCCCATTGCCGCACGACAGCACCTTGCCCCCGCCGGTGACGCTGGCCAGCACCGCGTGGGTGGCAGCCTCCACCACCGGCGCCAGTGACTGGGCGCACTGGTATTTGAGGTCGGCGCTGTCGATGAACTGTTGTTGTATTCGTTGAAGGAGCATGGCGGCGATGATAGCGGTGGGCGGTGCGTCAACTCGGGGCCGACGCGTCGAAAGCGGCGCGTATCCACTCGATCGACGCCGCCTCGGCGGGCCGATCGGCGCCAGGCGTTCCGCCCTGGATCAGCACCACGTCGAAGCGGCATGGAGGCTCTGAGCCCAGCCGCAGCAAAAAGTGCCGCGCCGCGAACACGATCCGCCGCTGTTTCTGTGCCGTGATGCTGGCACCCGCTCCGCCCTGGCGCGCGCTGGCCCGCTGCCGCACCTCGACGAACACCAGCGTGCCGTCTGGCTCGCGCATAATCAAATCGACCTCGCCACCGCCGCGGCCCGGCGTGCGGAAATTGCGCTGCACGAGTACCAGCCCCCGGCCCTGCAGATGCGCCAGCGCACGGTCCTCAGCGGCGTCACCGACCCGCTTGGAGCTGGGCGCAAGGCCCGCGCCCGGCGCAGCCGCCTGTTTTCTGGAAAACCACATTGTCTGCAAGCACCCCATCCCTGTTGGCGGCCGCCCGTGAAGCCGCCGCTCACCAGCATTATCCGCAGGGTGCCCTGTACATGGTGGCCACGCCCATCGGCAACCTGGCCGACATTGGCCTGCGCGCGCTGCAGGTGCTGTCGCTGGTGGACAGTGTGGCCTGCGAGGACACCCGCCACACGGCCAGTCTGCTGCAGGGCTACGGTCTGCACAAACCTTTGCTGGCGCTGCACGAGCACAACGAGGCCGAGGCCGCCCAGACCGTGGTGCAGCGCCTGCGCGAAGGCCAGCGCGTGGCCTATGTGAGCGATGCCGGCACCCCGGGCGTGAGCGACCCGGGCGCCCGCCTGGTGGCGGCCGTGAACGCGGCGGGCCTGCGCGCGGTGCCCATCCCGGGCGCGAGCAGCATCACCGCCCTGCTCAGCGTGGCCGGGCACAGCGGCTGGGACGGGCGCTTCGTGTTCGCCGGCTTCCTGTCACCCAAGGCGGCGGAGCGCCAGCGTGAGGTGCAGGTCATCGCGGCCGATGCGCGCGCCTGCGTGCTGCTGGAAGCACCGCACCGCATCGAGGCGCTGGCCAGAGACCTGGCCACGCTGGGCGATCGCACGCTGACCGTGGGCCGGGAGCTGACCAAACAGTTTGAAGAGGTGGCGCACCTGAGTTCTGGGGCCTTCCCCGCCTGGCTGAAGGACGGCGCGCACCGCACCCGGGGCGAATTCGTGCTGATGGTCCACCCGCGGGCTGCCGAGGCTGCGGGCGAGGGACTGGATGGCGCCAGCTTGCGCACACTCGACCTGCTGCTGGGCGAGCTGCCCCTGAAAACCGCCGTGCGGCTGTGTGCCGAAATCACGGGACAGGCCCGCAATGCGGTCTATCAGGCTGCGCTGGCCCGCCGTGCCAGCGCAGCGGGCGAAGAAGACGAGGCGAGCGACACGCCGGGCTGAACCGCCGTGTGCACAGACTGACGGGGTTTACAGCGACGCGCGTCGCAGCGTGTCAGCACCGGAGCGGTTGCTGCCCGGGCTGGCGGGGGGCTCGGGCACTTCATGGGCCTGCACGTCGACCACATCCAGATCGCGCCCGGGGGCTGCCGGGCGGCCGGGGCGGCCCCAGGCGCCACCCGCGTACTGCTGCGAAGCCTGACGAAAACGCTGGAACACCATCACCGGCGCGGGCTTGCGCCCGGTCACCAGCGCCCAGAGCGTCATGCCCAGCACCACCACCAGCGCCGCCAGCAGAAGGCTCAGGGCCAGCAGGGCCAGACCCAGGCCGAGCACCAGGCTCAGCACACCCCGCAGGGCGCGAAAAAGAAGATCCGTGAAACCGTTCATGCCAGAGAGAGCCCGTGTGGGGCCGGGGAGTTCCTGAGAGACTGCTGAGGGGACGCACCGTGCGGGCGCCCGTTCAGACACGATGCACCAGTATGCGCCACCTCGGCGGCGGCAAACTGGCAGATAGGGGCATTGCAGCAGCTTGCAAGACGCCGGGGGCTGCGCAAACGGGGTCGCCCGGCTGCTATGCTGATGTATGCCGGCGCGGCTGTCCGCGCCGCCTTCACTTGCGATGCCCCACGACCGCCCCATGAAACAGATCTACCGTTACTTTTTCCGCGGCCTGATCACCATTCTGCCCCTCGCCCTCACAGTCTATGTGCTGTTCATGGTGGTGGCCTGGGCCGAATCCATCGCCATGTGGCTGATCCGGCCCTTCATCGGCGAAGACTTCTACCTGCCCGGGCTGGGCATCGTGCTCGGCACGCTGCTCATCGTGGGGATGGGCTATCTCATTTCCCAGCCCTACGCGACGCGCCTGGTCGACCTGGTGGAGCGGCCCTTCACCAATCTGCCGGTGGTCAAGAGCATCTATTCCTCTCTCAAGACCTTTGCCGACTACTTTGCGCCGCACAAGAAGAGTCCGCAGCAGGTCGTGATGGTGAGCATGCCCGGGCATGAGCTGGGGGTGGTGGGTCTCATCACGCGCCAGAGCATGGAAGGCCTTCCCCCCGGCCTGGCCGACCCCGACCGGGTGGCGGTGTACCTGCCCATGGGCTACATGATCGGCGGCTACACCATGTTCGTGCCGCGCAGCTGGACCACGCCCATCGACATGTCGGTGGAAGAGGCCATGCGCTCCTCGCTCATCGCCTGGATGGCCTCCACCACGAGCGTGAAACCATGAGCATCCGCCACCTCGACGCCCTCTTCGCGCCCGCCTCCGTGGCGGTATTCGGCGCGTCCGAGCGCCCCGGCAGTGTGGGCGCCACGGTGTGGCGCAACCTCACGCAGGGCGGGTTTCAGGGCGCGCTCTACCCGGTCAACCCGAAGCACAGCCACCTGGGCGATGTGCGCGCCTATGCGGGCGTGGACGACCTGCCCGCCGCGCCCGACCTGGCCGTGATCTGCACGCCCGCGAGCACCGTGGTGCCGCTCATCGCAGCGCTCGGGAAGCGCGGCACCAGGGCGGCCATCGTGGTCACCGCCGGGCTGAGCGCTGAACAGAAGCAGGCCATGCTGGAGGCGGCCCGCGTGCACACCCTGCGCATCCTCGGGCCCAACTGCATCGGCCTGCTGGTGCCGCACCTGGGCCTGAACGCCAGCTTTGCGCACATCGGCGCACAGCCGGGCGAGCTGGCCTTCGTTTCCCAATCGGGCGCGCTGGTCACCGCCATGCTCGACTGGGCCGGCTCGCGCGGGATCGGGTTTTCGCATTTCGTCTCGCTGGGCGAGCGCGCGGATGTCGACTTTGGCGACATGCTCGATTTCCTCGGCAGCGACGCGCACACCCGCGCCATCCTGCTCTACATCGAGAGCATCGAGGCGTCGCCCAAGTTCATGTCGGCCGCCCGAGCGGCGGCGCGCAACAAGCCGGTGATCGTGGTCAAGGCCGGGCGCTCGGCCGCCGGCCAGCAGGCCGCCGCCTCGCACACCGGCGCACTCGCGGGCTCGGACGCCGTGTTCGACGCGGCCATTGCCCGCGCCGGCATGCTGCGCGTGAACAGCCTGCAAGACCTGTTCCTGGCAGCCGAGACGCTGGCGCGCTTTCGCGACGGCCCGAGCGAGGGACTCATCGTGCTCACCAACGGCGGCGGCGCCGGTGTGATGGCGGCGGACGCCGCGGCAGCCGAGGGCGTGCCTCTGGCCGCGCTGGACGAGCCCCTGCGCCAGCGGCTGGACGCCGTGCTGCCCGGCAACTGGTCGCACGCCAACCCGGTGGACATCATCGGCGACGCCCCGGCCCAGCGTTATGTGCAGGCGCTTGACGCGCTGTCAGCCGACACCGCGCACGCCGTGCTGTTCATTCACGCCCCTACCGCGATCGTGCACAGTGCCGACATCGCCCGTGCCCTGCTGCCGAAGGTCAGCGAACAACCCCGGCGCGTGCTCGGTTGCTGGCTGGGCGACGCCGCCGTGGCCGAGGCGCGCGGCCTGTTCCGCGAGGCGGGCGTGCCCGACTTCAACACGCCCGAAGACGCGGTGCGTGCCTTTTCTTTCCTGCGCACCTACCGGCTGAACCAGGTCGAGCTGCTGCAGACGCCGCCCGCTCGCTGCGCCGTCCAGGCGCCCGACCTCCCCCGCCTGCGCCGCATCGTCGAAGACGTGCTGTGCAGCGGGCGCGAACTGCTCACCGAGCCCGAGGCGAAAAACTTCCTGGCCGCCGCCGGCCTGCCGGTGGTGCCCACGCACACCGTAGGCCCTCACGCCTCCGAGGCACTTGCCGCCGCCGAGGCCATCGGCTACCCGGTGGCGCTCAAGATCCTGTCGCACGCCATCTCGCACAAGTCCGACGTGGGCGGTGTGCGCCTGAACATTGCCAGCGCGGCCGAGCTGGCCGAGGCCTGCACCGCCATGCTGGCCCGCGTGCGCGAGTTGCGCCCCGACGCCGATGTGCAGGGTTTCACCGTGCAGCCCATGGTGCGCAAGAAGCACGCGCACGAACTCATCGTGGGCGCCAGCGTTGACCCGGTGTTCGGCCCCGTCATCCTGTTCGGCGCCGGTGGCACGGCGGTGGAAGTGCTGGCCGACCGCGCGCTGGCCTTGCCGCCGCTGAACACACCCTTGGCGCTGGCGCAGATCGCGCGCACCCGCATCGCCCGGCTGCTGCAGGGCTACCGCGACGAGCCCGCGGCCGACCTCGACGCCATTGCCCAGGTGCTGGTTGCCACCTCGCAATTGCTGGTCGACGTGCCCGAGCTGGCCGAACTCGACATCAACCCGCTGCTGGTCAACCACGAAGGCGCCGTGGCACTGGACGCCCGCGTGCGCCTGTCGGCCGCGCGCCCGGCCGGCGCCACGCACTTCGCCATCGCGCCCTACCCCGAGCACCTGACCGAGACCTGGGACTGGCAGGACCAGACCCTCACGCTGCGCCCGATCCGCCCCGAAGACGAGGCCCAGCACCGCGCCTTTCTGGAGCTACTCGACCCGGAAGACATCCGCCTGCGGGTCTTCTACAGCCGCCGCAGCATCGAGCACAGCGAACTGGCCCGCCTGACGCAGATCGACTACGCGCGTGAAATGGCCTTCATCGCCACCCGCCCGCGCGCAGACGGCGGCGACGAAACCCTGGGCGCCGTGCGCGCCACCGTCGACCCGGACAACCGGATTGCCGAATTCGGCGTCATCGTGCGCTCCGATCTGAAAGGCAGCGGCCTGGGCCACCGGCTGATGCAGAAGATGATCGACCACCTGCGCCAGCGTGGCACCCGGCGCCTGGTGGGCACCGTGCTGCGCGAGAACGCGGCCATGCTGGAACTTGCGCGGGCACTGGGCTTCGAAGAAAGCAGCAACCCGGCCGACCCCGACGACCACCAGTTGCGCCACGTCTCGCTCGACCTGCAGCCCAGCCCCTGAAACGGCGCGGGCCCACCCTGACCCGGAGCCCGTCATGAACTTGCCCACGCCAACCAGCCGCCGCCGCCTGCTCACCGGCGGCGCGGCCGTGCTCGCCGCTACCGCAGCCCCCGCCTGGCTCAGTCCCGCCCTGGCGCAGGCGGCCGCACGCCAGCCCACCCCGAGCCAGACCGAAGGCCCGTTCTACCCGGTGGCCCTGCCCGCCGACAGCGACTTCGACCTGCTGCGCAACGGCAGCACCAGCTACACCCGCGGCCAGCCGGCCTGGGTGGCCGGCACGGTGGTGGATCTGGCCGGTGTGCCGGTGGCGGGCGCCGTGGTTGAAATCTGGCAATGCGACCACGCCGGCCGCTACCACCACCCCGGCGACGGCAACCGCGCCGACCCCTCTTTCCAGGGCTTCGGCCGCGTCACGGTCGGCCGCGACGGCCAGTACCGTTTCCGCACCCTCAAACCCGTGCCCTACAGCGGGCGCACGCCCCACATCCACGTGAAAGTGCGGCTGGACCGCATGGAACTGCTCACCACCCAGCTCTACGTGGCGGACGATCCCGGCAACGAGCGCGACCTTCTCTGGCGCCGCCTAAACACCACCCAACGTGACGCCCTGACCGTGCCGTTTGTGCCGGGCAGCGACGGAGCGAAAGCGGTGTTTCCGATCGTCGTCCAGGCCTGAAAACACGCTGGCCTTCAGCCAGCGCACGGCAGCAATGACCCGCCACCGGGCAGCCATCGAGCACGCTCGTTAAGCTGCGTGCATGGATTCTCTTACGCAGATTGCACTCGGTTCAGCGGTGACGGTCGCCGTCATGGGGCGGCGCACCGCCGTCTGGAAGGCCGCGCTGTGGGGCGCGGTGGCGGGCACGCTGCCCGACCTGGATGCGTTCATCGACCACGGCAACGACGTGCTCAACATGGTGAGGCACCGGGCCGAAAGCCATTCGCTCTTCTTCCTGACGCTGGGGGCGCCGGTGCTGGCCTGGCTGGTGTCGCGCGTGCATGAGGAGGCGGCCTTGTTCCGGCGCTGGTGGCTGGCGCTGTGGCTGACCCTGTTCACGCACCCGCTGCTGGACTTCATGACGGTCTACGGCACGCAGCTGCTGCAGCCCTTCACCGATTACCCGTTTGGCCTGGGCAGCGTGTTCATCATCGACCCGGCGTACACGCTGCCGCTCCTGGCCGGCCTGGTGGCTGCGCTGGTGATGCGCACGCGCCGGGGGTTGCAATGGAACGCCCTGGGCCTGGGCCTGAGCACGCTGTACCTGGCCTGGGGTGTGGCGGCGCAGCAGCATGTGGCCGGTGTGGCGCGGGCCTCGCTGCAGGCCGATGGCGTGTCGCCGCAGGGCCTGCTGGTCACACCCGCCCCGTTCAACACGGTGCTGTGGCGCCTGGTGGCGACCACGCCCACGCAGTACCTGGAGGGCTACTACTCGCTGCTGGACGCAGAGCCGCGCGTGCGCTGGACGGCGCATGAGCGCGGCACGGCGCTGATGGCGCAGCACGGCAACAACCCGTGGGCGGCGCGCATCGCGGCCTTCAGCCACGGGTTCCACCGCATGTCCGAAAGCGATGGCCGCCTGTTCGTGACCGACCTGCGCATGGGAGTGGAAGGCGCGTACACCTTCCATTTCGACCTGGGCAGTGAGGCAGAACGCGCGGCAGGCCCGGTGCTGCCCACCCTCAGCAGCCGCCGGCCCGACCTGTCGGTGGCGCTGCCCTGGCTGTGGCAGCGCCTGCTGGGAAATGAAGTGCCGCCACCGCGCTTCGATGACGCGCTCTGAGGCCGCAGGCTGGATCAGCCCATCAGCAGGGTGATGGCGATGATGGCCACGCCAATGGCCAGGTTGATGGCGACCGAGGTGCGAATGGACGCCAGCGCAGCGCCACCGGCGGACCAGTCGCTGGTGGCCACGGCGCGGTCCAGGCGCTTGAACAGGGCGAAGCGGATGTGGCCAAAGATCAGCATCATCACGATGCCCAGCGCCGCCATGATCGTCCAGTCCAGCGGCATGTTGAAGCCCACACCGGCCTGAACCGACTGCTTGGCCACGCGGCCGATCATCCACAGGCCGCTGGCCAGCACCGCCACAATGGCCACCAGCACGGCCGAGAAGAAGCGCTGCAGCGTGCCGTGCATCAGGCGCACGCGCTCTGGCGCTTCGAGCTGCAGGGCGGCCGGGCGCAGGAAGAAGTGGGCGAACACCATGCCACCGATCCACACGACGATGGCCAGGACATGGATGAGTTTGAGGAGGGCGTAGATCATGAAGGGCCTTGGAACAGTGGGAAAGAAAGCGGCGACGGGTCCGGCCCGCAGGGGCCGCAACTGAAGAGCCGAAGCGTAAAGGATGGCGGCGCCGGTGGTACGACGCAGGGATATGGCGCTAGTTCACGCGCTCACATCGGTCAGCGCCTCGCCCACGCGGCGCTGCAGCCGGTAGGGCGGCAGGCCCTTGAGCATGCGCCGGCCGTAGCTCTGGCGCAGCAGGCGCGCGTCGTAACAGATCACCACCGCCTCGTCGGTCTCGGTGCGCAGGGCGCGGCCGGTCCATTGCAGCAGCCGCGCGCCGGTAGCGGGCACCACCAGTTCGGAAAACGGGTCGCGCCCCTGGGACTTGAGCCAGTCGGCCCGCGCCTGGCCCACCGGGTCGCTGGGCGAGGCAAAGGGCAGCTTGGTGATGAAGACCCACTCGCACAGCTCGCCGGGAAGGTCCAGCCCCTCGCCAAACGACTGCAAGCCGAACAATATGGACACCCGCCCCTCGGCCACGCGCTCGGCGTGGCGGCGCAGCAGCTGCGTGCGCGAGGCCTCGCCCTGCACCAGCACCACCTCGCGTAGGGCGGCGTGCTCGCCGCGCTCCAGCAGCTCCTGCGCGCGCCGCATCTGCGCCTTGGAGGTGAACAGCACCAGCGCGCCGCGCTGCACTTCGCGCAGGTCGGTCATGAGGGTGGCGAGCATTTCGCGGGTGTAGGCCTCTACGTCTTTCGGGTCAGCCTCGGTCTGCACCACCACCAGCCGGCCCTGGCGGGCGTGGTCGAACGGGCTCTGCACCTCGCGTGCCACCACCGCGTCGTCATACGCCAGCCCGGACTCGTGCAGGAAGTGGTCAAACGTACCGCAGGTGACGAGCGAAGCCGAGGTGACCACCGCCCCGCGCACCTTGTTCCACAGGTGGTTGCGCAGCAGGCTGCCGGGCTGCAGCGGGCAGGCGTGGGCGGTGAGCGTCACCAGGCCGTGCTGCACGCCGGCTTCCAGCCACTTGGCCAGCGGCGCCTGGCGGGGCTGGCCCGCATCACCGGCGCCGGGTGGCTCCTGCAGCCACAGCGCGGCCGTTTCCTGCGCGCTCTGCAGGCGCGGCGCCAGCACGCCCAGGCGGCTGTAGAGCTTGGCGCAGCGGGCGGCGTCGCCGGGGTTCTCGCGGGCGTTGGCCTTGAGCTGGGTGGCCATGGCCTCCAGAATCTTGAGCAGCGCACTGGCGTTGGCGTGCAGGCGCGCCACCGTCTCGCTCCAGCTGGCGGGCAAGGCGCCGCCTTCGAATCGGTCCACCACGGGGCTGCCGCCGCCGAAGCCGCCACCATCGGCGGTGAAACCGCCGCGCGCAGGCGCACGCGGCGCGCTGCTTCGCCCGGTGAGCGCCAGCCAGTCGGGGTTTTCGCCTATGCGCTGCATGGCCATGCGCGCCAGTTCGCCCTGCGCGGCCTTCAGTTCGCGCGCCAGCCCCGGCACGTCGGCGCCCGGGTTGTGCTGCAGCGCGCCCGCCACCTCTTCCACCGCGCGCGGCAGGCGGTCGAGCCACTGGGTGCGCATGAGGTCCATGGACGCGGTGAACTGCCCCTGCGCCACGGCGCCCAGGTGGTGCGCCTCGTCGAACACCATGTAGCACTCTTCGGGCGCGGGCAGCGCGTGCAGGCCCAGCGTGGACAGCAGCAGGTCGTGGTTGACCACGATCACCTGGGCCTGCGCCAGCCGGGCGCGGGCCTGGTAGTAGCTGCAGCTGTTGTAGCTGGGGCAGTGGCGCGCGGTGCAGGTGTGGCGCTCGGCCGCCACCGGGCTCCACAGCTCGCCCTCGGGCGGTTCGTCCAGTCGGTCGCGGTCGCCGTCCCAGGCGCCGCTGTCCAGCGCGTGCGCCCACTTCACGTATTGCTGGCCGCGCTCTTCCCAGCGCTCGGCGCTGCGGGCGGTGGCCGCGGCCGACGCCACGGTGTGCGCGGCCAGGGCGGCGGGCGAGCTGTCGCTGGCGGACGGGGTGTCGTCGCTCTCGAACAGGTCGGCGCTGGCCGCGTCGCCACCGCTGAGCTGGTCGAGCTTGAGGCGGCACACGTAGCGCCCGCGCCCCTTGGCCAGCGCAAAGGCAAACGGCTGGGGCAGCGCGGCGGCCAGGGCCGGCAGGTCTTTCGCGATGAGCTGCTCCTGCAGCGCCACGGTGGCGGTGGAGATGATGACGCGGCGGCTCTGCGCCAGCGCCAGCGGAATCACGGTGGACGCGTACGCCGCCGACTTGCCCACACCGGTGCCCGCCTGTACCACGGCAATGCCGCGGTCGGGCAGGCCCGCGTCGCTGCTCACGGCGCCGTCACCCAGCGCCACGCCGCTGAGCGTGTGGGCGATCAGCGCCGCCATTTCGCGCTGCCCGCTGCGGGCACGAAACCCCGCCGAGTGCGACACCACATGGTCGAACGCGGCCAGCGCCAGCGCCTCGCGCGCCAGCGGGCCAGCCGGCAGGGCGTCGGGCGTTGCGTCGTCGACGGTGGTGGGTGCGGGGGCTTGGGACATACGGACCTGACAACAGAGAGGGCAACCATTGTCCCCGACCCTCGGGCTTGTCGCTGCGCTGGGGTGGTACCGCCTCGCAGCGCCAATGGTCCGCACACGCGACGCCACCATTTTCACGCCGAACCCGACAGACGCTCCTCGCGTCATAACGGAGGGCGCCGGACCCGGCTCCCGACCGCTTGGAATCTGAATTGCTGCAGTGCACAATGTACCGATGAAGGCCCGCCCATGACTGACACCTCCCCCACACCCCGCCGCCGCGCACGCCGAAGCACCGCGGTGCCCACGGCACAGCCCGCGCCTCTGGCCGCGGGCGACAAGCGCCAGCTCGACCTGGCCCTGCAGGGCGGCGGCTCGCACGGCGCCTTCACCTGGGGCGTGCTCGACCGCCTGCTGGACGAAGAATGGCTGGAAGTGGCCGCCATCAGCGGCACCAGTGCGGGCGCCATGAACGCCGTGGTGCTGGCCTCTGGCCTCATGGACGGCGGGCGCACCGGCGCCCAGCGCGCGCTGCACCGCTTCTGGCAGCGCGTGGCCCAGCTCTCGCCCTTTCAGGGCCTGCCGGGCGCCAGCCCCGACCACCCGCTCACCCGCTGGGCCGCGCCCTGGCTGGAGCCGATGCAGCAGGCCGCCACGCTCTGGAGCGGCCAGTTCTCGCCCTATCAGTTCAACCCGCTCAACCTGAACCCGCTGCGCGACGTGCTGAACGACACGGTGGACTTCGAGCGCGTGCGCAGCTGCCACAAGACCATGCTGTTCATCTCGGCCACCCAGGTGCGCACCGGTGCCCTGCGCGTGTTCGACCAGCGCGTGCTGAGTGCCGACGTGGTGATGGCCTCGGCCTGCCTGCCGCAGCTGTTCCAGGCGGTGGACATCGACGGCGAGGCCTACTGGGACGGCGGGTACGCCGGCAACCCCTCGCTGCTGCCGCTCATCACCGAAAGCCCGGCCGACGACCTTCTGCTGGTGCAGATCAACCCCATCGAACGGGCCAGCGTGCCCACCAGCGTGGGCGACATCCTGGACCGCGTGAGCGAGATCACCTTCAACGCCAGCCTCATCAAGGAACTGCGTTCGCTCGCCCTGCTGCAGGAACTGCTGATCGACGAGGTGGAGCCTGGCCACTGCTTCCGCCACCCGCTGCTGCGTCGCGTGCAGGCACTGCGCACCCACCTGCTCGACGGCGGGGAGGCCCTGGTCTCGCTCGGTGCTAAAACCAAGACGCAGACGCACTGGCCCTTTCTGCAGCGCCTGCACCGGCTGGGCAGGGCCGCGGCTGACCGCTGGCTGGCCGAGCACGGCGGTGCAATCGGCCAGCGCAGCACCTACCACCTGCACCAGGTGCTGGCGCCATGAGCAGCCTGCTCGGCATCGTGCTGGCGCTGGTGCTGCTGATGGCGCTGGCCTACCGCGGCGTGAGCGTGCTCGTGCTGGCACCGCTCATGGCCCTGCTGGCCGCGCTCTTCAGCCCCGACGCGCCCCTGCTCGCCAGCTACACGCAGGTGTTCATGCCCGCGCTGGGCGGCTTTGTGATCGCCTTCTTCCCGCTGTTCCTGCTGGGCGCGGTATTCGGCAAACTGATGGAAGCCAGCGGCGCCGCTGGCGTCATCGCGCACGGCATCGTGGCCTGGCTGGGGGCGCAGCGCGCCATGCTGGCCATCGTGCTGGCCTGCGCGGTTCTCACCTACGGCGGTGTCTCGCTGTTCGTGGTGGCGTTTGCCGTGTACCCCATCGCCGCCGCGCTGTTCCGCAGCGCCGACCTGCCCAAGCGGCTGATCCCCGGCACCATCGCGCTGGGTGCCTTCACCTTCACCATGACGGCGCTGCCCGGCACCCCGGCGATCCAAAACGCGATTCCCATGCCCTTTTTCGGCACCACGCCGTTCGCCGCGCCCGGCCTGGGCCTGATCGGCGGCGCGCTGATGTTGGTGCTCGGCATGGTGTGGCTGATGCGCCGCGCTGCCACGGCCGCCGCGCGGGGCGAAGGCTACGGCCAGCACGAGGAAGCCCCCACGCCGGCCGACCCTGCAACGGCCACGCCCGGCACCACCACCGCTGCGCCTTCACCGCCCGCCTCGCCCGCGGCCTTCAGTGGTGCCGCCTTCGCGCGCGCCGTCGCGCCGGTGGTGCTGGTGATCGTGCTGAACTACGTGCTGGCCACCTGGCTGCTGCCCGCGCTGGACACCACCTACCTGGCCGACGAGCGTTTCGGCGGCACCTCCATCACGCGCCTGCGCGGCATCTGGGCCGTGATCATCGCGCTCAGCGTGGCGGTGGTGTGGCTGCTGGTACTGGAGCGGCACGCGTTGAAGCACCCCGCCAGGACGCTCGAACAGGGCGCCAGCGCCTCGGTGCTGCCGCTGCTCAACACCGCCTCGCAGGTGGGTTTTGGTGCCGTCATCGCCTCGCTGGCCGGCTTCGCGCTGATTCGTGATGCGGTGCTGGGCATCGCACCCGGCAACCCGCTGGTGTCGGTGTCGATCGCGGTGAACCTGCTGGCCGGCATCACCGGCTCGGCCTCGGGCGGCATGAGCATCGCACTGCAGACGCTGGGCGACACCTGGCTGGCCATGGCACAGACCGCCGGCATTGCGCCCGAGCTGCTGCACCGCGTCACCACCATCGCCACCGGCGGCCTGGACGCGCTGCCGCACAACGGCGCGGTCATCACGCTGCTGGGCATCTGCGGCCTCACACACCGGCAGAGCTACCTGGACATCCTGATGGTGGCCGTGGTGTTCCCGGTACTCGCACTGGTGGCCGTGGTGGTGCTCGGCAGCGTGTTCGGCTCGTTCTGAGCATGGACTGGCTTCTGGCGAGCGTGGTGCTGGCGCTGGCCACGCTGCTGGTCGCGCGGCAGTTGCTGCACGCGGGCCTGAGCCCGCGCGCCAGCACCGAGGGTCCGCAGCCAGCCGACCTGGGCCTGCCGGTGCGCGAACTGCGCATTCCCGCCGGCCCGGGGGTGCGGCTGTTTGCCTGGTACCTGCCGCAGCCACCCGGCCCCAGCCCGGCACCCGCCGCGGTGCTGCTGCACGGCTGGGGCGGCAACGCCAGCACGCTGCTGCACGCGGCGCAGACGCTGCACCGCGCCGGCTATGCGGTGCTGCTGCCCGAATCGCGCAACCACGGCCGCAGCGACCGCGCCGGGCACAGCTCGCTGCCCCGTTTCGCCGAAGACCTGGACCACGCGCTGGACTGGCTGGCCGCCCAGCCGGGCGTGGACCCGCAGCGCCTGGCGGCGCTGGGCCACTCGGTGGGCGCCGCGGCGGTGCTGCTGGTGGCATCGCGCCGGCCCGGCCTGGTCGCCGCCGTGAGCGTGAGCGCCTTCGCGCACCCCGAGCAGGTCATGCGCCGCTGGCTGGCGGCCTGGCACGTGCCCTACTGGCCGCTGGGCTGGGGCGTGAACCGGTATGTGGAAGGGGTCATCGGCCACCGCTTCCGCAACATCGCGCCCCTGGCCACGCTGCCCAAGGCGCGCTGCCCGGTGCTGCTGCTGCACGGCACGCAGGACGAGGTCGTCCCGCTGGCCGACGCGCAGCAGCTGTTGCGCCACAAGGGCGCGGCCCACGCCACGCTGCTGGCGCTGGACGGCACACACGAAGGCTTTACCGACCCGGTGCGTGCCGAGCAGGCCGTGCTGGACTTCCTGGCTGGCGCACAGCCGGCCGCTCCCCGAGTCACCTGAGCCGCACGGCGTGGCCCCCGGCGGTGTGCGGTGGCTTCAGCCCGTCGCTGCCGCGCGCAGCAGCCCCAGCACCAGCTCGCTCACGCCGTCCCACATGATCTGCACGCCCAGGCACAGCAGGATGAAGGCTGAGAGGCGCAGGAAGATCACCGTGCCGGCTTCGCCCAGCGGGCGCAGCAGGCGCTGGGCGTAGCGGAACGCCAGATACAGCAGCAGCCCCACGGCCAGCAGCGCCAGCACGCCGCCGCCCATGCGGGCCAGCGAGATCAGCAGGCGGTTGTCCTGCAGCGACACACCCACCGTGATGGCCGCGGCGATCGAGCCCGGCCCGCAGCTGATGGGGAAGGTGAGCGGGTAGAAGGCCTGGCGCCGTGCCATCTCGGGCGTGAACGATTCGGCCAGTTCTGTGCGGCTGTCCACCGTGGCGTGCGTGGTGGTGAGCAGGCGCCAAGCCGTGGCCGCCAGGATCATCCCGCCGCCCACGCGCACGATGGGCAGCGAAATGCCGAAGAAATCGAGCACGTAGCTGCCGACCAGCATCGAGCCCAGCATGAGGAAGAACATGTTGCGCGCGATGCGCCGCGCCAGAAGGGCCCGCGTGGCGGGGGATGCGCCCTCGGTCAGGCCCAGGAAAATGGGTGCGGTGGCCGCCGGGTTCAGGATCGGCACCAGCGCGGCCAGCACGAAGAGGAAGCTCTTGCCCAGGGCGAGCAGCAGTTCGACGGTCATGGACGTGCTCGTGCGGAATCAGGGCTGGTCGGATCGCGCCACCATGTCGCGCATGCGCCGGCGCAGGGCGCGGTCGCGCCGCTGCTCCTCGTTCCAGTCCTCCCGCACGCCGCGCCACAGGGCGAGCGCCATGAGCAGGATCACCAGCGTGAACGGCAGCGCGAACACGATGGTGGCGGTCTGCACCGCCTTGACCCCGCCGGCCAGCAGCAGGGTGATGGCGATGCCCGAGACCAGCAGGCCCCAGATGATCTTCACCCGCGCGCGCGGGTTGGCATCGCCACCGGTGCTCATCATGCCCAGCACCAGCGTGGCCGAGTCGCCCGAGGTGACGAAGAACACGAGCACCAGCACCGTGGCCACGCCTGTCATGAGGCCCCCCAGCGGCAGCTGGTCAAACACGGCGAAGAGCGCGGTGGACACATCGGCGTTCACCGCGTCGGCAATGGGCAGCCCCTGCATGATCTGCATGTTCAGCGCCGTGCCGCCGAACACCGAGAACCACACGAACGCCGCCAGCGTGGGCGCCAGCACCGTGCCCAGGATGAATTCGCGGATGGTGCGCCCGCGCGACACGCGCGCGATGAACAGGCCCACGAAGGGCGACCAGCTCACCCACCAGGCCCAGTAAAACACCGTCCAGCCGCCCACCCAGCCGCTGTCACGGAAGGGCGTCATGCGCAGGCTCATGCGAACGAAATCGCTCAGGTAGCTGCCCAGCGTGTTGGTGAAGGTGTCGATGATCGCCACCGTCGGGCCGACGATGAACACCGTGAGCGCCAGCAGGCCCGCCACGATCAGGTTGAAGGTGGACAGCCATTTGATGCCGCGCGTCACCCCGGTCACCGCCGAGGTGAGGAACAGCACCGTGGCCACCACGATGATGCCCACCTGCGACACCAGGCTCACCGGCAGCCCCATCACCGCGGCCAAGCCGCTGTTGATCTGCAGCGCTCCCATGCCCAGCGACGCGGCCACGCCGAAGGCGGTGGCGATCACCGCCAGCACGTTCACCAGCGGGCCGATCTTTTTCATGGGGGCCCAGGGCAGCGCCTCCACCGCCGTGCTCACCAGTGCTGAGCCGCCGCGGCGGAACTGGAAGAAGGCAATGGCCAGCGCCACGATGCTGTACACCGCCCAGGGGTGCAGCCCCCAGTGGAAGAAGCTGTAGCGCATGGCGGCGTTGGCTGCCTCGGGTGTGAGCGCCGCAATGCCGGGCGGCGGTGCGCCGTAATGCGAGACCGGCTCGGCCACGCCCCAGAACACCAGGCCAATGCCCATGCCCGCCGCAAACAGCATGGCGAACCAGGAGCCAATGGAGAACTCCGGCTCGTCGTCTTCACCGCCCAGTTTCAGATCGCCGTAGCGGCTGAGCGCGAGCAGCAGCGCCATCACCACCAGCCCCAGAACCACCCACAAGTAGAACCAGCCGAAGTTGCGCGTGATGCTCGCCAGCGCGGTCTCGAAGACCGTGCCCAGCGAGGCCGGGGCGATGACGCCCCACAGAACAATGGCCAGGATCAGACCGGCCGAGACGATGAGTTGCATGGGTTCACTCCTGCAGGCAAACGGCTGTCCCGCGGCGGGCTGCCACCGGGGAACGGCCACGCCGCACCGCACAGGCAACAGGGCCCGGCAGGTGGCATCAGCAGCATCCGGAACAGCCGGGGAACCAGCCAGAAAAGACGGCGGCGGTCTGGAGCGATGTGTCAGCGAAGCCCGGCCCGCCGGGGCCCGCCGGGGGGCGCCTCAAGGCGGTGGCAGCCGCGCCCGAAAGAGCGCGTTGTGCCGGTGACTGACAGCAAGTACCAGGACAGCCAGCGCAGAAAGGTGCGCCAGGCCATGCCGTCACGAAAGAAAAAGCATTATGGCAGTGCCGTCCGGGTGACGGCGCAGGCCATCCTGTTCACCAGGTGGTGAGGTCGGACGTCACGGGCACCTCGGGCAGCCGCACATAGAAGGCCGCGCCTTCGCCCACCACCCCCTCGCCGCGCACGTCGCCACCGTGCCGGCGCACCACCCGGGCCACCGTGGCCAGGCCCACGCCCGACCCCTCGAACTCGTGGTGCGCGTGCAGGCGCCGGAAAGGCTGGAACAGCTGCTCGGCGTAGGCCATGTCAAACCCGGCGCCGTTGTCGCGCACGCAGAACTCCACCATGCCGTCGCGCTGGCCGGTCTTGGTCACCGAGATGGCCGCCACCTCGCGCTGCCCCGCGTACTTCCAGGCATTGCCCAGCAGGTTCTGCATCACCACGCGCATGAGGCCCGGGTCTGCCATCACGAACAGATCGTCCTCAATGTGCCAGTCCACCGGCCGCTCGGGCTCGCTGCGGTGCAGGTCGGCGGCCAGGTTGTGCGCCAGCTCACTCAGGTTCACGCGCTCCTGGGTAAGCGGCCAGGCATGCCACATTGACCTGTGCGTGTCAGTGTGCTGATCAAGTCGGGATCAGGTGATCAGGGCGCCGCCGGCGTCCAGCGGTGCGGCAGCAACTCGTCGATGCGGTGGCTGGGATGCTCGAGCAGCCGCT
>JAUXNG010000103.1 GCA_030682835.1 Hydrogenophaga sp. | reverse complement strand
GGTGCTGAAAGACATGATCGTGAAGTCGAAGCAGCTCTCCGGCTTCGACGCTCAGTACATCCCCGGCTGGGACTGCCATTGCCTGCAGATCGAAAACGCCATCGAGAAGCTGCACGGGCGCAACCTGTCGCGCGACGACATGCAGGCCAAAAGCCGCGCGTTTGCCACCGAGCAGATCAACCAGCAGCGCGAGGACTTCAAACGCCTGGGCGTGCTGGGCGACTGGGAACGCCCCTACCGCACCATGGACCCGGCGAACGAGGCCGGGCAGATCCGCGCCTTCAAGCGTGTGATCGAGCGCGGCTTTGTCTACCGCGGATTGAAGCCCGTCTACTGGTGCTTCGACTGCGGCTCTTCCCTGGCCGAGTTCGAGATCGAATACGCCGACAAAAAGAGCGACACGCTGGACGTGGCCTTCGAGTCCAACGACGCGGCTGGCCTGGCCCGGGCCTTCGGCCTGGCCGCGCTGCCCGCCGGCAAAAGCGCCTTCGCCGTCATCTGGACCACCACCGCCTGGACCATCCCGGCCAACCAGGCACTCAATGCCCACCCCGAGCTGGAATACGCCCTGGTGGACACGCCCAAGGGCGTGCTGCTGCTGGGCGCCAGCCTGGTCGAGAAGTGCCTGGAGCGCTTCGGCCTGGAAGGCAGCGTATTGGCCACCGCCAAGGGCGAGGCCTTGCGCGGCCAGGTGTTCCGCCACCCGCTGCACGATCTGCCGGACGCGGGCGGTGAATTCACCTACCGGCGCCTGTCACCGCTGTACCTGGCCGACTACGTGAGCGATGCCGACGGCACCGGCATCGTGCACTCGGCGCCCGCCTACGGCGTGGACGACTTCAACAGCTGCGTGGCGCACGGCATGCGCTACGACCAGATCCTGAACCCCGTGCTGGGCAACGGCGTCTACGCCGACGAACTGCCCCTGTTCGGCGGCCAGCACATCTGGAAGGCCTGCCCGGTCATCATCGAGACCCTGCGCGAACACGGCCGCCTGATGGCGACCGTGGGCATCAGCCACAGCTACCCGCACTGCTGGCGCCACAAGACGCCGGTGATCTACCGCGCCGCGGCCCAGTGGTTCGTGCGCATGGACGAGGGCGAGGGTGTGTTCACGAAAGACAAGGCGCCCAAGACCCTGCGCCAGCTGGCGCTGGACGCCATCGACCACACGCACTTCTATCCCGAGAATGGCAAGGCACGGCTGCGCGACATGATCGCCAACCGGCCCGACTGGTGCATCTCGCGCCAGCGTTCATGGGGTGTGCCGGTGCCCTTCTTCCTGCACAAGGATTCGGGCGAACTGCACCCGCGCACCATGGACATCCTCGACCAGGCGGCCGAGATCGTGGAAAAAGGTGGCATCGAGGCCTGGAGCCGCGTCACGGCCGAAGAGATCCTGGACGCCGGTGACGCGCCGCACTACACCAAGAGCACCGACATCCTGGAGGTGTGGTTCGACTCCGGCTCGACCTTCTGGCACGTGCTGCGCGGCAGCCACGCCAAGGCCTACCCCAACGGCGCCAGCCACGCGCAAGGCCCCGAGGCCGACCTGTACCTGGAAGGCCATGACCAGCACCGCGGCTGGTTCCACAGCTCGCTGCTGCTGGGCTGCGCCATCTTTGACCGTGCGCCCTACAAAGGTCTGCTCACACATGGCTTCGCCACCGACGGCCAGGGCCGCAAGATGAGCAAGAGCCTGGGCAACACGGTGGAACCGCAGAGCGTCACCAGCAAGCTGGGCGCCGAAATCGTGCGCCTGTGGGTGGGCGCGACCGACTACTCGGGCGACCTGAACATCGACGACAAGATCCTGGCCCGCGTGGTCGACGCCTACCGCCGCATCCGCAACACGCTGCGCTTCCTGATGGCCAACACGGTCGACTTCGACCCGGCCACGGACACCGTGCCGCTGGAGCAGATGCTGGAGATCGACCGCTACGCACTGGCCCGCGCCAGTGAGCTGCAGGCACAGATCCTGGCGCACTTCGACGTGTACGAGTTCCACCCCGTGGTGAGCAAGCTGCAGGTCTACTGCTCGGAAGACCTGGGCGCCTTCTACCTCGACGTGCTCAAGGACAGGCTCTACACCACCGCGCCGAAGTCGCTGGCCCGTCGGTCCGCGCAGACCGCGCTGCACCAGATCACCCACGCCATGCTGCGCTGGATGGCGCCCATCCTCAGCTTCACCGCCGAGGAAGCCTGGGCCGTGTTCGCAAAAGACCAGAACAAGGGCTCGATCTTCTTCGAGACCTTCTCGCCCCTGCCCTCGGCCAACGAGGCCCTGCTGGCCAAGTGGAACCGCATCCGCGCCATCCGCGACCTGGCCAACAAGGCGATTGAAGACGTGCGCACCGCCGGGCAGGTGGGCGCGTCGCTGCAGGCCACGCTCAGCATCACGGCTGGCGCCGACGACGCGGCCCTGCTGCGTTCCCTGGGCGACGACCTGAAGTTCGTCACCATCACCTCGGCCGTGAGCGTGGTCGACGGCGCCGAGCTGGCGGTGCAGGTCACGCCGAGCAACGCCACCAAGTGCGATCGCTGCTGGCACTACCGCGATGATGTGGGCGAGCACACCGAGCACCCCACGGTGTGCGGGCGCTGCGTGAGCAACCTGGCCGAAGCCGCGGGTACTGGCGCGGGTGAAACCCGCACGGTGGCGTGATCCGCGCGCGCACCTTGCCGTTCGCCCTGAGCCTGTCGAAGGGCTCTCACCCAGCTGGCGCTGAGGGCTTCGACAAGCTCAGCCCGAACGAAATCTATTGATGGCCAAGAACAAAGCATCCCTCTGGCCCTGGCTGGGCCTGGCAGCCGGCATCCTGCTGCTGGACCAGTTCACCAAGGTGCTGATCCTGGGCTACTACCAGCTCGGCGACAGCACCTACGTCACCAGCTTCTTCAACATCGTGCGCGTGCACAACAGCGGCGCGGCGTTCTCGTTCCTCGCGGGCGCGGGCGGCTGGCAGCGCTGGTTCTTCACCGCGATCGGGCTGGGCGCGGCGGTGTTCATCGTGTGGATGCTGCGCTCGCACCCCGGGCAGAAGTTGTTTGCCTTTGCGCTGGCCTGCATCCTGGGCGGGGCGCTGGGCAACGTGATCGACCGCCTGCTGCATGGCTACGTGGTTGACTTCCTGGACTTCCACTGGAAGTTCCTGTCGGGCATCTTCCACGGCGGTCACTTTCCCGCCTTCAACGTGGCCGACGCCGGCATCAGCATCGGCGCGGTCTGCCTGATCCTGGACGAGATCCTGCGCGTGCGCCGCAGCAAGTGATCGGCCTGGGCCTGGGTGTGCCGGCCTGGGCGACCCTGTGCTAATCTGACCGGCTGAACCCACAAGCCTCAGGAGACGCACATGCCCGGACTGCTGCCCCACATCGACCCCGACGGTCTGCTCGAGTTTTCGGTGGTCTACACCGACCGCGCACTCAACCACATGTCCCAGCGCTTCCAGGGCGTGATGACCGACATTTCGGCCATGCTCAAGCGCGTCTACGGCGCCCACTCCGCCGTGCTGGTGCCCGGCAGCGGCACCTTCGGCATGGAATCGGTGGCGCGCCAGTTTGCCCACGGCAAGCATGTGATGGTGATCCGCAACGGCTGGTTCAGCTACCGCTGGACGCAGATTTTTGACATGGGCAGCATCCCTGCCATCCACACCGTGTTGAAAGCGCGCCGCATCGCCGAAGGTTCGCAGGCGGCCTGGGCACCAGCACCCATTGAAGAGGTGACGGCGGCCATCGCGGCCGAGAAGCCCGCGCTGGTGTTCGCCCCGCACGTGGAAACCGCCGCCGGCATGATCCTGCCCGACGACTACCTGAGCGCCGTGGCCGACGCGGTGCACGCCGTGGGCGGTCTTTTCGTGCTGGACTGCATCGCCTCCGGCGCCATGTGGGTGGACATGCAGGCCACCGGTGTCGACATCCTCATCTCGGCCCCGCAGAAGGGCTGGAGCAGCTCGCCCTGCTGTGCCATGGTGATGCTCAGCGAGCGCGCCCGCCAGGCCATCGACGCCACGCAGAGCACCACCTTCGCCATGGACCTGAAGAAGTGGCTGCAGATCATGGAAACCTACGAAGGCGGCGGCCACGCGTACCACACCACCTTGCCCACCGACGCCCTGCTGCGCCTGCGCGACACGATGAAGGAAACCGAGGCCTACGGCACCGAGCGGGTGCGCCAGGAACAGATGGCACTGGGCAGTGCCGTGCGAGAACTCATGCAGCGCAACGGCTTTCCCAGCGTGGCCGCCCCCGGCTTCCAGGCGCCCGGCGTGGTGGTGAGCTACACCACCGACCCCGACATCCAGAACAGCAAGAAATTCCTGGCCGCCGGCCTGCAGACCGCCGCCGGCGTGCCGCTGCAGTGCGACGAGCCGGCGGATTTCCGCACGTTCCGCATCGGCCTGTTCGGCCTGGACAAGTGGCACGACGTGCCGGCCACCTTGCAGCACCTGGAAACCGCACTGGCCACGGTGGCACCCCAGCCCGCGCACGCCTGAGCGAGCCGCCACAAAAAAGCCCCGGGTGTCACGCCGGGGCTTTTTTTCGTCAGGACCGAGCCGGCATCAGGGCAGCAGCACCGTGCAACCGGTCGTGGCCCGCGCTTCCAGGCTCTCGTGAGCTTTGCGCACATCGGCCAGCGGGAAGCGCTGATCGATGCGGATCTTCACCTGCCCGCTCTGCACGACCGCAAACAGGTCGTCGGCCATGGCCTGTGTGCGCTCGCGGCTGGTGATGTGGCTGAACAGCGTCTGGCGCGTCACATAGATCGAGCCCTTGGGGCCCAGAATGCCGGGCGCAAACGGCGCCACCGGGCCGCTGGCGTTGCCAAAGCTCACCATCAGACCGAAGGGCCGCAGACAGTCCAGCGACTTGTCGAACGTGTCCTTGCCCACCGAGTCGTACACCACCTTCACGCCCTGGCCACCGGTGATCTCTTTGACCCGCGCCGCGAAATCTTCCGTGCGGTAGTTGATCGTGAACTCGGCGCCGTGCTCGCGGGCCAGCGCGCACTTCTCATCGGAACCGGCGGTACCGATCAGGCGCAGGCCCAGCGCCCGGGCCCACTGGCAGGCGATCAGACCCACGCCGCCGGCCGCTGCGTGGAAGAGCACGAAGTCGCCCGCCTCCAGGCCTTCCACCGGCTTGCAGCGCTTCAGCAGATACTGCGCCGTCAGGCCCTTGAGCATCATTGCGGCACCCGTCTCAAAGTCGATGGCGTCGGGCAGCTTGCACACGTTCATGGCCGGCATCACGCGCACGTCGCAGTAGCTGCCCGGCGGGTTGGCGGCGTAGGCCGCACGGTCGCCCACGGCCAGGTGCGTCACGCCCTCACCCACCGCCTCGATCACGCCTGCGCCTTCCATGCCCAGCGCCAGCGGCATGGTGTTGGGGTAGAGGCCGCTGCGCTGGTAGACGTCGATGAAGTTCAGGCCAACGGCGTGGTGGCGGATGCGCACCTGCCCGGGGCCGGGTTCACCGACGTCCACGGTGTCGATCACGAGTTGCTCGGGGCCACCGGTGGCGTGGATGCGAACGGCGCGGCTGGTCTGGGTCATGGGGTATCTCCTGTGTTTTGGGAACGGCCGCCATCGTGCCACGAAACCCCGTTGTCGCCAGCGTGGCAGGCGACAGTGCTGGTGCACCTGAAGGGGCTTGCGCCAAGTGGTTACAGTGCCGCATGTCCGCACCCGCCCGCCTCACACCCGCCACCATCGCCCTGCTGCTGATTCCGCCCCTCATGTGGGCCGGCAACGCCGTCGTGGGCCGCTGGATGCAGGGCACAGTTCCCCCCGTTACCTTCAACTTTCTGCGCTGGGCGCTGGCCGGCCTGATGCTGCTGCCGCTGGCCGCCTGGGTGCTGCGTCCCGGCAGCGGCCTGTGGCCGCACTGGCGCCGCTTCTCGCTGCTGGGGCTGCTGGGCGTGGGCCTGTACAACGCCCTGCAGTACATGGCGCTGAAAACCTCCACGCCCATCAACGTGACCCTGGTGGCCTCCAGCATCCCGATCTGGATGCTGCTGCTGGGCCGGGTGCTTTACGGCGTACCCGTCTCGAAGCGGGCGGCGATGGGCGCCGCCCTTTCACTGGCCGGCGTGGCCGTCGTGCTGTCGCGCGGCGATCTGACCCAGCTCGCCGCCCTGCGCCTGGTGGCTGGCGACGGCTGGATGCTGCTGGCCGCCCTCACCTGGGCCTGGTACAGCTGGCTGCTGGTGCGCCCTCCCCAGAACGCCGATGGCAGCGGCTACCCGGCCCACATCAAGGCCGACTGGGCGGCTTTTCTGCTGGCGCAGATCGTGTTCGGCCTGGCCTGGTCGGGCGCGATGACGGCCGGCGAGTGGCTCACCCTGCCCGCCCCGGCCGAGGCCAGCAGCACCATCCAGTGGGGCTGGCCGCTGATCGCCGCCCTGGTCTACGTGGCGGTCGGCCCTTCGCTGCTGGCCTACCGCAGCTGGGGCATCGGCGTGACCCGCGTCGGCCCCACCGTAGCCGGTTTCTTCAACAACCTCACCCCCCTGTTCGCCGCCCTCATGTCGGCCACGCTGCTGGGCGAGATGCCCCGGCTGTACCACGCAGCGGGCTTCGTGCTGATCGTGGGCGGGATTCTGGTGAGTTCTCGCCGCTGAGCCATCCAGCATGCGGCCGGGCTGCCGCTCAGTGGTAGCCGCTTTCACGCTGGTGTTTGACCGCCAGCACAAGCACCAGATCGGCCTGCATGTCATAACGGTACAGCGCCAGATAGCCGGTGCGACCCCGCGAAATGACCAGCTCACGCAAGCCCCCCTGCATGGGCCGCCCCACCAGAGGGTGGCTGGCGAGGATGCTCAACCCATCAAAAATGATGTCCACCGTCTCCAGCGCCGCTTCGGGTGCAGACGCCAGCAAAAAATCGGTCAGGTGGTCCAGATCGGCCGCCGCTTCCGCCGCCAGCAGCCAGCGCGTGCTCATGCGCGTGGCTTGCTGGACTTCGCAACAGCGGCCAGCGTGGAGGCCCTGGGTTTTTTGATACTGGCCGGTTGGCCGCTGATCCCTGCCCGCACCCTGGCGCGCAAATGGTCGCCATAAGCAGGGCCGTCATAGACCGCACCCCCCACCTCGGCATGGGCCTGTGCCTGCAACGCCCGCTCCACAAAACTGTGACGGGCTTCGATGTCATCCAGCTGGCTACCAATGGCCTGCACCATCAGCGCATGCGGCGTCGTGCCTTCGCGGGCAGCCAGCGTCTTGAGGCGGGCGTGGGTGACTTCATCGAGCTTGACGGACAGATTGGACATGACGATCTCCAGCAGCAGGGTATTGACATCTTACTACCGAGATCACCCAGAGTCGTCGATGCGGCACCCCTCCTCCTCAATACGTCCCCGGGTAAGCTCCACCGTCGGGCAGGATGTTCTGGCCGTTGATGTAGGCCGCGTGCACGCTGCAGAGGAAGGCGCAGATGGCGCCGAACTCTTGTGGTGTGCCGAAGCGGCCAGCCGGAATCTGGGCCTGCTGCGCCCGGCGGATCTCGTCCACCGGCTTGCCGGTCTTGTCGGCCGCGGCCTGCAGGGTGGTGGCGATGCGGTCGGTGTCGAACTTGCCGGGCAGCAGGTTGTTGATCGTGACGCCCTGCGCGGCAATGCCGCTTCGCGCCACACCGGCCACGAAGCCGGTGAGCCCGCTGCGGGCGCCGTTGCTCAGGCCCAGGATGTCGATGGGCGCCTTCACCGCGCTGCTGGTGATGTTGACGATGCGACCGAAGCCGCGCTGGGCCATGCCGTCCACCGTGGCCTTGATGAGCTCGATGGGCGTGAGCATGTTGGCGTCGATGGCCTTGAGCCAGGCCTCGCGGTCCCAGCTGCGGAAGTCGCCCGGGGGTGGCCCGCCGGCGTTGGTGACCACGATGTCGAACGCGGAGCCCGGACCGCCCGGCACCGAGAACGCCGCGGCGCGGCCTTCGGGGGTGGTGATGTCGGCCGCCACGGGCAGCACCTGCGCACCCGGGCTGGCCTGGCGGATCTGCGCGGCCGCGGTGTCGAGCACATCCGCTCGCCGCGCCACGATCACCACGTTCACGCCCTCGGCGGCCAGCGCCTGCGCGCAACCCAGCCCCAGCCCCCTGCTGGCGCCGCCCACCAGCGCCCATTTGCCTGCAATGCCCAGATCCATGTGTGTCTCCTGTTCAGAAAGCTATTTGGCGGCGCCCGCTGCACCGAAGCGGGTCACCAGAAAGACGCCGGACACCACGAGCGCGGTGCCCGCAATGATCCAGCCGTTGAAGGGCTCGCCCAGAATCACCACGCCCATGGCAATGGTGGACATGGGGCCGATCATGCCGGTCTGCGCCGCCAGTCCGGCGCCGATGCGCTCGATCGCCATCATCACCATGATGACGGGCGCGAAGGTGCACAGCGTGGCGTTGAGCAGCGAGAGCCAGATGACCTCGGGGGCCACCACCGCGGCCGCCATCGGTCGCAGCAGCACGAACTGCAGCAGGCACAGCACGCAGGCCACGCTGGTGGCCAGGCCCACCAGGCGCATGGAACCCAGGCGCTTGACCAGTTCGCCGCTGTAGACGAGGTAGACCGCGTAGCTGATGGCGCTGCCGAACACCAGCGCGGCACCCAGCGCGGCGCCCGGCCCGGCAAAGTCGGCCTCGTGGCCGAACACCAGCAGCACGCCGGCGTAGCTGACCGCCATGGCCAGCGCCTGCAGGCGCGTGATGCGCCGCCCGTACACCGCCCACCCGAAGACCAGCACCAGCGTGGGATTCAGGTACAGGATGAGCCGCTCCAGGCTGGCGCTGATGTATTGCAGGCCCCAGAAATCGAGAAAACTGGCGAGGTAATAGCCGGTGAAACCCAGGCCCAGGATGCCCAGCCAGTCGGCCCGGGTGAGTGGCGCCCGGGTGCCGCCTTGGTGCCGGGTGGCCCACCAGGCCAGCGCCAGGAACAGCGGCAGCGCAAACAGCATGCGGTACATGATGAGCGTGACCGCATCCACGCCGTGCCGGTAGGCGAGCTTGACGATGATGGCCTTGCCCGAGAACGCGATGGAGCCGGCGCTGGCCAGCAGCAGGCCGGCGGCCAGCGAGCGCGAAAAGGGCGCGGCCGGGGTGGCGCTGCTGCCGCTCATGAATCGCGCACGCAGCGAAAGCCGATGTACACCACAGCGGTGCCTGCCGGCTTGGTGGCCCGGTGCTCGTCGCGCATGGGGCCGCTGCCGTACCACCAGGAGCCGCCGCGCGTGCGCTGCTCGGTGCCGGGGCCGCTGTCGACCCATTCCCACACGTTGCCGCCCATGTCGAACAGGCCGTTGACCCCCGCCACGGTGCTGCCCACGCGGGCATGCCCCTGGCCGCGGCTGGTGCGCGCGTGCGGCACGGCCTGCACCGCCCCGCAGTCACCCAGGCATTTGGCGCCGCGCGGGCTGCTGCCGGTGGGGTACGGGTAGCGCTGCCCCTTCACAAACGGCGACGGTGGGTTCGCCCGCTGCTCCAGGTAGGCCGCGTCTCCCCATTCGGCGTCGGTGGGCAGGCGCTTGCCGGCCCAGCGGCAGTAGGCCTGCGCCTCGGGGTGGGTGATGTGCACGGCGGGCTCGTCGTCCGCTCCAGGCGTGCCATACGGCGCCTGCCAGGTCCAGCCCGCGCGCTGTTCCCAGCCCGCCTCGAAGGTCTGGCCACCGCCGGCGCGCTCGGCCTGTGTGACGATGCCCGTGGCCCGCACATAAGCGCGGAACTGGCCGATGCTGACCTCGGTGCGGTCGATGGCGATGCGGCCCAGCGGCTGCATGTCGGACGCCACCGCCAGCCCGGCCAGGCCCCCGGCCAGCAACAGACCCAGCCCCCGGCGGGTGAGGCGAGCGCTCATCGGATCAGGCCCTCGGCTGTGCCAGCGCCTGCGGCTGCACGATGCGGTAATGGCGGCCGCTCTTGTCGAGCGGCTCAATGACCTCTTCGCGGATCAGTGCGTTGAGGGTGCGACTCACGGTCTCCAGCTTCAGATCGAGCATGGCGCCCATGTCTTCGCGCGAGAAGATGGAGGTGACCGCCGGATCGGGCTCGGTGCGCATCTTCAGCAGCAGGCCGGCCACGCGCTGGCGGGCGTTGCCGAAGTTCAGGTCGGCCAGCCAGTCATCGGCCTCTTTCAGGCTGCGGTGCCATTTTTCCAGCAGGCGCTGGTGCAGGCGCGGCGTTTCGCGGTTGAGCCGCAGGATCACCTGCAGCGGCAGGCGGCACACCTTGACCGGCGTGAGCGTGATGGCATCGGAATCGTAGGTGGGGCCCATGAGCGCTTCCAGGCCGATCACGTCGCCCGAGCGCAGCACGCGCACGATGCGCTGGCGCCCGTCCACCGTGTTGCGCACCAGCTTCACCACGCCGCTGCGGATCGTGTAGAGCGAGGTGGCCGTTTCACCCATGCGCACCACCGGGTGCCCCGCGGGCAGCTCCAGGTCGTCGATGGGTGCGTGGATGAGCGCGAAGTCTTCCTCACGCAGGTCGGCGAACAGCACCATGTCGCGGATGCCGCACTGGCGACAGTCGGCGGTACCCCGCCATGCGGACTCGGTTTTGATGGGGATCATGCGGACCTGGTAAGCAAAGGCAAACACTTGAATATAAGCGTTTGACAGCGCCCCTTCGCGCCGCCTGGCCGGGCGGCATGAACGGATCAGTACACCGGCGGCGTGCTGGCCAGCACTTCGTCCAGCGTGGTCAGGCCTTCGGCCACGCGCGCCGCGCCGGCCAGGCGCAGGGGACGCATGCCGTCGACCACCGCCTGGCGGCGCAGCGCGTCCAGGCGCGGTTCGCGGCTGACCTTGTCCTTGAAGGCTTCGGTGACCACCAGCAGCTCGTACAGCCCCATGCGCCCGCGGTAGCCGGTCATGCGGCAGTCGACACATCCCACCGGCTGGTACGGCCGGTAGCCGCCGCTCACCTGCCAGGGCTTCACCAGTTCGGTGAGGGCGGCGCGCGAGGCGCTGGCGGTGGCATCGTCTTCCCGCGCGCGGCAGGCCGGACACAGGGTGCGCACCAGGCGCTGGGCCAGCACGCCGAGCACGGTGGCGTTGATCAGGTAAGGTGGAATGCCCAGCTCCATCAGCCGCATCACGGCGGATGGGGCGTCGTTGGTGTGCAGGGTGGTGAACACCAGGTGGCCGGTGAGCGCGGCCTGCACCGCCATCTCGGCCGTCGGCAGGTCGCGGATCTCACCCACCATGATGATGTCCGGGTCCTGACGCATGAGCGCCCGCAGGCCCTGCGCGAAGTCGAGGTCCAGGTGGGTCTGCACCTGGGTCTGGTTGAAGGCGGGCTCGATCATCTCGATCGGGTCTTCCACCGTGCTCACGTTCACCTCTTCGGTGGCGAGGCGCTTGAGCGTGGCGTAGAGCGTGGTGGTCTTGCCCGAGCCGGTGGGGCCGGTCACCAGCACGATGCCGTGCGGGCGCTGGGTGAGCGCTTCCCAGCGCTGGGCATCGTGCGCCGAGAAGCCGAGTGCGCTCAGGTCTTTCACCGTGGCCTCGGGATCGAAGATGCGCATGACCATCTTTTCGCCGAAGGCGGTCGGCAGCGTCGACAGGCGCATTTCCACTTCGTCGCCTTTAACGGCGCCCACACCCGGCCTGAGCGTCTTGATGCGACCGTCCTGCGGGCGGCGCTTCTCCACCACGTCCATGCGGCCCAGCAGCTTGATGCGCGCGATCATCGCGTTCATCACGCCCATGGGCATCTGGTAGACGGGGTGCAGCACGCCGTCGATGCGGAAGCGGATCACGCCCTGCTCGCGGCGCGGCTCCAGGTGGATGTCGCTGGCGCGCTGGTCGAAGGCGTACTGCCAGAGCCAGTCGACCACCTGCACCACGCCCTGGTCGTTGGCGTCGAGCTGCTTGTTCGCCTTGCCCAGCTCCACCAGCTGCTCGAAGCTGCCGAAGCCACCCGAGCCCCCGCCCTTGTTGGCCGCGCGCACCGATTTGGCCAGCGCAAAGAACTCCGCCGTGTAGCGGGTAATGGCCACGGGGCTGGCCAGCACCAGGCGCACGCTCTTGCGCGTCTGGCGCTCCACCTCAGGCACCCAGTCGCGAATAAAGGGCTCGGCCGTGGCCACCACCACCTCGGTCGGACTCACCTGAACCGGCAGCACCTTGTGCCGCTCGGCGTAGGCCGCGCTCATCACGTCAGCCACCTTGCCCACATCCACCTTGAGAGGGTCGATGCGCAGGTAGGCCAGGCCGCAACGCCCCGCCAGCCATTGCGTCAGCGTCTCGGCGTCCAGCACATGGCCATCTTCCGCACGCGCCATGCCCACCACCGACAGGCGCTGCAGCGGGTGCTGCGCGCTGTGGGCCGAGGCGCAGCGGGCCACCGTGCGCTCGGCCTCGGCGGCGGCGATCACGCCGTCCTCGCGCAGCCAGCCCACCAGGCTGCGCCAGTCGAGCGGGCCCTGGTCGGTGGGGGCTGCGGCGGAGGGAGGGACGGCAGGTGACATGGCGTGGGCTTTCAGGCGACCGGTTTGAAAATGCGCAACCATTTCACCGCGGGCAGACCCCAGCGCTCCTGCACCGATTCGGCACGCGCCAGCAGCTCCATGCGGGTGGGGCGCTGCGCGATGCGCTGCGCCAGCACGACGGTGTTGCCCTCCTTCGTGGGCTTGAAGGCCCACACAGCGTCTTCGCCAAAGGCGGCGCAGATGCTTTGGAGCGAGCGCTCGTAGCTTGCGTCGCGGCCGAACAGGTTCACGGTCATCACACCTTCGTCGGTGAGCACGGAGCGGCAGTCGGTATAGAAGTCGGGGCTGTCGAGCACGGGTGCGGCGGCCTCGTGGTCGTACAGGTCCACCTGCAGCGCGTCGACGCGGCCGGTCAGCGCCGGGTTGCGAATTTCCTGCCCCGCGTCTGCCAGCACCACGCGCAGCCGTACGCTGTCGGGCGGCAGCTTGAACCACTGCTGGCACACCGCCACCACCTGCGGGTTGATCTCGATCGCCGTGGTGTCCATGCGCAGCTTCTTGAAGTGGAACTTCGTCAGCGCCGCCGCACCCAGGCCGAGCTGCAGCGCGCGGCGCTTGCCCACGCTGTCGGGCTCCACGAACAGCAGCCAGGCCATCATGCGCTGCACATAGTCCAGCTCGATGTCGAAGGGGCTGTCGATGATCATCGAGCCCTGCACCCACTCGGTGCCCAGGTGCAGGAAGCGCACCTCGCTGTCTTCGGAAATGGTCACCTCGGGCAGCGTCTGCGCGCCCGTGCGCCGGCGCGCCGCGGCGTTGGAACCCGCCTTCATGCCCGACCCCCCTCGATGCGTGATGGATGGATGAAGGCGCGACGGGGGCCGCGTGGGGGCAAATGCTGCATGGGAATGTCGATAACCGGTGAAGCAGGCATTATGAACAGCGCGGCATGGCACCCCGCAGCTGCCGACACCGATCAGGTCTTCAGACCGGCCGACTCGAACACCGCCCGCCAGGCCTGCAGCTTGCGATCGAAGCTCCAGCTCGCATTGGCCGGGCTGGTGGACGGCAGCTTGTGCACCGGCAGCCCCAGCTGCAGCGTGTGCCGGGCATGGCGGTGGCTCTCGCCGCCGTTGTGCGCAATGGCCACCAGCTGAGGGCATTGCGTCAGCACCCAGCGAAAGTCGTTCAGTTCGCCGTGGCGGATGTCGGCGTCCAGGCTGCCTTCGCGCTCACAGGCCTGGTACACGTCCCACAAGCCCAGGCCGTGCGCCCGCGCCGCGGCCAGGCGCTCGGCGTAGGGGGCCTGCGGCAGCGGCAGGCCCCACAAGGCGCCCAGAATCTTCCAGAAATGGTTCTGCGGGTGGCCGTAATACTGCTGCGCCCGCAGCGAGGCCACGCCGGGGAAGCTGCCCAGCACCAGCAGGCGCGTGCCCGCGTCCACCACCGGCGGCAGACCCTGCAGCCGGCTCATGGGCGCGCCGCTGCCGCCATCAACGCCGCCAGGCGCGGCAGCGCGGCGCGCGCATTGGCGGTGGTCGCGGCGTCCAGCGCCTCGGGCGCGATGCCGCGCAGTTCGGCCACCACGGCCGCAATGCCCGGCAGCTCGGCGGGCGTGTTGACGCCCTGCGGCTGCCCGCCCGCGCGCTCGGCTGCGGTGGTGTAGAGCCACTGCGGGGGAATGTCGGGGGAGTCGGTTTCCAGCACCAGGCTGTCCAGCGGCAGCGTCGTCGCCAGACGGCGCAGTTGCCGGGCCGGCTCGAAGGTCACGGCGCCGCCGAAACCCAGTTTGAAGCCGAGTTGCAGAAAGGCCTGGGCCTGCTGCTCGCTGCCATTGAAGGCGTGGGCGATGCCGCAGCCCGTGGGCAGCTCCCGCAGGTGCTTGAGTACCAGGTCAGCGCTGCGCCGCACATGCACGATCACGGGCAGGCCGTGGGCGCGCGCCAGCCGCAGCTGCTCGCGGTACAGGTGCTGCTGGCGTTCGCGCATGGCGGGCTCGCACAAGGCGGGCACGAAAAAGTCCAGCCCGATCTCGCCCACGGCCACCAGGTGGGGGTCGTCGCGGTGCTCGGTGAGCGCGGCGTCGAGTGCCTGCAGGTCGTCGTCGTGTGCTTGCGGCACGCACAGCGGGTGGATGCCCAGCGCGTAGGCGTCGCCCAGGCGGTGGGCGAGCCGGCGCACGGTATCCCAATTGCCCCGCTCCACGGCCGGGATCACGCACAGGCCCACGCCCCGGCTGCGGGCCAGCTCGCGCGCTTTCACCGCTCGCTCGTGCTCAGGCCCGAACTCGGGGGCATCCAGATGGCAATGGGTGTCGATCCACATGGGGCGGCTATATTGAAGTTTCATTGTGCCCGCGCCCACCGCACCCCTCGGGGCGCCAGCGCACACACACCCACCCACTGGAGGTTTTTCCCATGTCGTACCGTTCCCCCGCTTTCCCGGAAACACCTCGCGCCCTGGCCTGGCTGGCAGTCCCCCTGCTCGCCACACTGACCGCCTGCGCGGTGCCCCGGGCCGCACCGCCGGTCACGCCGTCTGCCCCGCTGGTGGGCACGGAATGGCGGCTGGAAGACATCAGCGGGCGCGGCGTGCTCGACCGCGCCGAGGCCACGCTGAGCTTTCCCGAGGCCGGGCGCGTGGCGGGCCAGGGCTCATGCAACCGCTTTTTCGGCAGCGTGGCGGTGGACCAGAACCTGCACATCCGCTTCAGCCAGATCGGCTCGACCCGCATGGCCTGCCCCGGCGCGGTGGGCGAGCAGGAAACCCGCTACCTGGCCGACCTGCAGAAGGTGCACCACTACGAGGTGCAGGGCTCGAAGCTGCTGCTCTATGTAGAAGGCCAGAACCAGCCGCTGCGCTTCACCCGCACGCGGCCCTGACCGCCCTCAGGTGAGCACGCCGGTGGTCAGGCGCAGCACGCGGCTGCAGCGCGCGGCCAGTGTCTCGTCGTGCGTGACCACGATGAAGGCCGTGCCCTGATCCCGGGCGAGCTGCAGCATCAGCTCGAACACATCGTCCGCCGTGCGGCGGTCGAGGTTGCCGGTGGGCTCGTCGGCCAGCACGCAGGCGGGCTCGGTGGCCAGCGCACGCGCAATCGCCACCCGCTGGCGCTCGCCACCCGAGAGCTCGGCCGGGCGGTGGTGCAGACGCTCGGCCAGTCCCACGCGGGTGAGCACACGGGTGGCGGCCTCGGCGGCCTGCTCGCGCGGCTGGCGGCGAATCCACAGCGGCATGGCCACGTTGTCACGCGCGCTGAACTCGGGCAACAGGTGGTGGAACTGGTACACGAAGCCTAGGTGCTGGTTGCGCAAGGCGCCCTGCTGCGACGCACTCAGGCCTGACAAGGACTGGCCCATCAGCTGCACGCTGCCGCCGCTGGGCGCATCCAGCCCGCCCAGCAGGTGCAGCAAGGTGCTCTTGCCGGAGCCGGAGGCACCGACGATGGCCACCGTCTCACCTTTGCGCACGGTCAGGTCAACACCTTGCAGCACGGTCACGTCGAGCCGGCCTTCGGTGAAGCGTTTGGTCAGGCGGGTGGCCTGGAGAACGGTGTCGGTCATGACGAAGGGCCTGCCAATCTGGGTTTACGCGCCGTCAAGACCTCCGTTCGCCCTGAGCCTGTCGAAGGGCTCACCACCACCTGGGCCAGGGCTTCGACAGGCTCAGCCCGAACGGTGCGTGCGTGGGCGGTGCGCTTTTGGTTTTCAACATCATTCATAGCGCAGCGCCTCCGCCGGGTTAACGCGGCTGGCGCGCCAGCTGGGGTACAGGGTGGCCAGGAAGGACATCACCAGCGAAATGATGGCAACGGGCAGGATGTCGCTCTGCTGCGGATCGCTGGGCATGCGGCTGATGAGGTAAATGTCTTTGGGCAGGAAGCTGGCGCCCAGCGCCCGTTCCAGCGCGGGCACGAGGGTGTCGATGTTGAAGGCCACGCCCAGGCCCAGCAGCAGGCCCGCGCCGGTGCCGATGATGCCCACCATGGCGCCCTGCACCATGAAGATGCCCATGATGCTCTGCGGGCTGGCGCCCAGGGTGCGCAGGATGGCAATGTCGGCGCGCTTGTCGGTCACGGTCATGACCAGTGTGGAGACGAGGTTGAACGCCGCCACCGCCACGATGAGCGTGAGGATGATGAACATCATGCGTTTTTCCAGCTGCACGGCAGCAAACCAGGTGCGGTTCTGGCGCGTCCAGTCGCGCACCAGCAGGCCCGGGTCGAGGTCGCCCGCGATGGCAATCGCCACTTCGCGTGCGGCGTGGAGGTCCCTGATCTTCACGCGCACGCCGGTGGCACCTTCCACGCGGAAGATGCGCGCGGCATCGTCCATGTGCAGCAGGGCCAGCGCCGAGTCGTATTCAAAGTGGCCAGAATCGAAGGTGCCCACCACCGTCATCTGGCGGATGCGCGGCACCACGCCGGCCGGTGTCACCTGTCCGCTGGGCGCGATGAGCGTCACCGTGTCGCCCACCCCCACGCCCAGGCTGCGTGCCAGTTCCCCGCCCAGCACCACGCCGAACTCGCCGGGCACCAGCCGCGGCAGGATGGTCTGCGCCAGATCCGCCGCCAGGTCGGTCACACGGGGCTCCAGGGCGGGGTCGATGCCGCGCACCAGTGCGCCCTTCATGTCCTCGCCGCGTGCCACCAGGGCCTGCGCGCCCACGAAAGGCGCTGCGCCCACCACGGCCGGGTGGCGCTCGATGGTGGCCAGCGTGGCCGCCAGGTCGGGAATGGCCTGACCACCGGGCTCGAAGATCTCGATGTGCGAAAGCACGCCCAGCATGCGGTCGCGCACCTCTTTCTGGAAGCCGTTCATCACCGACAGCACGATGATGAGGGCGGCCACGCCCAGCGCAATCCCGAGCATCGACACGCCCGAGATGAAGGAAATGAAGCCGTTGCGCCGGGTGGCGCGGCCGGCGCGCGTGTAGCGCCAGCCGAGAATGAGTTCGAAAGGGGTTTGCATAAGGTGTCCAGCGGGCATTGTGGCATCCCCGACAATCACGGCTTATGCCCGCCTCCACCCCGGCCCCACACGGCCCGCAGTCTGTCGCCCCGCCCGTGCCAGACGCCAGACCCCACCGCTGCCTGATCCCGTTTGCCAGTGCGAGCGATCCCGCCTGCCGGGCGCTGCTGCCACGCTTGCAGGTACCGCACCTGGACGCCCTGCTCGCGCGGCTGGAACCGCAACCGCTGGCCACGGTGGGCGACCACGCCCTGAGCACGCCACACGAGCGGGCGCTGGCGCTTGAACAAGGCCTGCTGGGGGCCGACGGGCAGGCGTATGGCGACGGCGAGATCCCCTGGGCCGCCGCCTGCAGCGCCACGCCCGAGACGCCGCAGGCCTGGTTCATGCCCTGTCACTTCCAGGTGGGCATGGAACAGGTGACCCTGCTGCCGGGCGACCAGGTGGGGCTGACGGAAGCCGAGTCGCAGGCGCTGTTCGCAGCGCTCTCTCCCTTCTGCGCGGAAGATGGCATCACACTGCGCTGGGATAGCGCCACGCGCTGGCACGCCAGCGGTGAACCCCTTCGCGGCATCGCCTGCGCCAGCCTCGACCGCGCCAGCGGCCGCCCCATCGACGGCTGGATGCTGCAGGGCCCGGCGAACCCGGCCGGCGCCCAGCTGCTCAGGCGCCTGCAGAGCGAGGCACAGATGCTGTTCTACACGCACGCCATCAACGACGCGCGTGAAGCCGCACGGCAGCCGCCAATCAACGGCTTCTGGATCACCGGCGCTGGCGCGCACCACAGCAGCCTTGCACCCGCGCCGGCGCCGGCCATGCCCGATGCACTGCGCCAGGCCGCGCTGCGCGCCGACTGGTCCGCCTGGCAACACGCATGGGAAGCTATCGACAACACCGTCGTCAAAGCCCTGCTGGACGCCGCCCGCCGTGGCGAGCCGGTGGCCCTCACGCTGTGCGGCGAGCGTGCCTCACAACGCTGGGTGAGCCCTCGCGCCGGCGCCGGCGCCCGTATGGGCCGTTTCTTCAAGAACCTGCTGGGCCGCAAGCCCGCGCACCAGTCGCTCGACACCTTATGAAAATCACCATCCGAGACGTGCCCCCACGCGCCGCCTGGGCCCTGGAACAGGGCGGCCTGCATCCGCTGCTCGCGCGGCTGTTTGCCGCGCGCGGGATCACCAGCAAGGACGAGCTGGACGACGCGCTCGCCCGCCTGCTGCCGCCCGCCGGCATGCTGGGCGCCGAGGCCGCCGCACGGGCGCTGGCCGACGCCATGGCCGCGAAAAAACGCATCTGCATCGTGGCCGACTACGACTGCGACGGCGCCACCGCGTGCGCAGTGGGCCTGCGCGGCCTGCGCATGCTGGGGGCACCGATGGGTTTCGACCAGGTGAGCTACCTCGTGCCCGACCGCGTGACCGACGGCTACGGCCTCACCGCGTCCATCGCCAAACGCGTCAAGGCACAGGGCGCCGACGTGCTGGTGACGGTGGACAACGGCATCGCCAGCCTGGACGGCGTGCGCGCCGCGCGTGAACTGGGCCTTGAGGTGATCGTGACCGACCACCACCTGCCGGCGCTGCTGGACGGCGAGGTGGTGCTGCCGACGGACTGCGTGATCGTCAACCCCAACCAGCCGGCATGCGGCTTCGAGAGCAAGTCGATCGCCGGGGTGGGCGTGATGTTTTATGTGCTGCTCGCCCTGCGCGCCGAGTTGCGCGAACGCGGCGTGTTCACGGCGCAGACCCAACCCAAGGTGGACACCCTGCTGCCCCTGGTGGCCCTGGGCACCGTGGCCGACGTGGTGCGGCTGGACGCCAACAACCGCCGCCTGGTGGCGCAGGGGCTGAAGCGCGTGCGGGCCGGTGCGATGCCACCCGGCATGACCGCGCTGTTCGGCGTGGCCGCCCGCCGCCCCGAAGCCGCCACCAGCTTCGACTTCGGCTTTGCGCTCGGGCCGCGCCTGAACGCTGCCGGCCGTCTGGCCGACATGACGCTGGGCATCGAATGCCTGAGCACCGACGACCCCCTGCGCGCCGACGAACTGGCCCGCACGCTGGACGGCATCAACCGCGAGCGCAAGGCCATCGAGAGCGACATGCGCGATCAGGCGCTGATGATGGCCGAGGCCATGTTCGACGAATCGGAAGAACCGCCGCCCGCTTTGGTCGTGTTCGATCCCGACTTCCACGAAGGCGTGGTCGGCATCGTGGCCTCGCGCCTGAAGGACAAGCTGCACCGCCCCACCTTCGTGTTCGCCGCGAGCGCGGCCGAGGGCAAGGAACACGAGCTCAAAGGCTCGGGCCGTTCCATCCCGGGCTTCCACCTGCGAGACGCACTGGACCTGGTGGCCAAACGCCACCCGGGCGTGCTGCTGCGCTTCGGTGGCCACGCGATGGCGGCTGGCTGCACCATCAGCGAAGAACATCTGGACACGTTTGAAGCCGCCTTGCAACAAGTTGCGCATGAGTGGCTCGACGCCGCCACGCTGCAGCGCCGGCTGGAGTCCGACGGGGCCCTCGATACCCAGTACCGACGACCCGACATGGTGGACACGCTGCACCGCGAGGTGTGGGGCCAGGGCTTTGCGCCACCGGTGTTCTGCGAAGTGGTGCAGATCATCAGCCAGCGGCTGGTCGGGGAAAAACACCTGGCCCTGAAACTGCGCCACCAGGGTGAGCCGGTGGACGGCATCTGGTTTGGCCACACCGAACCGCTCCCCGAACGGGTGAAGCTGGCATTTCGGCTGGATGCCGACGAATGGCAAGGGCAGCGGCGGGTGCGGTTCTTGATTGAGGCGGCTGAACTCTGAGGTTGATCACCTGAACCTCGCGTGCTGGCAGCGCCATGGCGCTCTGCGCCGCTCATGTCCCCGGCCCGGCTTCTCCGGCCCTCCTCCGTTACTTCGCTCTGCAGAACACCATGTCCTCGCCAGCAACAAACAAGCGGGCACTCATGCATGAAGTCATATGAGCGCCTGGGAGGTCATCGGCGAGTGGGGTGACCGATGCAGCGAAGTCAAGGAGGAGGGCCGGTACGGCCCGGGGGACATGAGCGGAATCGGTCACCGCGCTCGCCGATGACCGGAGCCAACGAGACAGAAAAAAATCAGCTCATCAAAGCTTCACGCACCGCCGCGAGCTGACGGCGCGACACGGCCAGCCGTTCTTCCACGCCATCGAGCCGCACCGTCCAGCCTTCGCCCTCGACCGGGTCGTTGTGCTTTTCCACCGCGCGCACGGCGCGGCGGGCCACCAGCGCGTTGCGGTGCACGCGCACAAACAGGTGCGAGTAGCGTTGTTCCAGGTCGCTCAATGCGCCGTCGAAGATGTGTTCTTTCTGGGCCGTGCGCACGGTGATGTATTTCAGCTCGGCCTTCAGGTACACCACATCGGCCAGCGCCACCCGCTCGCTGCGGCCACGCTCCTGGATGATCAGGCTCTCGCCGCCGGCGCCGTTCGCCTCGCTGTGCGCACCACCCTCGGCCGCGCTGAGCAGGCGCTCCACTTTCTGCAGGGCCTGCTGCAGGCGCTCGCGCCGCACAGGCTTCGTCAGGTAGTCCACCGCTTCCAGGTCGAAGGCTTTCACGGCGTGTTCGGCGTAGGCGGTGACGAACACCACCGCCGGGGGCGAGGCCATCTGGCGCAGGGTAGCGGCCAGCGCCATGCCGTCCACGCCAGGCATGTGCACGTCCAGCAGCACCAGGTCACAACCGGTGCGCTGGATCTGTTCCATGCCCTGCACCGCGTTGGCGGCTTCGCCCACCACGTCGACGCGGGGTTCTGTGCATTCCGACAGCAGCGTGCGCAACCTGGAGCGGGCCAGCGGCTCGTCGTCCACGATCAGTATCTTCAGTGTCATGTCAATGCTCCATTGCTACCGGACCTTATACCGGGATTTCCAGACGGACCTGAAACACACCGTTCACCAGCGCACTCTGAAAGCGGCCCTGCACGTCGTGCAGCAGCGTCAGGCGCTGACGCACGTTGTCCAGCGCCAGGCCGTGGCCGCGCCGCCCGCTGCCGGCCGGCACGGTGTTGGTCACCTTGATGATCACCACTCCGCCGCGCCGCTTGGTGCTGATGCGCACCATGGCTCCCTCGGGGCTGGGCTCCACGCCGTGCTTCACCGCGTTCTCCACCAGCGGCTGCAGGATCAGCGAAGGCAGCCGGGCCTTGGAGGCCGAAGCGTCGATGCTCCATTCCACTTTCAACCGCTCGCCGAAACGCACCTGCTCGATGGCCAGGTAGTGCTCGGCCAGCTCCAGTTCCTGCCACAGCGGCACCGCTTCTTTCGTGTCGGCCAGCGCGTGGCGAAACAGCTCGCTCAGGTCTTCCAGCAGGTTCTCGGCCTTGGCCGGTTCCTCGCGCACCAGCGCAATGGCGCTGTTGAGCGTGTTGAACAGGAAGTGCGGGCGAATGCGGGCCTGCAGCTCGGCCAGCTGCGCGCGCGTGCCAGCCGGTGCACGGGCCTTGGTGCGCCAGACCAGGGCGGCCACCAGAATGGCCGAGAGCAAGGCGCCAGACGCCGCGCTGGCCAGCCAGGGCGCCGGGTCGACCAGCTCCATCCAGGCCAGCATGCCGCAGCCATACAGCCCGGCGAGCGCACCCAGGCCAATGCCGGCGCCCCATTGCATGGGCATGGGCAGACGGCTCAGGGGACGCTTGAGTGCACACACCGTGAGCAGCCATGCCAGCACCGCCGGCAGCGCGGCGCCGGTGACCATGGCCAGCTGCGAGCCCCACACCCACAGGCTGTGCGCGCCGAACAGCGCGGCCACGGCCACAAAGGCCTGCACCAGCAGCACCGCCCGCAGCACCACCCCGACCTTGCAGGTGTCGAACACCAGCTCGCGCGGGCGCAGCAGTTCCGGCATCTGCGACAGCGGCAAGGCGCCGGGCGCGTGGGTGAGGTCCTGGAAGGCCGATAAAATTCGGGAATCTCTCATGGGTGCACTATAGGCTGTGGTGGGCGCGCGGGGCAGTCCCCACAGGGGCCTTGCCCGATGCCCCCCATGGTGTTTCAGTCGGCTGCCACGCCTCTGCGGGTGGCCCGCATCCTCCTCACACCCCTTCACCTGCCGCTGGCAACACCATGTCCACCAACCAACTCGACAAAAAATCCGAAGCCTGGTCCGCCCTATTCTCGGAGCCCATGAGCGAGTTGGTCAAGCGCTACACCGCCAGCGTTTTCTTCGACAAACGCCTCTGGCTGGCCGACATCACGGGCAGTCTGGCGCATGCCGAGATGCTGGCCGCACAGGGCATCATTGCCGAGGAAGACCGTGCCGCCATCGAGCGGGGCATGGCCCAGATCCGCAGCGAGATCGAGGCCGGCACGTTTGAATGGAAGCTCGACCTGGAAGACGTGCACCTGAACATCGAAGCGCGCCTGACGCAGCTGGTGGGCGACGCCGGCAAACGCCTGCACACCGGGCGCAGCCGCAACGACCAGGTGGCCACCGATGTGCGCCTGTGGCTGCGCGGCGAGATGGACCTCATCATCGACCTGCTGGGCGACCTGCAGCGCTCGCTGGTGGACGTGGCCGAGCAGAACGTCGAAGTGATCCTGCCCGGCTTCACCCACCTGCAGGTGGCCCAGCCGGTGAGCTTTGCGCACCACCTGCTGGCCTATGTAGAGATGTTCAGCCGCGATGCCGAGCGCATGGGCGATGTGCGCCGGCGCACCAACCGCCTGCCGCTGGGCTCGGCGGCGCTGGCCGGCACCACCTACCCGCTGGACCGCGAGCGCGTGGCCCGCACGCTGGGCATGGTGGACGAGCAGGGCGTGGCACAGGTGTGCCAGAACAGCCTGGACGGCGTGAGCGACCGCGACTTCGCCATTGAATTCACCGCCGCGGCTTCGCTGTGCATGGTGCACATCAGCCGCTTCAGCGAAGAGCTCATCCTGTGGATGAGCCAGAATTTCAACTTCGTGAAGATCGCCGACCGCTTCACCACCGGCAGTTCCATCATGCCGCAGAAGAAACACCCCGACGTGCCCGAACTCGCGCGCGGCAAGACCGGCCGCGTGGTCGGCCACCTCATGGGCCTGATCACGCTCAT
>JAUXNG010000083.1 GCA_030682835.1 Hydrogenophaga sp. | reverse complement strand
GCGTTCAGCCACTTCCGCTTCTAAAAACCGTCCCCATATGGAGTGCGGGTCCGCCACGAGCGGGCCCGTTCCTGTTTAACGAAAGATCATCATGGCCCGCAAAACGCCTATCGAGCGCTATCGAAACATCGGCATCTCGGCTCACATCGACGCCGGCAAGACCACGACCACCGAGCGCATCCTGTTTTATACCGGTGTGAACCCCAAGATCGGTGAAGTGCACGATGGCGCCGCCACGATGGACTGGATGGAGCAGGAGCAGGAGCGTGGCATCACGATCACCTCTGCTGCCACGACCTGTTTCTGGAAGGGCATGGACCTGTCTTTCCCCGAGCACCGCATCAACATCATCGACACCCCCGGCCACGTGGATTTCACCGTGGAAGTAGAGCGCTCTTTGCGCGTGCTAGATGGTGCTGTCGCTGTTTTCTGCGCAGTAGGCGCGGTTCAGCCTCAATCCGAAACCGTATGGCGCCAAGCGAACAAGTATAAAGTTCCCCGCCTGGCGTTCATCAACAAAATGGACCGCACTGGAGCCGATTTCTACAACGTGGTTGAGAAAATGCGCTCCAAATTGGGTTCCAAAGCGGTTCCGCTTCAAATCCCTATCGGACAAGAAGAGCATTTCAAAGGTGTGGTCGATCTGCTGACCATGAAAGGCATCATCTGGCACGAAGATTCTCAAGGCCAGACCTACGATGAAATCGAAATCCCAGCCGATCTCAAAGCCAAAGCCGAAGAATTCCGCAAGTACATGATCGAAGCGGTAGCGGATGTGGATGAGTCCCTGATGGAAAAATACCTGATGGACGAAGAAATCACAGTCGAAGAGTTGGAAGCGGCTATCCGCTTGGCAACTCTCGGATTGTTGATCAATCCAGTCATCTGCGGTACCGCATTCAAGAACAAAGGTGTTCAGACATTGCTTGATTGTGTTGTCAAATACCTTCCGTCGCCATTCGACATCGAACCGGTATCGGGCACCGATCCGGATGATTTCGACATCAAATTGTCGCGCAAGCCTGATTTCAGCGAACCATTCGCCGCTTTGGCATTCAAAATCGCGACCGATCCTTATGTCGGTAAACTGACATTCATTCGTGTGTACTCGGGTCAACTCGACGCCGGTTCCTACGTGGTGAACACCAGCACGGGCAAGAAAGAGCGTATCGGTCGTCTGCTTCAGATGCACGCCAACCACAAGGAAGACATCAAAATCGTACGTGCTGGCGACATCGCCGCTGCGGTTGGTATCAAGG
>JAUXNG010000084.1 GCA_030682835.1 Hydrogenophaga sp. | reverse complement strand
GGCGGTGGGGCCGGTGTTGTTCAGCAGCAGGGTTTCGGCGTCGGGCGTCTGCTCGTAGACCGCCACACCCATGTCGTTGAGCAGCGAAACCACCACTTCCAGCGTCTCGGCTTCCACCAGCTTGTCGGGCAGGTGGTCGTTGATTTCGCCGTGGGTGAGGTAACCGCGCGTCTTGCCCAGCTTGATCAGGGTCTTCAGGCGTTCGCGGCGGTTCTTGGCTTCTTCTTCAGACAGGACAGTCTCGTCCAGGCCGAATTCCTTCATCAGCGCGCGTTCCTTGGCCTTGCTGATCTTCATGCGCAGCGGCTTGACCTTCTCGGTCGGCTGGGCCGTGGCGTCGACCACCTCGGTTTCCGCTTCCACTTCGCCGCTCAGGTCGTCTTCGATGTCGCTCAGGTCGGCATCGTCGAGGTCGGCACCGCTGTCGGCCGAGGCCTTGGGCTTGCGGCCGCGCTTGGCAGCCGGCTTGTCGGCCGCGGCCTTGGCGGGGCGCCCGGCCTTTTTCTTCACGGTGCCGGCTTCGGCTTCCAGGTCGGCGTCCAGCGCCTCGGGTGATGCCTTGCGGGCGGTGGTCTTGGCCGCAGGCGCCTTGGCGGCGGCTTTGGTGGTGGTCTTGTCGGTCACTGCAGGGGCTTTCTTCGGGGAGGCGGCGGGGGTTGCCTTGCTCGGGCTGGCCTTGGTGGCGGTTTTGGTGCTGGACACGACGGGCGTACTGGACTTCTTCGCGGGCATGGGAACCTCAAAAAAACGTCAAACGGGGAACCGGCAGAACAGACAAAAACAGCCAGGCGCCATGCAACATGGACGACCCCGGTGATTTCGTGGGGCACAACGCCCACCTTTCGCCGGAAAGGGCGGGCCTGCAAGCTGTTGGGGCGAACATTTGGTGTGCAGTCCTTGCGGGGTTCATCAGGACCGTGTGGATCGCTGAGGTGGCCAGGAGTTGGTTCCATATCGCCCCATTTCAAGGGGCCAGGCCGTGCCGGAGGTGCTGCTGTCGCGCTTGCGGTGCAAAACCTTGGATTATACCGCCGCCCCGGAGTTCACTGCCCGGAGAGCAAAGCCTGCAGCTGGACATTGACGCGCTTGTACTCGTCCAGCGCACTGGCCTCGCCCTGTGCGACGCGCCCGGCGAGTTCGCGCGCCTTCTCCTCCAGACCGTCACGGCGCAGCCGCATCATCACGTCGGCCAGCTCGGCAGGTTCCGAGGCTGGGTCGCTGCCCAGCGTCACCTGCTCGACCTGTGCACAGGCATAGGCTTCGTGTTCATGGCCCCGCAGAGCCTCCCGCAGCGCCCCCCACGGCTGCGGGCCATGTTCGTGCAGCTGGGCTTCAAGCCAGGCCATCAGGGGCCCATGAGGCGCCTGTAGGTGGCCGAGCAGGGCGTGGTCGTCGGCGCTGAGGCTTTCCCAGGCACTGGCATTGGCCAGCAGCAGGCCCACGGCGCGGTCGGCGCGGCTGCCGCCGGTACGGCGCTCGCCCAGCATGCGCGGCGGCGGGGGAGGGCCCTTGCGCCAGCCGCCGTAGCCCTTGCCACCGTAGGATTTTCCGCCGTATCCACCGCCCGAGCCGCCAGGGCTCCAGCCCGAGCGACCCCCCTTTCGGTACCCCTCGTAGGAGGGGTCTGCCGAGGCGTAGCCGCTGCCGGCTTCGGAGCTGCCGTAGTCGGTGTCCGGGTAGCTCGACTCTGAGGCCGCGCGCCCGCCGTCGTAGCTCTGGTCGCGCGGCCGGCCGCCCTCATTGCCCGCCGGCCGGTGCCCGCGGCCGGGCCCTGCCTGCTGCCAGAGCTGGAGCAGATCGGCGCTGGGCAGTTGCACGGCAGTGGCCAGTTCGCCGATGAGCTGGCGCTTGAGCGCGCCGTCGGGCAGGGCGCTCCAGAGCGGGCGCGCCTGCGAGGCCATGCGCGCGCGCCCCTCGGCGCTGGCCAGGTCGCAATCGGCGCCTGCCGCTTCCACGAGGAAGCGCGACAGGGGCACTGCTTCCTTCACGCATTGCGCGAACGCCGCCTCGCCGTTGGCGCGTATGAAGCTGTCCGGGTCGTGCTCGGGGGGCAGAAAGAGGAACTTCACGCTGCGCGTGTCGGTGGCCAGCGGCAGGGCCGCGTCCAGCGCCTTGCGGGCGGCCCGCCGCCCGGCGTTGTCGCCGTCGAAGCTGAACACCACCGAATCGGTGAAGCGAAAGAGTTTCTGCACATGCTCGGCCGTGCAGGCGGTACCCAACGTGGCCACGGCGTTGGCAAAGCCGAGCTGCGCGAGCGCCACCACGTCCATGTAGCCCTCGGTCACCAGGGCGTAACCGGCCACGCGGATGGGGGTGCGCCCCTCGAACAGGCCGTAGAGCTCGCGCCCCTTGCTGAACACGGGCGTTTCGGGCGAGTTGAGGTATTTGGGTTCGCCCTTGTCGAGCACGCGCCCCCCGAAGCCGATGCACTCGCCCTTGACGTTGCGGATCGGGAACATGATGCGGTCGCGGAAGCGGTCGTAGCGCTTGGTCTCGCCGTCGGCACCTTTCTCCTCTGCGTGCTCGATCACCAGGCCCGACTCAACCAGCAGCGGGTCGGCGTAGTCCGGGAACACGCTGGCCAGGCTGCGCCAGCCTTCGGGCGCGTAGCCCAGCCCAAAGTTCTTGGCGATTTCGCCCGACAGGCCGCGCCCCTTCAGGTAGGCCACCGCGTTGGGCGAGCCCTTGAGCTGGCGGGCATAGGCGTGGGCCGCTTTCTCCAGCACATCGGTGAGCGTGAGCTGCTTCTGGCGCTGCTGGGCGGCCCGTTCGCGGTCCTGCGGCGAGGCATCGTCTTCCGGGATCTGCAGGCCGGCTTGCTGGGCCAGGTCTTTCACCGCTTCAATGAACGTCATGCCCGCGTGTTCCATCAGAAAACCGATGGCGTTGCCGTTGGCTCCGCAACCGAAGCAGTGGTAGAACTGCTTGGTGGGGCTGACGCTGAACGAGGGCGATTTTTCCCCATGGAAGGGACACAGGCCCATCAGGTTGGCGCCGCCTTTTTTCAGCTGGACGTAGCGGCCCACCACGTCGACCACGTCGACACGGTTGAGCAGTTCCTGAATGAAAGATTGGGGGATCGCCACGCGCTATTCTCTCCCAAGCCCATTCACCGGAGACTTGCATGACCAGCATCTACGACCAGGACCTTCCCCGCACCGAAGGCAACTTTGCGCCGTTCTCGCCGCTGTCTTTCATCGAACGCACCGCCGAGGTCTATCCCGACCGTCTGGCCATCGTCCATGGCAGCCTGCGCCAGACCTGGGGACGGACCTACGCCCGCGCCCGCCAGCTCGCCAGCGCGCTGCAGCGCGCCGGCATCGGCAAGAACGACACCGTGGCGGTGATGCTGCCGAACACACCCCCCATGGTGGAAGCGCACTTCGGCGTGCCCATGGCCGGTGCGGTGCTCAACGCGCTCAACACCCGGCTGGACCCGGAGGCCATTGCGTTCATGCTCGACCACGGTGAGGCCAGGGCCGTGATCGTGGACCCCGAGTTCGCCGGCACCGTGGCCCAGGCGCTCAAGCTTCGCCATGCCACCACGCCACTGCTGCTGATCGACGTGCAGGACCCTCTGTTCATCGGCGAGAGCCGGCCCGTCGGCAGCACCACCTACGAAGCCTTTCTGGCCGGCGGTGACCCGGCCTTCGCCTGGCAGCTGCCCGGCGACGAGTGGGACGCGATCGCGCTGAATTACACCAGTGGCACCACCGGCAACCCCAAGGGCGTGGTGTACCACCACCGGGGCGCCGCGATGAACGCGATCAGCAACATCCTGGAATGGGACCTGCCCAAGCACGCGGTGTACCTGTGGACGCTGCCCATGTTCCACTGCAACGGCTGGTGCTTTCCATGGACCATCGCTGCGCGCGCTGGGGTGAATGTCTGCCTGCGCCGGGTCGATCCCCAGGCCATCTTTGACGCCATGCGGGAGCACGGCGTGACGCATTATTGCGGCGCACCCATCGTGCACGGCCTGCTGGTGAACACGCCCGCGGCCATGAAAGTGGGCGTGCCGGCCGGCGTGAAAGCCATGGTCGCGGGCGCGGCGCCGCCCGCTTCCATGATCGAAGGCATGGAACAGATGGGTTTTGACCTGACCCATGTGTACGGCCTGACCGAGGTGTATGGCCCGGCCACCGTGTGCGCCAAACACGAGCGCTGGGACGCGCTGGACATTGGCGAGCGCGCGCGGCTGAACGCGCGCCAGGGCGTGCGCTACCACCTGCAACGCGACGTGCGCGTGCTGAACCCCGAGACCCTGCAGCCGGTGCCCCAGGACGGCGAGACCATGGGCGAGATCATGTTCAGGGGCAACATTGCCATGAAGGGCTATCTGAAGAACCCCACGGCAACGCAGGAAGCGTTTGCTGGTGGCTGGTTCCACAGCGGCGATCTGGCGGTGCAGTACGCCGATGGCTATTTCAGGATCAAGGATCGCAGCAAGGACATCATCATCTCGGGCGGCGAGAACATTTCGTCGATTGAGGTGGAGGACGTGCTCTACCGCCACCCCGACGTGCTGGCCGCCGCCGTGGTGGCCCGCCCCGACGCGAAATGGGGTGAGACACCCTGTGCGTTTGTGGAGTTGAAGTTCGGCGCGCAGACCACGCCAGAGGACATCGTGAAACACTGCAAGCAGCACCTGGCCGGTTTCAAGGTGCCTCGTTATGTGGTGTTTGGCGACCTGCCGAAGACGAGCACGGGGAAGATCCAGAAGTTTGAATTGCGCAAGCGGGCGGGGTCGGCTTCGGCGATTGACGTCTGAGCTTGTTTTCCGCCACTTGGGGTTTTTTGGATCCCTTTCGGGTCTGCACCTCGCGCAGGCCGATGGCGTCATCCCCGTTCTCCGGCCCACGCTCGCCGTCGGGCGGGCTCGCTGGCCCGTACCGTCTCGTCAACGCCGGGCTGGCGTGCACGCTCTGCGGCAACGGCGAATGGGGCCTGCGCCCGGGGACGCCACCATCGACCTGAAACACAGGTGGGTATGCCAACGGGTTCAACTCAGACATCACCATCGGGATGGTTGCTGACCCAACTCGCCAGCACAGTCTGGATTCCTGGTGGATCAGCCCAGGCGCAGGTCGGGGCAGGTGGTCTGGGTGGGCGGGCGCAGTCCCCATTCGCGGTTGCCCATCCGACGGCGCGCAGCAAGGGTGTTGACGAAGGGATGCGGGTGCACCCGCCCAGACACCCGCGAGGTGGGACGGAGAACGAACACCCGGACCACCTGCCCTTGCCCATGCGATACGCGCGACGAAGGCCATTGAACCGCGCGCACAGCGGGGATTGGAGGTCGCGTTCTCAATCCCCCGCCACCACCCCCTCGCGCCTCGGATCGGCGCCCCCCAGCCACACGGAGCGGCCATCTTTCATGCCGCGCTGCAGGGCCTGCAAACCGCTCGGCATGGGCGCTTCACGCACGGTGTGACCCCGTGCTTCTAGTGTCTTCACCATGGCGGGGGGGAAGCGCCCTTCTTCCAGCAGCACCGGCCCGCCCAGCGTGCCGAAGTTGGGCAGGTCGATGGCGGCCTGCGGGCTCAGGCCCCATTGCAGTGTGCCCAGCAGCGTCTTGGCCGTGAAGTGGATGATGAGCGCGCCGCCCGGGCTGCCGGCGCTCATGAGCAGTTCGCCGGTGTCGGCGTCGAACACCAGCGTGGGTGACATGGACGAGCGCGGTCGTTTGCCGGGTTCCACACGGTTGGCCACCGGCCGGCCCTGCGCGTCGGTCGGCGCGAAGCTGAAATCGGTGAGCTGGTTGTTGAGCAGGAAGCCGCCCGGGCGGCTGCGGTCGGTGCTGACCATGAGGCGCGCGCCGAATGCGGCCTCGATCGTGCTGGTCATGGCCAGGGCGTTGCCGAAACCGTCCACGATGCTGATGTGGGTGGTGCCGTACTCGGTCTGGTCGGCCATCGGCGCCCAGCTGCTGCGGATACCGCCGGGTTCGCCGGCCGAGGCCTGGGGCAAGCGCGCGGGTCCGATCAGCCGCGCACGATCGTCCAGGTAGCGGCTGTCCAGCAGGCTGGACCATTGCCCGCCCGGCGGGGCGACGAAGTCCGGATCGGCCACGTACTGCGCCCGGTCGGCGAACGCCAGCCGCGAGGCTTCCATGTAGCGGTGCAGCCACGCCGGGTCTTGCCAGTCGCTGCCGCCTTCTGCTGTGGGCTGTCGCGCCAGAATGCCCAGGATCTGCCCGACCGCCAGCGCGCCCGAGCTGGGCGGTGGAAAGCCGCAGATCGTGAGCCGGCGCTTCGTGGTCTGGTGGGGGTGGCACAACGGGTCGCGCTCGCGCGGCTCGTATCGCTGCAGATCGGTCGTGCTGAGCAGGCCCGGGTTCGACCGGTGCTGGCGCACGGCTTCGACCATCGCACGGGCCACCGGCCCCTCGTAAAACGCCCGCGGACCCTGCAGCGCGATGTTGCGCAGCATAGTGGCCAGCACCGGGTTGCGCAAGAGGTGGCCCACGGGGTGGGGCTGGCCGTTCGCCGCGTAGAAGTAATTGGCCGCCGCCGGGTCGTCCCTCAGCGCCGGGTCGGCCAGCAGCAGGCCGTGCAGTCTCGGGCTGACGGCAAAGCCCTGTTCGGCCAGGGCCACCGCAGGCTCGAAAAGCCGCGCCCAGGGCAGCCGGCCGTGCTGCCGGTGGGCCTGCGCCAGCACCATCACCAATCCCGGTGTGCCCACCGAACGCCCACCGACCACCGCGTCCATGAAGGCCATCGTTTTGCCGTCGGGTGTTGTGAACAGGTCGGGCGTGGCGGCCGCCGGCGCGGTCTCTCGGCCATCGAAGGCCTGCACCCGTCGCCCGTCGTGGTGCAAGAGAAAGGCGCCACCACCCAGGCCGCTCGACTGCGGTTCCACCAGGGCCAGCACCATCTGAACCGCAACCGCAGCGTCGATCGCGCTGCCACCCGCGCGCAGCACCTGTGCGCCGGCCTCGGCCGCCAGCGGATTCGCGGCGGCCACCGCAAAGCGCTCCAGCGTCCAGCCCGGCTTGGCCGTCCAGCCGGTCGCAGACTCGGGTTGGGTGATGGTCTGCAGGGACCCCGGTACCGGCGTGGCACAGGCACTCAGCCATGCCACGACCAGGCCCGTGACGGGGAGGGCGAGGGCGCGGCGCCAGCGATCGAATGTGCAGTGCGTCATGGAAGAAGCCGCTTTCAGACAGGTGGAAGGGTGCGGGCGAGGACCGGTTGGTGTTTGTCAAGGACGCCCCCGTGTTCCTCGGCTAACGTGGACTTTACAAGCCCGACCGCCGGGCAACGAGGACCCCCGCACATGACCACATCGCCCCCGAATGCCAGCCACTTTCCGTATGGCCACACGCAGGCCCCATCTGCTGCGGTGCACAGCCTGCCACTGCTCATGACCGCCATCGAGGCGGCACACCACCAGCCCATCATTGCGCTGCGCGAAGCGCTGCTGCAGCTGGGGGTGATGACCGAAGCCGCGCTGGCTTCGCTGGCGCGTGAAAACCCCGACCTGCTGCGCTCCCGCTGCCATGAGCTGGTGGATCGCCTGCTGGTGTCCGACGAGGACCTGCACCGGGCCCTCGCCCGCGTGGCGGGCGTGGTCGAGATCGACCTGGACAGCTTCGAGCTGGAGCGGGCCGCTTTCGACATCCTTCCCCTTCGGCAGGCCCGTGCCAACCGGGTCGTGCCGCTGGGCATGGCGAACGAGCAGTTCTTCGTGGCCTCGTCGACACCGACGCGCGCCGATCTGCAGCACCAGCTCTGCGCGCTGACCGGCCATACCGTCAGGCTGGTCTGGGCCAGCGCCGCGAGCATTGAACGCCAGCTGGGCCTGCAGGAGCGGGCAGCGCAGGGCGCCTCGGGCGCCTCCCCCTCGTCGGCAGACGCCGTTCCCTGGCTGGCGCCGGCCACGGCCCATCTGAACCTGCACCCGCCCCACGACCCGCACGGGCATTCTGCGGTGGAGGATCTCGTCTCGCAGGCCATGGAGGAGGTGGGCTCGGTGGAGGCCGAACAGCTGGCCTCGGCCAGTGAATCGGCCGGCATGGTGCGCCTGGTCAACCAGATGATCGCCGAAGCCTTGCGCTCGCACGTGTCCGACATCCACATCGAAACCAATCCCGGAGATGCGCTCACCTCGATCCGCTTTCGGCGCGACGGCGATCTGGAGCCCTACCTTCAGGTGCCGGCCCGTCTGCGCGGGCCGCTGGTCTCGCGGCTGAAGATCATGGCCCGGCTGGACATTGGCGAGCGGCGCCGTCCGCAGGACGGCAAGATCGATTTCGCCGAGTTTGGCGGCTCGCCGCTTGAGCTGCGGGTGGCCGTGATGCCGACGCACGACGGGCTCGAAGACGTGGTGCTGCGCCTGCTGGAATCGGCCAAGCCGCTGCCCCTGTCGCGCCTGGGCCTGCAGCCCCGGGACGAGGCATTGATCGCCGGGTTCTCCCAGCGCAGTTTCGGCATGGTGCTGGCCGTCGGTCCCACCGGCTCGGGCAAGACGACCACACTGCATTCCATGCTGGCCGAGGTGAACACGGCCGAGCGCAAGATATGGACGGCCGAGGATCCCATCGAGATCACCCAGCCCGGCTTGCGGCAGGTGCAGATGAACGCCAAGATCGGCCTCACGTTTGCCAGCGCCATGCGCGGCTTTTTGCGCGCCGACCCCGACATCATCATGATCGGCGAGATCCGCGACGCCGAGACGGCGCACATCGCCATTGAAGCATCGCTCACCGGGCACCTGGTGCTCTCGACCCTGCACACCAACAACGCCTGCGAAAGCGTGGTGCGCCTGCTCGACCTGGGCATGGACCCCATGAACTTCGCCGACTCGCTCCTGGGTATCGTGGCGCAGCGGCTGGTGAGGGCGCTGTGCCCGGCCTGTGCCGAATCGCGCCCGTTGAGCGCGTCGCAATGGGAGGCCCTGCTGCTCGAATACGCCGAAGGCAGTGCGCTCACCCCCGCTCAGGCGCAGGAGCGTTTGCTGGCGGCAGCGGGTGTCGATTCGCCAGCCCAGGTGCGCTCCGCCCATGCCGTGGGTTGCGATCATTGCGCTGGCAAGGGTTACAAGGGGCGCCTGGGCGTCTATGAAATCCTGCAGAACAGCCGGCAGGTGAAGCAGCTGATCCAGAGCAGGGCCAGACCCGCCGACCTGTTCGATGCCGCGGTGGCCGAAGGCATGCGCAGCCTGCGCCACGACGCCTTGGAAAAACTGGTACAGGGGCGGCTGGATCTTGCGCAGGCGCGCATGGCCTACCGCTGATGGCCGCCGGCCGTCGGGCGGCGCCGGGTGTCAGACTGTCGCAAGTCTGATCTTCATAATTATGAATTCAGTTTTCCTGGCCGGACGCATCCTGCCAGTTTCACAAGCGCTGTCGCACACACCACCAAGCAGGAGACCCGCATGAGCAACCCCATGGGCTACGCCGAATTTCACCGCCGCTCCGTCGAAGAGCGCGACGCCTTCTGGGGCGAGCAGGCCCAGCTGGTGGACTGGCACAAGCCGTTCGACCGGGTCTGCAACTACGACAACCCGCCGTTTGCGCGCTGGTTCGAAGGTGGTCTCACCAACCTCTGCCACAACGCGGTGGATCGCCACCTGAAGGACCGGGCCGACCAGAACGCCCTCATCTTTGTCTCGACCGAGACCGACGTGGAGCGTATCTACAGCTTCCGCGAACTGCACGCCGAGGTGCAGCGCATGGCCGCCATCCTGCAGGCGCAGGGGGTGAAGAAGGGCGACCGGGTCCTGATCTACATGCCCATGATCCCCGAGGCGGCCTTTGCCATGCTGGCATGCGTGCGCATCGGGGCCATCCATTCGGTCGTGTTCGGCGGCTTTGCCAGCCACTCGCTGGCCAGCCGCATCGAAGACGCCTCGCCCGTGGTCATCGTCAGCGCCGACGCCGGTTCGCGCGGTGGCAAGGTGGTGGAATACAAGCCACTGCTGGATGAAGCCATTCGCCTGTCCAGCCACAAGCCTGCCAAGGTCGTGATGGTCAACCGCGGTCTGGCCGCCTTTGAGTCGGTTGCCGGTCGCGATGTCGACTACGCCGGCGAGCGGCAGACCCACATGGACGCCGTGGTGCCCTGCGAATGGGTCGATGCCACGCACCCCAGCTACACGCTCTACACCAGCGGCACCACGGGCAAGCCCAAGGGCGTGCAGCGCGACACGGGTGGCTACACCGTGGCCCTGGCCGCGTCCATGAAACACATCTACATGGGCGAGCCGGGCGAAACCTATTTCTCCACCAGCGACATCGGCTGGGTGGTTGGGCACAGCTACATCATCTACGGCCCGCTGATCGGCGGCATGGCGACCATCATGTACGAAGGCCTGCCCATGCGCCCGGACGCCGGCATCTGGTGGGAGCTGGTGGAAAAATACAAAGTCAGCGTGATGTTCAGCGCGCCCACAGCGGTGCGCGTGCTGAAGAAATACGACTCGTCCTTCATCAAGAAGTACGACCTCTCCAGCCTCAAGGCGCTGTTCCTGGCCGGTGAGCCGCTGGACGAGCCGACCGCCAAGTGGATCTCGGACGAACTGGGCAAGCCCATCGTCGACAACTACTGGCAGACCGAAACCGGCTGGCCCATCCTGGCCATCTGCAACGGTGTCGAGAAGGCGCCCAGCAAGTTTGGCTCGCCAGGAAAGGCGGTGTACGGCTACAACGTCAAGCTGCTAGACGACCAGACCGGCGCCGAGCTGCAGGGCGGTGATGTCAAGGGCGTGGTGGCCGTCGAAGGTCCGTTGCCGCCCGGCTGCATGCAGACCATCTGGGGTGACGACGCGCGCTTCGTCAAGACCTACTGGTCGAGCGTGCCCGGTCGCATGGTTTACAGCACCTTCGACTGGGGCATCCGCGACAAGGACGGCTACTACTTCATCCTGGGCCGCACCGATGATGTGATCAACGTCGCCGGTCACCGGCTGGGTACCCGCGAGATCGAGGAGAGCATTTCCAGCCACCCGAAAATTGCCGAGGTGGCGGTGGTGGGCGTGGCCGACCAGCTCAAGGGCCAGGTGGCCATGGCCTTCGCCGTGGTGAAGGACGCTTCCTTGCTGACCGACGACGCGGCGCGCCTGAAGCTTGAAGGCGAGGTGATGAAGCTGGTGGACGAACAGCTCGGCGCCGTGGCCCGTCCGGCCCGGGTGCGCTTCGTCACCGTGCTGCCCAAGACGCGCAGCGGCAAGCTGCTGCGCCGTGCGATCCAGGCCGTGTGCGAAGGCCGTGACGCGGGTGACCTGACCACCATGGACGATCCGGCAGCTCTCCAGCAGATCAAGGAATTGCTGGCCTGAGCCGCCTTCGGCACGCCTGCCGCGCCAGCGGGGCGCTGCGCCCCGGTGACCTCGGTTGCCGGGGCACCTTTCCTGATGCTTCAAACCCGAGTAAATGGTTTGGGTGTTCAGCCAATCGTCAGTATGATGCATGCTTATATTGACAAAAGTGATGCATGCCATGGAACAGATGATCGAGTCCGACGCCAATGTGGAGAAGGTCCGTGTGTTTGAACTGGCGGCCGAGCTGTTCGGTGTGCTGGCCACGCCCATGCGCCTGCGCATCCTCAGTGCCCTGTGTGACCGCGAAAAGTCGGTCTCGCAGTTGCTGCAGGAAATCGACACCACGCAGCCCAACCTGTCCCAGCACCTGAACCTGCTCTACCGGGCCGGCGTGCTGGCCAAGCGCAAGGACGGCACGCAGGTCATCTACCGTGTCCAGAGCGAGAAGGCCGTGACACTGTGCCGCACGGTGTGCACGCAGATCGCCATCGAGATGGACGCCCCCAGCGCCGTGCCCGTGTCCGAGCGCCTGTCGCCCCGCGTCACTTCCTGAACGACCGCTGAGCCAAGCGCTCGCGGCGAACCCTGCTCTTATGTCAATGGCGGCGCATGTGCGCCTTGCGTGTCTGACGCCAGGCTGTCGCTTGGCCCGCACGCAACACGTGCGAAAGAATTGCGACCCCGTGTTGCCACTAGCACCAAGTTTTTACCCGTGCGAGTACGGGAGTGGCACAATCTGAGGTTGCAGTCAGGCCCTTCCACAGTCACTGTCGCATCCGCCTAACGGTTCAGCCGTGTCGCGGGAGGTTTTTCTAACCAGCTAATGTTTCCCAAAGGGAGACGGAGGTCAGCGGATTTATGAGCGATACCCAAGCAAATGGGGGCAACGTCTATGTTGCCTACAAAGGCAACTCCTACCTGTTCGGCGGCAACGCCCCGTACGTGGAAGAGATGTACGAGAACTACCTGGAGAACCCCGGTAGCGTGCCAGAGAACTGGCGCACGTACTTTGACGCATTGCAGCACGTGCCTGCCGTCGACGGCACCGATGCCCGCGATGTACCTCACCAGCCCGTCATCAACGCCTTTGCCGAGCGCGCCAAGCAGGGCGGCACCAAAGTCGTCATCGCCGCCGGCGCCGACTCCGACCTGGGCCGCAAGCGCGTCGCCGTCCAGCAGCTGATCGCCGCCTACCGCAACGTCGGCTCCCGCTGGGCCGACCTCGATCCGCTCAAGCGCACCGAGCGCGAACACATCCCCGAACTCGACCCGGCGTTCTACGGTTTTTCCGACGCCGATTTCGAAACCGTCTTCAACACCAGCAACACCTTCTTCGGCAAAGAAGTGATGTCGCTGCGCGACCTGCTCAATGCCCTGCGCGAAACGTACTGCAGCAGCATCGGCGCCGAGTACATGTACATCAGCGACCAGACGCAGAAGCGCTGGTGGCAGGAAAAGCTGGAATCGATCCGCAGCAAGCCGGCTTTCAACGCCGAGAAGAAAAAGCACATCCTCGACCGCCTGACCGCAGCCGAAGGCCTTGAGCGATTCCTGCACACGAAATACGTGGGCCAGAAGCGTTTCTCGCTGGAAGGTGGCGAGAGTTTCATCGCCGCGATGGACGAGGTCATTCAGCAGGCCGGCGCGCAGGGCGTGCAGGAAATCGTGATCGGCATGGCCCACCGCGGCCGCCTGAACGTGCTGGTCAACACCCTGGGCAAGATGCCCAAGGACCTGTTCGCCGAGTTCGACCACACCGCACCCGAAGACCTTCCCGCTGGTGACGTGAAGTACCACCAGGGTTTCAGCTCCGACGTAACGACCCCCGGTGGCCCGGTCCACCTGTCGCTGGCGTTCAATCCTTCGCACCTGGAAATCGTGAACCCGGTGGTGGAAGGCTCGGTGCGCGCCCGCATGGACCGCCGCGCCGACCCACAGGGCAAGCAGGTGCTGCCGGTGCTGGTGCACGGCGACGCGGCCTTTGCCGGCCAGGGCGTGAACCAGGAAACGCTGGCGCTGGCCGCCACCCGTGGCTACACCACGGGCGGCACGGTGCACCTGATCATCAACAACCAGATCGGCTTCACCACCTCCGACCCGCGCGACCTGCGCTCCACGCTGTACTGCACCGATATCGTCAAGGGTGTCGAGTCGCCCGTGCTGCACGTCAACGGTGACGACCCCGAAGCCGTGGTGCTGTGCATGCAGCTGGCGCTGGAATACCGCATGACCTTCCGCAAGGACGTGGTCGTGGACATCATCTGCTTCCGCAAGCTGGGCCACAACGAGCAGGACACCCCGAGCCTGACCCAGCCGCTGATGTACAAGAAGATCGCCCAGCACCCCGGCACGCGCAAGCTGTACGCCGACAAGCTGGCCGCGCAGGGCCTGGGCGAGACGCTGGGCGAGGACATGGCCAAGGCCTACCGTGCCGCGCTCGACGCCGGCCGCCACACGGTGGACCCCGTTCTCACCAATTTCAAGAGCAAGTACGCGGTCGACTGGTCGCCTTTCCTCGGCAAGAAGTGGACCGACGCGGGCGAAACCGCCATCCCGATGGCCGAGTGGAAACGCCTGTCGGATCGCCTGACCACCATTCCCGACAGCGTGAGCCCCCACCAGCTGGTGAAGAAGGTCTACGCCGATCGCGCGGCCATGGGTCGTGGCGACATTCCGGTGGACTGGGGCATGGGCGAGCACATGGCCTTCGCTTCGCTGGTGGCCAGTGGCTACCCGGTGCGTCTGTCGGGCGAAGACTGCGGCCGTGGCACCTTCACGCACCGCCACGCCGTCATTCACGACCAGAACCGTGAGAAGTGGGACGAGGGCACGTACACGCCCTTGCAGAACGTGGCCGACAACCAGGCACCGTTTGTGGTGATCGACTCCATCCTGTCTGAAGAGGCGGTGCTGGCGTTCGAGTACGGCTACGCCTCGAACGACCCGAACACGCTGGTGATCTGGGAAGCCCAGTTCGGCGACTTTGCCAACGGCGCCCAGGTGGTGATCGATCAGTTCATCGCCTCTGGCGAGGTGAAGTGGGGCCGTGTCAACGGCATCACGCTGATGCTGCCGCACGGCTACGAAGGCCAGGGCCCAGAGCACAGCTCGGCCCGCCTGGAGCGCTTCATGCAGCTGGCAGCCGACACCAACATGCAGATCGTGCAGCCGACCACGGCCAGCCAGATCTTCCATGTGCTGCGTCGCCAGATGGTGCGCAACCTGCGCAAGCCGCTGATCATCTTCACGCCGAAATCGCTGCTCCGCAACAAGGACGCGACCTCGCCGCTGACCGAGTTCACCAAGGGCAGCTTCCAGACCGTGATCCCCGAGAGCAATCCCGCGGTGATCAAGAACGCCGACAAGGTCAAGCGCGTCATCTGCTGCTCGGGCAAGGTCTATTACGACCTGGTCAAGAAGCGCGAGGAAAAAGAGGCCGACGACGTGGCCATCGTGCGCGTCGAGCAGCTCTACCCGTTCCCGCACAAGGTGTTCGGCGCCGAGCTGAAGAAGTACCCCAACGCCATCGACATCGTGTGGTGCCAGGACGAGCCGCAAAACCAGGGCGCCTGGTTCTTCGTGCAGCACTACATCCACGAGAACATGCTCGATGGACAGAAGCTGGGCTACGCCGGTCGTGCGGCCTCTGCTTCGCCTGCCGTGGGTTACGCCCACCTGCACCAGGAACAGCAGAAGAACCTGATCGAAGCGGCGTTCAGCAAGCTCAAGGGTTTCATCCTCACGAAGTAAAGGCCTGACAGGGGTTTGCGGTGCCCGCGTGATGCCCGCACCCCTCGTCTCCCCGCAAGAACAACCAAGGTAGAAGACACATGGCAATCGTAGAAGTCAAAGTTCCGCAGCTCTCTGAATCGGTGGCCGAAGCCACGCTGCTGCAGTGGAAGAAAAAAGTCGGCGACGCCGTCACCGCCGATGAGACGCTGATCGAGATCGAGACCGACAAGGTAGTGCTGGAATGCCCGGCACCCTCCAGCGGCGTGCTGGTGGAAATCATCCAGGCCGACGGCGCCACCGTGGCCGCCGAGCAGCTCATCGCCCGCATCGACACCGCCGCCGTGGCAGGCGCCAGTGCCCCTGCAGCCGCTGCTCCGGCACCCGCTGCTGCTGCTGCCGCAGCCGCACCCGCGGCCACTGCCGCCGCACCGGCATCGCAGTCCAAGGCTGGCGTGGCCATGCCCGCAGCCGCCAAGCTGATGGCCGACAACGGCATGGCACCCGGCTCGGTGGGTGGCACCGGCAAGGACGGCCGCGTGACCAAGGGCGACGTGCTCGCTGCCGCCAGTGCGCCCAAGGCCGCTGCACCGGCACCCGTGGCCATTCCCACCGGCGCGCCGACCAAGGTGCTGCCGCAGGTGGCCGTGGTGGCGCCCGATCTGGGCGACCGCCCCGAAGAGCGCGTGCCCATGACGCGTCTGCGTGCCCGGGTGGCCGAGCGTCTGCTGCAGTCGCAGTCGACCAATGCCATCCTGACCACCTTCAACGAAATCAACATGGCCCCGGTCATGGAGATGCGCAAGCGCATGCAGGAGCGCTTCGAGAAGGAACACGGCGTCAAGCTCGGCTTCATGAGCTTCTTCGTCAAGGCCGCGGTTCACGCCCTGAAGAAATTCCCGGTGCTCAACGCTTCGGTGGACGGCAACGACATCGTCTACCACGGCTACTTCGACATCGGCATCGCGGTGGGTTCGCCGCGGGGCCTGGTGGTGCCGATCCTGCGCAACGCCGACCAGATGAGCTTTGCCGACATCGAGAAGAAGATTGCCGAATTCGGCCAGAAGGCCAAGGACGGCAAGCTGAGCATGGACGACATGACTGGTGGCACCTTCTCCATTTCCAATGGCGGTACCTTCGGCTCCATGATGTCGACCCCCATCATCAACCCGCCCCAGTCGGCCATCCTGGGCGTGCACGCCACCAAGGATCGCGCCATGGTGGAAAACGGCCAGGTCGTGGTTCGCCCCATGAACTACTTCGCCATGTCCTACGACCACCGCATCATCGACGGCCGCGAAGCCGTGCTGGGCCTGGTGGCGATGAAAGAGGCGCTGGAAGACCCCGCCCGTCTGCTCTTCGACATCTGAGCAGACCGCCACTGAAAGCAACGCCCCCTTCGGGGGCGTTTGTCCAATCTCACAGGAAAAGAACATGTCTCAAGCATTTGACGTCGTCGTGATCGGCGCCGGCCCCGGCGGCTATATCGCCGCCATCCGCGCTGCCCAGCTGGGCTTCAAGGTCGCGTGTATTGACGAGTGGAAGAACGCAGCCGGCGGCCCCGCCCCGGGCGGCACCTGCACCAACGTGGGCTGCATCCCCTCCAAGGCGCTGCTGCAGTCCAGCGAGCATTTCGAGCACGCCAACCACCACTTTGCCGACCATGGCATCAGCACCGGCAAGGTGACGATGGACGTGGCCAAGATGATTGGCCGCAAGGACACCGTGGTCAAGCAGAACAACGACGGCATCCTGTATCTGTTCAAGAAGAACAAGGTGACGTTCTTCCACGGCCGTGGCTCGTTCGGCAAGGCCGTGGACGGTGGCTACGAAGTGCAGGTGACCGGTGCCAAGGAAGAGACCCTCAGCGGCAAGCAGGTCATCATCGCCACCGGTTCCAACGCACGCGCGTTGCCCGGCACGCCGTTTGATGAAGAAACCGTGCTGTCGAACGACGGCGCGCTGCGCGTCGGCGCCGTGCCCAAGAAGCTGGTGCTGATCGGTTCCGGCGTGATTGGCCTCGAAATGGGTTCGGTGTGGCGCCGTCTGGGTTCGGACGTGACCATTCTCGAAGGTCTCCCCACCTTCCTGGGCGCCGTCGACGAGCAGATCGCCAAGGAAGCCAAGAAGGCCTTCGACAAGCAGGGCCTGAAGATCGAGCTGGGCGTGAAGGTCGGCGACATCAAGACCGGGAAGAAGGGCGTGAGCGTTGCCTACACGAACGCCAAGGGCGAAGCGGTGACGCTGGACGCGGACAAGCTCATCGTCTCCATCGGCCGCGTCCCGAACACGATCGGCCTGAACGCGGAAGCGGTGGGCCTGCAGCTGGACGAGCGCGGCGCCATTGTGGTGGACGCCGACTGCAAGACCAACCTGCCCGGCGTCTGGGCAGTGGGCGACGTGGTGCGTGGCCCCATGCTGGCGCACAAGGCGGAAGAAGAGGGCGTCGCCGTGGCCGAGCGGATCGCCGGCCAGCACGGCCATGTCAACTTCAACACCATTCCCTGGGTCATCTACACCAGCCCCGAGATTGCCTGGGTCGGTCGTACCGAGCAGCAGCTCAAGGCCGATGGCGTCGCCTACAAGGCGGGTACCTTCCCCTTCCTGGCCAACGGCCGTGCACGCGCACTGGGCGACACGACCGGCATGGTCAAGTTCCTGGCTGACGCGACCACCGACGAGATCCTCGGCGTGCACATCGTGGGCCCAATGGCGTCGGAACTGATTGCCGAAGCCGTGGTTGCCATGGAGTTCAAGGCCAGCGCCGAAGACATCGCCCGCATCTGCCACGCGCATCCCTCGCTGTCGGAAGCCACCAAGGAAGCGGCTCTGGCGGTGGACAAGCGCACGCTGAACTTCTGATCCGTGCCGCGCTGCGGCGCGGCCAGCGGCCACCCTTTCGCGAGGGGCAGACCCTGCGGCCCGGCATGACCGGTTCCGCGGGGTTTTTGCTTGTGTGGCATGCTGCCCCGAAACAAGACGTCAACAGGTTCACATGTCCGTACAGGCCACTTACGAAGCCGCGCTCAAAGAGCGTGGCTACACCACCGACCCGGCCCAGCAGCGCGCCATCCGCGCACTGGAACGCTGCGCCACCGAATGGGCCACCTACAAGCAGAAGCGCTCCAACGCCCTGAAGAAGCTGTTTGTCAAACCGGAGATTCCACGCGGGGTCTACATGTTCGGCGGGGTGGGGCGCGGCAAGAGTTTCCTGATGGACTGCTTCTTCAACGCCGTGCCCATCAAGCGCAAGACCCGCCTGCACTTTCACGAGTTCATGCGTGAGGTGCACCGCGAACTGCGCGAACTGCAGGGCACGGTTAACCCGCTCGACGAACTGGGCCTGCGCATGGCCAAGCGCTACAAGCTGATCTGCTTCGACGAGTTCCATGTGGCTGACGTGACGGACGCAATGATCCTGCACCGCCTGCTGGACGCGCTGTTCAAGGCCGGCGTGGGCTTCGTGACCACCTCCAACTTTCACCCTGACGGCCTGTACCCCGACGGTCTTCACCGTGACCGCATCCTGCCGGCCATCGAGCTGCTCAAGCAGCGGCTGGAGGTGATCAACGTCGACAACGGGACCGACTATCGGCAGCGCACGCTGAACCACATCGAGCTGTACCACTGCCCCCTGGGCGAGCGGGCAGATGCCGCCATGGAAGCCGCCTTCGTGCAGCTGGCCGAGATGGCGGACCAGGAGCCGGTGATGCAGATCGAATCGCGCCAGATCCGCGCTGTGCGACGCGCTGGCGGTGTGATCTGGTTCGATTTCCGCACCCTGTGTGGCGGGCCGCGTTCACAGAACGATTACCTGGAGATCGCCACGCAGTACCACACGGTCCTGCTCTCCAATGTGCCGCAGATGCAGGTGCGGCAGGCCTCTGAAGCCCGGCGTTTCACCTGGCTGATCGACGTGCTCTACGACCGGCGCGTGAAGCTGGTGATGTCGGCCGCCGTGCCGCCAGAGGAGCTGTATGTGGAAGGTCCGATGTCGCACGAATTCCCCCGCACGGTGTCGCGGCTGGGCGAGATGCAGTCGGCCGAGTTCCTGGCGCTGGAGCATCGGCTCGTGGACACGGGCCTCACCTGAGCCCGTGCCGCTTGCCCGCAGGCCCCGGTGGCAGATCAGCCCAGCGGATCCATTTTCACGATGGTGATCGAGAGGTTGTCGCCCATGCCCTTTGCCCGCGAACGCGCCTTCTGGATGAGGAACTCGCAGGCTTCGCGCGGCGAGAGCATGGTGATCGTGCTGGCCAGCTCTTCTGGCGTGAAGTAGTGCCACACCCCGTCGCTGCAGGCCAGCAGGGCGTCGCCCGGCGTCAGCTGGGGGATGACGTGGATGTCCACCGGGGGATCGTTGTCGGTGCCCAGGTAACCCATGAGGATGTTGGAGTGCGGGTGGTCCAGCGCCTCTTCTTCGCTGATCTCGCCCTGGTTCACGAGCGTCTGCACATAGGAATGGTCCATGGTGCGGAACACCATCTTGCCGTGGCGGAAGTGGTAGATGCGCGAATCGCCCGCGTGCACCCAGTGGCTGTCAGCGCCCGGGTTGATCAGGAACGCTGCAATGGTGCTGTGGGGTTCCTGTTCGGCCGACACGGCCGTGAGCTTGATCACCAGATGGGACTCTTCGACGATCTGGCGCAACAGGGCCGAGGCGTCGTCGGTGTCGGGGTCGTAGCGTTCAAACAGCTGGCGCGCCGTCAGCATCACCTGATCGGATGCTTTGCGGCCACCGCTGCGTCCTCCCATGCCGTCGGCGACCACCGACAGCAGGCAGCCGCTGTGACGCGGATGGTGCAGCAGGCAAACCTGGTCTTGCTGGTAGTCGCGATCTCCCCGGTGGATGCCGGTCGATGCCTGGATGCGGTAGCCTTTGGACATGAGCAGAGGGTCGGGCGTTGGAGGCGTGAATCGTGTCCGAGATGGTAACCAGTTATGGCTACTGGAAGCGGGCCGTCGGTGAAATCGTTCGTGGCCCTTGCCACGATAGATGCGAGGCCCCCGCGAGCTCGGCCCACGAGGCGTCCACGGGTCACCAAAAGGGGCCTGCATGAGTGAACTTGAAGCCCGGGTGGCACAAGCATTCGGCCCGCTGGGCGCGTTGCACCGCCACCGGCCCGACCTGCAGCCACGCGCAGGCCAGACAGACATGGCCACGGCCGTGGCGCGTGCTCTGGTGGCCCACGAGCACCTCGTGGTGGAAGCGGGTACCGGCGTGGGCAAGACCTTCGCCTACCTCTTGCCAGTGCTGCTGAGCGGTCGTCGTGCCATCCTTTCCACCGCCACCCAGGCCTTGCAGGATCAGCTCTTTTCCCGTGACATCCCCGCGGTGACGCAAGCGCTCGGGCTTCCGGTGCGCGTGGCCCTGCTCAAAGGGCGAGCCAGCTACGTGTGCCTGCAGCGCTTGGATCAGGCGTGCAAGGCCGATGGCCAGGTCCGGCGAGATCCTGCGCTCACGGCTGCACTGGGCCAGGTGGCCGCCTGGGCGCGGCGGTCCGTGGCTGGCGACCTGGCGGAACTGCCGGGGCTGGACGAGCACTCGCCCCTGCGGCCCCTGATCAGCTCCACCTCAGCCAACTGCCTGGGCGCTGCCTGTCCCCAATCGTCGGCCTGCCATGTGAACCGTGCACGGGAGCAGGCACAGGCGGCGGAATGGGTGGTGGTGAACCACCATCTCTTGCTGACCGAACTCGACCCGGCGAAGCTGGCAGGTGTCGCAGCGCTGCTGCCGGCGCCCGACGTGGTGGTGGTGGACGAGGCGCACCAGTTGCCCGACACGGCGTCCCAGGTACTGGGCCGCTCGGTGAGCTCACGGTTCCTGCGCGAGATCGCCGACGATCTGGCCACGCTCGGGCCTTTGCGTGCCCGCGGCATGCAGCCCTGGGCTCACCTTGTGCTGGCGCTGCAGCAGGCCAGCATGGCGATCAGCCGGCTGGCTGCCCCGTCAGGGCTGGTACGCCTGCGCTGGACGGGGCAGGCACCCGAGGGCCTGGAGCTTGCTGACTGGCGGCTGGTGGCCACTGAGCTGGCACGTGCCCTGCACGCTGCCGAGCGTGCCCTGTCAGGATCGGCCCAGGCCGCCGCCGACCTGGAACTCTTGCGCGGACAGGTGGCGAGCGTGCTGTCGCTGTGGACAGACCTGAACCAGCCGCGGTCCCACCCCGGTGACGTGCGTTGGCTGGAATGGGGCGCAGGGGAGGGCGCGGCCCGGTCCTGGCAGCTGGTGGGCGTGCCGGGGGAACATGCGCCCTGGTTCCGCTCCCTGGTGGATCCTGGCGCCGGGGGTCCGCCCAGCTGGGTGTTCACCTCGGCCACACTGGGTAACGATGATGCCCTGACGTGGTTCACGTCCCGTGTAGGGCTGGCCGGTCAGTCGGGGGTGCGCAGCCTGCGCTTGCCCAGCCCTTTTGATCACGCCTCTCAGGCCGCCCTGTACGTGCCAGCCGATCTGCCGGAACCGCCTGACGCCGCGCACACCCTGGCGCTGGCCGAAGCGGTGGCGCGCTGGGCGTCACGCCTGGGTGGGCGCACCCTCGTGCTCACGACCACGTTGCGTGCCACGCGCCGGCTGGCCGATCATCTTCGCTGGATGGTCGGCCAGCGCCGCTGCGGACCGCTGGAAGTACTGGATCAGGGAAGCCTGGGCAAACGCACGCTGCTGGATCGTTTTCGCGCGGCAGGAACTGAAGGTTCGCAGCGCTCGGCCGTGCTGGTGGCTTCCATGGGGTTCTGGGAGGGGGTTGACCTGCCTGGTGCCATGCTGCAGCTGCTGGTGATCGACAAACTGCCGTTCCCGCCGTTGGACGACCCCCTTGTGCAGGCCCGGGCAGAGGCAAGCGAAATGCAAGGGCAGCGCTCGTTTGACGCCGTGCACCTGCCCGATTGCATACAAGCGCTCCAGCAGGGGGCCGGGCGCCTCATACGCTCGGAGACCGATCAAGGCGTGCTGGTGATCGCCGACCGCCGTCTGCTGACGCGGTCCTATGCGACCCGGGTCCTGGCTGCGCTGCCGTCCATGCGCCGTCTGGTGGACGAAGACGATATGGACCGGGCGCTGTCAGCCCTGCTCACCAGATCTTCCACCACGGATCTTTCGAGCTCCTGAAGCCCTGGCTCAGGTACTCGCTGTTCGGGTAGCTGGCCAGCATCACGCGCCGGGCGTCGTCGCGCAGTTGCGTCATGCCCAGTGCATCGTAGGACTGCACCAGGATGAACAGCGCTTCTTCCAGAGCCGGCGCGTCCGTGTAGTCGGTGAGGGCGGTCTGAGCGCGCGAGATGGCGGCCAGGTGGGCGCCACGGCTGTGGTAGTAGCGGGCGACATGCACCTCGTACTGCGCCAGCGAGTTGACGATGTAAGTCATGCGATCCCGGGCGTCGGGCGTGTAGCGCGAGTCGGGGAAGCGCGTGACCAGTTCGCGAAACGCTTCGAACGATTCCTTGGCGGCCTTCTGGTCGCGCTCGGACAGGTCCTGGCGCGAGAGCGATCCGAACAGACCCAGGTTGTCATTGAAACTGGACAGCCCCTTCAGGTAGATCGCGTAATCCATCGCCGGGCTTGCCGGGTGCAGGCGCATGAAGCGGTCAATGGCAGCGAGTGCCTGTGCGGGTTCGCCCGCCTTGTAGTGGGTGTAGGCCTTGTCCAGCTGCGCCTGCTGGGCCAGGGGGGTACCCGCCGCCCGCCCCTCGAGTTTTTCGTAGAGGGTGATCGCCTTGTCGAAGTTGCCGGACTCACGCTCGTCGCGCGCTTCGCTGTAGAGCTTGTTCGGACTCCAGTTCGCCGTGTTGTCGACGGGGGTGCTGCTGCACCCCTGGAGCGCGAGCGTGGCTGCGGCCGCGCACAGTGACACAGCAGATAATCTGGACAGAAGCATCACTCGCATACCTTTTCAACGGATTCACCAGGTTTGGCTACAGAAATTATATCGACGGGCAGTCTGGAGACTGAGTTCCCGGGGGACCCCCTGTCCGACGGCGGCGCAGCCGTGGAAGACGGCCTGGCCGAGGTGGAAACCCGGGTGTGCGAGGTACCAGCGGACATGCACGGCTGGCGCGTGGACCGTGCGCTGGCGCGGCTGATCCCCGAGTTCTCCCGCTCTTACCTGCAGCAGCTCATGGCCGACGGCGCGGTGGTGCTGCGCGACGCGGCAGCCCGCAAGCCGGCGGCCCGCATTGCGGCGGGGGACCGCCTGCAGGTGGAACTGCGCCCGACCCAGCAAGCCCAGGCTTTCGTGGCCCAGCCGCTGTCGCTGGACGTGGTGTATGAAGACGCTCATCTGCTGGTGCTCAACAAGCCTGCCGGGCTGGTGGTTCACCCGGCGGCGGGCAACTGGAGCGGCACGCTGCTCAACGGCCTGCTGGCGCACCACGCAGGCGCCGCCAGCCTGCCGCGCGCGGGCATCGTGCACCGGCTCGACAAGGACACGTCGGGCCTCATGCTGGTGGGCAAGAGCCGGCAGGCGGTCGAGGCGCTCGTTCGCGCCATCGCCGCCCGTGATGTGCAACGCCAATACCTGGCGCTGGCCCACGGGGCCTGGACCGGTGCACCCGAGCGTCTGGTGGACCAGCCCATCGGACGCGACAGCCACAACCGCCTGCGCATGGCGGTGATGCGCCCCGACGCCACCAGCGGCAAAACCGCGCAGACCACCGTGAGCGTGCTCGACAGCAATCCCACGGCGTGCCTGGTGGCGTGCAAGCTGCACACCGGCCGCACGCACCAGATTCGCGTCCACATGAGCTGGCTGGGGCATCCGCTGGTGGGCGACACCTTGTACGGCGGAAGGGCCCTGTGGGGCATGGGTCGCCAGGCCCTGCACGCGACCCGCCTGCGCCTGGCGCACCCGGTGAACGGGCAGGCCCTCGATTTTCAGGTCGAACCACCGCCCGATTTCTGCCACGCCCTCAACGAGAGTGGCCTCCGGTACAATATGGCTTCCTTGGGGTAATCCCACGCGCGCCTGCTGACAGGTCCGCCACCGGCACACAGGCCCCCAGCGCGCCGTTGCCCCTCCTTCCCGACTTCACACGATGCCATCTGGCCGTGCCCGTCAGTACCGACCTCCCACGCACGGCCTGCCCTGCTGAGCGGTGCTGGGGCGCCAGGGAAGGTCCCACCGCTTACCGTCAAGCCAGAGGCGTGACGAATTTTCGACTACGAGCCAAGCATGAACACCGCGGATGCCAAGCGCGTCCTGGAGACCGCCCTGATCTGCGCGCCACAGCCGCTGACCGTGCGGGATCTGGGCGTGCTCTTCGACATGGAACTGTCGCCCGACACGCTGAAATCGCTGCTGGCGGACCTGCAGCTGGAGTGGACCGGGCGCGGTGTCGAGCTGGTGCAGGTGGCTTCGGGCTGGCGCTTCCAGAGCCGGCCCGACATGCGCCATTATCTGGACCGCCTGCACCCCGAGAAGCCGCCTCGGTACACGCGGGCCACCATGGAAACGCTGGCCATCATCGCCTACCGGCAGCCGGTGACCCGGGGCGACATGGAAGACATTCGTGGCGTGACCATCAACTCGCTCATCATCAAGCAGCTGGAAGACCGGGGCTGGGTCGAGGTGATCGGGCACCGCGAGACCGTGGGCCGCCCGGCGCTGTTTGCCACCACGCGCCAGTTTCTCGACGACCTCGGCCTGGCCTCGCTGGATCAGCTGCCACCGCTGGACGGCAGTGAAATCCAGGAGTCGGCGCTGGGTCGACTCGATTTCGAAGCCCTCTCCGCCAGCCTTCAACCCGACGAGTCGGGGGCAGCCGTGAGCGCAGGCGACGCACCGGCCGCCCAGGAGGCTGAGCCGCTGGACGCCACCAAGACCGACACGAGCGCATCCGATGCGGTCGAGCCCGAACACCCTCAGCCCCCGCTGGCTGGCCCACCATTGACAGGAACACCATGAACCCGGCGCAAGCTCCCACCCCTCCAGACGACGCCGCCCAGGCGGCCGATTCCGCCGCCACACCGTCACTGGCATCGCCAGCGCCGCTGCGCTTCGATGACGTGATCAGCGGGGCCTTCGATGCCGAGCAGGAGCAGGAGGAGGAAGTGCCCCTGCCGACCAAGCGGGTGCTGGCGCCTGAGGTGGAGTCTCCCAAGCTGCACAAGGTGCTCGCGCAGGCCGGTCTGGGCTCGCGCCTGGAAATGGAAAAGCTCATCCTGGAAGGCCGCATTTCGGTCAATGGTGAGCCGGCCCACGTCGGTCAGCGCATCCAGCTGGGTGACGTCATCAAGGTGAATGGCAAGCAGGTGCGGGTGCGCATGACGCCACCGCCCCCAAGGGTGCTGGCCTATCACAAGCCCGCCGGCGAGGTGGTGTCGCACGACGATCCGCAGAACCGGCCTTCGGTGTTTCGCCGCCTGCCGCGCCTGTACCAGAGCAAGTGGCAGTCGGTCGGCCGGCTGGACCTGAACACCGAGGGTTTGCTGCTGCTCACCGATTCGGGTGAGCTGGCCAACCGGCTGATGCACCCCCGTTTTGGCCTGCAGCGCGAATACGCGGTGCGGGTGCTCGGCGCTCTGTCGAACGAGGAGAAGCAGCGCCTGCTCGACGGCGTGCGGCTGGACGACGGCATGGCGCAGTTCGCCAGCATCGAAGACGGCGGCGGCGAGGGCGCCAACTGCTGGTACCGCGTGACGATCGGCGAGGGGCGCAACCGCGAGGTGCGCCGCATGTTCGAAGCCGTTGGCCACGCGGTGAGCCGCCTCATCCGCATCCGCTATGGCGCGATGATGCTGCCCCGGGGTCTCAAGCGGGGTGTCTGGGTGGAACTGGACCAGCAGGACATCGGTCGGCTCACCGCAGCCGCCGGCATGCCGGTGGCGCCCGAGCGCGGCGCCGCACGACCCGGTGGGCGCCACCCGGCTGCACGGGGCAAGCAAGCGCCCAAGACCGGCGGTCGCAACTACGGCAACCCGGCAGGCAGCCGCGGTGAAGCGCCCGCCGTGCGCCGCAGCAGCATGTTTGCAATGCCAGCGGCCGACGCCAGCGCCCCCAAAGGGCGCGGCGGCAAAGGGCAGGGGGCAGGCGGCTCGCAGCCCGATCCGCTGAAGACCTCGTTTGGCTACATCGGCCAGGACGCGCTCAAGCGCCGCCGCGAGGAGGACGCCAGCCGTCCGACCGGCAATCGCCGCCGTGGAAGCGGCGGTGGCGGCGGTCGTTCAGGCTCGCGCTGAAGGACGCCCGCAGGCCCGTGCCAATGTAGAATCGCGGGCTTTGCGGTCAGCTGCAAGAAGCTTTTCATTGATCCATAAAACCAAGGAATACCATGGCCATCGAACGCACCCTCTCCATCATCAAGCCCGACGCCGTTGCCAAGAACGTCATTGGCCAGATCTACGCCCGTTTTGAAGCCGCCGGCCTGAAGGTCGTTGCCGCTCGCATGGCCCACCTGTCGCGTGGCGAAGCCGAGGCTTTCTACGCCGTGCACAAAGAGCGTCCTTTCTTCAAGGACCTGGTCGACTTCATGATCTCCGGCCCCGTGATGATCCAGGCTCTGGAAGGTGAAGGCGCGATCGCCAAGAACCGCGACCTGATGGGCGCCACCGATCCCAAGAAAGCCGCTGCCGGCACGATCCGCGCCGATTTCGCCGACAGCATCGACGCCAACGCCGTGCACGGCTCCGACGCGCCCGAGACGGCCGCTGTCGAAATCGCGTTCTTCTTCGCCGGAATGAACGTTTACTCGCGTTGATGGCCAACCTCCGCTCCTGTACCGCCAGGCCGCCCGCATGCGTGCGGCCCCCGTGGCGGGAGCGGTCCAGCGCAAGGCACTTGTCATGACGACGGTCAACCTGCTCGACCTCGATCTTGAGGGTCTGGCCGCGTTCTGCGAACAGCTGGGGGAAAAGCGCTTTCGCGCCGTCCAGCTGTTTCGCTGGATTCATCAGAAGGGTGCCGCGCGCTTTGACGACATGACCGATCTCGCGCGCAGCCTGCGCGAAAAGCTGCCGTCCGTCTGCCATGTGGCCGCCTTGCCCGTGCTCTCGCGGCAGGACTCGACTGACGGCACCATCAAATGGCTGTTTGATGTGGGCGGCGGCAACGCCGTCGAAACCGTTTTCATCCCCGAAGAAGACCGCGGCACCCTGTGCATTTCCTCGCAGGCGGGCTGCGCCGTGGGCTGCCGTTTCTGCTCCACGGGTCACCAGGGCTTCTCGCGCAACCTCAGCACCGCAGAGATCCTGGCCCAGCTCTGGCACGCCGAATTCTTCCTTCGCCAGCACCTGAAACGGTCCGAACGCGTGATCACCAACGTGGTGATGATGGGCATGGGCGAGCCGCTGCAGAACTACAGCGCCCTGGTGCCGGCTCTGCGGGTGATGCTGGACGACCACGGCTACGGCCTGTCGCGCCGCCGGGTCACGGTGTCCACCTCGGGTGTGGTGCCCATGATCGACCGCCTGGCTGCCGACGTGCCCGTGGCGCTGGCTGTGTCATTGCATGCACCCAACGACGCCTTGCGCGACGTGCTGGTGCCCCTGAACCGCAAATACCCCATTGCCGAGCTGCTCGACGCCTGTCTGCGCTACCTGCCGGCGGCGCCGCGGGATTTCATCACCTTCGAGTACTGCATGCTCGACGGGGTGAACGACCAGCCCGACCATGCCCGCGAGTTGCTGAAGCTGCTCAAGACCCATGGTGGCCAGGGTGTTCCCTGCAAGGTCAACCTGATTCCCTTCAACCCGTTTCCCGATTCGGGCCTGAAGTGTTCGCCCCGCCCGGTCGTTCTGCAGTTCGGCAAGCTGCTGAACGAAGGCGGAATCGTCACGACCGTGCGCAAGACCCGTGGCGACGACATCGACGCGGCCTGCGGGCAGCTGGCCGGTGACGTGCTGGACCGCACCGATGCCGCCCGCCGTCTGGCGCAGCGCCGCACCGTGGTTGAGCAGCCCATCCGTTTCATTTCCTCGACAGGTGACAGACAGCCATGACGCATGCGTACCGCACCCGCTCGTTCTCCTGCGTCCTGCCGCCCGCAGCCACCGTTGCGGGCCGCTGGGGGGGGCTGCTGGCCGGGGCCTTGCTCGGCTTGCTGCTGCTCGGCGGCTGCGCCGCGGGCGCCGGCGGGATGGGGGCGGGCGGATCCTCTGCCGAGCCCATGACGGAATCCGACGAACCCGATGCCCGCAAGCGCGCTCGCCTGCGCCTGGAACTGGCCACGGGCTATTTCGAGCAGGGGCAGACCACGGTGGCGCTTGACGAAATCAAGCAGTCGCTCGCGGCTGACCCGACCTATGTGGCCGCCCACGTGCTGCGCGGCCTGGTCTTCATGCAGCTCAACAACAACCGGCTGGCCGAGGAAAGCTTCCAGCGTGCGCTGCAGCTCAACCCGCGCGACCCTGACGCGTTGCACAACTACGGCTGGTACGCCTGTCAGCTCGGACGCCATCGCGAGGCGGTGGACCTGTTCACCCGCGCGCTTGCCAGTCCCGTGTACGTCGGACAGGCGAAAACCCTGATGGCCAAGGGCATCTGCCAGGTCCGCATGGGTCAGTTTGCAGAAGCCGAAGGCAGTTTCTCCCGCTCGTATGAAATCGACGCCGGCAACCCGATCACTGGCTACAACCTGGCCTCGCTGCTGTACCGCCGCGGTGACTTTTCGCGCGCGCAGTTCTACATCCGCCGCCTGAACAATTCCGAACTGGCCAACGCCGAAACGCTGTGGCTCGGGATCAAGGTGGAGCGGCGCCTGAGCAACCTGGAAGCCCTGGGGCAACTGGCGCAGCAACTGGGTCGCCGCTATCCCCAGTCCCGCGAGTGGGCTTCGTACCAGCGAGGCGCTTTCGATGAGTGAACCGTTCATGCAGGAAACAGGACAAGGCCACGCACAACAGACCACCGACGGAGCGTGGTCCCACCCCTGGTTGCTCACGCAGTGCCGCGAAGCCGCGGGGCTCCATATTGCCGCGCTGGCCGCTGCGCTGAAGGTGCCGGTGAAGAAGCTGGAGGCCCTTGAGGCGGGGCGCTACGACGAGCTGCCTGACATGACGTTTGCGCGGGGTCTTGCCTCCAGCGCCTGTCGCCACCTGCGCGTGGACCCGGCGCCCGTGCTGGAGCAGATTCCACTGGCCGTGACCCCTCAGCTCGGTGATTCCGGCCTGGCCATCAACGCCCCGTTCAAGCCGATGTCGGTGTCCAGCCCGGCCAATCCGGTGGGCTGGCTGTCCCGACCGGCTGTGCTCGGTGCCATCGCCCTCATGCTGGGTGCCCTGGTGCTGGTGTTCCTGCCGGACATCTCCATCAGTCCACCCGCCGCGGTGGAGCAGTCCACGTCGACCACGGTGATGCCGCCGGCCGATCCCGTGGACGACCCAGACTCGCCCGCGATGGCGCCGTCCGACAGTGCAGTGCCTGGTGATCCGGCTCCCGCCACGATCGTGGAGCCCGCCGCGTTACCGGCGGCCGCCGGCACATCCACGGCAGTATCAGAGAGCCCGGGCGGGGCATTGCCCGATGCTGCGCCTGCGGCCACTTCGGCATCGGGCAGTGCGCCCGCTACCAGCCTGCTGCGCATCCGCGCCACCGGTGACTCGTGGGTGGAGGTGGTGAACGGCACGGGCGGGGTGGTGATCCAGCGCATGCTCCGCGCCGGCGATGTGGTCGACTTTTCGTCCACGCCTCCCTACGCCGTGGTACTGGGCCGGGTCGACGCTGCCGAGGTCACTGTGCGCGGTCAGCTATTCGACGCCACCCCCTTTGCCCGCAACAGCGTGGCCCGCTTCGAGGTGAAATGACCATGACACCTGATTCCGCCACCGAAACACCGTGCCAGGGTGAGCAGCCGATTCCGCTGACGCAGGTTCGGGCCCGTCATACCCGCCAGTGCGTCGTGTCCTGGGGTAGCCACCATGTCACGGTGGGCGGCGACGCCCCGGTGCGGGTGCAGTCCATGACGAACACCGACACGGCAGATGCCGTGGGCACCGCGATCCAGGTGAAGGAGCTGGCCCTGGCTGGCTCCGAGCTGGTGCGCATCACGGTGAACAACGACGAAGCCGCCAAGGCCGTGCCTTATATCCGCGAGCAGCTCGACCGCATGGGGGTGAACGTGCCCCTCATCGGCGACTTTCACTACAACGGTCACCGCCTGCTCACCGACCACCCGGCCTGTGCCGAGGCCTTGTCCAAGTACCGCATCAACCCGGGCAATGTGGGCCGCGGGGACAAGGGCGACCGCCAGTTCGGCCAGATGGTCGAGATCGCGGCGCGTCTGGGCAAGGCGATCCGCATCGGCGTGAACTGGGGCAGTCTGGATCAGGACTTGCTCGCGCGTCTGATGGACCAGAACGCAAACCGCGCCCAGCCTTGGGATGCCCGCCAGGTGATGTACGAATCGCTCATCACCTCCGCGCTCGATTCGGCGGCCAAGGCCGAGGCCATTGGCCTGGACGGCAACCAGATCACGCTGTCGTGCAAGGTCAGCGGCGTGCAGGACCTGATTGCGGTCTACCAGGAACTCAGCCGCCGCACCAATCACGTGCTGCACCTGGGCCTGACGGAAGCGGGCATGGGCACCAAGGGCGCCGTGGCCTCTGCTGCGGCCTTGTCGGTGCTGCTGCAGCAAGGCATTGGCGACACCATTCGCGTATCGCTCACTCCTCAGCCGGGCGAGTCGCGCACCCAGGAAGTGGTAATCGCCCTGGAGATCCTGCAGGCCCTCGGCATGCGGGCATTTGTGCCCAGCGTCACCGCCTGCCCCGGTTGTGGCCGCACCACCAGCACCACGTTTCAGGAGCTGGCCAAGCAGATCGACGACTTTCTGCGTGGCTCGATGCCGGTCTGGCGCGCCCGTTACCCGGGCGTGGAGAACATGAAGCTCGCGGTGATGGGCTGCATCGTCAATGGGCCGGGCGAGAGCAAGCATGCCGACATCGGCATCAGCCTGCCGGGCACCGGCGAGGCGCCCGCCGCGCCGGTCTACATCGACGGCGAGAAAGCGATGACGCTGCGCGGCGATGGCATCGCCCGCGACTTCCAGCAGATCGTCGAGCAGTACATCGACAAACGCTACGGCGCCCGCTCCTGAGCCACCCCGTTTGTGGGCAGCCCCGGCAGGGCGCTGGCCCCGTGGCACCGATTTTCACTACGCAAGCACCATGGCTGAAAAACTGACCGCCGTCAAAGGCATGAACGACATTGCCCCCCCGGTTTCGGCGCACTGGGAATGGCTGGAGCAGACGCTGCGCGCGTTGATGCAGCGCTATGGCTACCGCAACATCCGCACGCCGATCGTGGAGCCCACCGCTCTGTTCATCCGCGGGCTGGGGGAAGTGACCGATATCGTCGAGAAGGAGATGTATTCCTTCGAAGACCGCCTGAATGGCGAGCAGCTGACGCTGCGCCCCGAGAACACCGCGGGCGTGGTCCGTGCGGCCCTTGAGCATTCCATGCTGTACGACGGCGGCAAGCGCCTGTATTACATGGGCCCCATGTTCCGGCACGAGCGCCCGCAGCGCGGTCGCTACCGCCAGTTCCACCAGTTCGGTGCCGAGGCTCTCGGCTTTGCCGGCCCGGACGTGGACGCCGAGCTGATCGTTCTCGCATGCGACCTGTGGGCCGAACTCGGCCTGACCGGGATCGAACTGGAGATCAACAGCCTGGGGCAGCCGGCCGAGCGGCTCGCCCATCGCCAGGCCCTGATTGCCTACCTGGAACAGCACGCCGCGGTGCTCGATGAAGACGCCCGCCGTCGCCTGCACAGCAACCCGCTGCGCATCCTGGACACCAAGAACCCCGCCATGCAGGACGTGGTCAACGGCGCACCGCGCCTGATGGACCACCTGGGCTCCGAATCGCTGGACCACTTCAACCGCCTGCGCGGCCTCTTGGATGCCCATGGCATCACGTACCGTATCAACCCGCGCCTGGTGCGGGGCATGGACTACTACAACCTCAGCGTGTTCGAGTTCGTGACGACGCAGCTTGGTTCGCAGGGCACCGTGTGTGCCGGGGGCCGTTACGACGGGCTGTTCGAACAGGTGGGCGGCAAGCCGGCGCCCGCCGTGGGCTGGGCTCTGGGCATGGAGCGCATTCTGGAGTTGCTGAAAGAGCAGGATCTGCTGCCGGCCCAGCCCGCACCCGACGCCTACGCCGTGGTGCCGGATGCGGCCATCGTGCCGCGCGTGATGCCGGTGCTGCGCCTGCTGCGCCAGCAGGGCGTGGCCGTGCAGATGCACGCCGCAGGCGCAGAGGGCATGGGCAGCATGAAGTCGCAGTTCAAGAAGGCCGACGCCAGCGGCGCCCGGTTTGCCCTGATTTTCGGGCCCGACGAGCTGGAGCAGAACAGGGTGGCGGTGAAGCCGCTGCGAGGCCCCCGCCCCGGCGAGGGTGCAGAACAGGCGCCCGGCCAGGTCTTGCAATCGCTCGCCGAGGTGGCGCTCTGGGCGCCCAGCCTGCGCGGTGCCTGAGCGTCTGCGCCCTGCAGTGGTACACGCCTACAATCCCAGCTTACTTAGCGACAACGATCCATGGCCAAACACCTCGACCTTGAAGAGCAGGAACAGCTCGATCAGATCAAACATTTCTGGAACCAGTACGGCAACCTCATCACCTGGGTGCTGATTGCCGTGTTCGGCAGCGTGGCGGCCTGGAACGGCTGGAATTACTGGCAGCGCAACCAGGCGCTGAAAGCATCTGCGCTGTACGACGAAATCGAACGCGCGGCTGTGTCGCGTGATGCCGACCGCATCGAGCGTGCACTGGCCGACATGAAGAGCCGTTTTGGCGGCACCGCCTTTGCCGCGCAGGGCGCTCTGCTGGCCAGCAAGACCCTCTACGAAGCGGGCAAGGTCGACGACTCCCGCGCGGCCCTCAGCTGGGTGGCCGACAAGTCGTCCGACGAGGCTTACCGGGCGGTGAGCCGCCTTCGCCTGGCCGGTCTGGACATTGAATCGCAGGCTTACGAGCAGGCCATGAAGACGCTCTCGGTGTCCGTGCCGAAGTCGTTTGAGCCGCTGGTGGCCGATCGCCGTGGCGACGTGCTCCTGGCCCAGGGCAAGGCAGACGAAGCCCGCAAGCAGTACGAGCTGGCCTGGCGCACGATGGGCGAGCGCGTTGAATACCGACAGCTGGTCGGGGTGAAGCTGGCGTCCCTGGGTGTGGACACCACGGCACTGCCACCCATTGCCGAGGTCACCAAATGAACGCCACGGATTCCTTGCACGGCCTGGCCCCCGCAGACCCTCGCCGGGTGGGCCAGCGCTGGGTCGCCGCAGCGTCGCTGGCGGTCGCTCTGCTGGCTGTGGGCTGTTCGTCGGGCTCTCCCCGAGTCAAACCCGCCGATCTGCCGCCGCCCGCGTCCCTTATCGGCACGCGGCTGGCATGGACGGCCCAGGTGGGCGCTTCGTCCGCCACGCTGGCACCGGTGGCGATGGGCGGCCGGGTGTTTGCCGCGGGCACCTCGGGCACCGTGGTCGCGCTGGATGCCGCCACCGGCCGCGATGTGTGGCGCCTCACGCTCAATGCCCCGATCGCGGCAGGCGTCGGCTCCGACGGCCAGCGCGCCGCTGTGGTGACATTGAACAACGATCTGGTGACCATGGCGGACGGCCGTGAACTCTGGCGTGTGCGCCTGCCGGCCCGCTCGTTCACAGCGCCGCTGGTGGCCGGTGACCGCGTCTTCGTGCTCACGGCCGACCGCACCGTGCGCGCCTTCGATGGCCAGACCGGTGCCCGGCTCTGGACGCAGTCGCGTCCGGCCGAGCCCCTGGTGCTGAGCCAGTCCGGCGCCCTGCTGGCAGTGGGCAACATGCTGGTCGCCGGTCTGTCGGGGCGGCTGGCGGGGCTGGACCCAAACAGCGGAGCTGTTCGCTGGGAGGCACCGGTGGCCACCTCGCGCGGAACCAATGAAATTGAACGACTGGTCGATGTGGTGGGCCCGGTGAGCCGGGTCGGCGACAGCGTCTGCGTCCGCGCCTATTCTGCTGCGGTGGGCTGTGTCGACGCTGCGCGTGGCACGGTCGTCTGGACACGTCCCGCACAGGGTGTGGCTGGCGTGCACGGTGACGATCGTCTGGTGTTCTCCACCGAGTCCGACGGACGCGTGCTGGCGTGGCAGCGTCCCAGTGGTGAGCGCGCCTGGGAAGCGGACCGACTCAAGCACCGGGGCCTGAGCGCGCCCCTGGCCGTGGGCCGGGTCGTGGTCGTGGGTGACCAGCTCGGTCAGGTTCACCTGCTCTCGCGCGAAGACGGCACAGAAATGACGCGCTTGAGCGCCGATGGCTCGGCCATCTCGGCGGCACCCATCCTGGCCGGTGACGCCGTGCTGGTGCAGACCCGCAACGGCGGACTCTACGCCTGGCGTCCCCAGTAATCCCTTCAAGCGAACGACCCGAACCCTGTTTCGCCTGGTCCTGAACGAAAGCCTTTTTCCGTGAAACCCGTCATCGCCCTGGTGGGCCGCCCCAATGTGGGCAAGTCCACCCTGTTCAACCGCCTGACGAGTTCACGCGACGCCATCGTGGCCGATTTTGCTGGTCTCACCCGTGACCGCCACTACGGCAATGGCCGCCTGGGTCCACGCGAATACATCGTGATCGACACCGGCGGTTTCGAGCCCGATGCCAGCGAGGGCATCTACCGCGAAATGGCGAAGCAGACGCGCCAGGCCGTGGCCGAGTCGGATGTGGTGATCTTCGTGGTCGACGCCCGAGCCGGCATCAGCGCGCAGGACCACGAGATTGCCCAGTATCTGCGCCGGCTCGGCAAACCGACCGTACTGGTGGCCAACAAGTCCGAGGGCATGACCCAGGGCCTGCAGCTGGTGGAGTTCTTTGAACTCGGCCTTGGCGAGGTGATGCCGGTGTCTGGTGCGCACGGGCAGGGCGTTCGCTCGATGCTCGAAAAGGCTCTGGAGAGCATTCCGGGCTTCTCGCTGGACGAGGAAGAGGAAGAGGTCGTCGAGACCGGCGTCATCCGCCTGGCGGTGGCCGGCCGGCCCAATGTGGGCAAGTCCACCCTGATCAATGCCTGGCTGGGCGAGGAGCGCCTGGTGGCGTTTGACATGCCGGGCACCACGCGCGATGCGATTTCGGTGCCGTTCGAGCGCAACGGCCAGAAGTTCGAGTTGATCGACACCGCCGGTATCCGGCGCAAAGGCCGTGTGTTCGAGGCGATCGAGAAGTTCTCGGTGGTGAAAACCCTGCAGGCGATCGAGAACGCCCACGTGGTCCTGCTGCTGCTGGACGCCACGCAGGGCGTGACCGACCAGGACGCGCATATTGCCGGGTACATCCTGGAAAGCGGTCGTGCGGTCGTGCTGGCGATCAACAAGTGGGATGCGATCGATGCCTACCAGCGCGAGCAGATCGAGCGGCAGATCGAAACCCGTCTGGCGTTTCTGAAGTTTGCTTCGCTGCACCTGATTTCGGCGCAGAAGCGCCAGGGCCTCGGCCCCGTGTGGAAGTCGATCACCCAGGCGCACTCATCGGCCACGCGCAAGATGTCGACGCCCATCCTGACGCGCCTTCTGATGGAGGCCGTGGCCTTTCAGGCGCCGCAACGCGGTGGCATGTTCCGCCCCAAAATGCGTTACGCCCACCAGGGCGGCATGAACCCTCCGGTGATCGTGATCCACGGCAATTCGCTGGAACACGTGCCCGACGCCTACAAACGTTTCCTGGAAGGGCGCTTTCGCAAGGCTTTCGATCTGGTCGGCACACCCCTGCGCATCGAGTTCAAGACGTCGGCAAATCCGTTCAAGGAATAAGTTACACCGATGCCAATCTTTCGGCATTCGCCCCTGTGGTATGGTGCACGTCCGATTAACTTTCTTTGAACACGGAGCATATCGTGAGCAATAACAAAGGCCAACTCTTGCAAGACCCTTTTCTGAACCAGCTGCGACGCGAGCACGTGCCCGTGTCGATTTATCTGGTCAACGGCATCAAGCTGCAGGGTCAGATCGAATCTTTTGACCAGTACGTCGTGTTGCTGCGCAACACCGTGACGCAGATGGTCTACAAGCACGCCATTTCCACCATCGTCCCAGGTCGTCCCGTGCAGTTCTCCGCTGCCGGTGGTGACGAACCGGCCGCTTCTTGAGCCCATTTCTGCGCGCAGGCCGCGGCGTACCGGGCAATTGCCCGGTCAACGCCTCCGCTGTGCGGCCGGTCCACTGACTTGAACCCCAACGACCCCCCTGGCCCCGCTGCTCCTTCCGTCATCCTGGTGGGGGTCGACTTTGGCCTTCCTCATTTCGACGGAGAGCTGGAAGAGCTGGGTTTGCTGGCGCAGACCGCCGGATACACCATTGCCGACCGCGTGAGCTGCAAGCGCCGCGCACCTGACCCGGCGCTGTTCGTGGGTTCGGGCAAGGCTGACGAGATCAAGATGCTGGCGGCATCGACCGGGGCCGCCGAGGTCCTGTTTGACCAGTCGCTCAGCCCGGCACAGCAGCGCAATCTGGAGCGCCACCTGGGCATTCCGGTCAATGACCGCACGCTGTTGATCCTGGAAATTTTTGCCCAGCGTGCGCGCAGCCACGAGGGCAAGCTGCAGGTGGAACTGGCACGCCTGCAATACCTGTCGACCCGGCTGGTCAGACGCTGGTCCCACCTGGAACGCCAGAGCGGCGGCATCGGCATGCGGGGCGGCCCGGGCGAGACCCAGATCGAGCTGGACCGCCGCATGATCGGCGAGTCCATCAAGCGCACGAAAGAGCGGCTTGAGAAAGTCAAGAAACAGCGCGCGACCCAGCGGCGCCAGCGGGAGCGCCGCGATGCGTTCATGATTTCACTCGTGGGCTACACCAACGCCGGCAAGTCTTCGCTGTTCAACGGCCTGGTGAAAGCCCGTGCCTACGCGGCCGACCAGTTGTTCGCTACGCTTGACACCACGACGCGCCAGCTTTACCTGGGTGAAGCCGGTCGATCCGTTTCGCTGTCCGACACTGTGGGTTTCATCCGCGACCTGCCGCACGGCCTGGTGGATGCCTTTGCAGCCACTCTGCAAGAGGCGGCGGACGCCGATCTGTTGCTGCACGTGGTGGACGCTTCAAACCCCTCACATCCTGAACAGATTGCATCGGTGATGGGCGTGCTGCGCGAGATTGGTGCCGATCAGGTGCCGCAGATTCTGGTCTTCAACAAGCTGGATGCCATGGATGACGAAGCTTTGCCCCTGGTCAGTTCCGATCTCATGGAACTGGAAGGCATGACCGTGCCTCGTATCTACGTCAGTGCCCGGACGGGCGCAGGCCTGCCCGAGTTGCGGGCGATGCTGGCCGAGCGGGTCAAAGCCCGGCTGGGGCCGCAAACCTCCCAGCCTGAGGGGGCGTCCCCTGAAGCCGACGACCTTGAGCCCTGATTGGGCACAATGATGTGGTGTTTGATTCGAATAAATGTTGGCTACACATGGATGTGAAAATGCATACAACCCGCGCTGAAGGCGGCCGTCGTTTGTCCACCCGCCGCGGCTGGCGTGGCCTGCTGGGCGTGTTCAACCTGAACGACCCTCGCTGGGGCCGAGGTGACGACCAGCCAGGCGACCAGAGCGCGCAGGACGACCGGCGCGACGAAGAACCCCGCCCGCCCGTGCGTGACCAGCGGCCGACGCGGCCGCAGGGCCCCAACCAGGGTCCGCCGGATCTGGACGAACTCTGGCGCGACTTCAACCGCAAGCTCGGTGGGCTGCTGGGTGGCGGCGGTGGTGGACGCGGAAAAGGTGGCGGCGGCCCTGGTGGCGGCATGCCCAGCTTCAACCCCAGCCCCAAATCGACGGGCATTGGCGCCGGCCTGATCGGCGGTGTCGCGCTGCTGATCTGGCTGGGCACGGGCTTCTTCATCGTGCAGGAAGGTCAGCAGGCGGTCATCACCCAGTTCGGCAAATACCACAGCTCGGTGGGTGCCGGTTTCAACTGGCGGCTGCCGTACCCGATCCAGCGCCACGAGACGGTGTTTGTGACGCAGATCCGCTCGGTTGATGTCGGTCGCGACAACGTTGTGCCGGCCACTGGCCTGCGCGATTCCGCGATGCTGACGGTTGACCAGAACATCGTCGAGATCAAGTTCGCGGTGCAGTACCGCCTGAACGACGCCCGCGCCTTCCTGTTCGAAAGCCGCGACCCCGATGCGTCGGTGGTGAAAGCCGCTGAAACGGCGGTGCGGGAGGTGATCGGCAAGATGCGCATGGACGCGGCCTTGGCCGAAGAGCGTGACCAGATTGCACCCCGGGTGCGGGTGTTGATGCAGAGCATCCTCGACCGCTACCGCGTGGGTATCGAGGTGGTGGGCATCAACCTGCAGCAGGGTGGTGTGCGGCCGCCGGAGCAGGTGCAGGCCTCGTTTGACGACGTTCTCAAGGCCGGCCAGGAACGCGAGCGCGCAAAGAACGAAGCCGAGGCCTACGCCAACGACGTGGTGCCACGGGCTCGCGGTGCTGCTTCCCGCCTGGTGGAGGAAGCAGAAGGTTACCGCGCCCGGATCATGGCGCAGGCCGAAGGTGATGCGCAGCGCTTCCGCTCCGTGCTCACCGAGTACCAGAAGGCTCCGCAAGTAACGCGCGAGCGCATGTACACCGACGCCATGCAGGAGATTTACACCAACACCACCAAGGTGCTGGTGGACACCAAGGCCGGTTCGAACCTGCTGTACCTCCCGCTGGACAAAATCATGCAGATGAGCGGCACCGGTCCCGCGGGCAACTCGTCCGCGCAATCCGCGCCGGTCAGCACGGCTCCCACGGCGCCTGCGGGCATTCCGAAGACCAATTCAGCGCGTTCGCGCGAGCGTGAGAGCCGCTGACAGCGGCTCCCCCTCCTGGCGACAAGAGAGCAATCAATATGAATAGACTGGGTTTCATCCTTACGTCGGTGGTGGTGGCTTTGGCCATTGCCAGTTCCATGCTGTTCGTCGTGGACCAGCGCCAGTTCGGCGTCGTGTTCCAGCTCGGACAGATCAAACAGGTGGTCACGGAGCCGGGCCTGAACTTCAAGCTGCCGCCACCCTTCCAGAACGTGTCCTACATCGACAAGCGCCTGCTGACGCTGGAGAGCACCGACACCGAGCCCACCCTCACCGCTGAAAAGCAGCGCGTGGTGATCGACTGGTACGTGCGCTGGCGCATCAGCGACCCGCAGGCATACATCCGCAACGTGGGTGTGAACGAACGCGCCGGCGCCTTGCAGCTGAACCGCGTGGTGCGCAACTCGTTCCAGGAAGAGGTCAACAAGCGCACGCTCAACGAGCTGCTGTCGACGCGTCGTGAACAGCTGATGGCCGATGTCAAGCGCGAAGTGCTGGCCGCCGTGAGCGGCGCTGAAAAGCCCTGGGGCATGGATGTGGTGGACGTGCGGATCACGCGGGTCGACTACGCCGAGAGCATCACCGCCTCGGTGTACCAGCGGATGGAAGCCGAGCGCAAGCGGGTGGCCAACGAGCTGCGTTCCACCGGTTTTGCCGAAGGTGAGAAGATCCGGGCTGATGCCGACCGTCAGCGCGAGGTGATCGTGTCCGAGGCGTACCGTGCGGCCCAGCTCATCAAGGGTGAGGGCGATGCCCGTGCGGCCGCCTCCTTCAACGATGCTTTCGGGCGCGACCCCGCCTTCGCGCAGTTCTACCGCAGTCTGGACGCCTACAAGGCCAGCTTCGCCGGCAAGTCCGATGTGCTGGTGATCGACCCGTCGTCCGACTTCTTCCGCGCCATGCGCAGCAGCAACACCGCGCGCTGATCCTGGCTCAGTGGTTCCCCGTCGCGCAGCGGCGGGGGCCGCACACGACACGCTTGAATGCCCGCTGTATGCGGGCATTTTCTCGCCCGCGCGTATGTGCAGTTCTTTGCGGGAATCGACCTGCTGGTTCCATTCCGGGTGCCTCGTCCGGACGCGTTTTGCGAGGCCGGTAAAATCACGTTTTTAACAGCTCCTGAAAATGCCCATGTCTGCCTGGGTCCTCCCGGATCACATTGCCGATGTGCTGCCCTCCGAGGCTCGACACATCGAAGAACTCCGCCGGGGTTTGCTGGACACAGCGCGTGGCTATGGCTACGAGCTGGTCATGCCCCCTCTGCTGGAGCACCTTGAATCGCTGCTCACCGGCACGGGTGAGGCGCTTGACCTGCAGACCTTCAAGCTGGTCGATCAGCTCTCGGGCCGCACGCTGGGCCTTCGGGCCGACAGCACGCCGCAGGTGGCCCGCATCGATGCGCATCTGCTCAACCGCCAGGGCGTGGCCCGCCTGAGCTACTGCGGTCCGGTCGTGCACACCCGTATCGACCGGCCGCTGGCCAGCCGCGAGCCGCTGCAGTTCGGTGCCGAGATTTACGGCCATGCCGGGCTGGAAGCCGATCTGGAGGTGATCGAGCTGGCCCAGGCCTGCCTGCGCAGCGCCGGCGTGTCCGACCTGTTGCTGGACCTGGCCGATGTGCGCGTGATCGACGCCGTCCTGGCGCCCGTCGCCCTCACGGCAGCCCAGGTCTCGCGCATCCACGCAGCGCTGGCCACCAAGGACGCAGCTGCGCTTGCCGTGCACGCCCGCGACCTGCCCCCGGCCGTGGCGCAGGACCTGCTGGCCTTGCCCCGTCTGTTTGGTGGCGTGGCCGTACTCGGCGAAGCCCGCCGCGTGCTCAGCCCCTCGCCGGCCCTTCAGGCGGCGCTCGACAACCTGCAGTGGCTGGCCGATCAGGTGCAAGGCGTGAACGTGTCCATCGACTTGGCCGATCTGCGCGGTTATGCCTATTACACCGGCATGCGCTTCGCGCTGTTCGCGTCGGGCTCGCACGGCCGCGCAGGTCAGGCTGTCGAACTGGCCCGCGGCGGCCGCTACGATGAAGTCGGCGCCATTTTCGGACGCAAGCGCCCCGCGGTGGGTTTCAGTCTCGACCTCAAAGAGGTGGTCGCTTCGGTGGCGCCGCGCTCGCTGGTGGCGGCGATCCGGGCGCCCTGGGGCATGGATGCTGGCTTGCGACAGGCCATTGCGGACCTGCGCAGCCAGGGTCACACGGTGGTGTGCGCGCTGCCGGGCCACGAGCACGAGGTTGACGAATTCCTGTGCGACCGCGAACTGGTGCGCGACACCACCCGCGGCAACGCATGGACAGTCCAGAACATTCAAACGGAAAACAGCAAATGATGAACAGCAGCAGCGCCGCCAGCGGCCAGGTACAGGCAGGTCGCAACGTGGTTGTGGTCGGCACCCAATGGGGCGACGAAGGCAAGGGCAAGCTGGTCGACTGGCTCACCGAGACCGCGCGTGGCGTGGTGCGTTTCCAGGGCGGCCACAACGCGGGTCACACGCTGGTGATCAACGGCGTGAAGACCGCCTTGCACCTGATTCCCAGCGGGATCATGCGTGCCGGTGTGAAGTGCTACATCGGTAACGGCGTGGTGCTCTCGGTGGGCAAGCTGTTTGAGGAAATTGCCGGCCTTGAGAAGGCTGGCGTTGAGGTGCGCTCGCGCCTGCGCGTGAGCGAGGCCTGCCCGCTGATCCTGCCGTTTCATGCCGCGGTGGACGTCGCCCGTGAAGCGGCGAAGGTCAAGGCCGGCACCGAAAAGATCGGTACCACCGGCCGTGGCATCGGCCCTGCCTATGAAGACAAGATTGCCCGCCGTGCGCTGCGTGTGCAGGATCTGAAGTACCCCGATCGTTTCGCCGCCAAGCTGCGCGAGCTGCTCGACCTGCACAACCACCTGCTCACCACCTACCTCGGGTCGGCCACCCTGCCGTGGGACGAGAAGATCGCCGCCTACATGAAAGACGGCGCGATCCAGTTCGAGCCGGTGTTTGCGGAGGCCATGGAGCAGGCCGAACTGCTCAAGCCCATGATCGCGGACGTGTCGCGCGAGCTCAACGAGGCCCACCAGGTGGGCGTCAACCTGCTGTTTGAAGGTGCCCAGGGTACGCTGCTGGACATTGACCACGGCACCTATCCCTTTGTGACCTCCAGCAACTGCGTGGCCGGCAACGCGGCCGCCGGCGCGGGCGTGGGCCCGGGCCTGCTGCATTACGTGCTGGGCATCACCAAGGCCTATTGCACCCGGGTGGGTGGTGGTCCCTTCCCGACCGAACTGGAGTGGGACAAGGAAGGCACCCCCGGCTGGCACATGTCCACCGTGGGCGCCGAACGCGGCACCACCACCGGGCGCGCCCGCCGCTGTGGCTGGTTCGACGCGGCGCTGCTCAAGCGCTCGGCACAGGTCAACGGCCTGACGGGCCTGTGCATCACCAAGCTCGACGTGCTCGACGGCCTGGCGGAACTCAAGCTGTGCACGGGCTATGAGCTGGACGGCGAGACCATCGACATCCTGCCCATGGGCGCCGATGACATCGCGCGCTGCAAGCCCATCTACGAGACCCTGCCCGGCTGGAGCGATTCGTCGGTGGGTGTCACGCGTTTCGAGGACCTGCCTGAGAACGCCCGCCGCTATCTGCAGCGCATCCAGGAAACCACGGGCGTGCCGATTCACGTGGTTTCGACCAGCCCGGACCGCGACCACACCATCCTGCTGCAGCACCCCTACCACGCCTGATCCTGCCGGCCGGGCAGGGCCCGGCCTTGCTTGGCTGCCTGGTCCGGTTTCGTGCAGAATCCTTTTTCAGAATTTCATCCGGAGCGCCCATGCTGACCGAAGACGGCAAACACCTCTACGTCTCGTACGACGAGTACCACAACCTGATCGAGAAGCTGGCCCTGAAGGTATACCAGTCGGGCTGGGAATTCGACACCATCCTGTGCCTGGCCCGTGGCGGCATGCGCCCGGGGGACATCCTCTCGCGCATCTTCGACAAGCCGCTGGCCATCATGTCGACCAGCTCCTACCGCGCCAACGCCGGCACCGAGCAGGGCAACCTGGACATCGCGCGCTACATCACCACGCCCAAGGGCGAGATCGCGGGCAAGGTGCTGCTGGTGGACGATCTGGCCGACTCCGGGCACACGCTCAAGGCGGTGATCGAGATGCTCAAGAACAACTACTCGCCCATCACGGAACTGCGCAGTGCCGTGATCTGGACCAAGCAGCTGTCCACCTTCACGCCCGATTATTCGGTCGAGTACCTGCCAACCAATCCGTGGATTCACCAGCCCTTCGAGAGCTACGACAGCCTGCGACCGGCCCAGCTGCTGGAAAAGTGGAAGCTGTGAGCCCCCCCTGCGCCGCTTCGCGGCTTCCCCCCGAGGGGGGACGCACCCAGCGGCCCGGCGGAGCCGGTTCCGCGGGTGCCCTGACGTTTCAGAGCTGCCGCTCCTTTGTCTCGCCTGCTGCTTTGTTGCTTGCTGTTGTGTTCGGTGACGTGGCATGAGCGATCTGTCGACGCGGCTGATCCACCATCCTTACCGGGCGCCGGAGGGTTTCGAGGCTGTACCGCCCGGGGTCTTCAAGGCGTCGACGGTCGTCTTTCCTAGCGTGCAGGCGCTGCGCACGCAGGAGTGGAAGGACAAGAGCGGCTATACCTACGGGCTGCACGGCACGCCCACCACGTTCACGCTGGAAGAGCGCATCGCCACCATCGAGGGCGGGCGCTTATGCGTGCTGGCGCCCAGCGGCCTGTCGGCGGTGGCGCTGGTGGACATGGCTTTTCTGCGCCAGGGCGACGAGGTTCTGCTCCCGGACAATGCCTATGGGCCGGGAAAGTCGTTTGCGGCCGGTGAACTGGCTGCCTGGGGTATCACCCATCGCTATTACGACCCCATGAACCCGGCCGACCTGGCTGAGCGCATCAGCCCGGCGACGCGGCTGGTGTGGCTGGAAGCGCCCGGTTCCATCACGCTGGAGTTTCCTGACCTGCCCGCCCTGGTGGCGGTGGTGGGTCAGGCCAACGATGGCCGCGCGGGCAGCCGGCCCATCGTCACGGCACTGGACAACACCTGGGGTGCCGGCATCGCGTTCAACGCGTTCGAACTGGGCGTGGACGTTTCCATGCAGGCCCTCACCAAGTACCCCAGCGGCGGGGCCGATGTGCTGATGGGCTCGGTTGTCACGCGCGATGAAGCCCTCCACCAGCAGCTGCTGTTGTGTCACATGCGCCTGGGCCTTGGCGTGGGAGCCAACGACGCCGAACTGGTGCTGCGCGGCTTGCCGAGCATGGCGCTTCGCTACCACGCGCAGGACGCCGCCACGCGCGCACTCGCGCAATGGATGGGGCACCAGCCCGGCGTTGTGCAGGTGCTTCACCCGGCGCTGGACGGCTCGCCCGGGCACGACCATTTTGTGCGTGATGCGCGGGCGGCCGCCTGTCTGTTCAGCGCGGTGTTCGATCCCTCCATACCCCAGGAACGTGTAGACGCGTTCTGCGATGCGCTCCAGCTGTTTCGTCTCGGCTGGAGCTGGGCGGGGCCGATCAGCCTGTGCGCGCCGTACGACGTGCGCGCCATGAGGACCACGCCTTGGCCGCACGCCGGGGGTCTGGTACGCTTTGCGGTCGGACTTGAGGCAGCGGACGACCTGCGCGCCGATCTCGCGCAGGCCCTGGCTGTGTTGAACGCCTGATATTTTTACTGAACCCGACCACCAACCCGACACGAAAGACAGTTTTGGCCACTCCCAATTACGGATACGAAAAACGCCAGCGTGAGCTGGCCAAGAAGAAGAAGAAAGAGGAAAAGCTCAAAGCCAAGGCCACTGCTGGCCGGCGCACCGACGAGTACGGCGCGCCCATCGCTGGCGAGCCTGAGGCAGGTGATGACACGCCCCCCAACGAACCGGGGCCCGCACCAGGCAACTGACCTGGCGGACCAGCCGGGCGGTGTCAGGCCGTCGCGGTTTCGGCCTCGGTGGCCAGCAGCTGCCGTGCCGCTGCCTGCAGCGCCTGTGGCGAGCGGTTTGACAGCTCACAGGGCTGCGCCTGGGCGAACTGCACGAAGTTGCGCGCAATCGACTGCGCGTACATCGGATCGTAGTGCTGAGTCAGCAGATCCAGTACCACCGATGGTGTGTCGCCCCGCAGCACGCGCTCGGTCCAGTCCTGCACCATGGCCTTGCCGCGCAGCTCGACGAGAGCCTCCAGGCGCCGACAGAAAAAGTCCGGATCGGTGACAAAGAATTCGTAGTCTTCCAGCAGCAGGGCCACGCGCTCTTGGTCGGCCAGGCGCAGGTCGATGCAGGGGCTCTGACGCATGGCGTCGATCAGAGCATCGGGCACTCGCACATTGCCTACCTTCTTGCTCTCGCTTTCCACATAGACCGGGCGCTCAGGGTCAAACTGGCGCAGCGCACCCCAGATAAGGCTGTCGAAGCGTTTCTGGCTGGGTTGCTCCACCCCGGGAATATGGCCCAGCACCGAGCTGCGGTGGCTGGCCAGCGCTTCCAGATCCAGCACCTGCGCTCCTTCGGCCGCCAGTGCCTGCAGCAGCCGCGTCTTGCCACTGCCGGTGGGGCCGCACACCACGCGGTACTGCAGCCGGGTGGCCAGGGCGGGAAAGGATTCCACCAGCGCGGCCCGCCAGGCCTTGTAGCCGCCCTCGATAAGCGTCACCTGAAAGCCGATGGCGCCGAGGATGGTGGCCAGGGAGCCGCTGCGGTTGCCTCCGCGCCAGCAGTACACCAAGGGTTTCCAGCTGCGGGGTGTGTCAAGCAATTCGCGTTCGATGTGGGTCGCGATGTTCCGCGCCGCGAGGGCGGCGCCGCGCTTCTTGGCCTCGAAGGCATTGACCTGCTTGTACATCGTGCCGATGGTGATGCGTTCGGCGTTGTTCAGCGTGGGCCAGTTGACAGCGCCGGGCACGTGATCGAGGGCGTGTTCGTCTTCGGAGCGGGCATCGATGACGGTGTCGAACGTGTCGAGGCGGGCGAGTGCTTCGCCGGCGGGCAGGATTTGGACGGGCATGTCCGATTATCGGGGCAGCAACTTGCGCAGCTCCGGCCAGACGTTGGCGAGCATGGTGGCCTGCGCCGCTTCGTTCGGGTGGATGCGGTCGGGCTGGAACAGGCTGGTGGGATCGGCCAGATCGGCCACGTCCTTCAGAAAGAAGGGCACCAGCGCGGTCTTCTGTTCACGCGCCACGGTGACAAACAGCTCGCGGAATTCGCGTGCATACGCCGTGCCGTAGTTGGGGGGCATGTCCATGCCCAGGATCAGCACCTGGGCGCCCGCGCCGCGGGCCTGGCGTGCCATGTCGGCGAGGTTGTCCCGCGTCATGTTCAGGGGCAGGCCGCGCAGGGCGTCGTTGCCGCCCAGTTCCAGCACCACCACGGCTGGCTGGTGCTGGCGCAGCAGCGCGGGCAGGCGCGAGCGCCCACCCGAGGTGGTCTCACCGCTGACACTGGCGTTGACCACCCGCACCCGGCGCTTGTCCTGGGCGAGACGCTGCTCGAGAAGGGATACCCAGCCGGTGCCCCGGCGCAGGCCGTATTCGGCGCTGAGGGAATCGCCCACCACCAGAATGGCCGGTGCGCTGGAGGCTGCCGCTTGCGCCTGGGCGGCGGACCAAGACCCCGGCAACGCAAGCGCCAGGGTCAGCGCGTTAAAGTGACGTCGTTTCAACTCAGGACCTTTCCATGTCGGATGTGATGATTGCCGTGCAACACGTGTTCAAGTCGGTGACCGATTCGACGGGCACCCTGACGATACTGCGTGATATCGATTTTTCCCTCAACAGGGGCGAAACCGCGGCCATCGTGGGCGCGTCGGGGTCGGGCAAGAGCACGCTGCTGTCGATCATTGCGGGGTTGGATACGCCCACCAGCGGCACAGTTCAGATGGACGGCACCGATCTGTTCGCACTGGACGAAGACCAGCGGGCCGCCCTGCGGGCGCAGAAGCTGGGCTTCGTGTTCCAGAGCTTCCAGCTGCTGGGCAACCTGACGGCGCTGGAAAACGTGATGTTGCCACTGGAACTGGCCGGCCGGCGCGACGCGCGGGCAACCGCCACCCAGATGCTGCAGCGGGTGGGCCTGGGCGAGCGCTTGTCAAGCTACCCCAAGGTGCTCTCGGGCGGTGAGCAGCAGCGGGTGGCGCTGGCGCGTGCGTTCGTGGTGCAGCCGGCGGTCCTGCTGGCCGACGAGCCGACTGGCAGCCTGGATTTCGCCACTGGCGCCACCATCATGGAACTGATGTTCGACCTCAACCGCGAGCAGGGCACCACACTGGTGCTGGTGACGCACGACCGGGCCATTGCGCAGCGCTGTGAACGGCGCATCACCATCGAGGCCGGGCAGGTGTTGCCCGAGGCGGCCACCGCCAGCTGAGGCGCCGCCACGGCCCGCATGGGGCGGCGGCGATAATTCCCGCATGTCATCCCCCAAAGTACTGTTCGGCTTCCATGCCGTGGGCGTGCGCCTGAAGACGGCGCCGCAATCGATCATCGAGATCTATTACGAATCAACCCGGCGCGACGCCCGCATGCGCCAGTTCCTCGACCGCGCGCGTGAGGCCGGTGCCCGCCTCATCGAAGCCGACGGCATGCGCCTGGCGAAACTCGCGGGCAGCCATGGCCACCAGGGCGTGGCCGCCCGGGTCGAAGCGCTGCCGCAGGTGCATTCGCTGGACGAGCTGCTGGAGAACCTGGAAGCCGAAGGGGTGGAGTCCCCCCTGCTGCTGGTGCTCGACGGCATCACCGACCCGCACAACCTCGGCGCGTGCCTTCGCGTGGCCGATGGCGCCGGTGCGCACGCCGTGATCGCGCCCAAGGACCACGCCGCGGGCATCAACGCCACGGTGGCCAAGGTGGCCAGCGGAGCGGCCGAGACCATGCCGTACTTCATGGTGACCAACCTGGCGCGTACGCTGGGCGAGCTGAAGGAACGTAACATCTGGGTCATCGGCACCAGCGACGACGCGCCCAAGACGCTCTACCAGGTGGACCTCAAGGGGCCGGTGGCGCTCGTGCTGGGCGCCGAGGGCGACGGCATGCGCCAGCTCACGCGCAAGACCTGCGACGAACTCATCAGCATTCCCATGCGCGGTGCGGTCGAGAGCCTGAACGTGTCGGTGGCCAGCGGCGTGTGCCTGTACGAGGCGCTGCGCCAACGCAGCTGATCAGGCGCTCACACCCAGCCCAGCGCGCCGAGCACAGCCCCGGCGCCGATCAGCCAGAGCAGGTGCAGGCGGGTGCGCCACACCAGCAGGGTGGCAACAGCGGTGAGCAGCCACAGCGGCCAGTCGCGGGCCGGGTGGTCGTGCGAACCGGTGAGCAGCCAGCCAGTGGCGATCAGCAGCGCGATCACGATCGGGGCCATGCCGGTCTTGAAGGCGCGCACCACGCGCAACTCCCGGTTGCGGTGCGCCCAACGCGTGGCGGTGTAGGTCAGCACCGAGGAGGGCAGCATGATGGCTACCATCGTGACCGCCACGCCCAGCAGGGCGAGTGCCCAGGCCACCCAGCCGGCACTGGCGCCGCCGCCGGCATTGAGACCCACGTTCCAGCCCAGCAGCGCCACGAACAGCACGTTGGGGCCAGGTGCCGCCTGTGACAGGGCAATGGACGAGGTGAACTGGCTCTCGGTGAGCCAGGCGTTTTCGTGCACCAGGTAGCGGTGCATGTCCGGCGCCGTGGTGATGGCGCCGCCCACTGCCAGCAGCGAGAGCGAGGCAAAGTGGCTGAAGAGGTCGAGCCAGTTCCCAGGGGTGGATGCCATGCTCATGCGCCGCGCTCCACCGCTGCGGATGGGGTGGCGCCGATCACCCGGTAGGCCCACAGGCAGGCAGCGCCGCCAATGCCCAGCAGCACCCAGAGCAGCGGCCAGCGCAACAGCGCAATGGCCACGAAGGTGAGGGCCGCCAGGCCGATGCACACGCCCATGCCCATGGCGTTGCGGTCCAGGGCTGCAATCAGTTTGATGCCGGTGGCGGTGATCAGGCCCGCTGCCACGGCACCCATGCCGCGCAGCGCGCCCTGCGCCAGCGGGGAGTCGGCCACGCCACCGTAGAGCGCCGCCAGCAACAGCACGATGACCAGCGGCGCGGCCAGCATGCCCGACAGCGCGGCCAGCGCACCCGGCAGACCAAAGTACCGTCCGCCGATCATCATCGACAGGTTGACCACGTTGGGGCCGGGCAGGATCTGGGCCACGGCCCAGTCTTCCACGAACTGCTCGCGACTCATCCAGCGTTTTTTGTCGACCAGTTCCCGCTGCACCACCGCCAGCACGCCGCCGAAGCCCTGCAAGGCCAGCCAGGTGAACGAGAGGAACAGGTCGGTCTTGGAACAGGGCCGGTTGGCGGGAGAGTCGGGCGCGGGGACGAGGGGGGCGGAATAGGCGGGCATGCGCCGGATTATCCGGCGGCTGCAGGCCCCTTGCCGTCGAGCATGTCGCGCACCATGGCGACCGTGAGCGGTTTGGTGACGAAGCCATGGATCACCGGGAGCTCAGTCACCCGCTGGCGGTCGTGCGGTGAACCCGACGAGGTGAGCATGACCAGCACCACGGTGGGTTTGCCGCTCAGCAAGGGCGTGGCCTGGCGCGCAAATTCGAACCCGTCCATCAGTGGCATGTTGATGTCGAGAAAGATGCCGGTGGGCAGGGTGAGCGCGTCAGTCTTCAGGAAGGCCAGCGCATCGATGCCGCTTTCGAATACGCAGACCTCGCCCTGGAAGCCGGCCCGGCGGATCATGATTTCGTGGAAGACGTTGTCGGCTTCGTTGTCGTCAATGAGGATAAAGCGCTGGGGAATGAGCATGGGCGATCTCTACGGTGTGGCAGGCGAAGCGATGGGAAGGTGCAGGGTGAAGCGGCACCCGCCACCGGATGAGGACTGGACGGTCAGCGTGCCGCCGTGCATTTCCGCGATACGCCGGCAAATGGAGAGCCCAAGGCCCGAACCTTCGTACTCCTTGCGGGAGTGCAGGCGCTTGAAAATCTCGAAAATGCTCTCTTGGTGTTCCTGGGGAATGCCGATGCCGTTGTCGGCCACGTTCACCTCCACGAATCCGCCGGCCTCAGACGCTGAGACCTGCACCACCGGTGGCACGCCGGGGCGGCAGAACTTCAGGCCGTTGGCGATGAGGTTCTGCAAGGCCAGTCGCAGCAGCGATTCATCGCCCGGCACGTGGGGCAGGGCTTCCAGCTCGACCTGGCCCTGGGTGCGATCCCGGGCCGAACTGAGGTCGTCCAGCACGTGCAGGGCCAGCTGGTGCAGGTCGACGGTGGTGGTCTTGAGCGTCCGGTTGTCGAGCTGCACATAGCTCAGCAGGTCATCCAGCAGGCTGCCCATGCGCAGGCCGCCCGCCCGCACATAGCCCAGGTAGCGCTGCCCCATGGGCGGCAGCTCCTGCAGGTGATCGGTCTGCAGCAGGCTGGCGAAGTTGTTGATCGAATTGATGGGCTCCCGCAGGTCGTGCGACATGATGTGGATGAAGCGCTGCTGTTCGCGGGTGCGGTGCTCCAGCAGGGCCACGGTCTCACCGAGCTCGGCTTCTTTTTCCTTCAGCGCCTGGATGTCATGCGATCGCAACACCACGCCGATCACGGTGCCTTCGCTGTCGCGTACGGGCAGCATGGCGATCTCCATGTGTCGGGGGCCAACGCCTGTGTACTGGTGCTGGTGCTGGAAGAAGACCGGCTGGCCCGCCAGCGCCATGTCCAGCCTGGGCTGGATGAACCCATCGAACAGTTCCGGTCCCAGGCGTTCGCGCACCGTGTGCCCGATCACCTCGTCGCGCGTGGTGCCCCAGTACGCCAGGTAGGTCTCGTTCACATGCAGGTAGACGTATTGGGGGCTGATGTAGGCCTTCAGATCCAGGCCTGAAGTCGACATGGCCACCAGGCGCTCATGCTCGACCTGTGTCTCGTGAGCCCGTCGTTCTTCTTCCTTCTTGCGCGCCTCCTCGTGCTGCAGCAGCGTGACCACCAGCCGGGCCAGCGTCTGCAGCTCCTTGATCTGGGCCGGGCTGAAGCGGCGTGCGCTGGAATCGATGACGCACAGGGTGCCCAGGGCCAGACCTTCGGCAGTGACGAGCGGCGCCCCGGCGTAGGCCCGGATGTCGGGCTCGCCGGTGACCAGCGGGTTGTCGCGAAAGCGGTCGTCCAGTCGGGCGTCCTCGACCACGAGCGGCTGGTCGGGCTGCAGGATGGCGTGGGCGCAAAAAGAGATGGTGCGGTCGGTTTCCGCCAGTTTCATGCCCACGCGGGACTTGAACCACTGGCGGTCGCTGTCGACGAGTGAGACCAGCGCGATCGGCGTGCCACAGATGGAAGAGGCCAGCGACGTGATGTCGTCAAAGGCGCTCTGGGGCAGCGTGTCAAGCGCGCCCAGGCTCAGCAGGCGGGCCAGGCGCTCGGGTTCGTTGTCGGGCTGTGGTGCGGTGGTCATGGCGGTTGTCGAGGAACAACCGTCTTATCGCACAGGCGCTCATCGGCACCCGTAAAAAATTGAACGGGGCCACCGCCCCGCGGCCCTCAGACCGACATGCCGCCCGATACCTCGATCACCGCGCCGTTGATGTAGCTGGCCTCGTCGCTGGCCAGGAAAGCGTACACGTTGGCGATCTCTTCCGGCTGGCCGAGGCGGCGCAGCGGCACGCGGTGTTCCATTTCCTGGATCACCTTGTCGGGGATGGTGCTCAGGATGGGGGTGCTGATGAAACCGGGCGCCACCGCGTTCACGCGCACACCCTTGGGACCGAGTTCCCGGCTCCAGGTTTTGGTGAAGCCGATCACGCCGAACTTGGTGGCGGCGTAGTTGGTCTGGCCGAAGTTGCCGTAGATGCCCACCACCGAACTGGCGTTGAGGATCACGCCGCTGCCCTGGGCCGTCATGTGGTCGGCCACCGCCTGAGCACAATGGAACACGCCTCGCAGGTTCACGTCGATCACGCGGTCGAACTGCTCCAGCGTCATCTTCTGCAGGCGCGCGTCCTGCGTGATGCCGGCGTTGTTCACCAGCACGTCAATGCGGCCGAAGAGCTCGCGCACCTGGGCCACCACCGCGTCCACCATCTCGCGCCGCGTCACGTCCATCACGAAGCCCACTGCCGTGGCGCCTTCGGCCTGGCATTGCTGCACAGCCGCGTCCACGGCCGCCTGCTTCACGTCGCAGACGATCACGGTGGCGCCTTCGCGGGCGAATTTGAGCGCCGTGGCAAGGCCGATGCCCTGGGCAGCGCCCGTGATGAGGCTGATTTTTCCGTCGAGTCGTTTCATGGGTTCAGTAGGTGGGTTGATGCTGGCGGATGGTCGACTTTACCGCCTCGCTCAGCGCAAAGCCCTCGCCAAAACGGGCAGCGAGTTCTGCACAGCGCTTCTCGAACGCATCGATGCCCTGGCCGTAAATGAACTGCAGCGCACCGCCGGTCCAGGCGGGGAAGCCGATGCCGAAGATGGAGCCGATGTTGCCGTCGTGCACGCTGGTGAGCACGCCTTCGGCCAGGCAGCGCGCCGTCTCCACCGCCTGGCGGTAGAGCAGGCGGTCTTTGATGTCCTGCAGATCCCAGGCCACGTCCGGTTTCTCGAATCGGGTCTTCAGTTCCGGCCAGAGCTGTTTCCTTTGTCCTGCGGGGTAGTCATAGAAGCCGCCACCGGCGGCCCGGCCCGGGCGCTTCAGTTCCTTGACCATCAGCTCCACCAGCAGCTCGCCCGGCGTGGCGGTGTAGGTCTTGCCTTCGGCCGCAAAGTCGGCCCGGGTCTGGTCGAGCACGTGAACTGAGAGGGAAAGGGCGGTTTCGTCCAGCACGGCCAGTGGCCCCACCGGCATGCCGGCCTGCATGGCGGCGTTTTCGACCACGGGCGCCGGAATGCCCTCGCCCAGCATGGCCGCACCTTCCATGACGAAGGTGCCGAAGGTGCGGCTGGTGTAAAAGCCGCGGGAATCGTTCACCACGATGGGCAGCTTGCCCAGCGCCTGCACATAGTCGTAGGCGTGGGCCACGGTCTCGTCGTCCGTGTCTGATCCCCGGATGATCTCCACCAGCTTCATCTTGTCGACCGGGCTGAAGAAGTGGATGCCGACGAATTTTTTCGCATCGCGGCTGCCCTGCGCCAGGCCGCTGATGGGCAGGGTGGAGGTGTTGCTGGCGAAAAAGCCACCCTCGGCGAGCATGGGCTCGGCCTCCTGCGTCACCCGCGCCTTGAGTTCTCGGTTCTCGAACACCGCCTCGATGATCAGGTCGCAGCCCTTCAGGTCGTCCGCGCTGGCGGTGGGGGTGATGAGGTCCAGAATGCCTTGCTGCTTCTCGGCGCTCATCTGGCCCTTGTCCACCCGCTTCTGCGTGAGCTTCGCGGTGTACGACTTGCCTTTTTCTGCTGCCTCGGCACTCACATCCTTGAGCACGGTGGCGATGCCCCTGGTGGCCTGTGCGTAGGCGATGCCCGAGCCCATCATCCCGGCGCCCAGAATGCCGACCTTCTTCGGCTGGTACCTCTCCGTTCGTCCTGAGCCTGTCGAAGGGCCCGGCCGTGACTGCCCCCCTTTGATGGCGTTCAGGTTGAAGAAGAAGGTGTTGATCATGTTCTTCGCCACGGCGCTGGTCATCAGCCCGGCGAGGTAGCGGCTTTCCACACGCATGGCGGTGTCGAAGTCGACCATGGCGCCTTCGACCATGGCGGCCAGCGCCGCCTCCGGGGCGGGGTAGAGCCCGCGGGTCTTCTGCTTGAGCACGGCCGGCGCCACGCTCAGCATCCCGGCGATCTTGGGGTTGCTCGGCGTGCCGCCGGGCATCTTGTAGTCCTTGCGGTCCCACACATGCTGGGCAGCCTCTGGCTTGCCTTGCGCGGCCTCGATGAAGGCCAGCGCTTTGGGCATCAGCTCGTCGGCGGTGGCCACCAGCTCGTGCACCACACCGATCTTCAGCGCCTCTTCAGGCCCGAACAGCTTGCTTTCCAGGATGTAGGGCTGCGCCGCCATCAGGCCGAGCACGCGGGTCATCTTGGTGATGCCGCCACCGCCGGGTATCAGGCCGAGCGTGATCTCGGGCAGACCGAACTGCACCTTGGGGTGGTTGACGGCGATGCGGTGGTGGCCGACCAGCGCCACCTCCCAGCCGCCGCCGAGCGCCGCGCCGTTCAGGCAGCTCACCACTGGCACGCCCTGCGTCTCGATGGTGCGGAAGTTGCGCTTGATGCGCTCGATCTCGGTGAACACGCGCGGGCCGTCGGCAGCGGTGGAGCGCATCACGCCCTTGAGGTCGGCGCCGGCGAAGAAGGTGCTCTTGGCCGAGGCGAGCACGATGCCCTTGAGTTGCGCCTTGTCTTTCACCACCTGTGCCGCGATGGCGTCCAGGTCGTCCTGCCATTGCAGGCACATGGTGTTGACGGGAGAACCCTGCTCGTCCAAGGTGATCGTGGCAATGCCGTTGGCGAGTTCGTAGCGGATGGTTTTCGTGATCATGGTTGGGCTCCTGAGATGCCTTGCGAGCGAAGTGTCTGTTCGAGAACACCGCGGAACCGGCTGTGCCGGGCCGCTGGTGTTGCCCCCTCACAGGGGGTGACGCGCGAAGCGCGGCGCGGGGGTGGGTCGTCAGACCCTTTCGATGACTGTCGCGATGCCCATGCCGCCGCCGACGCACAAGGTCGCCAGGCCATAGCGCAACTGGCGGCGGTGCAGCTCGTCCACCAGCGTGCCTAGGATCATGGCGCCCGTGGCGCCCAGCGGGTGGCCGAGCGCGATGGCGCCGCCGTTCACGTTCACCTTTTCGTGCGGCACGCCCATTTCCTGCATGAATTTCATGGGCACGGCGGCGAATGCTTCGTTCACCTCGAACAGGTCGATCTGGTCCACCGTGAGGCCCGCTTTGGCCAATGCCTTGCGCGCGGCCGGCATGGGGCCGGTGAGCATGATGGTCGGGTCCGCACCCGAGAGCGCCACAGCCACGATGCGCGCGCGCGGCGTGAAGCCATGCGTCTTACCAGCGGCCTCGCTGCCGATCAGCACGGCCGCCGCGCCGTCCACAATGCCCGACGAGTTGCCGGCGTGGTGCACGTGGTGGATGCGCTCCACCTGCGGGTAGCGCTGCAAAGCCACGGCGTCGAAGCCCATGGCGCCGAGCTGCTCAAAAGCGGCCTTCAACCCGCCCAGTCCCTCCAGCGTGGTGTTGGGCTTGATGAATTCGTCCTGAGCCAGGATCACCTGGCCCAGTGCGTCCTTCACGGCCATCACCGAGCCGTCGAAGTAACCCGCTGCGCGCGCGGCGGTGGCGCGCTTCTGCGATTCCAGCGCGAAGGCGTCCACGTCGGCGCGGCTGAAGCCGCTCATGGTGGCGATCAGATCGGCACCGATGCCCTGCGGCACGAACAGGGTGGCGCTGTTGGTTTCCGGGTCCTGCGCCCAGGCGCCGCCGTCGGAGCCGATGGGCACGCGGCTCATGCTCTCCACGCCGCCGGCCACCACCAAGTCTTCCCAGCCGCTTTTCACCTTCATGGCGGCCATGTTCACCGCTTCCAGGCCCGAGGCGCAGAAGCGGTTGATCTGCACGCCTGAGCAGCGCCAGTCCCAGCCGGCCTTCAGCGCAGCCACCTTGGGCAGCACCGAGCCTTGTTCGCCGATGGGCGAGACCACGCCCATCACCACGTCGTCCACGGCGGCGGTGTCCAGCTCGTTGCGGCGCTGCAGCTCACTCAGCAGGCCGGCCAGCAGGTTGACGGGCTTCACCTCGTGCAGGCTGCCATCTTTCTTGCCTTTGCCGCGCGGGGTGCGGATGGCGTCATAAATGAATGCTTCGCTCATGCTGTCTCCTGGGGAACTGGGTGGGCGTCCGCCCGGCTTGCTGAAAAACCGATTCAGTATAGACTTTTGCCAAGCAAGCGCTTTGTATAAATCTGTTCAACAGTCTGATAGGTGACACGCCATGATCGACCGCACCCTTTTCAACGCCGACCACGAGGCCTTCCGTGACAGTTTTCGCCGATTCATGGACAAGGAAATCGCGCCTTTTCATGAGGCGTGGGAGGAGCAGGGCTATGTGGACCGTGCCGTCTGGCGCAAGGCAGGCGAGAACGGCTTTCTGTGCATGACCATGCCCGAGACCTACGGCGGCTCAAACGCCGACAAGCTGTACTCGGTGGTGCAGATGGAAGAGCTGGCGCGAGGCGGCTTCAGCGGCATTGGCTACGGGCTGCACAGCGAGATCGTGGCGCCGTACATCCTGCATTACGGCACCGAGGCGCAGAAGCAGAAGTACCTGCCCCTGCTGGCCACGGGCGAGATGGTGGGCGCCATCGCCATGAGCGAACCCGCCGCCGGTTCCGACCTGCAGGGCGTGAAATCCACCGCCATCAAGCAGGCCGACGGTAGCTACCTGCTCAACGGCAGCAAGACCTTCATCACCAACGGCTGGCACGCCGACCTGGTGATCGTCGTCGCCAAGACCGACCCGGCGGCCGGGGCCAAGGGCACCAGCCTCTTGCTGGTCGAGCGCGGCATGCCGGGCTTCGAGAAGGGCAAGCGCCTGAAGAAGCTGGGCATGAAGGCGCAGGACACGTCCGAGCTGTTCTTCGACAACGTGCGTGTGCCGGCCGAGAACCTGCTGGGCACCGAAGGCAGGGGCTTTATCTGCCTGATGGAGCAGCTGCCCTGGGAACGCCTGCAGATCGCCATCAGCGCGGTGGCGGCTGCGCAGGCCGCGATCGACTGGACGGTGGCCTACGTGAAAGACCGCAAGGTCTTCGGCCAGACCGTGGCCGCGTTCCAGAACACCCGCTACAAGCTGGCCGAAATGCAGACCGAGGTGCAGGTGGCGCGCGTGTTCGTGGACAAGTGCTGCGAACTCGTCGCGGTGGGCCAGCTCGACACCGCCACCGCCAGCATGGCCAAGTACTGGTGCAGCGACCTGCAGTGCAAGGTGATGGACGAGTGCGTGCAGCTCTTCGGCGGCTACGGCTATATGTGGGAATACCCGATCACCCGCGCCTATGCCGATGCCCGCGTGCAGCGCATCTACGGTGGCACGAACGAGATCATGAAAGAGGTGATCTCGCGGGGCATGGGGCTGGGCGGTCGCTGAAGCCGCCGCGGCGCGCGGCGTTCAGAGGTCGATGACCTGTGCCAGCGGCACGCCCTCGGGCGCGGCGTGGTCAGCCAGCAGCCAGGCGCGGGTCGGGTGTTCCGCTGCTTCCTGCAGCAGCGTGCGCAGGAAGCGCATGGACGGGCCATCGAGCGCGGCGAATGGCTGGTCGATCAGCGTGAGCGGCGCCCCGGCCGCGAAGCCGGCGCTCAGCCACACCTTGCGCTTGCTGCCGGTGGACAGCATGTACATGGGCTTGTCCAGATGGGTCGCCAGCTCGAAGCCCTCGATCAGGTCGGCCAGCACGTCAGCCCGGAAGGCCGGGTAGCGGGGTGCCACGCTGCCCAGCCAGGCGCTGGCGCTCACCGCATCCAACGCATCGCTCTGCGGGTCGATCCAGAACACCTGGCGGCGGTACTCGTCTGGCGCTTCGTGCAGCGCCGTGCCGCCCACCTGCAGGCTGCCGCGATGGGCCGCCCGCTCGCCGGCCAGCAGCGCGAGCAGGGTGCTCTTGCCGCTGCCGTCGTCGCCCTGGACCAGGCTCACACCCGGCGGCAGCTCGAAGCTCAGCGAATCGAACAGCACGCCGTGGGGCCAGGCAAAGTGCAGGTCGCGTACGGATAACAGGGGGGAGGGCAGAGTACCCGTGGGCATGGGGGGAGGCGGATGGGTGGACGAAGAGCGATCAGTAGCCGATGCTGTAGCGCGTGCCCAGGTGGTTCAGCACGGCGCTGCGCGGGCCGATGGTTTCCAGTTTCAGACCGGGCGAGATTTCACCACCTTCCTGCACCACCTTGCCGTTGGCAATGAGCATGCGGTGAGCGGGGTTCTGCGAATACGTGGACCCGTTGATGCTCACGGCGGGCAGCTGGGCACGCAGCTCTGGCGCCAGGTCCGCGAAGCGGGGCACCGGCGCCGTGGCCGTGCTGGAAGCAGGCGCAGACGGTTCGGCCACCGCAGGCGCTGCCACCGGGGCGCCCGTACCGGTTGCTGCGGAACCCGGTCGGGCGCTGACCGCCGCCGGGGCCGTGCTGGGCGGGGCAGGCGGTGGGGCCAGGATGGGCAGCACCGGCGGGGTGGGGCGGGGGATCGCTGGCTCAGCCACCGTGGCACTGGCCGCCGGGGCTGTTTCCGGGGGCGCTGGCTCAGGGCGCGCAGGTGCCGGGGCGCTGTCCATCCTGGGTGCCGCCAATTCCACGCCGGGATCAGCGCGGGGCAGGCGTGACCACCACCAAATGGCCGCCACCGCCACCAGCAGCGCGATAACCACCCAGGCCAGCCAGGCCGTGCGCTGGCTGTGGCGCTGCTGGCCTGCACTTGAAGAGCCCGCCACACCGGCCGTCTGGCTGTGCAGCCCAGGCACATGGCCTCGCTCGCGGTCGGCGTCCGCACGCTTTAGGGCGTCAAGGATGTAAGACATGGGTTCAGGGCGCGGTCGGCGCCAGTCGTGGTTCGTCAACCCCGGCGGCACGGTTGAGCAGCATCAGCGTCATGGGGCCGGCCAGGCCATCCCCCTGCAGACCCTGGGTGCGCTGAAACGCACGGATGCGGGCTTGAGCGTCCGACGCATCGGCCGGCACCTGGCCGCGCGTCTGCAAGGTCTGCAGTTGTTCTGCCAGCCAGCCCACGCCGGGGTCCCAGCGGGTGGCCGAGGGGCGGTCTTTCTGATCGGGCGGCGTGCGCCAGAGCGTGGCGTACTCGCCCCGCCAGGTGTCGGCCAGTGCTGTCAGGGGCACCTTCCAGCTTTGTTCGCCGGTGTGCAGGGTGGCACCGTCCGTGGCCATGGCCGTGAGCACCACCCAGCCCATCGCCTGCCCGGGCAGGTGCAGCTGCAGCACGGCGGGGCGGTCCATCTGTTGCAGGCCGTTGAGCGTCATGCGGGTGGTGCGATAGCACTGCAGTTCCCATCGTGCGGCACTGGCGCAGGGGTCGTCGTCCCGCAGGGGATGGCCCCACACAGACCCCAGCACCCTCAGACCAGCCGTCTCGCTGCGCAGCAAGGCGTCGGCGGGAGGCAGGCCGAGGGTGGGCGCCGGTGCTGCCGCAGCCACCTCGGTGGCCTGCTGCGCTGGTTCGCCGGCCGGCTCCCCGGGGGTGGTGCCCCGGCTGGACGCGGCTGTGTCGCCAGCGGGTGCCTCGGGTGCAGCGGCGGCAGGGCTTGGTACCGGTGGCTGATCCCGCGACAGTTGGGGCAGCCAGAGCCCGATCACCGCGGCGGCCGACACCGCGCCACCAAGGGCACCGAGCAGGAGGCTGCCCACGCGCCGCTTCACGCGCGGCGTGGAATTGGCCGGGGAAACCGTGTCTGCAGTCTCAAACACTTCGGACGCCGCCTTGTCAACCACTGCCCGCTCCACACGCGGTATTCGGCTGGCGTAGGCGCCCAGCAGCGCACGGTCGCACAACAAATTGATACGCCGGGGAACGCCCCGGGTGAGCAGGTGGACACGGCGCAGCGCCGCCTCGGAAAAAGGCAGCGGCCCCTGCAGGCCCGCGACCGCCATGCGGTGCTGCACATATTGCCGGGTTTCGCCTTCGTCCAGTGCGCCGAGGTGAAAGCGCGCAATGACGCGCTGGGCCAGCTGCTCCAGCTCGGGTTGCGCCAGCAGCTGCCGCAGTTCGGGCTGCCCGATCAGGATGATCTGCAACAGCTTGCGCTCGCTGGTTTCCAGGTTGGTGAGCAGGCGCAGCTGTTCCAGTACGTGCGGGGTGAGGTTCTGCGCCTCGTCGATGATCAGCACGTTGTGCTGGCCAGCCGCGTGGCTGCGCAGCAGGTGCTCGTTGAGCTGGTCGATGTAGGTCTTGAGCGTGACCGGGGCCGAACCTTCCTGGGGCACGGGTATGTGGAACTCGACGCACACGGTGCGCAGCAGCTCGGCCACCGTAAGCTTCGGGTTGAAGATGTAAGCGACGTTGCAATGGGCTGGTATCTGCTCCAGGAAGCAGCGGCAGATGGTGGTCTTGCCCGCGCCGATCTCGCCGCTGAGCAGCACGAAGCCGCCGCCGCCCTCCACCCCGTACAACAGGTGCGCCAATGCCTCCCGGTGCCGCTCGCTCATGAAGAGGTAGCGGGGATCGGGGGCGATCGAAAAGGGGAGTTGCGTGAGGCCGAAGTAACCTGCGTACATGGCCAGAGGATAACGGGCTTCACCGGTGGCGGCGACAGGGGCGTCGTCGGCTTGACGTACTGCCGTCAGCTGATGCCCCTTAGCGGCCACTCAGCCAGCAAAACACCCGTGCCCGCCGCCCCGACCCAGGGGCTCGGTGGCGGGCAGAGTGGGATCGCTCAGGCGGCCAGCGCCATGGACGGTTGTGCGGGCTGCTGCTGTGTCTGCTTGCTGGCTGAGCGTGTGCCGCCCAGCGTGCACTCGATATCGCCCGAGAGCTGTCCGCCTTCTTCGATGACGACCTTGCCGTAACGGATCGTGCCGGTGACGCGGCCGGTGGCATAGATCACCAGCTTCTGGCGCACGGTGAGGTTGCCGTCGAACGCGCCGTGGATCTCGGCAATGTCGATTTCGGCGGAGCCTTTGAACTCACCCTGTTCGGCGATCTGGATCACGCGCGAATCCATCGTCGCCTCAACCATGCCTTCCACCACGAGCGTGTCGCAGTCGGTGATTTCGACGCCCTTGAGCTTGATGTTCGGCCCCACCGTGAGCTTGCTGCCGCTGGTTTCCGAGCCCGCGGGTTTTGCTGCGCTGCTGGACGGTGCTTCGGGAGCCGACGAGGTAGCGGGTGCGCCTTGCGGCTGGCCAGGGGCGCTGCCGGGTGTCACCCCATAGCGCTGCGGGTTCATGCCGGTGTTGAGGGGTTTCGGGAGTTCGCTCTCTCGTTTACCAAAGTGCAATGCCATGCCAGCTCCTTCAAAAAGTGAAGCGGTCATGCTAATGGCCGCGCGGGGCTCAACATTGCACGCGGGGTAAGAGGCGTAACCAGACGCACACCGTGCATGGTCACACCTGTTGCTTGCGGTGGCCGCTCGTCAGGCACCTCGGCGCTCCTCCATGTCGCGGATGAGCGCCCGGGCCTCGTCGCCTTCGGGAATCGGCTCGCCGCTGTCGCGCCACTGCACCGCCGACTTGAAGCCGTTTTCTTGTGCATGGCGGCGGAACCAGAGCCCCTCCGGGTTGTGGCGTGTGATGCCGTCGAAGAGCGTGGCCATCTGCTGGGTCTGCTCCAAGCCCATGCTCAGCATCACCTGGTTGACCACCATCTTGTGCATCGCCAGATGGCTCGACGGCACGCCTGCGATGCGGTTGGCCAGGCGCATCGTGGCCGCCTCCAGGTCGGCCAGCGGCACCGCCTCGTTGGCCAGGCCCCACGCGGCGGCGGTGCGGCCGTCGATCACGTCGCCTGTGAACATCATCTGTTTGGCCCGGGTGGGGCCGAGGCGGTAGGTCCACATGGCCGTGGTCGGGCAGCCCCACACGCGGGTGGGCATGTAGCCGATGCGCGCGTCCTCGGCCATCACCAGCAGGTCGCAGCACAGCGCAATGTCACTGCCGCCGGCCACCGCCGCGCCATGCACCTTGGCGATGGTGGGCTTGGGGCTGCGCCACAAGCTCATGAAGTCTTCCGTGTTGCGCTTCATGTAGGCGTAGTCGACCATCGGGTCCCAAGGCGTGCGCTCCTGTTGGCAGGGATGGTCGATTTCGCCCTGGCCGAAGAGACTCAGGTCGTAGCCGCCGCAGAAGCCCTTGCCCGCGCCCTCCACCACGATGACGTGAACCGCTGGCTCGGCATTGGCCCAGTCCACCGCGGCCCGGATCTCGCGCGGCATCTCGTCGTTGATGGCGTTGAGCCGCTCGGGGCGGTTGAGCAGCAGGCGGGCTACGCGGGGGTTCGTTGCGTCGGGCTGGATGCTCAAGGTGCTGAAGTCGGGCATGCGTGTCTCCGATGTTGTGATGCGGGGCCTGTGACCTGCCAGGGCGCTCGGCCACCACCCGCAACGCAGCGTGCGGGCCGGCCAGAGGCACCATGGGTCCGGGTTTCCCGGCCCGCAGGTGCCGCCCCCGGAGGGGGTGACGCGAAGCGGCGCGGGGGTGTGACATGCTAGTACAGTGCCCGCCATGATCAGTCACTGGATTCTGGGCGCCCGGGCATCCGCCGACGTGGCGGTGTCGCTGGTGCAGGCCACGGCCCTGCTGCAGAAGCTCGGCCTGGGGGACCGCCACGCCGTTGCCGAAGACCTGCTGCGCCTGATCGGCGTGCACGTGCCGCTGGCGCAGTGCACCATTTTTTCCTTCGAGGGTCAGGGCCGCCCCCGCATCGTGGCGGTGGGCGACCGCTCGCGCACGCAGGCGCTGCCCGACATTTCCGAGGCCTATGTGTCGCGCTTCTACCGGCTCGACGGCAGCGCCACCGTGATGCGCACCGAACTGGCCGCCGCCCGAAAGGCCAGCGCAGCGGAGCCCCGCATTGTGCTGCACCGCCAGTGCGGTGCCGATATTGCCCACCCGGACTACCGCCGCATCTGCTACGAACTGCCGCAGGTGGCCGAGCGCCTGGCCATCCTGGCGCTGTTCGAGGGCCGTCGATGGTTGTCGGTGAACCTGTACCGCGGCGTCGAGCACGGGCCGTTCGATGACGCCGCCATTGCGCTGGTGGAAGCCTTCGCGCCGCTGATCGTGCACGCCGTGCGCCTGCACCACACCGGCCAGGCGCTGCAGCAGGACCTGCCGGACCTGCTGCTGGCCCGGCTGAGCCAGCGTGCGCCGCAACTGACGCAGCGCGACCACGACGTACTGCGCTGCCTCATGCGAGGCTGCACCACCGATGCGATGGCGCAGCAGCTCGGGCTGACGCTCACGAGCGCGCAGACCTACGTGAAGCGGGTCTGCCGCAAGCTGGGTGTGTCGGGTCAGCGTGAACTGATGGCGCTGCTGATCGAGCCGGCAGGCTCGACCTGAACCGCACAGCCCCAGGCGCGGTTCATGTCCCTTTCCGGGGACATGCGGCGGCTGAGCGGTGCATACACTTCGCAGCACGTCCGCACCCCGTCGCAGGAGAGCCCCATGCACCAGCCCCACGCCGAACCCCGGCCATCCATTTATTACCAGTACCAGGTGTTCGACGCCTGGCTGCCTTCTGAGCACCCGCAGGCGCAGCGCCACTCCGTGGTGATCGGGGGCGCCGGCCCCATCGGGCTGGTGGCGGCGCTGGAACTGGCGCGCCATGGCGTCAAAAGCGTGGTGCTGGAGTCGGAGCGCCAGGTGTCCGAAGGCAGCCGCGCCATCGTGTTCACACGCCGCTCCATGGAGATCCTGCAGCAGGTGGGCGTGGCCGACCGCGTGAGCGCCAGCGGCCTGCCGTGGCGCTTCGGCAATTCTTTCTACCGCGGCCAGCGCGTGTTCCGCATGGAGGCGCCGCACGACCCGGATGATCGCTTCTTCCCCATGATCAACCTGCAGCAGCAGTACCTGGAGGAATACCTGGTGGACGCCGCGATGGCCAGCCCGCTGATCGAGCTGCGCTGGGGCAACCGCGTGCTGGCGGTGGAGCAGGGCGAGCGCACGGCCCGGCTGGAAGTGGACACGCCGGAAGGCCCTTACAGGCTGGAGGCCGACTGGCTGGTGGCCGCCGACGGCGCGCGCTCGGCCATCCGCACGCTGCTGGGCCTGAAGCTCGAAGGCGCCTCTTACGAGGGCCGCTTCGTGATTGCCGACATCCGCATCGACCTGCCGCTGCCCACCGAGCGCCTGGCCTTCTTCGACCCCGAGTGGAACCCCGGCAACACCATCCTGATGCACCGCGAGCCCCACGGCATCTGGCGGGTGGACTACCAGCTGCCGGCCAATGAGACGCCCGAGCAGGCGCTGGCGCCCGAATCGCTCAAGAACCGCATCGACGCGCAGCTGGCCATGATCGGCCACGCCGGCGTGCGTTGGGAAATGGACTGGTGTTCGGTGTATTCCGCCCGCACGCTGACCCTGCCGGACTACCGCGCCGGCCGCGTTCTCTTCACCGGCGACGCCGCCCACCTGCTGCCCATCTTCGGCGTGCGCGGCGCCAACACCGGCTTTCAGGACGCCCAGGCCCTGGCCTGGCGCCTGGCGCTGGTGGCGCGCGGCGTGGCGCCCGATGCGCTGCTGGCCAGCTACAGCGCCGAGCGCGTGGCGGCGGCGCGCGAGATCATCGACGAAGCGGGCAAGAGCACGCGCTTCATGACGCCACCCAGCCGGGGCTTTCGTCTGCTGCGCGACGCGGTGCTCTCGCTCTCGCTCACCCAGCCTTTTGTGGGGCCGCTCTACCACTGGCGCACCTCGCGCCCCCACGAGTACACGGACTCCGCGCTCAACAGTGCGGGCGACGACGACGCGCTGTTCAAGGCCGGCCCCGGCCACGGCGCGCCGCCACAGAACGTGCGCCTGGCGGCCGACGACCACCTGCTCGACCACCTGGACCACGCCTTTACGCTGCTCTACGTGACCGATGCCGAGGCGATTCCCGAGCCTCTGATGGCGGTGGTGAACGATTGCCGCAGCCGCGGCCTGCTGGTGCGCGTGCTGGCCGTGACGGGTCAGCAACCGGGCGCGGTCCAGTCCGTGGTTGGTGCCGATCAGACCCTGCCCGACGCCAGCGGCCACCTGCGCCAGCGCTACGGCCTGCGCGGCGCCGGCGGCGCTTACCTGCTGCGCCCTGACCAGCACGTGTGCGCCCGCTGGATGAGCCTGGACGCCACGCGCCTGCGCGCCGCCATGGGCACCGCCGCCGGCCTCACCGCCACCGCCCCAGTCACCGGAGCCTGAACATGAGCCACACACCGTCCCCCGTTCTCGACATTGCGGGCCTGGAACAGGTCTACGACGCCCTGGCCACCGCGATCGACCAGGCTGGCCCGGAAAGATCCGAGCTGTTTCTGGTGAAACTCGCGCTCATGAACGCCCAGGCGCTGGGTGACCCGGCCGTGTTCGGGGCGCACATTGCCGCCGCGCTGAAAGACCTCTGAGCCGACCATCACCGGCGTTGAAGCGCCCGGCGGCCGGGGCTGTCCAGCCGCCCGGCGGGTAGCCCTTTCACTGTGCGGGTCAGGGCTTCAACCGTACACTTGCGGGTTATCCCCCGATTGCTGCCCATGAACGCCCCCGTCGACGTTTCTTTTTTCGCGCGCGCTGCGAAACCGATCACCAGCTACCGCCCCTACTGGGCGAAGCGGTTCGGCACGGCGCCGTTCCTGCCCATGAGCCGCGCCGAGATGCAGCAGCTCGGCTGGGACTCGTGCGACATCATCCTGGTGACGGGCGACGCGTACGTGGACCACCCCAGCTTCGGCATGGCGGTGATCGGCCGCGTACTGGAGGCGCAGGGTTTCCGGGTGGGCATCATCGCCCAGCCCGACTGGCAGAGCGCCGAGCCTTTCAAGGCACTCGGCAAGCCCAACCTGTTCTGGGGCGTGACCGCCGGGAACATGGATTCGATGATCAACCGGTACACAGCCGACCGCAAGATCCGCAGCGACGACGCCTACACCCCCGGTGACGTGGGCGGCAAGCGCCCAGACCGCGCCGCCATCGTCTACAGCCAGCGCTGCCGCGAGGCCTTCAAGGACGTGCCCATCGTGCTCGGTGGCATTGAAGGCAGCCTGCGCCGCATCGCTCACTACGACTACTGGAGCGACAAGGTGCGCCGCAGCATCGTGGTGGACGCGAAATGCGACCTGCTGCTCTACGGCAACGCCGAACGCGCGCTGGTGGAAGTGGCGCACCGCATCGCCGCACGCGAACCCATCGAGCAGATCACCGACGTGCGCGGCACCGCCTTCGTGCGGCGCCCGGGCGACCCTTCGGCTGTCGGCTGGACGGAAGTGGATTCAACCGAGGTGGACATGCCCGGGCGCGTGGAAGACCACCTGAACCCCTACCTGACGACCAGCGAGCAGGCGCAGGCGCAGGGCACGACGTGCAGCAAGGACGACGCAGCCGAAGGGAAGTCTCTCGCCGAGGCGGATGGGAAGTTACTCCCTCTCCCTCTGGGAGAGGGCAGGGGTGAGGGCTCCCCCGTAGCTCAACCGCTCCGTTTCGTTCAGAACCCGAACCTGCGCGTCAAGGCCGGCCCTCACCCCAACCCTCTCCCAGTGGGAGAGGGGGCAAAGACCAAAATCAAGCCGCCCGCGCGCGACCGCACGGTCATCCGTCTGCCGAGCTACGAGCAGGTGAAGAGCGACGCCGTGCTCTACGCCCACGCCAACCGCGTGCTGCATCTGGAAACCAACCCGGGCAACGCCCGCGCGCTGGTGCAGGCGCACGGCGACGGCGCGACCGCTCGCGACGTGTGGATCAACCCGCCGCCCATTCCGCTGACCACGGCCGAGATGGATTACGCGTTCGACCTGCCCTACGCCCGCAGCCCGCACCCGGCCTACGCCGACGAGCACGGCAAACACGACGGCGCGACCAAGATTCCCGCCTGGGAAATGATCCGCTTCAGCGTGAACATCATGCGCGGCTGCTTCGGCGGCTGCACCTTCTGCTCGATCACCGAGCACGAGGGCCGCATCATCCAGAGCCGCTCGGAAGAGTCGATCATCAAAGAGGTGGAAGACATCCGCGACAAGGTGGAAGGCTTCACCGGCGTCATCTCCGACCTGGGCGGCCCCACCGCCAACATGTACCGCCTGGGCTGCAAGAGCCCCGAGATCGAGGCCGCTTGCCGCAAGCCCAGCTGCGTCTACCCCGGCATCTGCTCCAACCTGCACACCGATCACGGCCCGCTCATCAAGATCTACCGTCGGGCGCGCGAGCTGCGCGGCATCAAGAAAATTTTGATCGGCTCCGGCCTGCGCTACGACCTGGCCGTAAAAAGCCCCGAGTACGTGAAGGAACTGGTGCAGCACCACGTGGGCGGCTACCTGAAGATCGCGCCCGAGCACACCGAAGGCGGGCCGCTGTCCAAGATGATGAAGCCCGGCATCGGCAGCTACGACAAGTTCAAGGCGATGTTCGAGAAGTACAGCGAAGAGGCCGGCAAGAAGCAGTACCTCATTCCGTATTTCATCGCGGCCCACCCGGGCACCAGCGACGAAGACATGATGAACCTGGCCGTCTGGCTGAAGAAGAACGGTTTCCGCGCCGACCAGGTGCAGACCTTCTACCCCAGCCCCATGGCCACCGCCACGGCCATGTACCACAGCAGCATGAACCCGCTCAAGGGCATCAGCCGCGACCCGCAGCGGGCAGAAAAGGTGGACATCGTGCGCGGTGACAAGCGCCGCCGCCTGCACAAGGCCTTCCTGCGCTACCACGACGCCAACAACTGGCCGCTGCTGCGCGAGGCGCTCAAGGCCATGGGCCGGGCTGACCTCATCGGCAACGGCAAGCACCACCTGATTCCCACCTTCCAGCCGATGACCGACGGCGCCTACCAGAGCGCGCGGCGCAAGAACAGCACCCCGGTGGGCAAGGCCAGCGAGCGGGCGGCTGCCGTGGTGAAACCGGGTGCGAAGGCAGGTCCAAAGCCCGGACAGATCCTCACCCAGCACACCGGCCTGCCGCCCAGGGCGGGTGTGAAGAGCCGCCCACGTTAAACGTGGGTCGCTCCAAGGCCGGGTGCGTTTCCGGTTGGCTCGGCGGTATCAAGGGAGCAAGGTTAGCCAGGGCAGCAGCACCCAAGCCGCCAGCGCGACCACGTTGACCAATGCGGTTGCCCAATAGACGTTGCGAAACGCCTGTTTGGCCGATTTGTGCCGCAGGATCTGGTGGGCGAACCACGCGCCAGGCCAGCCACCGAGCAGCCCGAACAGGTGCAGCGTGTCTTCGGTGGTGCGCCACCTGCCTTTGCTGGCAGCGAACTTGTCCTGCCAGTACAGGTAGAACGTGGCCAGGTTGAGCAGCATCGCCACCGGCAGGATCGACCAGTTCAGGCGGCCCAGCACCACACCGCCCACCAGAAATGCCAGCCAGATGGTCATGAGTGCGACTGCTGGTCCGGCGCTGCTGTTGGGGAGGGTCGGACGCTTGGCACTGCCGCGCACGGCGCGATTGACACGTCGGTCCGGGCCGGTGCTGGGTTGACGGCCTGCAAGTGGCGCGGTTGCGGTTGTGGTTGGGCGCACATCCATGGCCCGGGGCCCCTTGCCGCCGACGTGTATCTCTTCAAAGCTGACCGAGGTCCGCAGCGCGGGCGAGCCGGCAGCGCGCCAGTCTCGGATGTGAAAGAACAGGTGTGCACCGGACTGGGGGCTCTCGATGAAGCCGAAGCCTTTGGCTTCATCCCAGCGAACGACATTGCCTTGTTTTCTCATGTTCTTGAATCGCTTGCTGACAGGGTTTTATTATCCCAATAGCATAAAAAGCCAATATGGCGCAAAATGCGCCATCAAGGAGTTCTGATGGCCGCATCCCCCCGCCCGTTTTCTTCTGTGAAATTGTCCGCCGCCCTGGTGCAGCAGGCACGCGAGGCTGCCCAGCCGCAGCGGCGTTCGGTGGCGGGCCAGATCGAATACTGGGCGACCCTGGGCCGCATTGCCGACGAGACCGGCCTGACCGTGCAGGAAGCCCGTGAGGCCATTGCTCGCTACGACGCGCGCCAGCGCGGCGACACGGCGGACGAATCGCTCAACGCGATTGAGGCGCGATTTGCTGACGCGGACACCTCCGGCCGCCTGGCAGAGGCCGTGCGGAGTACGGTGAACGCCAACCGCGAGCGCGCCGGTGCCCCGCTGCCTCGCGCCGCCTGACGCCATCCCGGCCACTTTCGCTTTTTCTCTTTCTTGCGTATTGCCGGTTTGACTGCTCCGGTCTTCTATCTGCTGGCGGGCCCGAACGGTGCCGGCAAATCCACCCTGTACCGTGCAGCGGTGCACGAAGGCCTGATTCCGCCTTCGGCCGAGTTCGTGAACGCCGATCTTCACGAGGCGGCGCAGCTGCAGCACCTGGTTGAGCCCGCCGAACGTTCACGGCAGGCCCGCCTCTGGGCCGATGCGCGCCGGGTGCAGTGTCTGGGAGAAGGACGCTCTTTCGCCAGTGAGACCGTGTTTTCCCACACCTCCAAGCTCGACCTCATGGCGGCGGCGAAGCGTGCCGGGTTCGCGGTGGTGCTGCTGGTGGTGTGTGTCGACGACCCGCAGCAGTTGCTGGGGCGCGTGGCCCAGCGGGTGGAAGAGGGTGGTCACCCGGTCCCGCCTGAGCGGGTGCTGAGCCGCTATCCACGCACGGTGCGGCACCTCGGGGTGGCGGTACGCCGCGCCGATCTGGCGCTGCTGTACGACACCTCCCAACCCCCGGGCGAGGACTTTCAGCCGCCCCGGCTGGTGGCGCGGTTTCGGGCCGGCGCCCTGGTCTGGCAGGCCGATTCCATGCCCGGGTGGGCGCAGCGCGTACTGGCGCCGGACACGACCCAGCGCTGAGTGCACAGGCCGCCTTCAGTGGGGCAGGGTGTGCAGGGGAATGTCTTGCGCCAGCGCCAGCAATTCCAGTTCGCGCCTCGTCTGGCCTAGCAGGAAGCTGGCGATCGTCGCGTGCGTGTCGGGGTGGAACAGGGTTCGCATGTCGCGCAGGGGCACGCTGGCGGCGGCGCACAGCGAGGCCGCGAAATGGGGTTCCAGCGCAGCCACGGCGACGCGGCCGTCTTTGCAGGGGTAGACGCGGTAGCCGGCGTGGGCGCCTCCCACGGCCCCGCTGGGCTGTGTGAGCCCCCAGGTGCGCGGCAGGGCCAGCCACTGCGCGGCGTCCGACAGGGCCACTTCCTGGAACGTTCCCTTGCCGCTGGTCTTCTGGGCCAGTACGGCCTTCAAGGTCGCTTCGCTGGCCATCAGGGCGCCCGCCATGTCGGCGAACAGGGTGGCGGGCAGGTCCAGCCCCGTCACCAGGCCGGCGTCGGCCAGGTAGGTCAGGTCGTGGCCGGGTTCTTCCGCGCGCACGCCGGGCGCACCGACGATGGCCACCACCGACAGTGCCGGGTACCGCTTGCGCAGGGATTTCCACTCCAGCCCGAGCTTGACCAGTGCCGAGGGCCGGAACGAGGTCAGCAGCACATCGGTGCGGGCCAGTTCCTTGTGCAGGGCTGCCTGTCCCTTGTCGCTTTTGAGGTCAATGGTGATGCCTTTGATGCCGTCGTGCAGCGTGGCGTAGGCCGTCGGGTTGTACTGGCCCATGGGGTCGCCACTGGTGCCGGCCGGCGCGCCCTTCGGCCCGGGCGGTTCGGCCTTGACGCAGGTGGCGCCCATCGCCTTCAGCCGCATCAGCGCCGCAGGGCCGGGCAGGTTGAGCGCGAGGCTGAGCACGCGCACGCCGCGCAGGGGTTTGAGGGGCTTAGTGGCTGAGGCTGAATCAGATGTGGGCATGGCGGTGAGGGTTGACGTTTACGTCAATGTACCGCCAAGCCACGACGTGCTTGAGGCGCACGCGTGACAGTTTTCTCACCGCGAGCCGAAATCCAGCGGAAGTCCCACATAGTTCTCGGCGATGGTCTTCAGACCGGCTTCGGAGTGCATCAGGTAGTCCAGCTCGGCTTGCTGCAGCTTGCCATTGATGGCCCCTTCGTCGGGGAAGTTGTGCATGATCGAGGTGAACCACCAGCTGAAGCGTTCGGCACGCCAGATGCGCTTGAGGCAGCGCTCGGAGTAGCTGTCGATGCCGGCCTCGGTCTTCTCCTGGTAGAACTCGGTGAAGGCGTCGCACAGGTATTTCACGTCGGTGGCGGCCAGGTTCAGGCCCTTGGCGCCGGTGGGCGGCACGATGTGTCCTGCGTCGCCGGCCAGGAACATGCGGCCAAAGCGCAGCGGCTCGGTGACGAAGCTGCGCAGCGGCGCAATGCTTTTCTCGATGCTGGGGCCGGTCACCAGCTTGGCGGCGGCTTCCGGGTCCAGGCGCAACTTCAGTTCGTTCCAGAACGCGTCGTCGCTCCACTGCTCCACCTTGTCGGTCAGCGGCACCTGCAGGTAGTAGCGGCTGCGGGTGGCGCTGCGCTGCGAGCACAGGGCGAAGCCACGCGGGTGGTTCACGTAGATCAGCTCGTGGTGCACCGGGGGCGTGTCGCTCAGCAGGCCGAGCCAGCCGAAGGGGTACACCTTCTCGAATTCCTTGATGGCGTTGCGCGGTGCACTGGCCCGGCACACACCGTGAAAGCCGTCGCAGCCAGCGATGAAGTCGCATTCGATGGTGTGGCTCTGGCCGTCTTTCTCGTAGGTCACACGCGGGGTCTTGCTGTCAAAGTCGTGCACCTGCACGTTGTCGGCTTCGTACACGGTGGGCAGGCCGGCGTGGGTCCGGGCATCCATCAGGTCGCGCGTGACTTCGGTCTGGCCGTACACCATCACCTTCTTGCCGCCGGTGAGCTTTTCCAGGTCGATGCGGTGGCGCTCGCCATTGAACAGCATGTCAAAACCACTGTGCACCAGACCCTCGCCGTGCATGCGCTGGCCCACGCCGGCCTCGTCCAGCAGGTCCACCGCCACCTGCTCCAGCACGCCGGCGCGGATGCGGCCCAGTACGTAGTCCGGGCTCTGCCGCTCGACGATGATGGCGTCGATGCCCGCCTTGTGAAGCAGCTGGCCGAGCAAGAGGCCCGAAGGGCCGGCGCCAATGATGGCAACCTGGGTGCGCATGGATGTGTCTCCTGTGAAATGGTTGAGGAGACTGTAGGCAGGCGGGTGCGAAGACTCAAGCGCATGGTGGGCTTGTTGCGCGATCATCAGCGGCTGTGTGCGATCATCGCGCACTATGAACGAGACCGCCCCACGCATTGCGAAAGCCGACCTGATCGAAGGCATGGCCAAGGGCATGGCCGTGCTGGAGAGCTTTGACACCGAGCGCCAGCGCCTGAACGCCACGCAGGCCGCCGAGCGGGCTGGCCTCACGCGCGCCGCGGCCCGGCGCCACCTGCTGACGCTGGCGCACCTGGGCTATCTGGAGACTGACGGCAGCCACTACTGGCTGTCCCCCAAGGTGCTGCGCTTCTCGGGCAGCTACCTCGCCTCAGCCCGCCTGCCGCGCCTGCTGCAACCTACGCTGAACCGGCTGGCAGCACAGACGCGTGAGTCGTTTTCAGCGGTGGTGCTGGACGGGGACGAGGTGGTGATCGTGGCCCGCAGCGCCTCGGTGGGTGGCCAGCGGCTGATGGCCTACGGCCTGCACCTGGGGGCGCGCCTTCCTGTGCACGCCACGTCCACCGGCCGGGTGCTGCTGGCGGCGATGCCGCGTGGCGATTTCAGCAGCTGGCTGAAGGGACGCGAGCTGCCGCGCCTGACGCCCCGGACCACGGTGGAGCACAAAGCCCTGCGCGCGCTGGTGGCGCAGGTCCGGGCGGACGACTTCGCCGTGGCCAGCGAGGAGCACGAACTCGGCGTGCATGCGCTGGCGGTGCCGCTGCGCAACATGAAGGGAAAAACGGTGGCTGCGCTCAATGTGGTCGCGTCACCGGACCGGCTGGAACCTGCGGTGATGCGTCAGGACTTGTTGCCCTTGCTGCTCGATGCGGCGCGGGAGTTGCGGCCTCTGCTGTAATTTCTCGACCGGGACCGGGACCGGGAGCGGGAGCGGGAGCGGGGATGGGTTGGCTTGCACCTCGCGCAGGCCGGTGGCGGCACCCCCGTTCTCCAGCCCACGCTCGCCGTCGACTATGTGTACAAGTTTGCATCACTGCGTCAACACCGTGATGGGCACGCTAAAGCTGTGGCAACGGCGAATCGGGCCTGCGCCCGGGGATACCGCGACCGTCCTTGATGGGCATGTGGGCGCACCGTCGAAGACGAAAGATGCAAAGTGCCCGTGACGGGCTTTCTGCAGGCGCACCCAGGTCGCACCGGGGTAGGAGGTTCGGGTGTGCGGGCGCAGTTCCCATTCGCGGTTGCCCACCTGTCAGCGGACCACAAAACCCATTGACGAAGCAACAGCGGCGAACCCGGGTAGACGCCCGCGAGATGGAACGGAGAACGCACGCCCGAACCTCCTGCCCACACCCACCCGCCACGACCGGCGAAGCAAACGGAAGCTCACACCCCCAGGTACTGCTCCAGCAACTCAGGCTTGCCCAGCAGCTCGTCCGACGAGCCCTCGAACACCACCTCGCCCTTCACCAAGATCACGTTGCGGTCGGTGATCTGGGTGACGTGTTTCCAGTTCTTGTCCACGATCACGCTGCTGATGCCGCTCTCGCGGATCAGGCCGCAGATGCGCCAGATCTCGCGCGCGATCAGGGGCGCCAGGCCTTCGGTGGCTTCGTCGAGGATCAGCACGTCGGGGTTGGTCATGAGCGCGCGGCCGATGGTGAGCATCTGCTGCTCGCCGCCGCTGAGTTGCTGGCCGCCGTGGTTCAGGCGTTCGGACAGGCGCGGGAAGGTGTCGAGCACGCGTTCGTACGTCCAATCTCGCTGCCCCTTGGTGCCCGGGCCGGCGGCCATCACCAGGTTTTCCTTCACGCTGAGGTTGCCGAAGATGCCGCGGCCTTCGGGCACGTAGGCCAGCCCCAGGCGGGCCACTTCAAAGGTGGGGGCACCTGTCATGGCGCGGCCCTTGATGTGCACGCTGCCGCCGCTGGGCTTGACGATGCCCATGATGGATTTGAGCAAGGTGCTCTTGCCCATGCCGTTGCGACCCATGAGGCCAATCGTCTGGCCCTGGCCGACGGTGAAGTCGATGCCGCGCAGGATGTGGCTGGCGCCGTAATGGGTATGCAGGCCGGTGGCCTGGATCAGCGGGGTGGTGGTGCTCATGCTCAGTGTTCCTCGCCCAGGTAGGCAGCCTGCACGCCCTGGTCTGCGCGCACCTCGGCAGGCGTGCCGCTGGCGATCACCTGGCCGTTGACCATCACGGTGAGCTGGTCCGCCAGGGCGAACACGGCGTCCATGTCGTGCTCGACCAGCATCATCGCGTGGTCCTTTTTGATCTTGAGCAGCAGTTCCACCATGGTCTCGGCCTCGGCTTGGCCCATGCCCGCCAGGGGTTCGTCGAGCAGCAGCACGGTGGGTTCGGTGGCCAGCGTCATGGCGATCTCCAGCTGGCGCTGCTCGCCGTGGCTGATGGTGCCGGCGACGGTGGTGGCACGGTGCTGCAGGCCGGCGAGTTCGATGGCGCGTTCGCAGCGGGCATTGGCACCTACCAGCCCGCTGGCGCGGGTCAACCAGTGCAGCGGGTTGAAGGGCATGTGCCGCTCGCGCGACTGGGCGGCCAGGCGCACGTTGTCCCACACGCTGAAGGGCAGAAAGATGTTGGTCTTTTGGTAGCTGCGGCCCAGGCCCAGGCGCGACACCATTTCGGCCGGGCGCCCCGTGGTCTCGACACCGCCAATGGTGATGCGGCCCGAGGTGGGCGGCAGGTCGCCCGAGAGCAGGTTGGTCAGCGTCGACTTGCCCGCGCCGTTGGGGCCGATGACAGCGTGGATGCGGTCACGGAACAGGTCAACCGACACCTCGTTCACCGCCGCCAGGCCGCCGAAGCGCTTGGTGAGATGCTGGGCGGACAACACGGCGGCGCTCATTTGGGCGCTCCCTTGCGGGCCATGAAGCGCTCGGCCAGGCCCAGCAGGCCGCGCGGCGCCACCAGCACCACCGCCACGATGAACAGACCCATCCACAGCTGCCAGTGTTTGCCCAGGTGGAAGTCGCCGACGTAAGGCAGGTCCTTGAAAAAATGCATCACGTACTCGAAGGCAAACGCGCCGACGATGGCGCCGGCAAAGTTGCCCATGCCGCCGAGGATGATCATCATGATGGCGTGCGCGCTCATGTGAAAACCCATCAGCTCGGGGTTCACGTAGCCGGTCTGCGCGGCCCACAGGAAACCCGCTACGCCGGCCAGCGTGCCCGCCAGCGTGAAGGCCGCCAGCTTGTAGCCGAAGGTGCCGTAGCCCACCGCCCTCATGCGGTGCTCGTTCACGCGGATGCCGGCCAGCACCCGGCCGAAGGGCGAGAACAGCAGACGGCGCAGGAACAGGTAGACGACCACCAGCAGCAGCAGCGTGAGGTAATAGAAGCTGGTCTTGTTTTCCAGGTCGATGCCGGTCCAGCCGAACAGCGTGGCATCGGGCTTGAAGTTGACGTACATGCCGTCGGAGCCGCCCAGCGCCCGGTTGTCGAAGAACAGGAAGAACACCATTTGCGCGAACGCCATGGTGACCATGATGAAGTAGATACCGTGGGTGCGCACCACGAAGAAGCCGATCACCAGCGCCGCCAGCCCGGCGCCCAGCGCCGACACGGGCAGTGCCCACCACAGGCTGATGGGGGTGTCGGCCGGCGTCAGAAAGGCCAGCGCGTAGCCGGCCAGGCCGAAGTAGGCCGCATGGCCCAGCGAGACCATGCCGGTGACGCCCTGCAGCAGGTCCAGGCTCATGGCGAAGATCGCCAGGATCATCATCTGCGAGAGCATCTGCAGGTAGAAATCGCCACCCGTGAGTGGAATGAACGGAAACGCCGCCAGGGCCACGGCGCCGAGCACCAGCAGCACCTGCATGCCGGCCGGCAGTTTTTCGAGTTGGGCCTTGGGGGCGCTCATGTTGTCGTGCTTTTCGTGAAGGGTTGACGGGGCAGGGTGGCGGTGCAGTGCAGGAGCGGGCTCATTGCTTGAACAGGCCTTCGGGCTTGTAGAGCAGCACCACCGCCATGAGCATGTAGACGGCCATTCCGGCGATCTGCGGCACCAGCACCTTGCCGAAGGTGTCCACCAGGCCCACCAGCAGGGCCGCCACCATGGCGCCGCGCACCGAGCCAATGCCGCCGATCACCACCACCACGAAGCACATGATCAGCACCGAACTGCCCATACCGGGGTACACGCTGGAAATGGGCGAGGCGATCATGCCGGCGATGGCCGCCAGCGCCACACCCAGCGCAAACACCACGCCGTGGATCAGGCGGATGTTGATGCCGAGCGACTCGGTCATTTCGCGGTTGGATGCGCCGGCGCGGATCTTCATGCCCAGGCGGGTTTTGGAGATCAGGGCGTACAGGCCCAGCGCCAGGGCGATGCACACCGCCGAGATCACCAGCCGATAGACCGGGTACGAGAGGTTGTCGGTGAGCGGAATTGACCAGTTCACCATCTCGGGCACCTGCACGGCGTGCACGTCGTCGCCCCAGAAAATGGAGCGCACCTCTTCAAAGATGTAGATCAGGCCGAAGGTGAGCAGCACCTGGTCCAGATGGTCGCGGTGGTAGAAGTGCCTGAACAGCGCCCACTCCAGCACCCAGCCCAGCGCCACCGCCATCACCGTGCCCAGCACGATGGCCAGCACCAGACTGTCCAGCTGGCCCACGAGGAACCAGGCGAGGTAGGCACCCAGCATGTAGAAGCTGCCGTGCGCCAGGTTGACCACGCCCATGATGCCGAAGATCAGCGTCAGGCCGGCCGCCAGCATGAAGAGCAGCAGGCCGTACTGCAGGCTGTTGAGCAGCTGGATCAGAAAATTGGCGACATCCATGGGGGCGTGGGCAAAAGAAGGAACTCAGCCGGGCGCCGCTGGGGCGCCCGGCTGGGGAGGGCAGGGGAGGTGGAGGGCGGTCAGGCCATGCGGCAGCCGGTGGCCGGGTCGGCCACGGCTTTCTGCGCAATGCCGATGACCTTGTTTTCCTTGTTGGCCACCTGGCGCAGGTACATGTCCTGGATCGGGTTGTGGGACGGGCTCATGGTCCACTTCCCGCGCGGGCTGTCGATCACGGCACCGCGCATGGCGGCGTACAGCGCCTGTTTGTTGGCCATGTCACCCCGCACGGCGTTGGCACCCTTGACCAGCAGCAGGCCGGTGTCGTAACCCTGCACGGCGTACACGTCGGGCTGCATCTTGAAGGTCTTCGCGTACTCCAGGCGGAACTGCTTGTTGCGCGGCGTGTCCAGCGAGTCGCTGTAGTGCATGGTGGTCAGCACGCCGTCGGCGGCTGGGCCGGCGGCTTCCAGCACGCCCTCGGTCAGGAAGCCCGAGCCGTAGAGCTGGATGTTCCTGTTCAGGCCGGCAGCGGCAAAGTCGCGCAGGAACTTGGCCGCGCCGCCGCCCGCGAAGAAGCAGGCCACGGCGTCGGGCTTGAGCGCCGCGATTTCGGTGAGCAGGGCCTGGAATTCCACGTTAGGGAAGGGCAGGCCCAGCTTCTTGATGATGGTGCCGCCGGCCTCGGTGTAGCTCTTTTCGAAACCCTCAAAGGCTTCGTCGCCTGCGGCGTAGTTCCAGGTGATCCACACCGCTTTCTTGTGGCCGCGGTCCACCATGGCCTTGCCCAGCGCCAGCGTGGGCTGCGAGTTGCTGAAGGAGGTGCGGAACACGTTGGGCGAGCACTGGGCACGCGTGGCCACGTGCACGCCGGCGTTGGGGATCAGGTTGAGCACACCGGTGTCGCGCGCCACCTTGTGGATGCCCATCTGCACGCCCGAGTGCACCGTGCCCACGAGCACGTCCACCCGGTCGCGCTGCACCAGCCGCGTGGCGTTCTCGATGCCCTTGGCGGGGTTCGACTCGTCGTCCACCTTGAAGAACTCGATCTCGCGTCCGCCGAGCTTGCCGCCCTGTTCGTTCAGCGCCATGCGGAAGCCGTTTTCAATCGCCACGCCGAGCTGCGCGAAGGTGCCGGTGTAGGGCAGCATGAAGCCCACGCGAACCTTGTCGGACTGGGCGCGCACGATCTGGGGCAGGAGCAGGCCGGTGGAGGCGGCGCCGATCACGGCAGCGCTGCGGGTGAGAACAAGTCGGCGGGTGGTCATGAAAGGTCTCCTGGGGGTGGGTTGGATGGGTCGCGTTTCACTGTATGCGGGGCGGTGGCGCGTGGGGATAGTGAAATACCCGTACTTCAGGCCTAAAGTATCTCGGCGTCCTGAGGCTTCATGCTCGTGGGCACTGTGGGTGTCGGGTCGTCATGGCAGCGCCTCGGCCAGCCAGGTGCGGCACCAGGCCGCGCCCCGCGCTTCGGGTTCAAGCTCGGTCGAGGCGTCCAGGCACAGCAGCTCGCCCACGCGTGTGGCGCCCAGCGCCGTCAGGCGCTCGTCGAAGCGCCGCCCGCCGTTGCAGAAGGTCTGGGGGTATTTGCTGTCGCCCAAGGCAATCACGCCGTAGCGCACACCGTCCAGGCGCAGGCCGGGCCGGTTCAGGGCGTCGTACAGCGAGCGCGCGTTGTCGGGCACATCGCCTTCACCAAAGGTGGAAGTGCAGATGAGATATAGTGCAGCCCCCTCAAAAACCGAGGGGTCCAGATCGTCCATCAGGCGGACGTCGATCTGGTCGACGAGGTCGGCGCAGTCGAGCTCGATGGCCTGTGCAACGTACTCGGCGGTGCTGGTCACCGTGCCGACGAGGATGCGGAGTGTGCGGGGTGTTTGCATGGATGAACTGCACTATATTTCATGTTTTGCTGGGTGGAATGGGGGCAAACCCTAGCGCAGCGGTGCAGCTGGCCTGTGTACGCAATCCGACAGACGTTCAGGCGGCGGCCCGGCACAGTGGCAAGTTGCCCGACTTCCGCAGGAACGATCCATGCCACGCATCACCACCGCCGACCAGACCGAGCTCTACGTCAAAGACTGGGGCGAGGGTCCGCCCGTGGTCCTCATCCATGGCTGGCCCCTCACGGCCGACAGCTGGGACGACCAGGCCCTGGCGCTGGCCGAAGCCGGCTACCGTGTCATCTCGTACGACCGCCGGGGTTTTGGGCGCTCGTCGCAGCCCTGGAACGGGTACGACTACGACACGCTGGCCGATGACCTGGCCTGTGTGATCGAGCAGCTCGACCTGCAGGACACCACCCTGGTCGGCTTTTCCATGGGCGGGGGCGAGGTGGCCCGCTACATGTCGCGGCACCAGGGAGCTTCCGTGGCGCGTGCCGTGCTCATTGGCTCGGTGCTGCCGTTCCGCATGAAGACGGACGACAACCCGGCGGGAACCGAAGCGTCTGCCTTTGACCGCACCGCGCGCGCGCTGCACGACGACCGCGCCAAATTCTTCACTGGCTTCTTTCGCGACTTCTTCGGCGCGGGCCTGCTGGACAACCGCATCAGCGACGAGGTGCTGCGCTGGGCGCACGGCATGGCCATGCAGGCGAGCCTGCGCGCCACGGTTGCCTGCATGCGCGCCTTCTCCAGCACCGACTTCCGGCCCGATCTTGCCGCCTTCCAGGTGCCCACCCTGTTCATCCACGGCACCGATGACAAGACCGTGCCCATGAACGGCTCCAGCCGCCTGGCCGCAGCGGCCATTCCGGGCGCGCGCCTGATCGCCTACGAAGGTGCGCCGCATGGCGTGTTCGTCACGCACAAGCAGCGCCTCACCAAAGACCTGCTGGCGTTCCTGCGCAGCGACGAAGCGGACGTGGCCGAATGAGCATGTCCCGGGCGTTCTCAGGGCGCGCAGCCGCGCCTGGCGCAGCAGGAGGGCAGGGCGGGTGAGGCGTCGCAGCGCGGCGTCGCCCTGGATGAAGGCCTTCAACCGGGGCGTGGCCGCCCTCACGCGCTCCACCGTGCGCGCAGCCACGCAGGCCACGCGGCAGGCGTTGAAGTCGAGCGCCAAGCCGGCTGCCAAGGGGGCACCCGCCCGCAAAACCCCGACGGCGGCCAAGGCCACCGCAAAGGCCAAGGCCGGCCTGCGTTCACCACGCTCCTCACCCGCCACTGCGGTGCGCCGGCCCCCGGCCGCCGCGGGCGACTGGATCGCGGGCTCTGCGGTCGGCCCCACCGGGGCGCGCCGCTTCCGCCTTTACCGCCCACCGGGCATGCTGCCGGCCGAGCGTTTGCCGCTGCTGGTGATGCTGCACGGCTGCGGGCAGGACGCGCAGGGCTTCGCCGAGAGCACGCGCATGAACGCCATTGCCCGGCGCGAACGCTTTCTGGTGCTCTACCCCGAGCAGGACCGGTTTTCCAACCCGCAGGCCTGCTGGAACTGGTATGAAACCCGCAATGGTCGCGCCAACGCCGAGCTGGCGCTGATCCTGCTGGCGATCGATCAGGTCTGCCTGCTGCACCGCGGCGACCGTCAGCAGGTGGCACTGGCCGGCCTGTCGGCCGGGGCCAGCATGGCTGCCTTGCTGGCCAGCCGGCACCCGGCGCGCTTTCGGGCGGTGGTGATGCACTCGGGCGTGGGGCCGGGCGCGGCCCATTCCACCGCCACGGCACTGGCCGCCATGCGCGGCCTGCGCCAGCCCGGCGCGCACGAAGACCCGCTGGCCCAGCCCTTGCCGCCACTCCTGGCCATCCAGGGCGGGCTGGATCGCATCGTCTCGTCTGGCAACGCCGCGGCGGCCGTGCGGGTGTGGAACGACGCCGCGAACGCCCGCATGGGCGCGCCGCGCCGGGTGCAGCGCGGCCAGCGTTACCCCATGACCGTGACCACCAGCCGCAAGAAGGGGCGCACCGTGGCCACGCTGGTGGAGATCGACGCGCTCGGCCATGCCTGGAGCGGTGGCCTGGCACGCCTGCCTTACGGCGACGACAAGGGCGCCGACGCCTCGCGCATGGTGTGGGCCTTTGTGGCCCGCCAGCTGCCCGGTACGCCAGACGCCTGAGCCACCGTGTCGCCAGGCCGGCGGTGTACGCCGGCGCACAGACGAGCGTCGTGCCGCCCCGTACGCTCGCTCACACGCACCGGCGAAGCGCTTTCGCCCCACTCTACCGCCCGATTCATCATGGACATCCGCACGCTCCGAAGCACCCGTCAGATTGCCCTGGGCCGCCTGCAGGAATCGCTGGGGCGCCACACCGGTCGCCAGGACTGGCGCCTGGCGGGCCTGTTGCGCCAGGTCCAGGGCCGGCTCGACATGGCGCAGGCCCAGCGTGTACGGGTGCCCGCCTGGCGCACGGCGCGCCCATGACGGCGCCTGCGCGCGCGGCCGAGCCCGTCGCCGAGGCGGCGGCGCCTGATCTGGCGGTGCGCACCAGTGCACCGATTGACCCGCTGTTCCTGAGTGCGCCGCGCGTCTCCACCTTCCACGGCACGCAGGGCCTCACCAAGGCCAGCGGCTTCTTCTTCGAGCGCGACGGGCACCTGTTCCTGGTCACCAGCCGCCATGTGGTGATCGACGAACCGGGCGAACACTATCCCGACCGCATCGAGATCGAACTGCACACCGACCCGACCAACCTCACACAGTCGGTCTGCCACTCCATACCGCTGTATGTGGAGGGCGAGGCAGCGTGGCGCCAGGGCCGCGACAGCGGTAGCGAGATCGACGTGGCCGTGATCGAGCTTGACGTGGAACAGCTACCGCCGGGCAGCGTGATCCGCGCCTTCACCCCCGCCCACCTGCAGACCGAGTTTGACCACGTGCGCGCTGGCGAGTCGCTGCTGGTGGTGGGTTTCCCGCTGGGCTTTCACGACGAGCTGCACCACCTGCCGGTGGTGCGCCACGCCGTGGTGGCCTCGCCGTTCGGCATCCGCTTCCAAGGGCAGGGCTTCTTTCTCACCGATGCCCGCACGCACCGCGGCATCAGTGGAGCGGCGGTGGTGGTGCGCGACAACGAACCCACCGAAGCCCGCCAGACGCTGCCGTGGAAACTGCTGGGCGTGCACTCGGCCCGCATGGATATGGGCGACCGCGACCTGAACCTAGACGAGTCGCTGGGCCTGAACTGCGCCTGGTACGCCGACATTCTGATGACCCTGACGGACGAGCCGCCCGCACCGGCCGAACCGGCCGAACCGGTCGAGGCCACGGGGCCCCTGACTGCGCCACTCGCCCCCGTAAAGCCGCAGGCCACACCGGGCGCCTGACGCGCCCCGGGGGCTCAGCCCGGGCCGCCCCCCACCTTGTCCAGCATGATCGTCACCAGCAGCGATGCCTCGGTGATCGCGCGCACGTTGTGCGTCATGCCACCCTCGATCATCACCAGCTGACCGGCCGACAGCGTGCAAGTGCGCTGCGGCGTTCCGATTTCGGCCTGGCCTTCCAGGCAGTGGATGGTGATGGCGCCGTCCACGTGGTGGTCGGGCATGCCACCCCCGGCGGGCAGCACCAGGCGGATCAGCTGCAGCGACGGCTCTTTGAGCAGGCTGGTGGTGACCGCCTCGCGCAGACCTTCTCCCAGCGGCTGAAGGTCGATCACATCAAGGGCTTGGGCGTGGGGCAGGGCCATGGTTTTCTCCGGTGAACAGGGGTGCAGGGTACTGGGTGCCGGGGGCTTAGCGCTGGTTCGGGGCCTGGGCGGGCGGCTGCGCAGCGGGGGGCGCAGCCTGGGGCGGCGGCGCGGTCTGGCCCGGCGCGCAGGGGTTTTCCACATTGCCGCCGCCCTGTTCGATCAGCGGTATCAGGGCCGCGGCCGGGCCGGCCAGCGCACCCAGCGCAAGGGCCCCCAGCACCCGCCCCACGAGCCCGGCGGTCTCGATGCCCATGTCCGGGTCGCCCAGCGTGCCGGTCACGGTGATGGGCGTGCGCAGCGACAGCGGCGACCAGTCTTTGGGCCGGGTGATGGCGCGCAGGTCCAGCTGTTCGTTGCGCAGGTTCACTTGGCCCGTGATCCAGATCGTGCTGTCCGCGTTGTCCAGCACGGCGGGGCGCGGTTGCACCACGCCGTCGCGCGCCACCAGGCTCAGGCGCGCGCAATTCAGCGGCAGCGATCGGTCGCCCGTGAGGATCAGGCCCAGCGCCTGCGCCACGTCCAGCCCCATCACCTCGGTGGCCAGGTGCGACAGGGTGCCGTCGCGCACGTTGAGCTGGGCGCGGCCGTTGAGCGAGCCCAGTATTTCGGCGGTGGAGCGCCCGGCGCCATTGACGTCGAGGTCGCCAGCCAGCTCGCCCGTGATGTAGGCCTGCGGCTGCTGGCCGCCCTGGCGGGCCTGCTCGCGTTCGCGGCGCATGGCCGTCGCGTTGCGCGGCGGCGGCGCGGTGGCGTTGTCGGGGCGCAGGGTGCGCAGCCAGCCCGCGATGTCGATGCCTGCGAACTGCAGCCTGGCCTCCCAGCGCGCCGGGCTGGCATTGGCGTCGAGCTGGGTCAGCCCGCTCACCCGCCCACCGGCCACCGTGGCCTGCAGATCTTCGAGCCGCAGCACCCCGCCGTCCAGGCGCACCAGCGTCTTCAGGCCCTGCATGGGGGCCACGGCCTCGGTGCCGAAATCCAGCACGCGCAGCTCCATCTGCACCTCGGCGTTCATGGCCTTGAGCGAGGGCAGGTCGAAGCGGCGCTGCGGCAGCACGCGGCCGCTGGCCTGGCGATCGCTGACGCCCGGGTTCGCGCCGCCGACCGCCGGTCCGAGGTCGGCCAGTGCCAGGCGGGGCCCGCTGAGCTGGCCCACCAGGCGGGGTGGGTTTTCGCGCTGGAAATAGCGCAGGTCGCCAGCCAGCTCGCTGCTGCCGATGGTGGCGCGTTCCACCTGCAGCCGCCACTCGCCACCTTCCTGTGCGATGCGCCCGCGCAGGTCGAACGGGGGTGTCTGTGGCAGCGTCACGCCCAGAGGCTGGCCCACCTGCGCCAGCGAAGGGCCGCGGAAATGCAGGCCACCTTCCCAGCGTGGGGCGCCCAGCAGCGCCGCGGCCCGGCCGTCGAACAGGATGCGGGACGAGGCCACCGTGCCTTCCACCCGCAGCGGTACCCAGGGTGCCCTGCCGGCGCTGGCATCGTCCTCGTTGAGCAGGGGCAGGGTGCTGCCGGCCCGGGCCTCCAGCTTCATGGGCAGGGCGCGGTAGCGGCCTTCGATCAGCGCCACATAGCCCGCCTCGCCCGCCTCGAGCGAGGCGCCCTCGCGGCCTTCCAGGCGCACGCCGAGCGCCACGTCCAGCGGCTGGTCCACCCAGCCAATCGTTCCCTGGCCCACCACCAGGCGGCCAATGCGGGGCAACTCCCGGGCGCCCGTGCGCTCTTCTTCGGGTTGCTCGCGTTCGCCCAGCCAGGTGGCCCGCCCGTCTTCGGTGCGAACCAGGTGGGCGTCAAGTTCGGCGGCTTCCAGCGAGCGCACGCGCAGCTGACCACCCTGGCGCCAGCGTCGCAGGTCGCCCCAGCGCCATTTCAGTTCGATGTCCCGGGCGTCCAGCAGGTGGGGCACATCAAAGCCCTCGGCCGCCGCCATCCGCAGATGGCCCACCCTCAAGACTGGGGGCCTGAGCAAGCGCAGCCGGAAGTCGCCTTCCAGCGTGGTGCTCAGGCCCGAGCCGCGAGCCACCGCGTTTTGCAGCGGCCCACGTAAAAAAGGCCAGCCCGCCAGCTCGCAGAGCAGGAGGACCAGTACGAGCACACCCACCGTGCCCCCGGCAAGCCACGCGGGGCGTTGCCACCTCGTCATGAGCGTTGGCCCACCGGGGGCCGCGCTGCGTTGGGCAGCGTGGGTCGGTGTCCGAGGTATCGGGGCATGTGGGCGGGCGTGAGCGCCGCGTCAGACTCGCCGGCTGGCGCCCACGGATCGGTCAACGGTAGATGTCGCTGCCGCGCGACGTGCGCCAGTGGTTTTCAAGGTGCTCGGCATCTTCGTCGTTGCGCGTCTTCAGGCCCATCAGGATGCCGCCCTCCTTGACGCCCTTCTCGTAGTGCTTCACGCGCTCTTCGGGAATGCCCCAGCCCACCAGCGCGCCCACCAGGCCGCCAGCCGCGCCACCAGCACCTGCGCCCGCCAGTGCGGCAGCGATAGGGCCGGCCACCACCAGGCCCAGGCCCGGAATGGCGATGCTGGTGCCCACGGCGGCCACAGCAGCCGCGACGGCACCCAGCGCGCCGCCAATGCCTGCGCCCACGCCAGCACCCTCGGCGGCCTTGTTGCCGAGTTCGGTTTCTTTGCCGGCGGTGTCGTCGAAGTGGCGCTTGCGGGTGTCATCAGACATCACAAGGTTCACGTCATCTCGGGTGTAGCCGCGGTCGATGGCGCCCTGGTAGGCCTGCTCGGCGCTTTCGCGGTCGTGGAAGAGGCCGGTCATGTATCGGGAATCGGAAGCCATGTGTTTCTCCAGTTGGATGTGTTGCACAGCCCTCCCGGAAGGAGAGGGTGTATCGCTTCGGCAAATGGCGCGCCCGGCAGTGGCCCACCCCAGGCAAGCTGGCTGGCAAATGTGGCCGCAAGCCTTGCCGTACCGACTGGGCGGGCCCGCCGGGGCGGCTGGGTGGCCCGCGCCGCTCTTCGGGCGCGGCGTTTGCCGGTGACAGATTGCAAAAACCCGCCTGGCGCTGCGACAACCCGTGGCCCTTTCCTGGCAACGCCTCTGGCCCTTGCGCGCCGCTGGTCGTCGCGCTGGCTTCACCCCTTCACCGAACAGGAGAACCCATGAAATCGATTCCCCGACTGCTGGCGGTTTCCGCCGCCGTTCTCACGCTGGCCGCCTGCCAGACCACCGACCGCGTGCACAACGACCTCGCATCGGCCAATCAGGTTGTGGCACGGGCCAGCGCCGATCCGCACGTGGCGCGCCACGGCACACTGGAACTGCAGCGCGCCCAGCAGACCCTGCGCCAGGCCGAGGCGGCCTGGGTGCAGAACCGCGACGAAGAGGAAGCCCGCCACCTGGCCTACCTGGCGCAGCAGCGCGGGCGCACGGCACTGGCCATTGGCGAGCAGGCGCGGTCGGAAGAAATGGTGCAGCAGGCCGCCACCGAGCGTGAGCGCATCCGCCTGGAGGCCCGCACCCGCGAGGCCGAGGAGGCCACGCGCCGCGCGCAGGCCGCCCAGTCCACCGCCCAGACGGCACAGGCCAGCGCACAGACCGCCCGCCAGCAGGCCGAGCAGTCGCGCGAACAGGCCGAGCAGGCGCGCCAGCGCGCCGAGCAGGAAGCCCAGCGCGCCGCCCAGGAGTCGCAGCGCGCCGCTTCGCTGGAGCGCGACCTGCAGGAACTGCAGAGCCAGAACACGCAGCGCGGCATGGTCGTCACGTTGGGCGACGTGCTGTTTGCCACCGGCCGCGCCGAACTGTCGCCGGGCGCCCAGCGTAGCGTGGACCAGCTGGCCAGTGTGCTCAACCGCTACCCGGAGCGCCGCATCATGATCGAAGGCTTCACCGACAGCGTGGGCTCCGAAGCCTCGAACCTGGCCCTGTCGCAGCGCCGGGCCGACGCGTTCCGCATGGCCCTGCTGGCGCGCGGCGTGGCCGCTGACCGCATGGAAGTGCGGGCACATGGCGAGGCCTACCCCGTGGCCGACAACAGCTCACCCGCCGGGCGCCAGCGCAACCGCCGCGTGGAAGTGCTGTTCTCCGACGGCCAGGGCCGCTTCGTCGAGCGTTAAAGCAAGGAGCCAGAAAACAGAACGCCCCGGCCGGTGAAAACCGGGCGGGGCGTTTTTCCGGGCAGGTGCAGATCAGCCGAGCGGATCGGCCAGCATGTCGGGGAACACCAGCTTGTCGACCGGAAAGCCTTGCTGGCGAGCGCGCTCGATCAGCGCCTGCGTGCGTTCCGGCGACAGGTCGGGGCGGCGCGAGAGCACCCACAGGTGCGAGCGGCCGGGGTCGCCCACCAGGGCTTCGGTGTAGTCGTCGTCCACGTGCAGGATCCAGTAGTCCGCCCAGGCAAACGGAAACACGCCCAGCCACTGCAGCCAGTCGGGCAGCAGGTTGACCTTGAGCCGCCCACCGCCGCTGCCGGGCACGGCGCGCGCCACCCCGCGTGCTTCCACCATGCTGCCGTCGCGCGCCGGGCACTGGTTGATCACCTCCAGCACCGGGCCGCGCAGACCCGCGCCCACGGGCCGGTAGGTGGCGGTGGCCTGACCGTGGCAATGGCCTTCAAAGGCCGTGGGCAGGCGCGCCACCTCGTACCAGTGGCCGGCGTAGCGCGTCAGGTCCACCCGCGGCATGGTCACCAGCGGGGCCGCCGCTTCGGCCGTGAGGCCGCGGCGCTGCGCCAGCCAGCCCTCCACCAGCGGCAGGCCCACCGCCAGCACCGTGCTGGCTGTTGCCGGGTTCACCTTGGCGCGCACCGATTCGGGCATGAGCGGCCAGCCCAGGCCCAGCAGGCGCACCCAGCCCGCGCCCTGGCCCGGTGAACGCGCCACCGCCTTCGACAGCTGCGCGCCGCCGGGTGCCCGGTGTTTGCGGCTGGCAAACAGTGCGGCAATGCCGAGCGACACCACCGCGCCGGCGATGGGCAGCGCCAGACGCCGGTGGCGGGTGGCGTGGTCCAGCCGGCGGACGAACTGGTCCGCTCGGCGGTGCAGGTTTTCCTCCCGGTCCACCAGCCGGATCTCGGTCATCCGGATGCGCTCGTCCAGCTCGGCGATGCCGCTCTTGGACGGGTTCGGGATCTTGGTGTTATCGACCAGGAGCTGTGGCGGTGGTGCTGTCAGTCGGTTCATGGCGTGGCGTTGGAACAGGGGGGACAGGGGGAGGCTTGGTCGACGGACTGAGCATCATGTGTCGTCGGGTGGCCGGCAGCTTGAGCTTGGGCAACAGGCTGCGCGCCCGGGACACGGCCCACCAGGCGGCCAGCAGGTTGGCCACCAGGGCCAGGCCCAGGGCCACCAGCCAGTGCAGGCCCGCCATGACCAGCAGGGCCACCACCATGCCCCAGAGCGCCAGCCACGCGGTCACGCCCAGAATGGCGGCGGCGACCACGAGAGCGGCGATCTGGGCCAGTGCCAGCCCGGCGCGATTCAACTCCAGCGACAACAGCTCCACGCGGTCGCTGACGAGCCCCGGCAGTTCCTGCCAGAGCCCCTTGAGCGTCTGCAGCAAGGATTCCTGTGCCGGGGGGGAGGGGGCGGCGTCAGCCGGCGTGGGCGTCGTCATGGGTTCACCGCGTGATGCGAGCCACCAGCATGCCCACGGCCAGCGCCGTGGCCATGGCCGCGATCGGGTGCTCGCGCACGGTGCTGCGCAGGCTGTTGGCCCATTCGTCGCTCATGGCGCTGAGATCCGAACCGTTGAGGTGCAGCGACTCGCCCGCGTGCGTCACCTGCTCGTGCAGGCGGTGCACATGGGGCGCGGCGGTGCCGGCCAGCCGGTCGATGGTTTCGTGGGCGCCTTGCACCACGCGGTTCAGCAGCTCGTCGCTGCGGTTGGACGACATCGAGGAAGAACCCCCTGTCGAACCGGCGCTGCTGCCACCGCTGTACTGCCCGCTGGTGCTGCTCTCAGAGGTGGGAAATGGCGTGGAAGATGTCGGCTTGTCGGTTGTGTGGTCCATGGTGTGTCCAGTCAGGTGGAAAAGAGGGTTGACAGGAACCCGGGCGCCCGCGGGCGCCTCGGGTCACGCAAGGCGAGGGCGCTCAGCGCGGCGTGCCTCGGCGGAACATGTTCACGATGGCCAGCAGGATGACCGCGCCGACCAGCGACACCAGCAGGGCGCCGATGCTGAACACGTCATCGTTGATGCTGCCAACCCCGACCAGTGGCGAAATCAGCCAGCCTCCCAGCGCCGCGCCGATGATGCCGACGACGATGTTGAGGAAGATGCCTTGCTGACCATCGGTGCGCATGATCAGGCTGGCCAGCCATCCAATGACGCCGCCCACTACGAGCCAGACAATAAAGTTGATCATGAAAATGCTCCTATTCAGGTTAGAGAAAAAGGCTTGAAGCCCACCGCCGGCTCGGCAAATGCCGTGCCCGTCCTGTTGTGCTGGCCCCGAGCGCCGAACGCGTGCGGGCACGGGGGTTGCCGGGTCACGGGTTCTTGCAACTGTCCCAGGAGACGCCCCATGAACCAGTTTTTCAACACCGTTTCGCCGGCAGCCACGCGTATGATCCGCATGGACCATGCCTACGTGATGGCCCAGTTCCACAAGCTTGAGCCCACCACGCAGCACACCGTGCGCGCCGCCATCGTGCGCAGCATCTGCAATGCGCTGGAAATCCACGCGCAGCTGGAAGAGGAAATCTTTTATCCCGCGCTGCGCAGTGCCGGCATGAGCTCGCCCGAGCTGGAAAAAAGCGTGCCCGAGCACGACGAAATGCGCAGCCTCATCGACAAGCTGCGCTCGGCCGAAGAGGCCTCTGACGAGCAGTGCAAGGCGCTCAACGAACTCATGAACGCCGTGATGCACCACGTGGCCGACGAAGAAACCAAGCTGCTGCCCATGGCCGAACAGCAGATGGCGCCCGAGGTGCTGTCCGACCTGGGTGCGCGCATGACCAAGCGCCGCATGGAAATCGCCAAGCCACGCGCCACCGAAATGGCTGTGGACATGGCCGTGGGCGCACCGATGAAGACCGCGGCCGTGGCTGTGGGCACGCTGTTCGCGGGCGCCCTGCTGTTCAACAAGCTGCGCCGCGGCAACGGCCACAGCACCAACTACGCGGCTGATCGCCGCCAGAGCGGCACGGGCACCGGCACCGGCGGCACCGCGCGCCGCTACGGCCACTGAAGGCCGGGCGCCAGGGGCGTGGCGCCCTTTGCGATTCAGATCGCCGCCACGCTCCCCGTCACCGGCAGCACAATGCCCGTGATGTAGCTCGCGCAGGCGGGTGAGGCCAGAAACACATAGGCCGGCGACAGCTCTTCGGGTTGCGCCGGCCTTTTCATGTCCGCCGTTTTACCGAATTCGGCCACTTTTTCGGCAGGCTGGTCGGCAGGGTTCAGCGGCGTCCACACCGGCCCCGGTGCCACCGCATTGACGCGAATGCCGCGCTCCAGCAAATTGCTGGCCAGCGACTTGGTGAACGCGTGAATGGCGCCCTTGGTGGCCGAGTAGTCCAGCAGGTGGGCGCTGCCCTTCAGGCCCGTCACCGAACCCGTGTTGATGATGCTGGCACCGGCCTTCATGAAGGGCACGGCCGCGCGGGCCATGCGGAAATAGCCGCCCACGTTGGTTTCCCAGGTCTCGCGCAGGCGCTCGTCGTCCACGTCTTCGATCGATTCGGCGTGCTTCTGGAATGCGGCGTTGTTCACCAGCACGTCGAGCCCGCCGAACTCGGCCGCGGTGCGCTCGACCGCTTCGCAGCAGAAAGCCGTGTCTTTCACGTCGCCCTGCAACACCAGGCAGCGCTGGCCTTCGGCCTCCACGTGCTGGCGGGTTTCTTCGGCGTCATCGCTGGACGACAGGTACACGATGGCCACATCGGCCCCCTCGCGTGCAAACAGCACCGCCACCGCCCGGCCAATGCCCGAGTCGCCACCGGTGATGAGGGTGCTCATGCCGGCCAGCTTGCCACTGCCCTTGTATTCGGGGGCCCGAAAGCGCGGGGCGACTTCCAGGTCGGCTTCCTGTTCCGAAGGGGCCAGGTGCTGGGCGGGGAACTGGTCGGGCTCGTCGCGCTTGCCGGTCTGCACCGCGGGTGGTGCCTCCTGCTGGCTGCCCTCGGGCTGGGCATGCTGCTGTTGCCGGGTCTGGTCGAGCTCGTCCTGGCGGGTGTGGATGCGTTCCTGTGCCAGGCGGGTGGCTTCGGCGCCGGTGTCGGCGTCGGCCTGCGGGTCTTTGGGATCGGTGTCGGTCGGGGTGTTCATGCGGGCCTTCCTTTCGTGCAGGGTGGAAAGCCGCGCAGGGGCAGATGCCGTGCCGGCCCGCCGCCCCCGGGGTCAGGCGGGCTCAGCGGGGCGCCGCTCTTCCGAGCCCGGCTCCTGGCCTTTGAGCGAACCGTAGCGGTGCGCGTACACCCAGGTGAATTCCGCACCCAGCAGAAAGATCTGCGCCGAGTAGTACACCCACAGCAGGAACACCACCAGCGAAGCCGCCGCGCCAAAGGGCGAGGCCACACCGCTGCGCCCGATGTACAGGCCGATCAGCGTCTTGCCCAGCGTGAACAGCAGGGCGGTGAGGGCAGCACCCACCAGCACGTCGCGCCAGGCAATCTTCACCTGCGGCACCCACTTGTAGATCATGGCGAAGATGGAGCCGATCAGCAGGAAGCTCACCACCCAGTCCAGCGTGTGGGCCAGCCAGGCCATTTCGCCAAACCAGGGTGCCCACCATTTGCCCAGCACCGCCAGGGCCGTGCTCACCACCAGCGACACCATGAGCAGAAAGCCGATGCCCAGCACCAGCCCGAGCGACATGATGCGCGCCTTGATGAGGCCCAGCACGCCACCGGGCGGCGGCGGGCAGGGCGCGCGCCAGATGCGGTCCATCGCGTTCTGCAGCTCGGCAAAGACCGTGGTGGCGCCGATCAGCAGCGCCACCAAGCCAAACAGGCTGCTGTAGACGCTGGTCGCCGGCTGGTTCAGGCTCTCCAGCAGCAACTGGATGGTGGCGGCGCTGTCGGGGCCCACCAGCCCGGAGAGCTGTTCCATGATCTCGCCCTGCGCGGCCTGCTCGCCAAAGAACAGTCCGGCAAGCGAAATCACGATCAGCAGCAGGGGCGCCGTGGAAAACAGCGTGTAGTACGCAAGCGCCGCGCCCATGCTGGGCGCGTAGTCGTCGATCCACGACATCACCGTGTCGCGCATCAGGGCCCAGATGCCCGAGAACAGATCCTTCATTGGCCGGGCACCACGGGCAAGGTGGTGGTGCCGGTTCCTGGCGTGGGCTGCGTGGGCGGTGTGCGCGGTGTGGTGTTGCCTTCGCCAAACCGCGGCTCGCAGGCGGCCAGGGGCAGCAGGCACAGGCACAGGGCACAGGCCGACACCAGGCGCTGGGTGGTGGCAGGGACGGTGTCTTTGCGGGTGCGCGCGAGCGAATCTTGGTGGTGCTTCATCGAAGGCTCCCGTCTCTGGTTGGATGCGCAGGGTGCATGGGCCACGGTCCCGCGCGGGATGTTTCACCCGCGGGCGGCAAGCCCTGTGCCCGCGCAGGTCTTCGGGCGCGGCGCTTGCCCCTTGCTCACACGCCGAACCACCCGCTCACCCCCGGCACAGGCCCCATTCAGGCGCCGTGCCACCGTGGCCGGTGGCTGCCAGCCCCCCGTTCAACACCATCCAAGAGGCCACCCATGAACCGTACCCGTTTCGCCGCCGTGATTTTTGCCACCGTTCTGGTGGCGGCCTGCTCCAGCAAACCGCCGGTTGAGCCAGCCCTGGCCGCCAGCGGTGCCTCGCTGGACGCGGCGCGCGCCGCCGGCGCCGATGATCTGGCCGCTGTCGAGCTGCAGCAGGCCCGCAACAAGCTGGAGCGCGCCCGCGCCTTTGCCCAGGCCGGCGACGCGCGCAGCGCCATCCGCCTGGCCGAGCAGGCCGATGCCGACGCCCAGCTCGCCCGCGCCCAGGCGGCTTCCGAGCGCTCGCGCCGCTCGGTGGACGAAGTACAGGCCAGCCTGCGCGCCCTGCGCGAGGAACTCAACCGCAACGCCAGCAACCCGGTGCAGGCCCCCGGCGCCCTGCCGCGCTGACTGAAAAATTTTCCGACACATGCCGCCTTGCCGTCAGAACGGGACCCAGCTGTGCTGCCGCGTAGCCATGCCCCTGGCGCCCGGCGGGTGGGTGGCCGCTGGCGCCACCGTTCAGCGCACCGGGCGGCGGCTGCTCATGCATGTGGGAGCCGCGGCCCCAAAGGCGGCGCCCTTTTTCGGCGGGCTGGCGCGGCTCCAGGCGTGCCGATGGGTATGTGTCTTGCCTCACACAAGACGTCGGCACCGTGACCGACTCACATGAAGGAGATACGACATGACTGAGCAGAATCGCGACCAGAACCAGAAACAGGGCCAGCAGAACCAGATGCAGGGCAACAACCAGAACCAGAACCCCGGCCAGCAGCAACAGCAGCAAGACCGGGATCGCCAGAACCAGCAAGGCCAGCAGAACCAGCCAGGCATGGGCCAGCAAGGCCAGGGCCAGGACGGGCAGAACAAGCCTGGCCAGCAAAGCCAGCAGGGCGTGCAAGGCCAGCAGGGCCAGCAGGGCCTGGGCCAGCAAGGCATCAACCAGGGTCAGCAGGGCCAGCAAGGGCAGCAGGGCGGCAGCATGGGTCAACAAGACCAGCAGAACCGCAGCGGCCAGGGACAGCAGACCGGGGGCGCCATGCCCGGCCAGGGCGGCAAGAGCCAGATCGGCCAGCAGGACAACGAGAGCGAGCGCGGCAGCCAGTCGGGCAGCTTCCAGTCCGGCGGCAGCAAGTCGTCCTGATGACCGGGGGGCCGGCGAGCTTGCCGGGCGCATGAATCACTGACGCGCCTAGCCACCCGCCAGACCCAACCGATCTCAGCCCTCGACCTTCGGGTCGAGGGCTTTTTCTTGCTCGTTACGTGCAGTTGGCGGGCAGAGGGCGGGGAGAGCAAGACCGCCAGAAAGTCCCTGCATCTTTCTCGGCGTTGCAGGCCCGCTGGCCTCTTCCCTGGGGCTGTCTAGATCGCTTTTCCTCGCGGCGTTTGCCGGGCTGCAGCCCGCTCCTCGCGCGCGGTATCGGCCAGTGCTGCCGCATCGTCTTCGTCCAGCGACTGCGGGTGGCGCGGCGCCACGCCTTCCCGGTTGCGCAGGCCCACGCCGCGCAGGGCTGCCAGCACCACCAGAATGAACAGCGTGGCCAGCACGGCGGTGCCTTCGCGCCCCAGGCCGGCGGCAATGCCCACGGCTGCGGTGGCCCAGATGCTGGCCGCGGTGGTCAGGCCGTGTATGCGGCCCTCGCCGCTCACCTTCAGCACAGCTGCAGCCCCCAGGAATCCGATGCCCGACACGATGCCCTGCACCACGCGGCTCAGGTCGTCGGGCTGCATGCCGGCCTCGGCTGGCACCAGCACGAACAGGGCAGCCCCCAGCGACACCAGCATGTGGGTGCGCAGTCCGGCTTCGGCATCGCGCCGCTCGCGGTCCCAGCCAATGATGGCGCCCAGCACCAGCGCCACGGTCATGCGCAGCGTGACCCGAGTCACCGGCGCTACCTCCAGCAGGTCCGAAAACTCGGCCTGCACGGTGGCCAGCACCTGCTCAAGGATGGCCATGGGGCGCCGGGCTGGCCGGCGTTTCGCTCGCCGTGGCGCGGCGGTCTTGCCACTCGGCGATGTAGGCCAGCAGGTTGTTGGGGTCGACGGGCTTGGTGAAGTGGCGGTCGAAGCCGGCCGCCCGCGCTTCGTGCTTGTCTTTTTTCTGGCCCCAGCCCGTCACCGCCAGAATGAGCATGGGGTGCTCGGGCAGCGCCTCGCGCAGCCGGCGGGCCACGGTGTGGCCGTCCATGCCGGGCATGCCGATGTCCAGAATGCACACGTCGGGCGCCTTCTCCAGGCCGGCAGTCAGCGCGTCGGGGCCGTTGTGCACCACCTGCACGCGGTGGCCTTCCATGCTGGTGAGCATGGCCAGCGACTCGGCCGCGTCGGCGTTGTCGTCGGCAATCAGCACGCGCAGGCCGGGGCGCACGGGGTTGTTGCTCAGGTCGCCGAAATCGTGCAGCGGTGCGGGCGCCGATTCCGACACCGCCGCCGGCAGCCAGGCGGTGAAGGTCGATCCCATGCCCGGCCCCGGGCTGCTGGCTTCGAGCGTGCCTCCGTGCAGCTCCATGAGGCCGCGGGCCAGCGCCAGGCCGATGCCCATGCCCATGCTGCCGTCCGCACCGGGCACCTGCTGCCCCGAAATACGGGAAAACATTTCAAACACGTGGGGCAGGCGCTCTTCGGAAATGCCGATGCCGTTGTCCGCCACCTCCAGCACGATGCCCGCCGGCTCGGCGCGCACCCGCAGGCCCACGCGTCCGCCGGGGGGCGTGTATTTGGCGGCGTTGATCAGCAGGTTGCTGATGACCTGGGCCAGGCGCAGCGGGTCGACATCGATGTCGAGGTCTTGCGGCGGCAGGTCAACGGTGAGTTGATGGGAGCGATCGTCGAGCAGCGGGCGGGCAGTCTCGATCGCCGAGTCCACCACCTGGCGCAGGCCCACGCACGAGCGGCGCAGGGTGAGCCGGCCCTCTGAAATGCGCGACACGTCCAGCAGGTCGTTGAGCAGCCAGGCCATGTGGCCCACCTGCCGCGATATCACGGCCTGGCAGGCGTCGAGTTCCTTGCGGGTCAGGCGCGGGTGGCCCAGGGCCTGGGCCGCGGTGCGGATGGGGGCGAGCGGGTTGCGCAGTTCGTGGGCAAGCATGGCGAGAAAGTTGTCTTTGCGCCGGGCGGCGCTGTTGAGGGCACGCGCCGCCTGGCGCGCATCGGTTACGTCAATGTGCACGCCAACCCATTCGCGCACCCGACCATCGGGGGTGAGCAGGGGCACGGCGCGCACAATGAATTCGCGCCAGGGGCCGCCGGGGCGGCGCACGCGCTGTTCGCTCAGGTAGTTTTCGCCGCGGCGCACCGCGGAGCGCCACTGGGCTATGGCTTCGGTGGCGTCGTCCGGGTGCAGGGCTTTGAGCCACCCATCGCCGGCGTACTCGTCGCGTCGCTGGCCGGTGAGCATCTGCCAGCCGGGCTGCTCGCCCTGCATCTTTCCTTGTGCGTCGCAGGTCCACATGACGCCGACCGCCGAGACCGCGGCGCGAAACCGGGCCTCGCTCTCGCGCAACAGGGTTTCGGCCTGCCTGACCGCGCTGACGTCGCGGTACAGCAGGGCCACGCCGTACGGCACCGGGTAGGCGTGCAGGTCGAGCCAGCGCCCCCGCTGGCTGTCGCGAAACTCCATGTGACGGGCCTCGCCGCTGGCGAGGGCGTCCTGAAGCATGCGGTGCACCGGCTGGGCGGCCTCGCCCCAGAGCGACAGCACCGTCTGTCTCATCAGTGCTTCGCTGGGGCGGCCGTCCATGGCAAGGGCCGCCCGGTTGAGCTGCACCACGCGCAGCTGCGGGTCGAGCAGCAGCAGGCTCTCGCTCATGCTGTCGAGCAGCGCCGCCTGGCGCTCGTTGCCGCTGCGGGCGAGTTCGTGCGCGAGGTAGAGATCGGTCACGTCCTGCCCCTGCACGAACACGCCGGCCACGCCGGGGTCGTGGTTGTGCAACGGTTCCAGCACCAGGTCGTAACGCCGCAGGGCTGTACCGCCCCCGGGGGCGGGCAGCGTCAGGGGCAGGTGCAGGCGTTCCAGGCGCTCGCCGGTGTGCAGGACGCGGTCCATCAGGGCGGTGAGCCCCTGCCGCCGGGCAGCGGGAATCACGTCGTCCAGCGAACGCCCCATCATCGGGTCGGGGCCGAAGGCGGCCTCGAACGAGCGGTTCACGAACGTCACCCTGTGCTGCGGACCACACAGAATCGCCACGAAGCCCGGCACCATGGAGAGCAGGCGCCAGCGCATGGCCGCTTCCTGATCGCGGAGTTGCTGTTCGGCCTGCGGGCCGGTGATTTCACGGCAGACGCAGTACAGGGCCATCACGCGCTGCTCAGCATCGCGCACAGCGTGGTAGCCGAAAGTGAAGTGGGCTTCGCGCCGGGCGCCGTCGCGCTGCAACATCAGCAGGATGTCGTCCATCTGCACGCTGCCGCCGTTGAACACGGAGTTCACCAGGGGCTCGAGCTGGTTCCAGACGTCGGACCACAACTGGGCCATGGGGGCGCCCATGCCACTCGGGTGGCGCTCACCCAGGATCGGCACGTACGCATCGTTGTAGAGCATGCGGCGCTCGCCGCCCCAGGCCAGGAACATGGGTTCATCGGCCCCCAGCATCAGGTCAAGCATGGCCTGAATGGACGGGTGGTGCACCGCCTCTTGCATCCAGGGCGTCGAGGGATCGTTCCACGCGTCGCGCATCAGGGCGGCGCACTCGCCGGCATGGTTCAGGAACCACGGCGCCCCCGTGTCGCGACGGACGTGTCCATCTTGCAAAGGGTGGGGTGGTGCTGCCGGGTGTTTCATTTTTGGGTTCGGGTCGGCTTGTCTGCCGGGGGGCCGATGTGGGCCGTGCAGACCGGGGCGCCGCGCACCACGGCTGGCGCTCGGATCAGCGCTCGGTTCAGCGCTCGGTTCAGGAAAGAGGGAGGGTGTCGGGGGACGGGGGGGCAGCATGTCACGGCGCGCTCCAGTGGATATGCAGCCTGCGGGCACGATGCGTGCCCGCTCACCCGTGAGGCTTGCGGCTGATGTCCCGCGGGCCTCGCGTCAACACTTTCCGACTGGAGCGCCATGCCGACCGACCCATCCGCCACCCGACCACCCGCCGACCAGCACGACCCCCTGCACCCGGGCAGCGGCCCGGTTCATGTGAAGAAAACGCCTGTGGCCCCTGGCTCCCTTCCGGCGCCGGATGACGACGAAGAGTTGAAGATGCCGCACGAACGCGACCAGTCGGTGGACGAAAGCACGGCCGACGAACCCGACGCTCACATGGTGCAGGCCAAGAAAGACCTGGACGCCGGGCAGATGGACACCGACATGCGCGCCGTGCCCGGACTGGACGCCGAGCGCCGCGCCAAAGCCGTGGGCGGGGCCGGCGGCGCCAACACCCCGCCAAGCGACGCCGACGGCTGACGCAGGCCACGCCAGCTCTGCTTGCTGCATTTTTTGCAGCAGTGGTCAGCCACACAACTTCCGCGGCAACCCGCACCCAACCCAGGAGACCCTCATGACCAGCACCCCGATTCCCGGCGGCACCCCAGACAAGGGCGAAGAGCAGGAGCGCACGGCGCGCCGCGAAGCAGACAGCCAGCGCGACGCGACCTCGCTGCAGTCGTCCGTGGCAGGCGGACCCGAACAACCCCCGGGCGACGACGGTGGCACGCGCACGAAATCCGGCAGCAACTACGGCGACTGGGTCCCCGACAAGCGCGAGCCCGACCACCCCGACCTGCGCCACCCCGAAGAACTGCCGCTGACCCCGCCACCCGAGGGCACCAGTCCCTTGCAGGGCGAGTTCGAGCGCGGCGACGACGACCCGCTGGTGAAGTAAGACCACGCAGCATAGGTCAAGCAAAAGGCCCGGTGATCAGCCGGGCCTTTTGCGTTGGAGACGGTCGCGCCCTCAGCAGGCCACGCGGCGGCGGCGCTCCACCGCATCGATGTGCAGCATCTGCCGGTACTTGGTGACGGTGCGCCGCGCCACCACCAGGCCCTGCTGGGTGAGCTGGCGCGTGATCTCGGCGTCGGAGTAGGGCGCGTTGGCGGGCTCGGCCTCGATCAGGTCCTTGATGAGCCCGCGAATGGCGGTGCCCGAGCAGGCCGCGCCGCTGCTGCTGGGCAGCGCACGCGAGAAGAAGTGCTTCAGCTCGAACACGCCGCTGGGGGTGGCCATGTATTTGTTGTTGGTGACGCGGGACACCGTGCTTTCGTGGATGCCCACTTCTTCGGCAATTTCCGCCAGGCGAAGTGGTTTCATGGCCATGGCGCCGAATTCGAGGAAATATTTCTGCCGGCGGACGATGGCCTCAGCCACATCGAGAATGGTCGAGAACCGCAGCTGGGCGTTGCGCACCGTCCACTTGGCTTCCTGCAGGTGGCCGGCGAGTTCGGTGTTCTGGGCGGTGCGGTGGCGCTGGAACAGCTCGGCATAGGTCTGGTTCAGGCGCACCTTGGGCACGATGGCCGGGTTGAGCTGCACCACCCAGTTGCCGCGCACTTTCTTCACCACCACGTCGGGCACGATGTAGTCCACCCGCGCCGAGCCAAAGCGCCAGCCGGGCCGGGGGTCGAGGCGGCGGATGCGCTCGCAGGTTTCGGCCACCACCGCCACCGGCTTGCCCACATTGCGTGCGATGCCGTTCACGTCGCGCGAGGCCAGGGCCGAGAGGTGCTGGGTGACGATGGTGTTGGCCAGCTCGCGCATGGCGGGGCATTCGATGGTGGACAGCTGCAGCCGCAGGCACTCGCCCACACTGCGGGCGCCCACGCCCAGCGGGTCCAGGCATTGCACGCGCAGCAGCGCGCATTCCAGCTCCTCCAGCGTGGCCGGCGGGTCGAGCTGTTCGACCGTCAGCAGCTCTTCCAGCGGTGTGCGCAGGTAGCCGTCTTCGTCCAGCGAGTCGACCACGCAGCGCGCCAGCAACAGGTCGCGCGCTTCCAGCGTCATCACGCCGAGCTGGCTGTGCAGGTGGCTCGCCAGAGACACTTCCACCGCCATCAGGTCGAGTGCCGAGGTTTCACCGTCTTCCGAACGGGTGCCGCTGCCGGCGGCGTCGGCCTGCCAGAGGTCGCGGTCGTTGTCGAGGTTGTCCAGGTCCTGGATTTCGGGCTCGGCCGCCAGCGGGTGTTCGGTCTCGGGCTCGGATGCGGTTTCCATGTCGCTGTCGATTTCGTTGTCTTCGGGCTCGTCTTCGGCCAGCTCGAGAAAGGGGTTCTTGCCCAGTGTGGTGTGCACGGTGGCGGCAAAGTCCATGGACGACATCTGCAGCAGGCGCACGGCGTGTTGCAGCCGCGGGGACAGCGCCTGTGTTTGCCGGGTGTCGTGACGCATCTCGAGAAATGACATGAGGGGGGTCTCCGTGTGGCAGGTTTCAAGAGGCAGAACGGGGGGCCGGAGGGGCCCGCTTGCAGGCAGGCGCTCATCGGCATGCCAACCCAACCGCAAGGCCTGTGCCAGCCGGGCGCGTTTGTTGCCCTTTGTGACGAATCGCCTGCAAACCCGCGCCGCAACAGGGGATGAGCCGTAGCTGCGCCGTGGCGACTAGTGAAAAGCGCAAATAAGCGCTCGCTGATGTGGCGAAATGTGCGGTAAAAAGTACCGAATTGCCTCGGTTTCGGTCAATTTGAAGGCGGTTCACCGTGTCGGGCACATGCCTTGCCATTTGAGGTTCTCCAAACCCACTTGAGGAGCTTCTACATGGCCACCCGACCCAGCAGCCGCGCTGCTACCGCCGCCCGTTCCACCATCCTTGGTGCCCTTGTGGACGACCACAAGCGCGTCAAGAAGGCGTTTCGCGATTTCAAAAAGCTCGACACCGAAGAAGACACCGAAGCCGCTCAAGCCCTGGTGCAGCAGGTGCTGACCGAGCTGCAGATCCACGCTGCCCTGGAAGAAGAGCTGCTGTACCCCGCCGCTCGCGAGGCGCTGAAAGACACCGACATGCTCGACGAGGCCGAGGTGGAGCATGAGTCGGCCCACACGCTGATTGACCAGCTCAGCGTGATGTCGCCCGCCGATGACAAGTACTTCGCGCGTTTCACCGTGCTGTGCGAATACGTGCTGCACCACGTGAAGGAAGAAGAGGGCGAAATGTTCCCCGCCCTGGAGAGCGCCAAGCTCGACTGGGAGTCGCTCGCCCAGCAGGTCGAGAGCCGTCGCGAAGAACTCATGGCCGTGCACGCGCCCATGGAAGAAGGGGAATCGAGCGCTGAAGACGAAGAGGACGACGAGGCCGAGATGGACGTTGCACCCGCTGCGCCCGCCCGCAAACGCGCTGCTTCCAAGTCGACCAGCAAATCCCGCTGAACTGCTGCCTGACCACGCACGGGCCTGAGCCCGCGTGTGGCGAGTGGCCCCCATTTATCCAACCCTGTCAGGGATTTTTTTATGTCCGCACCACCCGCCCTTGTCGTTTTCTCTCATCTTCGCTGGGGCTTCGTGCTCCAGCGCCCGCAGCATCTGCTGACGCGACTGGCGGGTCGATGGCGTGTCTTCTTTGTCGAAGAGCCCGTGCCAACCGAGGGCAAGGCCTTCATTGAAACCCGCGTGGTGGGGCCGCAGCTCACGGTGCTGGTGCCCCACACACCGGTGGCCATGCCCGGCTTCCACGACGACCAGCTGGCGGTTCTGCAGCCGCTGGTGACCGCCTGGATGGCCGCCGAGCAGGTGCGCAACCCGGTGGTGTGGCTCTACACCCCCATGGCCCTGCCGCTGGTGGAGCCGCTGGACCCGAGCTGTGTGGTGTACGACTGCATGGACGAGCTGAGCGCCTTCAAGGGCGCTCCGCGCCAGCTGCGCCAGCGCGAAACCGCTCTCATGAAGCGCGCCGCTGTGGTGTTCACCGGCGGACCCTCGCTGTTCGACGCCAAGCGCAACCAGCACCCCAGCGTGCACTGCATTCCCAGCTCGGTGGACGCGAAGCACTACGACCCCGCCAGCCTGCGTGACGACAGCGACGAATACCAGTCGGTGCAGGCCCTGCAGGGCTCGATTGCCGGACCCCGCATCGGGTACTTCGGCGTCATCGATGAGCGCCTTGACCTGTCGCTGGTGGAGCGTGTGGCCGACCACAACCCCGACTGGCAGGTGGTCATGGTCGGCCCGGTGGTGAAGATAGACCCCGATAGCCTGCCGCGCCGCGACAACATCCACTGGCTGGGCATGCAGGGCTATGAACGCCTGCCGTATTTCCTGGCCGGTTGGGACGTGGCCATGATGCCTTTTGCCCTGAACGAGGCCACGCGCTTCATCAGCCCGACCAAGACGCTGGAATACATGGCCGGCGGCAAGCCCGTGGTGAGCACAGCGGTGAAGGACGTGATCACGCTCTACGGCAGTGCGGTCGAGGTGTCGCACAGCCCAGAGGCGTTCGTCGAGGCTTGCAGCAAGCTGCTGAACGCCACGCCTGAGGAACAGGCCGTGCGCGCGCATGAGATGGAAAGCCTGGTGGCGTCCAGCTCGTGGGAACGCAGCGCGCGCAGCATCGACAGCCTGATGAGCGCTTCGCACCAGGCCGCCCTGCTGGCCCGTGAAGAGGACACCAGCGCCGACAACCTGGCGGTCGAACCACGGTACGCAGTGGCAGCTTCACGCACCTGAAGGCATCTGCGCCGGTATTCCACTGTTGAGCAGGCACGCCGCTTGCCCGACAGTGGCTCTCCCACCCCTCGAAAGGAAATTCCATGAAAACATTGATTCTTGCCTCCATGATTGCCATCGGCTCCCTGGCCGCGACCGGCTGTGCAGTCACCAGCGGTCAGAGCAGCGTGGGCCAGTATGTTGACGACGCCACCATCACCACCCGCGTGAAGGCCCGTTTTGCCGACGACCGCCGTGTCAGCGCCATGCGCATTGGCGTGGAAACGCTGAACGGCACCGTGCAGCTGTCGGGCTTCGCCACCACCCAGGCCGAGAAAGACCTGGCCTCGTCGATTGCTCGCGCCGTGCCCGATGTGCGCGCCGTGACGAACAACATCGTGGTGCGCAGCGGCACGAACTGAGCGTCTCCCGCCTCAGCAGAAACGCCGGCATGTCCGGCGTTTTTTTACGCCTGTCGAACCGGGCACCGGGGTTGACAAGGAGCCTCTGGTTTGAGAAGGGCTTGCTGCAGCTGCAGTCGTGAAAAAGCCGCCAGGGCATTTGCACTGGCGGCTTGAGATCTGCCTGCTCCGGCACCCCTTGGGGTGCTGGAGCCGGTCAGGTTCAGAAGCGGTGGACGTAGCCCAGCATGGTGGTGTCGATGTTCTGCTTGCCCTGGCCCGAGAAGCGGAAATCGTGACGCTCCCACTCGAGCACGATGGCCGAGGCAGGGGTCAGGTCGAAGCCGACGCCCACGCCGTAAGAGCCGCCCCAGCCTTTGTCTTTGCCGGTGGCCGTGGTCAGGGCCAGCGGGCTGGCGCTCACCTCGGTGCGGCCATAGGTGGTGCCGACCTTGCCGAACACGTTGAAGCCACCCAGTGGCAGACGGCCCACCAGGCTCAGGTTGATACCGTGGGCTTCGGTGCGGCCGCCAGCGCGGTAGGCGCGGCCCATGTTCACGTAGCCCAGCTCGGCGCCCACGTATTCATTGAACATGCCACCGGTGTACAGCTTGTACGCGGTGGTGTTGTTCGAGCAGCGGAAGCCAGCAGCGCAAGGGGTGTCGTAGTCGGGGGTGCCGATGTTCACGCCGACGTAGCCGCCGGTGGAGTAGGGAATCAGCGAGTAGTTGCCTTCACCCTGGGAGTACATCGGACGACCCATCATCGAACCGCCCGTGGCGGTGGAGCCGCTCTGGTAGCCCGATGCGGTGCCCGTGGTGCCGGTCGTGCCCATGGTGCCGGTGGCGCCCGTGGTGCGGTCCATCGAGCCGCTGCCACCCGGGGTGGCCGTCGTGCCCGTGGTTCCGGCGGTGCCTGTCGTGCCCATGGTGCCAGTGGTGCCGGTGGTGGACGTGGTGCCCGTGGTACCCATCGTGCCGGTCGTGCCCGTGGTGGACGTCGTGCCGGTGGTGCCCATCGTGCCCGTGTTGCCAGAGGTGCCCGTGGTCTGGTTCTGCAGTTCGGTGGGGCTGGCGCTCTGGCCGCCGGACGTCGTGCCGGTGGTTCCGGCGGTCTGGGCGGACACGGTGCAGCTGATGGCCAGCGCAAGGGCCGCCATCGGCCAGTTCCTGAGGGTTTGCTTCGAGAGGGTCATGGTCAGTCCTATGGGTTGGTTGCGAAATGAGCCTGCACCCCGGTGCGGGCACAGTGCTCCCCCATCGGGCAAGCTGCGTGCCCGCTGACTCGGCTGTAAGATGCCCCTGACGGCTGGTGGGCATTGCGCTTGCCTCGTCCGCAACCGGGCCCCTGCGCTCCGGTTTCCACAGAACGAGACAACAGTTGCGGCCTCGGCGCCGCAACGAAGGAATTGCAGTTGGTCACCATCGCCCACCCGAGCCCGGCGCTAGAGCGTCCCCGTCCACCGGGGCGGCGCATGTCGGTACGCACGCGGCTGGCGTTGCTGGTGATGTCGATCATGCTGCCCGCGTTGCTGGCGGCCATGTGGGTGCTCGGCGTGACCTACCGCATGGAGCGCGAGGCCAACGAGCGGCTGCTCAAGGAGACCGCCCGGGCCGTGTCGATGGTGCTCGACGGCGAACTGGCGCAGCGCCGCGCCGTGGTGCGCGCGCTCTCGCTGTCCCGCATGCTCGACGATGCGCCCGACATCGACCCCGAAACCCTGCGCGCTTTTGACCTCCAGGCGCGCCGCACCCTTCAGGGGCTGCGCGGCTGGCTGGAAGTGCGCACCGCCGACAAGCTGCTGATCGACACCCGCTTGCCCCTGGCCGAGCCGCCGTCCGACACACTGCCGGGCGCGGCCGACGACGACATGAGCGACAGCCCGGTGGTCAAGCCCCTGGCGATCGACGCCCGGCAGGGCGCTTACCACGCCGCGCTGGTGGAGCCGCTGCGCCGCGATGGCCAGACCGTGCTCAACCTCAAACTCACGGTACTGCCCGAAGAAATGCAGGCCATCATCGACCGCCAGCAGCTGGCGCCCGACTGGGTGGGCGCCGTGCTCGACAGCGACGGCCGTGTGGTGGCGCGGCACCCGGGTGGTGTGGCCTTTGCGGGCCGAGAAGCCACACCCGACCTGCGCGAGCGTCTGGCGATGCATCGCGAAGGTCTTATGGAGTCGATCAGCCTGGACGGCAAGCCGGTGATGGCCTACTTCAACACCTCGCCGCAGGGCTGGACCTACATCACCGCCATGCCCAGGGAAGACTTCGAGGGCGTGGTGCCCAAGGCGGTGCTCAATGTGGCGTTCGGCGCCCTGGTGCTGATGGGGCTGGCCCTGCTGGGCTCTGCGCGCGTGTCGAGCAGCATCGTGGCCCCCATCGTGACGCTCAAGGATGCGGCCGCCCGCATGGAAGCGGGCGCCGCCGTGGAGCCGGCTCCCACCGGCATTTCCGAGTGCGACGAGGTGGCTGCGGCCATGGCCAAGGCCAGCCGCTCGATGCGCAATGCCCGCCTCGACATGGAGCGCCAGGTGGCCGGGGCGGTGGCGCAGACGCGCAACGCCGAGCAGCGGCTGTCCAGCGTTCAGCGCGTGGAGGCGCTGGGCCGCCTCACCGGCGGCGTGGCGCACGACTTCAACAATCTGCTGGGCGTCATCAGCAACAGCGCCTACTTGATGCAGCGGCGCGTGACCGCCCCGGAGCTGGCCGCACCGATTGCCGCCACGCTGCGCGCCGTCGAGTCGGGCAGCCGGCTGACGCAGCACCTGCTGCGGTTTGCGGGCCGCCAGTCGGTCAGGCCGCGCACCGTGTACCTGTCGGACTCGCTGCCGGAGATCGGTGAGCTCATGAAGTCGGTGCTGGGCTCGCGCATTGCGCTGTCGATCGATGTGCACCCGGCCACGCAGCCGATCTTCGTGGACCCGTCGGAACTGGAGCTGTCGCTCATCAACCTGGGGCTCAACGCACGCGACGCGATCACCGAGCGTGGCGAGGTGTGGGTGCGCGCAGCCAATGCCGACCGGCACGACGCGGCGGGTCTGCCCCCGGGCGACTACGTGATCATCACCGTGAGCGACAGCGGCGCGGGCATTGACGAGGGCACAGCCAAGCGGGTGTTCGAGCCCTTTTTCTCGACCAAATCGAGCGAGCAGGGCAGCGGGCTGGGCCTCAGCCAGGTGTATGGCTTCTGCCAGCAGGCGGGCGGCACGGCACGGCTGGACAGCACGCCAGGGCTGGGCACCACGGTGTCGCTGCTGCTGCCCATGAAGAACAACATGAAAACCGAGCCGGGCCTGCTGCTGCCGGCCGACGGGGCCAGCATCGAAGGCGCGCGTGTGCTGCTGATCGACGACAACGAGGCCTTGCGCGACGTGACGGCGGCGCTGCTCACGTCGTACGGCTGCGATGTCGAAACCTGTTCCACCGCCGAGCAGGCCTTGCAACGGGTGCACCAGCCACCAGCCTTTGATGTGGTGTTGACCGACGTGCTCATGCCCGGCGGCATGGACGGCGTGGCCCTGGCCAGGCGGTTGCGGCAAGAGTTGCCGCAGCTGCCCGTGGTGCTCATCAGCGGGCACAGTGGCGATGTGGCGCTCAACGATGGCTTCCGCCTGTTGCGCAAGCCATGCTCGCCCGAGGCCCTGGTGGCCGTGCTCTACGACGCCATCAGCACCAGCCGGAGCTGAGCCGCGTCGTCCTGCGGAGCTGGAGTGGGTACGCCACGTGCCCACTGGAAGAGCTGGTGTGTGCCCATCCCCGGGCGCACACAGTCTTTCAACCAACTTCTATGAGGACTGACATGGAACACAACGACGTCGTCAAGACCCTGAACAAACTCATCGAGACCTCCAAGGACGGGGAGTATGGCTTTCGCACCAGCGGCGAGCACTGCAAGAGCCCCCAGATCCGCGAACTCTTCATGAAGCGCGCCGACGAATGCCGCAAGGCCGCGGCCGAGCTGCAGTCACTCGTGGTGCAGCACGGTGGCAGCGCCGAAGACACGGGCTCGGCCTCGGGTGCCATGCACCGCGGCTGGGTGGCCGTGAAAGGCGCGCTGGCCGGCTACACCGACCTGGCGATGCTGGAAGAGACCGAGCGCGGTGAAGACGTGGCCCTGGCCAGCTACCGCCGTGCGCTGGAGCAGGATCTGCCGCCCAACGTGCGCAGCGTGGTGGAAACGCACCTGCAGGGCGTGCAACGCAACCACGATCAGGTGCGCATGTTGCGCGACCAGGCACGTGCCGCCGAGGCATGAACAAGCCCTGAACCATGGGCTGACGTCCGTGTGTCTGGCGACAGGCACATGGATCATCAGAACCAGAAAATGGGCCGCTCAGCGGCCCTTTTCATTGTCTGGGGGCGGCGGATGGAAACCAGGCGCAGTGCGCTCGCCCGGCCGGGGCACTTCCCGTGGCAATTCCTTGAGCTTCTGAGCCAGTTCAGCGTCGCTGTGACCGTCGCCCACCGGATCGGCCGACTCGTCTTCGACCGCTGGCTCGGGTGCCGCAGGCGAGGGCGGGTGCGCTTCGTTTGCTTGGGTCTCGTCTGAGGGCAGAGCCCCTGCTTGCAGCAGCACGCAGGGCACCGCTTCGGGTTCGCGTTCGCGCGTCGGGCTGGGCACTTCCGGGCATTCCAGCGCGCTGAGCTTTTGCAAAGTCATGGGCATCTCCCGCGGCGCGGACCCGGTGGCGGCACCGGCCCTTGTGGCCACCATGTGGGCGGCAAACCGCATGCCGGGTAGGAGTGGGCGCGCCCCTGAACGACAACGGGGCCCGAAGGCCCCGTGCGATGGTTTCAAGGGCCTGCGCGGCCCCTTGCCGTCAATGGCGGCGACGCGACAGCAGCGAGCCCAGCACCAGAGCGCCTGCCATGGCGGCGAGCGGGTGCTCGCGCACGGTGTGACGCACGCGGTCCAGCAGTTCGCCTTGCTGGCCCAGCATGTCAGACAGGCTGTTGTTCTGGCGGCCCTGGCCGTTGCCGTTCTGGCCACGCTGGCTGCTCTGCCGGTTCATGGACGAGCCGCCACCCAGGGACGAGCCGTGCACTGCATCTTCCAGTCGCGGCAGGTTGGGCGAGGATGCGCCACTGCGCGAGCTGTCGCTCATGGAAGAGCCGCTGGACGAACCCGAGCCGGTGAGGCTGCCACCGCTGCCCGTGTTGCTGGAACCACCCGTGCTGCCCGAACTGCCGGACATGCTGGAGCCCATGCCCGAGGAGCCGCTGCCCGCCGAGCCTGCGGTGGAGCCGCTGCTGGAGCCCATACCTGCGCTGCTGCCAGCACTGGAGCCCGAGCCGCTGCTCATGCCGGAGGAGCTCGTGGAGCTGGTGGAACCCGAGCTTCCGATGGAGCTGGACGCAGGCGATGCCGCCGAGGAAGTCGAGCCTGGCGGGGTGGTGCCCGACGGAAGCGAGCCCGGGGTTGACGGGGTCTCCTCGTTTTCAGTGCAATAAGTGACGGTACGAAAAGCTAGCACTGGCGCGGAGGTGGTGTTGGTAGATCGTTGATTTCATTGACTTTCCTGTTCACTTTCAAATCTGCGATTCGTGGCGTCAAACCGTGGTCG